>MKTG01000056.1:0-694 GCA_001897615.1 Burkholderiales bacterium 68-10
TTCGGCTATGACGGTGCCGGCCGGCTGAACAGTATCGCGACCCGGGAGGGAGGCGTGTTGCGCCACCAGGTGGCGTATGAGTACGACGGGCAGGGGCGGCTGGTGGGGGTGGTGACGGATCTGACACCAGGCAACGCGGCGGACAACACCTGGAACAGCACGAATGCCCAGCAGAACGACGGGCGGCTGTTCCGCACGCAGTACACCTACGAGGGAACGAGCCTGCGATTGGCTTCGGTCAGGCAGGGCGATGGGACGGTTGTGAGTTTCACCTACCACGCTGATGGCCGGGTCAAGACGGTCACACGGGGCGATACGAACGCCAACGATGCCGACGGCGTGGGCGAGACGTTCACTTATGCGTATGCAGCGGGCAGTACCACGGTAAGCGACAGTCTGGGCCGGGCGTGGGTGTATGGGTTCGATGCCGAGGGGCAGCTGACCAGCCTGGTTGCCCCTGCGATTTCGGGGCAGTCGGACGTCACCACCTACCAATACGACGCGTCGGGCAACGTGCTGCAGGTCAGGACCGTGCGTGGTGCGACGGTGCTCTCGCAGGTGGACTATGCCTACGACGCGTCGGGCAATGTGACATGGGAGTGGGACGCGCAGGGCAATGCGATCAGCCGTACCTGGAGTGCGGGTAACCAACTGCTGAGCCTGACCCAATACACCGGTGTGGACCCGGACCGGG
>MKTG01000056.1:751-1754 GCA_001897615.1 Burkholderiales bacterium 68-10
GGCAGGTGAGTGAATTCACATATGCGGCGGGTGGTGACGGGATTGGCCAGCAGTCCAGCCTGCGGCAATACCTCGGCGCAAGCTACAACGGCACGCATGACTTGACGGGCCTGGAGGCATGGGCGACCAGTGCGAGGAAAGCGAGCAGCCAGCTGACCGAGCTGGGCTATGACGCCTGGGGACGATTGAGCCTGCGCACGGAGTACGCCACGGTCAACGCTTCAGGCGTCGGCGTGCTGGACTCCGGGGCAAGCCTCACCCGTTACACGTACGATGCGCAGGGTACGCTGCGCCAGCAGATCACGCTGCGCAATGGCAGCCGCACGGCGGATGGGGCGGCGCTGGCGGGAAGCCAGCAAATCGACTACGTCTATGACGGACTGGGTCGGTTGCTGAGCAGCGCCAGTCGCGAGATCGGCGTATCGGGCATCTTGCTGACGACCTATGCGTACCTGGATTCGGGCCATCAGGTAGTAATGACCGAGGGCGGTGGGCGCGTGGTCACGCAGACGCGTGATGCGGCCGGGCGCCTGGTGTCGGTCAGGGAGCAGGGCAATGCAGGCGGTGGCAACCAGACCCGCACGCAGTTGAACTATTACGATGCGAGCGGTCAGTTGCGTGCCAGCGAGGACGCCGCGGGCGGACGGAGCTACTTCTTCTACGATGCAAAGGGGCGCCTGGAAGCCACGGTGGATGCCACCGGCGCGGTGACCCGGACCTATTACGACGGGGCGGACCGGGTAGTGGGTACGCGTCACTATGCCAATCGACTGACGACCGGCAGCTGGCTGGTGGCAGGCAAGGTGGTGCCGACGCAGGTGGACAGCCTGGGGATCGTGGCCAACGCATCGCTGGACCGGGTCAGTGGCCGCACGTATGACGCCGCCGGCCGGTTGGCCACGCAGACCGATGGCCTTGAGGGCAGCGCCGAGCGCTCGATCAGTACCTATACCTACGACGGTGCAGGCCGGCTGCTGCAGGTGCGTACGACCGATGCGGCGGG
>MKTG01000056.1:1795-5398 GCA_001897615.1 Burkholderiales bacterium 68-10
GGGCTACCTGACTGAAACGCAGTACGACCGGGCCGGTCGTGTCCTGTCGCTGACGCGCTATGCAAGCGCATCGCCGGCTGCATATCGTGCGACGGGTACACTGGTGCAGCTGCGTCCTGGCACGACGGGCCAGGACCAGACCACCCGCTACTTCCACGATGGGCGCGGCCAGTTGGTCGGCGTGCTGGATGCGCAGGGCTACCTCACCGAATACGTCATCGACGAGACATGGAGCGTGCGCGCCGAGCGCCGCTACGCCACGGCGGTTGCCCCTGTCGCGGGCGATACGCTGTCCAGCCTGCGTGGGCAGGCTGGCACATACCAGCAGGTGCGCAGGCTCTATGACGGCCAGGGGCGACTGTCGGTCGAGTCCAATGCCGAAGGCACGCAGACCCGGTATACCTACGATGCAGCCGGACGCCTGGTGAAGACCGAGACGGCACACGGCACCAGCGAGGTACGTGAGGGACACCGGCGCTATAACGCCTTTGGCGAACTGATCGGCGAGATCAGTGGTGAAGGGGCGCTGCAGCTGCTGCCGGGCATGAGTGAGGCGCAGCTGGATGCGATCTATGCCCAATACGGCGTGCGCCACAGCTATGACGTACTCGGTCGTCGGATCGAGAGCATCGATGCGGCGGGCAACAAGACCTGGTTCTTCCACGACAGCGCCGGCCGGCTGACCTTCACCGTCAAGGCGGTGGCCGATGAGGCCGGTCTGCAGAATGCACGCGGCGAAGTGACCGAGACCCGCTATACCGCCTTTGGCGATGTCGCCGACACGATCGCCTACACCGGCCGGCTGACGATCCCGGTGCCAGGCAGTCGTGCCAGCGCGGCCAATGCCATCAGCACGCTGGCTTATGCGGCGGCGGTGGATACGCGCCGGCAATATGCCTATACCGCGCGCGGCCAGCTGGCCCAGGTCATCGATGCCGAGAACGCGATGACCACCTACGCGTACACCGCCTTCGGCGACCTGAGTCGTGTCGTTGCCGCCAGTGGCACGGCATCGGCCTCGACCACGGACCATGTTTACGACCGTCGCGGCCATCTGATCCAGCGCACCGAGGGCGTGGGCAGTGGCAGCGTACGCAACGTGGGGTTCAGCTACGACGCCTTCGGACGGGTGATCGGCGAGGTAGATGGCCGCGGCACGCCGACCGCTTATGGCTACGACCGCCTGGGGCGGCAGATCAGCGTCACCCGGACGGTGCAGGGCCGGGTGGAGACGGTGAGCACCACTTACGATGCCTACCGGCGCACTCAGGTCACCGATGCCCGCGGCATGGTCACCACCTATGCCTATGACCCGGCCACGCAGGTCATGACGGTGACCTCGGCCGAAGGCATTCGCGTGACCACGGCTTACAACCGGCATGGCCAGGTGTTGACGGTGGCCGACGCCGCCGGCCGTGTCGTCACACGCAATACCTACGACCGTGATGGCCTGTTGACGAGCACCAGCGATGCGATGAACCAGGCCTCAACCCACACTTACGATACCCGCGGGCTGCTGATGGCCACGGTCGATGCCAGTGGTCGCCGTGTCGAGTTCCGCTACGACGCGCAGGGGCGGTTGCTGCAGCGGATCGAGGACCCGGGCGCGGGCAAGCTCAACCGCACCACGAGCTATAGCTACGACGGGCAGGGGCGCCAGCTGACGGTGACCGATGCCAGCGGACGGGTGACCGGCTACAGCTACGACCGGGAAGGGCGGCTGGCACAGGTGGCGCAGGACCCGGCCGGACTGAACCAGCGCACGGTATTCGCCTATGACGCGCAGGGCCGACAGGTCACGGTGACAGAAGGTTACGGCACCGCTGCGGCGACCGTCACGCAGTATGTCTACGACGCGCTGGGGCGGCGCACCGCCGAAGTGCTCGACCCGGGAGCTGGCAGGCTCAACCTGACCACGTCCTACGCCTATGACGGCAACGACAACGTCATCCGTCGCACGGATGCAACCGGAGCGGTCACCCGCTATTACTACGATGAAGCCAACCGGCAGGCGTACGCGGTCGATGCGCTGGGCGGGTTGACTCGCAACTGGTATGACGCCAATGGCCGCCTGGTGGCCACCCGCAGCGCCGGGCAGGCATTGACGTCCGCGCAGCTGGCCTCGCTGGGCGACGCGACCTCCCTGGCCCAGCTCGAAGCACTGCGCGTGGAGGGCGCGGCCGATGCCGGGCGCTACCTGGCCTATGACAACGACGGCCGGCTGCGCTACAGCATCGACCTCACCGGTGCGGTCGAACAGAGCCTGTACGACAGTGCCGGACGCCTGATCCGCACCCGCGGACACGTGAATCGTGTGGACTTGACACCGGCGCTGGTCGGCCAGCTGCGGGCCGGTACCGCCACGGTCACTGTCAGCGGTTCCGGCGACGACCGGGTCAGCTGGAGCGTGCTGGACGAGGCCGGACGGGTACGCTACAGCATCAATCGGGCGGGCAACGTAGAGGAAACCGGCTACGACGCCGCCGGGCGGGTGGCCTGGACGCGCGCTTACGCCACGGCCCTGGTGCTGGACAGTGCACTGACGACCAAACTCAATGCCGGTACGGCTCAGCTGGCCGACGTGAGCAGCCGGCTCACGGCAGTGGACGACAAGGACCTGCGGCTCTATCGGATCTACGATGCGGCCGGGCGCCTGCGCTTCTCGGTCGATGCCTACGGTGCGCTGCAGAAGCACTTCACCGATCCGGCTGGCCGTGAGGTGGGCAATCGCCGCTACGCGCCAGCGATGACGCTGGATGCGGCCCTGCTGGCCAAGCTGGCCGACGGCACGGCCACCGAGCAGGACATCGCTGCCCGGCTCGGCTCCGCCGATAGCCGTGACCTGCAGACCTATCAGGTGTACGACACCGCGGGCCGTGTCCGCTTCATCATCGACATCGTCGGCGATGCGGCCGGGAACATGCGTGGCGCGGTGACCGAGCTGTTCTACGATGCGGCCGGCCGCGTGGTGGCGCGCGCCTCGCGGGAAACCCTGGTGGACGCCGCTGTGCTCACGCCGCAATTGCCGCAGGTACGTGCCGGTACCTTGTCGGCGAGCACGGTGGCCGGCTGGTTGTCCGGGGCGTCGCGCACCACGCAGTGGGTCTACGATGCGGCTGGCCGCGAACGCTACACCCTGCGTGCCGACGGCAACGGCGCCTACACGGTGCAGGAACGGCGCTACGACGCGGCAGGCCGGGTCGTAGCCGAGACTGTCTATGGCGTGACCATCCCGTCGGCCACGGCGCTGACGGTGGAGGGTGTGAGTGCTGCGCTGGTCGCGGCCAACGGCAACGCCGCCGCCAACCAGCGCACCACCCGCATGGTCTATGACGCCAACGGCGCGGTGCGCTTCGTGCTGGACAACCTGGGCGGCGTGACCGAGCAGCGCTACGACGCCCTGGGGCGGGTCGTGGCCCATCGCCAGTACCCGGTCACCATCCCCACCAGCACGCCGGCGACCGAAGCGGCGGTCGTAGCCGCGGTCGCGAGCCAGCCGGCCAGCAGCCTGCGCATCACCCGCACCGGCTACGACAGTGCCGGCCGGGTGGCGTGGCTCATGGACGCGAATGGCGCGACCGAGTCCTTCGAGTACGACGCGGT
>MKTG01000056.1:5564-9876 GCA_001897615.1 Burkholderiales bacterium 68-10
ATCGTACCGAGGATGCCGCCGGTGCGCAGCCACGGATCACGCAGTACCAGTATGACAACCGGGGTAACCAGATCCGCACGATCTTCCCGGATGCCTGGCGGATCAATCCCGCCACTGGCCAACTTGAGGCAACCGGAACCGTTTCCACCATCGAGGTGACCTACAACACGCTGAATCAGGCCGTGGTCCAGAAGGACGTCAACGGAAACTACAGCTACAAGGTCTACGACACGATGGGCCGGGTGACGCATGAGGTTGACCCGGAAGGCCATGTCACCGGCTATACCTACAATGCGTTCGGCGAGCAGAGCCAGTTGCGTCGCTACGCCAACCGGCTCAATACGGCCGGCATATCAGGCTTCGTGCCGGGCGGCCCCCTGCTGTCATGGCAACTGACCAGCACGGTCCTCGTGGCCGATGCAGCCAATGACCGCGTAGTGACCACGACCTATGATTCCCGCGGACTGAAGCTGCAGGTCACGCAGTCGACGATCAGCTATGTGCAGTCCAATGGATCGACAGCCAGCGCATCGCCGATCACGCAGTTCAGCTACAGCGCCTTCGGTGAACTGGCGCGGACCTCCGTACTGCTGGACCAGGCTGCCGGGACATGGGCGCATACCTGGCAGTACTACGATGAGTTGGGTCGGGTCACGCTGAGCGTCGATGCGGAAGGGTATGTGACCCGGATGCAGTACAGCGTCCTGGGCGAGGTGACCGAAGTACGTGAATACGCCCGCGCCCTCTCGGCCACGGTCCAGGCGGGATTGACGATCAAGGCCCCACCGTCCTTGCCGTCGGCGGGGGATGCAGCGGTGGGCTACGACCGCGTGCTGAGCTATGCCTACGATGCGCTGGGCCGCAAGGCCAGCGAGTCCGTAGTGCGCCATTACGGGCGCGTCGATGGCTCGCAGGGCGTGCGCAATGTAACCACGCAGTGGACCTACGACGCTGCAGGGCAGGTCGTGACCACCGATCTGGATGGACAGAAGACCCGTACCACCTACGACGCGCTGGGCCGCGTGACGACGGTGCAGGAGGCGGCACAACAGCGGCTTTCCACCAATGCCGAAAACCAGTTGCTGGGGGCCTCGGCTGCTGGCCTGGACACCCAGGGGATATACGTGTCGGTTTCGGCCTGCACGGCGATGGCCTATGACGCCTTTGGCAATGCCGTACAGGTAACGCGCTATGCAAATGGTCTGCAGGAAGGCCAGGCCACGCCGGTAGCCGATGCGGCCAATGACCAGGTCAGCGTGATCTTCCATGACCGCCAGGGACGGGCGGTCATGAGCCAGGATGCGCAGGGTCAGCGCGTATACCTGCAGTACGACGCCGCCGACCGGGTAGTGCACAGCTGGTATGCGCTGTCCGGCAATGATGGACGCGACACGGTCGTACACAGCTACTACACCTATGATGGCGCCGGGCGGCAGCTTTCCAGCCGCACGCAGCGCGATGGTGCCAGTGCGCCCGATCAGCGCGAGGCAGTGCGCTACAACGCGTTTGGCGAAATCATCGCCAAGGGCGATGACGACGCAGCCGGGGCAGCGCTGCAGGCGCAGTACCAGTACGACCAGGCCGGCAACCTTGTGCGAAGCAATGCCGAAGGCGGCATGTGGCGCGACTATGGCTACGACCTGGCCGGCCACCAGCGTCGTGAATCCCACAGCGTGCGGGTCGGTGCCGGCAACGTGACCGCGGTGACCCGGCATGTGAACGATCGCCTGGGACGTACGGTGCAGATGTTGCTTCCCGCGCATTCGGACGATGTCGGCCAGGTGAATACATTGTCCAAGCAGCTGGACCGCTGGGGCAACGTGCTGGCGCTGGTGGATCCACGCGGCTACCGCACTACCTACGAGTACAACGAAGGCAACCAGTTGGTGAGGCAGGTCCAGCCGCTGGTGAAGGTGGTGACCAACAATGCGGCGGGGACGTGGCTGCAGCCGGAGCTGACCTGGTCCTACGATGCGCTGGGGCGCCTGATCGCCAGCCGTGATGGCAATGGCAACGTCACACGCTACGAATACGACGGTTCCGGCAAGCAGACCCGGGTGATCGACGCCAACGGCAGTGTCACTCTGAAGGCCTACGACGTCTTCGGGCGCGAACGGATCGTGCAGAATGCGTTGGGCTACCTGACATTCAAGAACTACGACAGGCTGGACCGGGTCACGGCCCATGGCGACTATCTGCCAACCTCGAACGGTGCCGCACGGACAAAGAAAGTCCTGGAAAGCTACACGCTCAATCAGAACGGCCAACGCCTGCAGGTCGCCAATGCGATGGGGCAGACGCAGAAGTACGATTACGACAGCCGCGGGCTGCTGCTGCGCAGCCAGACCCCGACGGGCGTGATCATGGAATACGCCTATGACCTTGGGGGGCGCCGTGCGCTGGAACGCTACGCGCTCAGCCATTCCAACGTGCTGGACCGTGATGGCGAAACGGTGCGCACCAACGAACAGAGCTGGGATTACGATTACTTCGGGCGCCTGGTCGACCACAACGATCTGAGCGGCAGGGACTACGACTACACCTACGATGCCGTCTCCGGCCAGCTGCTTGGCGAATCCAACAGCTCCGGCCTCAACCGTACCACCACGTACTACGCCAACGGCCTGGTGCGCCAGATACAGGAAGCTGGCGGCGGTACCTATACCTACGCCTACGATCAGGCGGGCAACCGTACCCTTGAGCACGTCCAGGTCTCTGACAGCCGCGGCAAGGCGTTCAACCTGCGCACGCAGATCGTCTATGACAGTCACAACCGGCTGCAGCAGGTCCTGCAGGACGACGTGGGTACCGGCCAGCGGATGTTCGAACTGACCTACGACTATGATGCCGCGGGCAACCGCACGCATGTCGTCGCCCGCAGTGCGTATGGCGAGAATTCACTGCCGATCACCGTGATCGACCAGCCGCCGGAAGTCATCGGTCTGCCTGCCAACAGGACCATCCGCACCGGTGTCGCCTCCGAGTTCCGGGTGCGCCTTGCAGACCTGTTCCGGGATCCGGAAGGAAAGCCGCTGAACGTTACCGCGGCGCAGGTCGTGGCGGGGGCGACTGCCGCGCTCCCGTCGTGGCTCAGCTACAGCGTGGACTCCGCCACTGGTGAAGCCGTGTTCCAGGCGACAGCCGGCTCAAGCGTGGCCAACAACCAGAGCTTCCGCCTGCGCCTTACCGCAAGCGATGGCAACGGTACCGCCCAGGTCGAGTTCGACCTGGGCGTACAGGGCAACACCGTGCCGTCAGACAAGGCGGGCGCGACCATCACCTTCCCGGTCAAGACCGGAAAGCCGTGGGCAGTGGAATTGCTTGCCGACGACTACTTCGTCGACCCCGACGTCGGTGACAGCCTGGCAGTCACTGCCACCGTCAGTCCGGCGGCCAGCTGGCTGGTCATCGATGCCTCGAATCCGTCGGTGCTGCGGTTGAGCGCTTCAGCCCCGGTTGCCGGAACGTACACAGTGACGCTCAAGGCGACGGACCAGCAGGGCGCCACCAGGACGCGGGCCATAACGCTGGTGGTGGCGACCAACAGCGCTCCGTCCGTCGTTGCGCCCATCCCGGCGCAGGAGGTCACCAGTGGTCGTGGCTTCGTGCTGGAACGGGACCTGTCGCAGGTCTTCGTCGATGACCAGGGCGATGGCTTGAATGTACAGGCATCGCTGGCCGGTGGCGCGGCACTTCCGTCCTGGTTGAGTTTCAGCTGCCTGGGGGGGCAGGCCGTTCCAAAGCTGCGTTTCAATGGCGACATACCCGCCGGAGTGGCCAATGGAACAGTATTCACCATCCAGCTCACCGCCACCGATCCGGACGGCGGTACGACCTCGACCACGTTCACGCTCACGGTACTGGCTAATCGCGCACCGGTGGTCATCGGCTCGCTGCCGACCCAACAACTGCGCATCGACCAGGCCTTGAACCTTCAGGTACCGGTTGCCTCGCTTTTCCATGACCCGGAAGGCGATGCGATGACTTACGAGTTGTTGCATCCGGAGGGAACCACCAAGAGCGGATGGATGCGTCTGGAACTGGATCCTGCGAACGGCCAGCTCAAGCTTCTCGGCATACCCAACCACTCTACCAATCACGTGGGCACCTACACGGTGCAGATCCGGGCGCGCGACATCGACGGATCGACGGCAACGATGTCGATCACGTTCCAGGTTCAGAAGGACACCGCTCCAACGCGCAGTTCTGTTCCGCTCTATGACCAGACCGTCAAGATCGGTCGCAGCTTCAGCTTCACGCTACCGGAAAACCTGTTCGTCGATGCCGAGAACGATGCCGTCTCCCTGAGCTT
>MKTG01000056.1:9927-10409 GCA_001897615.1 Burkholderiales bacterium 68-10
GAACTATGAAGTCATAGAAGAGCCGCTGCCCGCATGGATGAATTTCGATCCGGTGACGCGTGTCATATCAGGTACCGTGCCGCCGGGCACGAGTGCGCATTCCTTCATGGTGCGCGTCGATGCCAATGACGGCAGAAAGTGGGCGTCACAGGGTGACCAGGTCGGCGCGGCGGGCCAGGTGTGGGACAACGATTTCAAGATTGATGTCGTCCCCTTCGCCAACTCCGCCCCGGTCTATAGCAACGGCGCCTTGCCCAACAGGGCGCTCGTCCATGGTGGCGCGGTGGATTTCGTGCTCCCCACCGGTGCCTTCAGCGAACCGGATGGCGACGCCTTGACGTATTCGGCCGAGGTCCTGGTCGGGAGTGTCTGGAAGAGCATTTCCGAGCTGGGCCTGAGCATCGATGCCTCCACCGGGCGGATCACCGGCACGGCGTCCAACCTGCTGCAGGCCAACTACAGCGCCCGCACCGTCGCGCGCG
>MKTG01000056.1:10656-15571 GCA_001897615.1 Burkholderiales bacterium 68-10
GGCCCCGGCGATTGCTAACCAGACCGCAACCGCGGGCAGCAACTGGAGCTACACCGTGCCGGCCTTCACCGATCCCAATGGTGATGCGCTGGTCTATACGGCCACGGGTCTTCCGGCGTGGATGGCTTTCAATGCCAGTTCCCGCGTGCTCAGCGGCGTGCCCAGGGCCATGGGCAGCTGGACGGTCACCATCACCGCCACCGACCCTTCCGGCGCTTCGGTCAGCAGGGCGTTCACTGTCACCACGCCAAACGTGGCGCCGGTGCTGTCCGTTGCCATTCCGAGCCAGAGTGCGAGTCGCAACAAGGCATGGAGCTACCAGATACCCGCGGGTACTTTCATTGATGCCAACGGTGATGTGCTGACCTACAGCGTGGGTGCGCTGCCGGCCGGTATCAGCTTCAATGCGGCGACGCGTACTTTCAGCGGAACGCCCACTGTGCTGGGCAACCACAGCATTGCCGTCACCGTCAACGATGGCAACGGTGGCAGCCGCACCACCAACATGCTGCTGAGCGTGGTCAATGCCGCCCCTGTCTATTCAGGTGGTCTGTCCGCGAAGACCGTGCAGAAGGGGCAATCGATCACCTGGCCTTTGCCCGCAGGTACCTTTACCGACGCCAACGGCGATGGTCTGACCTACTCGTTGATGGTCGAGCACCCAGGCTACAACGAGATCTACTGGGATGCCCGGGACGCAGCCTGGATGGTGCGCTGGATCGAACCTTCCTGGTTCACCATGGGCAGTGATTTCAGCATCAATTCGACCACGGGCACCATCAGCGGTGTTCCACCGATCTTCTATGCACCGGTGCACCCGGTGCTGGGAGGAACTCCTGAGCTGCTTCAGGTCTACCGCGTGAAGATAACTGCCAGCGATGGCAGTGGTGGGGCTGCAGAGGGCATCTTCAGCGTGAAGAGCAATCTGCCGCCGGTCATGTCGGCCCAGTTGGGCTTGACGGTCAAGTCCGGTGCGCCCTGGGGGTACGTGGTACCGGCTTTCAGCGACCCCAACGGTGATGCGTTGACCTATTCGGTCAGCAACCTCCCCGCTGGCGTGTCCTTCAATGCGGCCACTCGAACCCTGAGTGGCTCGGTTGCCGTAGCGGGCACCTACACCATCACGATTACCGCCAACGACGGCAAGGGCGGGACGGGAAGCACCAGCTTCGTTCTGACCGTGCAGGCCAACACCGCCCCCACAGCACCAGCCGTTCCCAATCAAACCGCCACGGTGGGCACCGCTTTCAGCTATGGCATACCGGCCTTCTCCGATGCGGACTACGACAATCTCACCTACAGCGCAACCGGTATACCTCCCGGCTTGTCGTTCAGTACCACAAATCTTGTCCTGAGCGGCACCCCGACCACCGCAGGTGCCTATACCGTCACGGTCACCGCTAATGATGGTCGTGGCGGAAGTGTGTCCCGGAGTTTTACCGTGACGGTCAGCTCAATGGCCGTACCGAACCGGGCTCCGGTCATCAATGTACAGGCGCCTGCCACGGCCTATCACTTCTTCTCGACCAATCGCTGGGTGGTCTATCCGGAGGGGTTTACCCTTCCGGCGAATACGTTTGTTGATCCGGATAACAATCCACTTACATATTCGATCGTTCAGAAGCCCTATTGGCTGGATTATTCCTTCGATCAGAATGGTCACCGGTTCTATGGTGTGAATGGTGACACGCGGCCCTATTTCCGCCACATCATCATACTTCGTGCCACGGATCCCAGCGGCGCATACGTGGACATGACCTTTGCGGTCACATCTGAGCATGATGAATACGATCCCTGGAATCCCACGGACCCGCTGCGCATGCCACTACAGGCGTTCGTTGCCGACGAGATCCAAGCGACGGAAAGCGAGTCTACGCCGGAAGTCGCCAGTACCGGATCCGCCGGCATCACCACCCTGGCGGCGGCTGCACCCAACATCCAGGAGTCCTGGTACGCCTACGACAAGCTGAACCGGGTGGTGGTCAACAACGGCGTTCTGGAAAATGGACAGGTGGTTGCCGCCAAGAACTTCAACTACTCGTCCTATGGGGTGTCCTACGACGCAGCCGGCAATGTCGTGGCCCAGACCCAGTGGCGTTCCAATGGCGCCGGTGGTTGGCGGGCCACGATCATCCAGCAGACCTGGTCGCTGCGTGGCGAGCTGCTGCTGACCTGGAGCGAGACCAACCTGGACCAGACTTCCACGGCCCGTGTCATCGAGCGGCGTACCTACGACGACGCCGGGCGCATGACCCAGCAGCTGAAGTATTTCTCTCCGGGCACTATCTACCATTGGGTGGACTGGGAGCGCACCCCGATGACCACCGACGTGAGTGGCATGCTGGTGTCGGCGGAGCTGACCAGCTACGACGCCGACGGCCGGGTGGTGGGCAAGGAGTTCAAGGAGCGCCCGAGCGCTGAGATCTCGCGGGCGCCTTATGGTTCCAACGCGCAGTGGACCTTTCCGGCGTGGGTGGAGGCCATGGGCCTGGACCCGGGCAGCAACCAGTACGACGACCTTGCGGTTCTGAGCGAGTCCACCTGGATCAGCTACAGCGGTGGCAACAACGGCTACGACGAAGCCGGGCGTGTGAAGGGCTACACCTACACCGGCAAGGGCTATACGCACACCTACACGTATGCCTACGCCGGCTGGGACAGCTACCGCGAGCAGTCGGTCACCGGCAGCAGCAGCAACAGCAACTACAAGACCACGACCACGACGCTGACCTACGACACGGCGGGTCGCCAGATCGAGATGCGCGAGAAGACGGTTGGCGCCACGCTCGACGACCGGGTGCGTACGTTCGCCCTGGATGGCAATGGCATGATCGTGAGCCGCCGCGATGGCACGGTGACCAGCGCCAATGTGTTCCAGCAGACCGGCTCGGCCACGGCGGTGGCGCTGGCCAACCACCATTTCGTGCACGCCGGCGGCCAGCAGGTGGCCACCCTGAACGAGTGGGGCAGGCTGGATGTGCGCAGCCACCTGACGGCGTTCAGCAACAGCGACAGCGGGCGCACGCAGGTGACGGTGCAGTCCGGGGACACGCTGCGCAGCCTGGCGCAGCGTGTGTATGGCAACGAGAGCCTGTGGTACGTGATCGCCGCGGCCAACGCGCTGGATGGCGACAGCGGCGATGGCCCGCTGGTGGCCGGCAGCAGTCTGACGGTGCCGGAGGTGAAGACCAGCAGCAACGACGCCGGCACGTTCAAGCCGTACAACCCGGGCGAGATCAGCGGGCCGAGCACACCGAGCCTGCCGTACATCCAGCCGCCGAGCGACAGCGGCTGCGGCAAGCTGGGCATGGTCATCATGGTGGTGGTGGCCGTGGTGGTTTCGGTGGTCACCTATGGGCAAGCAACGCAGTACTTTTCCAGTGTCTTTTCATCGACCATTGCGGCGGGCATGGCTACCGGCGCAACCGTCGGCGCGGCGGCCTCATTGGCCAGCAATGCTGTTGGCAGCGCGATGGGAGTCACGAGTTTCAGTTGGGCAAATGTCGCGGCAGGCGCTGCTACCGGTGCGATCACCGGTGGACTGGCAGGTCGCTTTGGGAGCATCGCTGAGGCGCTTGGTTCAAACAGCTATGGCCAGGCAACAGCGTTGGCACTTGCCAACGCGGGGGGCAACTACGCGGGCCAGAAGCTGATGGGGACGGATGCGGGTTTCAGCTGGCGCAGCATCGCTGCCAGTGCGGTGGGCAGTCTGGTGTCGGCCAAGGTGACACCGGGACTGGTAGACAAGATGCGCATCCAGGACAAGTTCGGGTACGACTTCGCCTCCGGCATGACCGGTGGCATGGTCAGTGCCGGCGTGCGCTCTTCGTTCGGGCAGACGCTGCGGCAGGGCGACTACATGACCGTGGTGGCCGATGCGTTTGGCAATGCGCTGGGCAGCTCAATCGCCAACTCGGCTGCCCAAGAACGCGAACTCGAGATGAAGGGCCGGATCAGCACGGACATGCGTGGTGTAAACAACCGGCTGTCCGAACAGATGGAAATCGCGACCGATGGTGTGGCGCAATCCCATCTGGATCGCATGCTGGGTGCAGCAACGGACAGGAATTTGCTGGATGCCACAACACGGTTCCAGACGCAACTGGACGTCGACTATGCCAGGTGGGAATCTGCAGCGCGTGCAAGGGTGGCCGCCGAGATGGCAGCTCGGGCACGAGCAACATCGGCAGCGCCGGCAGGCTTTACTGGCGCGTCTTTTGATTACAGCGGCTTCATCGCGGATCGGGCCGATGCGCTAAACCGAAACCGGCCTTCCTACATGAAATCGGTGGAGGAGCGATATGGCATTGGTCGAATGCCGGCCATGTCGTTGGCGAACGATCCGCGTCTTGATCCGGTGACGCGGCAGCCATTGCCACAGATGCAAGCTGCAGACGACACTTGGACCTTGGCGCGCGCTCGCGGCGAGCGCGAACTCAAGGCACGGCAGAACATGGCGGCTTTGGATGAACGCGTCGGGGCCGCGCTCGCTTTCTTTGGGCCGACGTATGACAATGGCACGGTTTCAGGGCAGCTGATAAACCCAATTACAGGCCAGCGTGTCAGCAATTCTCAGCGCGAGGAGGCGATTGGCGATATCCTTGGCATTACAACGATGTTTGTTGGCCCATCGGCCCTGGGGCGATCTGTTGGGGCCGGGCGACTTGAGGTTGCAAACAAGATTCCGGGGGCTCCATCTTCTTCATTTGAAGGACTTGGTAACGCTGCAACTAGCCCATGGTTAGCCGACTCACGTGTGGGTGTTCGCCTTCATGTTGAATCATTCAGGGATGGAGGTTCGTTCCTCATACCGAAGAGTGCATGGGAGCGATTCAACGAGGGTAAGGCTTTGATTGGCGATCCGACGGGTCAATTCATCACGACGCGCGCGACAATGGATAAGATTTTGTTTGAG
>MKTG01000056.1:15806-16138 GCA_001897615.1 Burkholderiales bacterium 68-10
ATTGTTGATCAAGAAAGGATGTACCGCCTCTTTGAGGCGGATGACGGGGCGCTGCATCTTGGAGTTTTATGCGGCGGAATCGCTATGTATGAAGTTACGTTTGCCTTGTCTGAAGACGAGGTTGAGCAATACAAGTCTGAGGGGAGGACCTTCTTGGACGCTTTGTCACTGGAGGTGGCAAGGCATCCTGGGAGGTATGAGGAACGTTAGTCGGCCCAGCGTATTTCCAGTCTGACTTTGAAGAAGACAAACGGCCCGCGTCGGGCCGTTTTGTTGTTGCAAACAGTGCTTCGTCGCCGCTGTCACAGGCCGCGATTCGGGCACGAGTTGAG
>MKTG01000057.1:0-1220 GCA_001897615.1 Burkholderiales bacterium 68-10
CGTCCTCTGCGTTCGGAGGTTGGCGGTTTCCAATAAGCGACCATTCAAAGCCTTGTCTCGCAGGCCATCACCATCATTCGCGAGAAGAGCCTGAAATTAGCCTCTAGCGCTTGACTGTCATGCGCAAACAGCTTCTGTTTTAATAGCGACATGGATTGCCGTCCCGGCTGCGCCGCCTGCTGCATCGCGCCCTCGATCAGCTCGCCCATCCCCGGCATGCCGCAGGGCAAGCCGGCCGGCGTGCCCTGCGTGCAACTGGACGCGCAAGGCCGCTGCCGCCTGTTCGGGCGCCCCGAGCGCCCCGCCGTCTGCGCCAGCCTGCGGCCCTCGCCCGAGATGTGCGGCCCGCCGGAGGACGGCGGCGCCCACGCCCTGCGCTACCTGGGCGCGCTGGAGCGCGCCACCGCCAGCGACGGCTGAACCCGTAGCCACCGCAGGGTTGCCTGGCGCTTGCTAAGCTGCCACGCCCTGCCCAGGCCCGGTCCGGGCACGACACCTCCCTTCACCCCACCACCCCCAGGAGACCTGCATGAAGCTCTACTACTCCGCCGGCGCCTGCTCGCTGGCCGCCCACATCGCGCTCGAAGAAGCCGGCCTCAAGTACGAAGCCATCTCGGCCCCCACCAAGACCAAGCTGCTGCCCGACGGCTCGGACTACCGCCAGGTCAACCCGCTGGGCTACGTGCCCTACCTGGTGCTGGACGACGGCCAGGCCCTGCGCGAATGCGCCATCGTCTGCCAGTACGTGGCCGACCAGGCGCCGGCCAAGAAGCTGATTCCCGCCTGCGGCAGCATGGCGCGCTACCAGCTGCAGATGTGGATGCACTTCATCGCCACCGAGCTGCACAAGGGCTTTTCGCCGCTGTTCAACCCCGCCATGCCCGACGAGGCCAAGAAAATCTCCGTCGACCGCCTGCTGGATCGCCTGAAATTCGTCGACGGCGAGCTGGCCGGCAAGACGTACCTGATGGGCACCGACTTCACCGTCGCCGACGGCTACCTGTTCACCGTCACCAACTGGGCCAAGCCGATGGCGATCGACCTGTCACCCTACCCGAATCTCCTCGCCTGGCGCGAGCGCGTCGCCGCCCGCCCGGCGGTGCAGGCGGCGATGAAGGCCGAAGGGCTGATCTGAGCGTTGAGCGTTGAGCGTTGAGCGCTGAGCGTTGAGCGTTGAGCGTTGAGCGTTGAGCGTTGAGCGTTGAGCGGTGAGCGTTGAG
>MKTG01000057.1:1258-8192 GCA_001897615.1 Burkholderiales bacterium 68-10
ATTCACGCTGAACGCTCAACGCCCAACGCTCAACCTCTCCCCCAACGACCGCTGGCGCCAGGCCAGCAGCGCGCCCAGCCACAGCGCGCCGGCCGAGTAGCGCAGGCCCTGCGCCAGGCCGCCCGGCCCGTCGGCGATCCAGCCCACCACGGTGGGGCCGACGATCTGCCCGAAGGCAAACACGATGGTGAAGGCGCTGATGCCGGCCGCCCACTGCGCCGGCGGCAGGTTGTGGCGCACGAAGGCCGTGGTCGACGCCACCAGCGACAAAAACACCGCCCCGAACAGCAGCCCCGACGCCAGCACCACCGGCCAGGCGCCGGTCAGCGCCGGCAGCACCGTGGCCACGCCCAGCAGCGCGTTCAACAGCGCCAGCGCACCGCCGCCCCGGGCGCGGTCCAGCAGGTCGGCCCAGATGCGCGCCGACCCCACCACCGCCAGCCCCAGCAGCGTGTAGAAGGCGGTGATGGCGCCCGCCGCCACGCCCTGCTCGCGCAGCAGCGCGATGACGAAGGTCATGTAGCCGATGTAGCCGACGCCGAACAGCGTGTAGCCGCCCAGCGCCAGCGCCATCGCCCGCCACGGCAGGTTTCCAGGTGAATCGGTCTTTGGCGGGCTTGCACCGTGCGCCAGCAGCTCCTGTTTTCGTAGCGAATTGGCCGGCCACCAGAGCACCGCCGTGGCCGCCAGACACAGCAGCGCCAGCCCCCACCAGGCCCAGGCCCAGCCGTGCGCCACGCCCTGCGCCGCCCGCAGCACCCACGGCACGCCCAGCGCCGACGCCGCGATGCCCCAGCCCGTGCCGCCGTAGTACAGCCCCAGCAGCAGCCCGGCGCGGCGCGGCGACTGCGCGCCCAGCCGCGCCGCCATCAGCCCGCCGGCCACGAACACCAGCGCGCTGGCCGCCCCGGCCAGCAGGCGTTGCAGCAGCAGCGGCCCGGCGTCGATGAAAAAGCCCGACGCCGCCATGAAGCCGCTGGCCAGCACGCTGCCGGCCAGCAGCACCGCGGGCGCGCTCCAGCGCCGCATCAGCCAGGGCGTGGCCAGCGCGCCCAGCAGGTAGCCCAGCGCGTTGGCGGTGTTCATGGCGCCGGCCAGGGTGTAGCTCCAGCCCAGGTCCTCGCGCATCACCGGCAGCAGCAGCGCGTAGGCAAAGCGCGTGATGCCCAGCGACACCGCCGCGCCCAGCGACAGGGCCAGCGCCAGCCACAGCAAGCGGGACAGGGGCAGGTCAGGCGGCGTCATGCGCCAATTGTGCGGTGCCCCGACCGCCTCCCCCGGCGCGCCGGCGACAGGCGGTGCCACCAGCGCCTCGCCCCTGTCGCACAATGCCGTCTGACCCTGTCTTCATTCTTCCGCCAGAGACCCGCCATGGCCCAGACCCTGTTCACCGCCACCCGCGTCGGCGCCATCGACGTCGCCAGCCGCCTGGTCATGGCGCCGCTCACGCGCAACCGCGCGCCCGCTGGCGTGCCCAACGCGATGATGGCCCAGTACTACGCGCAGCGCGCCGACCCGTTCACCGGCGCCGGGCTGATCGTCAGCGAAGGCACGGCCATCAGCCCGCAGGGCCAGGGCTACGCCGACGTGCCCGGCCTGTACGGCAGCGAGCAGATCGACGGCTGGAAGCCGGTGACGCGCGCCGTGCACGCCGTCGGCGGGCGCATCGTGTGCCAGCTGTGGCACGTCGGCCGCGTCTCGCACCATGTGCTGCAACCCGGCCACGCCGACCCGGTGGCGCCCTCGGCCCTGCGCGCCAACGCCAAGACCTACGTCTTCGACGCCCAGGGCCATGGCCACTTCGCCCCCACCAGCATGCCGCGCGCGCTGCACCGCCACGAGCTGCCCGGCATCGTGCACGACTACGCCGCCGCCGCGCGCCATGCCGTGCAATCGGCCGGCTTCGACGGCGTGGAAATCCACGGCGCCAACGGCTACCTGCTGGACCAGTTCCTCAAGAGCGGCGCCAACCACCGCACCGACGACTACGGTGGCCGCATCGCCCACCGTGCCCGCCTGATGCTGGAAGTCGCCCGCGCCGTCTGCGATGCCGTCGGCGCCGACCGCGTCGGCATCCGCCTGTCGCCCGTCACACCGGCCAACGACATCGTCGACTCCGACCCGCAGCCGCTGTTCGCCCACCTGATGCGCCAGCTGGCGCCGCTGGGCCTGGCGTACATCCACGTGATTGAAGGCGCCACCGGCGGCCCGCGCGAGGTCGAGGGCCGACCCTTCGACTACGCCGCCATGAAAACCGCCTACCGCGCCGCCGGCGGGCGTGGCGCCTGGATGGTCAACAACGGCTACGACCCGCGGACGGCCGAGGCCGCCCTGGCCAGCGGCCACGCCGACCTGGTGTCCTTCGGCAAGGCCTTCATCAGCATGCCCGACCTGGCCGAGCGCATCCGCCGCGGCGGGCCCTACCAGGGGCTGGACCGCGCCACCCTGTACGGCGGCGGTGCCCAGGGCTACATCGACTACCCGGCGCTGGCCGACTGAACGGCCGCACCCCTCAGGGTGCGCTGGCGGTGAAGGTCAGCTGCCCGCTGTACTGGCCTGCCGCGTAAGTGGCCGCATTGCTGGCCGGCAGCGCGAAGGTCCAGTTGGCGCTGCGCAACGTCACCAGGCTGTTGATCGCGCCGGTGCCGCCGCCGGTCACGTTGACGGACGTGCCGGTGCCCGTGGCCGGCAGCACCGGCGCCGGCAGCGTGGCCTGGTCGCTGCTGACGGTGAGGTGCGACATCGGAATGGTCTGGGCGCCGTTGGACAGCGGCGTGGTCACCGTGGCGTACAGCCGCACCTGCCCGGCGTTGCTGCGCACCTCGACCGGCAGCACGTTGCCACTGGCCGTGACGCTGAACGCCGGCACGGCGCCGCTCCAGTTCACCGCCTGGTTGCTGCCGTTGGTCGGCGTGGTCGGCGCGGCCGGGATGCTGGGGTTGACGACGAAGCTGGCCGTGCTCACCGTGCCGCCCGGGGTCGGCCAGGCGCCATCGCCGATGCGCAGGAACATGAACTTGTCGATGGCGATGGAAAACCGCAAGTCGACGGCGGCGCTCAGGTTCAGCGGCCCGGTCACCGTCTGGCTGGCCGCCCGCGCCAGCGGCGCCGGCCCCTGCGCCAGCACCACGCCCAGGCTCGCCAGCAAGAGCCAGCGCCCCGACGGGCGCGCGGCGGCGGGCGACACCGGGCAAGGCCTCACTTCAACTCCGTGTCGACGCGGAAGCCGCCCTTGTCCCAGTCCAGCAGGCCCTTGAGCTTGAGCGGGAAAGGCACGCTCTTGACCGCCTCGCCATTCACGCCGCGCGGCTGCAGGGCCAGCGCGCGCGTCTGCCCGGCCATCACCGGCGCACCTTCGACGTCCAGGCTCAGCGCCGCGCCCTGGGCGTCGGTCGCGTCCAGCGTGCCACCCAGGCGACCGTGGGCGTCACCCGTGTTGCGCACCGTCACGAAGGGCTGGCGCTGGCCGTTGATCTGGCGCACGCCGACCTGGGTCAGCTCCAGTTTGGGCTCGGCCCCGTTCAACTGCAGGTACACCGCCACGGCAATGCGCCCGGTCACCGGCAGGCTGAGGCTGGCGCCGCCGCTGCCCTGGATCATGGCCTGCTGCGCCGGCTCCACGCCCTCCACGGCGATCATGAAGCGGCATTCGCCCCGCGCGGCATCGGCCGGCACCTGCACCTGGAAGCGAAAACTGCGCTTGCCGCGTCCCGGCACCGCCAGGCGCGGGCGCTCCAGCACCACCCAGGGGCGGCAGCTGCCCGGTTGCAGGGCATCGTGAAAGCTCAGGCGGCCCGCCTCGTCGAACTCCCAGTCCAGCGTGCGCAGCGCCAGCTCGATGTTCTGCGCGCCCAGGTTGTGGATCTCCAGCGACTGGCCGATGCGCTCGCCGCTCTTGCCCGAGACTTCGAAGCGCGACGGGTTGACGGCAATCTCGAACGGCGCCGCCACCACGGGCGCGGCCAGCAGCGCGGCGGCCAGGGCCAGCCAGGCATACAGGGGTTTCAAGGCAACACCTCGATCTCGAAATACGATTCAAAACTCAGCGGCGCGGCGCGCGCGCCCTGCAGGCCGCGCGCGTCGACGATGAAGTCCAGGTCCAGGCTTTCGTTCATCCACGGCCCGGTCACCGCCCCGGTCCACACCGGCACCCGCATGCCGGGCCGCGCGCTGCCCGGCGCGAACAGGCCGCCCGTGCGCCATTCGACGCGCAGATCGGCCGGCGAGCGCAGGCCCTGGACGTGCATCGGCACCACATAGTAGATGCGCGCGCGCCGCCCCTGGTAGGGCGCGGTGGCCAGCCGGTAGGTCACGCGCCCCATGGGCATGCGCAGCAGGTACGCATCCAGCGGCTGCGCATGGGCCAGATCGGCCTGCACCATGGCGCGCGGCGAGGTGGAATCGTCCAGCCGCGCGGTCTGCGCCCACGCCGCCGGCAGGCCCAGGGCCAGCAGCAGCAGGCCCGTGGCCCAGGGTCGGGTATTCATTGCAGGGTGGCGGTGAAGCGCACGGTACCCTGGTAGGTGCCAGCAGGGTAGATGACGTCGTTGGCGTAGCTGAAGGTCAGGCGTGTCGCACTCAGCTGATCGGTTTGGTAGACCCAACTGCCGAACAGGCAGATCCCGAAGATGTTCCACGCGGTGCAGTACGTGGTGTTCGCGTCAAACGCCGCGATCTGCTGGCCGCCGCCACCGGTGAACGTGCTGTTGGTGATGTCTCCCGCGCCCGCTCCACTGCTGTTGCTGACCTGCCAGCTGATCTTGCTGAACGGGATGGTGGTCGTGCCGCAGCTGGCCGGGGTCTGGCATTGCAGCGGGGTGGACGAATCCACCGTCAGGGCGACCGGGCGCGCCGTGGTGATGTTGCCCGCCGGGCGCAGCGGCAGCACCCAGATATCGATCGCCGGCACGCCGACCACGGGTTGCGGATTGAGTGCGACGTTGTTGCCCGTCACACTGAAACCGACCGTGTCGACGCCCGCCGGCGAACCCACACGCAGTGCGAGTTGGTAGTTGCTGGAGCCGGTGTTGTTGGTGACCGTGGTGATCACGCCGCCGGCCGGCGCCGCCGTCAGGACCAGCCCGCCGGCCAGCATCGCCACTGCCCAGCCGGGCCGGCCTGACCGAAGGCATGGGCGAGCCCGCATGCTCAGGCGACGTTCGGCGGCCGCGATCAGATGCTGGTGGCGGTGTAGGTCACGGTCGACGTGTAGGCGCCGGCCGCCCAGTTGGCCGGAGTGCCACCCAGCGAATAGGTCCAGCTGCCGGTCTGCACGGCGTTGCGCGCGAAGGTGACTGCGGTTCCGCTGGCAGCCAGCGCCGTGCCCGGGTGTGCCAGGCCTGCGCCGGAGGCGACGGCGATGTCGCCCAACACCGGACCGTTGGCCGCAAACGCCGTCGCTGCGTAGTTCAGGCTGCCACCACCGCTGCTGTTGGTCCAGGCCCAGACCGAAACTGCCCCCGGGTTGGTGACGCTGCCGGCACCAGGCGCCGCGCCGTCCCAGTTCACGAACTGGTCGTTTCCGTTCGCCGGCGTGGTCGGTACCGCCGGGATGGTCAGCGCGGCGGTCCAGGACAGGGTGTCGAGCGTGGTGTTGGCGCTGCCCACGCGCAACAGGATCAGCTTGGGTACCGTGACCGACAGGTTCACGCGCGCCGTGGCCGTGACCGTGCCGGTGCCACTGGATGCATAGCCATACTGGCTTTCCGCCAGGGCGGCGCCCGAAGCCAGGGCCAGGGCGGCGGCGACGGCCGCCTGCGACAGGGAATGATGCAGCTTCATGATGTCTTTCCTTTCGCCACAAAATGTGGAGCGGCATGAATTTTCGGATAAGACGATTTCATTACCAATAGAAATTCTCGAGAATTTTTGCGCGTGCCTGCGGATTGGGTGAATTCCGCCACACTTTTTGCATCGGCGATGGGTCACGGTTGCACCCGCGCCACCGGAAGTTCCACCATCGCCACCCCGCGCAGGGGCACCTGCACGCTCACCCCCGCCTCGGCGCGCGGCGCCCAGGGCAGGGGCACGGTGTCGAGCGTCAGCGACAGTTGCTGGCGCCCCACGGCGACCATGGGGAACTCGAAGCGTCCCTCGCCGTCGGTGCGGGTGCGGTAGCGCCCGTCCAGCACCACCTCCACCTGCGGCACGCCGGCTTCGTCGACCTGGCGCTCGCCGTCGCCGTTGGCGTCGAAGAACACCTGGCCGATGATGCGGCCGCTGCCGGGCGCCTCGGCCCGACCGATGACGGCGTGCGGCCGGCCGGCCTGCCCTTCCCAGCGCAGGAACACGTAGGCTGAACGTTCCTGTGAGCGGAACACGGTGGGGCCGATCCAGCCCGCCGGCAGGTTGGCGCTGCGCGCCTGGTTCAGGCTGACCAGCAGGCCGGCACGCCAGCCGGGCGCCAGCTCGTACTCGGCGCTCACGCTGCCGGCCAGCCCGCGGGTGGTGGCCAGCCCACCCTGCATCGAGGTGTAGCGCAGATTGCCCATCACGAAGCCGCGGGCGTCGAACCAGTGGCGGAACTGCACGCCCGCCGTGGGGTAGCGCCGCTGGATGCCGCTGCTGCGGTCCCAGGCGTAGCCCAGCGTGGTGGTGAACTCGGGCCGCTGGGTCTCGTAGCGGCCGGTGATCCAGTCCTGCTCCCACTGCAGCTCCTGCCCGGTGGCGGTGGCGCTGTCCAGCACGATCTGCTGGTGGTGGCGCACGGTCAGGCTCAGGCGCGAGCGCGGCCAGTCGAACCAGCGCGACTGCGCGTAGGCATAGGCATAAAGGCCGCGGTGGCGGCTGGCGGCGAAGCCGGGCAGGGTGGCGTCGTAGTGGGTCCGGGTCAGGGACAGGCTGCCGCCCAGCGAGGTATCGCGGCTGAACTGGTATTGCAGGTTGGCCGACAGGCTGGCACGGCGGTTGGCGGGCAGCGCGCCCACGAGGTCGG
>MKTG01000057.1:8206-18012 GCA_001897615.1 Burkholderiales bacterium 68-10
GTAGTCGACGCGCCAGAACAAGCCCTGATCGCCGCCGAACAGCCGCTGGTCGCCAAAGTACAGCCGGGGGCGCGCCAGGTGCAGCCCGGCCGCGTGCACATAGCGGCCCCAGCGCCGCTCGGCTTCGAGGTGCAGGCCCTGGGCGTCGGTGCTGCCGCGCGCGCCACGCGCCTGGCTGCCCAGCAGGTTGGCGCGCCAGTGGATACGCTCGTCGCCCAGCAGGCCGCGGCTCCAGCCCTGACCCACGGCCAGGGCCCAGCTGCTCACGTCCTGGCGCAAGCCCCCCAACGGGCCCGGCCCGCCCCAGCCGATATCGCGGTCGGGAATGTCGCGCGCCAGCCCCAGCTGGCCGGCCACCAGCCAGCGGTCGTCGAGCCGCCGGGTCGCGCCCAGCCAGCCGACCTGGCCCTGGCTGGCCTCGAAACCCGGGTACGGGCCGCCCGCCAGGTAGCCGCGCACGCCCCAGCCGGCGCGCCATTCGGTGTCGCGGCTGTACAGCCGGGTGTTGACGCCGCGCACCGTGCTGACGCTCAGGAACAGGCGCTGCTGGCGCGCCAGGCCGCTGGTGATCTCGCTGTAGGCGTCGCCCACGCGGGTGTCGGCCAGCCAGCCGGCGCCCAGGGGCAAGGCCAGGTTGGTCAGGGTGAAGCGTCCGCCGCTGGCATGCGGCGCGGCACCCCACCAGCCCAGGCCGCCCAGACCGCCGCCGGTGTCGCCCGTGGCCAGTCGCCCTTCGCCGTGCAGCAACCACTCGCCGTGATTGAGCGTCTGCTGCCGGTACTCGGCCAGCACGCCGCGCTCCAGCATCTGGCGCCCACCCACGCCGGTGGCGCTGGCCCGCGTGCCGCCCACGCGCCCTTCCAGCATCCAGGCCCGCAGGCCCTCGGGCTGGGCGGCCTCGGCGGCCTGGGCTTCGGCGGCACTGGCGGCCAGATCGCCCTCGGCCATGTAGCGGTCCTGGTAGGCGTCGGCCGATTCCGGCGCCTCGGCCTGGCGCCGGAGCGCCTCGACCTGCGCGCGCGACAGATCCTGGATGGCGGACGCCGGCGCGCCCTGCGCCTGCGCCCCGGCCGCGAGCAGCGCGAGCAAAGGCGCGGCGACCGCTCGCCTGACGAACGGCGCGCGACTCCAGCCGGCGACAGAGGTGCGAAGTGGGGGCATGCCGATGCACGGTGACCGTCGCGCGGCGATCGCGCGATGTCGTGCAGCGCGGCATTCTAAGGATCGGCCGCCCCGCGCGGGTCGGCTCCGGCGCACGGTAGCGCGCTTACAACGCCCGATTCGTGACTTGCCGGGCGTTTGGGCAGGCGGTGTTCATCCGGGGTGCGCCGCGCCCGTCGGTTCGCGCCGGCGTTCGGGCATCCCCGGCCGGCGCGGCGGCGCTCACTTGCGCCAGTAGTTGTTGGCGGCGGCGACGGTCTGGAAGTTGAGGGCGATCACCTGCGAGGCGGCGGTCAGCTCGTGTGCGTCGTTCGAATACACCGGGCGCAGCTTGTGCAGTACCTCGGGATCGGGCTGGGTGTAGCGCACGCCCTTGCGGCTGAGCGTGATCGCCAGTTCAAAACCCTGCTGCGGGGTGTCGGTGATGAGGGTGGTCAGCCAGGTATCGGCCATGGGTCGGGTCCTCCGTGGGATGGGGTGTGAAACGCCGGGATCGGCGCGCCGATTTTCGGCGCACGGTGCCGCCCCGGGGCGCGATGCGCGCCAAGGCCGCACCGCGCATGGGGATCAGCCGCGCAGCGCCCGGGCGTGGTGCGCCACGTGCTCGGCCATGAAGCTGGCGATGAAGTAGTAGCTGTGGTCGTAGCCGGGGTGCAGGCGCAGCGTCAGCGGGTGGCCAGCGGCGTCGCAGGCGGCGCGCAGCAGTTCGGGCCGCAGTTGCGGCAGGAATTCGTCGGCCTCGCCCTGGTCGATGAGCAGCGGCAGGCGTTCGCGGGCGCCGGCGATCAGGGCCACGGCGTCGTGCGCCCGCCAGGCCGCGGGGTCCTCGCCCAGGTAGGCGGCCAGCGCCTTCTGGCCCCAGGGCACCTGGCTGGGCGCGACGATGGGGCTGAAGGCGCTGACGCTGCGCCAGCGCCCGGGGTGGCGCAGCGCCAGGGTCAGCGCGCCGTGGCCGCCCATGCTGTGGCCGAACAGGCCGCGCGCATCGGTGGCCGGAAAGTGCTGCTCGATCAGCGCTGGCAGCTCCTGCGCCACGTAGTCTTCCATGCGAAAGTGCGGCGCCCACGGCTGCTGCGTCGCGTTGACGTAGAAGCCCGCGCCCTGGCCCAGGTCGTAGGCCGGGTCGTCGGCCACGCCCTCGCCGCGCGGGCTGGTGTCGGGCGCCACCACGATCAGGCCGTGCGCGGCGGCGTGCTGCTGCGCGCCGGCCTTGGTGATGAAGTTCTGCTCGGTGCAGGTCAGCCCGGACAGCCAGTACAGCACGGGGCAGCGCTCGCCCCGCAGCGCCGCCGGCGGCAGGTAGACGCCCAGGCGCATGTCACAGCCGGTGCTGCGGCTGGCGTGGCGCCAGACCTCTTGCCGGCCGCCGAAGCTGGCGTGTTGTTCGATGCGTTCCATGTTCATGCTCCTCTTGTCAGACCGTCTGGCTGGCGCCTTGCATCGCCCCCGAGGGCAGCACCACGCGCCCCTGCGCCGTGGGCAGCTGGCGGCGCAGCGCGGCGGCCACGTCGGCGGCGTCGATGGCGCGGTAGTTGGCGGGGATCAGCGGGCGCAGCCAGGCGTCCAGCCGCGCCCAGCGCAGCTCACCGGCGCGCACCGGCTGGCCCAGCTGGGCGCGGTCGCCGCGCAGCATGGAGGGCCGGGCGATCACCAGGGCGTCAAGACCGAGTGCCGCCAGTGCCTCTTCCAGCTCACCCTTGACGCGGCTGTAGAACACCCGCGAGCGGGCGTTGGCGCCCATGGCGCTGACCAGCGCGGCGCGGCGGGCACCGACCGCTTGCGCCATGCGGGCCGCAGCCAGATTGGCGTCGAAGTCGACGGCGCGAAAGCGCGCCTGGCTGCCGGCGATCTGGATGGTGGTGCCCAGGGCCAGGAAGACCGCATCCAGGGCCGGCAAGGCGGGCAGGGCGGTGAAATCGACCACGTGCATGACCAGCTTGGGATGGGCAACGTCCAGCGGGCGTCGGGCCAGCGCGTGCACCGTCGTCACCGCCGGGTCGGCGCACAGCTGCTGCACCAGGCAGCGCCCGACCAGCCCGGTGGCGCCGGCGACGGCGACGACACCCAGGCTCGCGGGACGGCCCGGCGCGCTCATGCGTAATGCACCACCGAGCGGATCGACTCGCCCGCGTGCATCAGATCGAACGCGCGGTTGATGTCGGTCAGGCCCATGGTGTGGGTGACGAAGGGCGCCAGCTGGATGCGCCCGGCCATGGCGTCCTCGACCATGCCGGGCAGCTGGCTGCGCCCCTTGACGCCGCCGAAGGCCGTGCCCATCCACTTGCGCCCGGTCACCAGCTGGAACGGCCGGGTGCTGATCTCCTGCCCCGCGCCGGCCACGCCGATGATGACCGACTGGCCCCAGCCGCGGTGCGCGCACTCCAGCGCGGCGCGCATCACGTTCACGTTGCCGATGCACTCGAAGCTGTGATCCACGCCCCAGCCGGTCATCTCGACGATCACCTGCTGAATGGGCTTGTCGTGATCCTTCGGGTTCACGCAGTCGGTGGCGCCAAAGGTGTGCGCCAGCGCGAACTTGTCCGGGTTGGTGTCGATGGCGATGATGCGCCCGGCCTTGGCGAGTTTGGCGCCCTGCACCACGGCCAGGCCGATGCCGCCCAGGCCGAACACCGCCACGGTGTCGCCCTCTTGCACCTTGGCGGTGTTCTTGACCGCGCCCAGGCCGGTGGTCACGCCGCAGCCCAGCAGGCACACCTGCTCGGGGTTGGCCTGCGGGTGGACCTTGGCCAGCGACACCTCGGCCACCACGGTGTATTCGCTGAAGGTCGAGCAGCCCATGTAGTGGTAAATGGGCTGGCCGTTGTAGGAGAAGCGCGTGGTGCCGTCGGGCATCAGGCCCTTGCCCTGGGTAGCGCGCACGGCCGTGCACAGGTTGGTCTTGCCGCTCTGGCAGAACAGGCACTGGCCGCATTCGGCGGTGTAGAGCGGAATCACGTGATCGCCCGGCTGCACGCTGGTCACGCCTTCGCCGACCTCGACGACGATGCCCGCGCCTTCGTGTCCCAGCACGGCCGGAAACACCCCTTCCGGGTCATCACCGCTCAGGGTGAAGGCGTCGGTATGGCAGACGCCGGTGTGGGTGATGCGGATCAGCACCTCTCCCTTTTTCGGCGGGGCGACGTCGATCTCGACGATTTCAAGCGGCTGGCCCGCGGCAAAGGCCACGGCGGCACGGGATTTCATGACGGCTCTCCATTCAACAAACTGGCCCGGGGCGGACACCGGGCGTTTATGGCCCGGATCGGGCCCAAGTTCAAACCCACCCGCCCATGACCCCACAAATGCACAGGGCCACCCGCGGGCGGCCCTGCCGAAAGGTATCGTAGCGCGGTGTGTCAGCCACCGCCCAGGCCGATCGGCGCCGGCGCGTCGCGCACGATGCGGCTGAACAGCTTTTCGTACACCGGGTCGGGCTTGTACTTGCCGGTCAGCGGGTCGCAGTTCTTCTCGAACTCGGCGTCCAGCTCGCGCCAGTCGGCCTCGCTCAGGTGCTTCTCGGCGGCCGGCAGCACCTCCTGCTCCTCCAGGCGCATGTGCTCCAGGTACAGGTTGACGTAGCGGTGGAAGGCGTCGATGAAGCGCTGGCGGCGCGACTCGCCCAGCAGCTCCCAGGCCAGCAGCAGGTGCTGGATGTCACGCACCGCCTTTTCGGTGTATTCGTGGTCGCGGTCCAGCCGGGCGATGGCCATGCCGACCTCGGGCGCGGCGGCGGCCACGCGCGGAAACAGCAGCTCGGTTTCCTTCGGGTGGTGCAGGCGCTCGGGGAATTCGTCGATGTAGAACAGCATGGCGCGCAGCACGTCGAAGAAGTTCCTCGGGTCGTTCTGCGGCCCGCGGTCGACCATCAGGCGCATGGATTGCAGCATCGCCGCCAGCGAGGAATGCTCGTCGCGGATGATTTCCAGGCTTCGGTGCTTCACGGCAGATGTCTCCTTGTGGTGGGCGTAGGCTCTAGTGCAGTGTTTCGCGCTGTCAGGTACTCATAGCGAGTCGCCCTGCGGGAAGCCAGAAAAAGGCTCGCGGCGGCGTTGCGCCTCTTGCCAAGGCCGCCAGCATTGGCTGCGAACCGCGCCTTGCCGCAAACCTTTTTATGGCTTCTATAAGTGCCTGACAGCGCGAAACACTGCACTAGTGTAGTGGCCCGGCCGGCGGCCGAACGTGACCGGCGTCAAGATGACGCGGCCACCGCAGGCGCGCTCGATAGTATCAAAATCATAGCTGCTGGCGCACGCTGAATCAGCGCTGAAGCCCGTTTTGATTCATGACGCGGGGCGTCCAGCGGCGCAGCAGCAGGGCGTTGCTCATCACGCTGACCGAGCTCAGCGCCATGGCCGCGCCGGCGAGCACCGGGTTCAGATGGCCCAACGCCGCCAGCGGGATGCCGGCGGCGTTGTAGAAAAAGGCCCAGAACAGGTTCTGCCGGATCTTGGCCACCGTGCGCCGCGAGATGTCCAGCGCCGCCGGCACCAGGCCGACGTCGCCGCGCATCAGGGTGACGCCGGCCGCGTGCATGGCCACATCCGTCCCGCTGCCCATGGCGATGCCGACGTCGGCCGCCGCCAGCGCGGGAGCATCGTTCACCCCGTCGCCCACCATCGCCACGAGCTGCCCAGCCTGTCTGAGCTGCGCCACCGCCTGCGCCTTGTCGCCCGGCAGCACCTCGGCCAGCACTTCGCCGCCCTCGACATCCATGCCCAGGCGGCGCGCCATGGCTTCGGCGGCGCCGCGGTTGTCGCCCGAGATCATCACGGCGCGAATGCCGCGCGCATGCAGCTCGGCCAGCGCGGCGGCGGCGCCGGGCTTGGGCTCGTCGCCAAAGGCCAGCAGCGCCATGGCCTGCGGCGGCGTGCCGGCAGGGGCGTCGGCCGGCTGCGTGGCCAGTATCGAAACCGTAGCGCCTTGCGCTTGCTGCGACTGCGCCAGCGCCTCGAACGCCTGCAAATCCACGCCCAGCTCGGCCATCCAGCGGGCGCTGCCGATGCGCGCCAGGTGGCCGTCCACCCGGCCTTCGGTGCCGCGGCCCGGCACGGCGCGCACGTCGGCCAGCTCGCCGTCCGCGCCGTTGGCCGGTGGCCACAGGCCGCGCTCGCCAGCCAGCGCCAGCACGGCGCGCGCCAGCGGGTGTTCGCTGCCGCTTTGCAGCCGGGCGGCGGTTCGCAGCGCGGCGGCTTCGTCGACGCCCGCTGCCGGCAGCAGCGCCAGCAGGCGCGGCTGGCCAACGGTGAGCGTGCCGGTCTTGTCGAAGGCCACGGTGCGCACGCGGTGGGCGACTTCCAGCGCCTGGGCGTCCTTGATCAGGATGCCGTGCCTGGCCGCCACGCCCGTGCCGGCCATGATGGCCGTCGGCGTGGCCAGCCCCAGCGCGCAGGGGCAGGCGATGACCAGCACCGCCACCGCGCGCATGATGGCCACCTCCAGCCCGGTGCCGCCCAGCAGCCACCAGCCCAGCAGGGTGGCCAGCGCGATCAGCAGCACCACCGGCACGAACACCGCCGCCACCTGGTCCACCAGCCGCTGCACCGGCGCCTTGACCGCCTGCGCGTCCTGCACCAGACGGATGATGTGGGCCAGCACGCTTTCGGCCCCCGCCGCGGTCACCTGCAGCACCACCCGGCCGTCGCCATTGATCGAGCCGCCGGTCAGCGCGTCGCCCGCGCCCTTGGCCACCGGCAGCGGCTCGCCGGTGAGCATGGATTCGTCCACCTGGGTGGCGCCTTCGGCCACGCGGCCGTCGGCCGGCACGCGCTCGCCGGGGCGCACCACCAGGCGGTCGCCGGCGCGCAGCTCGTCGACCGGAATGTCCTTTTCGCTGCCGTCCCAGTCGATCAGGTGCGCCACCTCGGGGCGCAGCGCGTGCAGCGCGCGGATGGCGGCCGTGGTCTGGCGCTTGGCGCGCTCTTCCAGCCACTTGCCCAGGCGCACCAGGGTGATGACCACCGCCGCGCCCTCGAAATACAGGTGCGGCTCATGCCCCGGCGGGTGCGACTTGCCCAGCCACAGCCACATCGACAGCAGCCAGGCCGCCGTGGTGCCGATCGACACCAGCAGCTCCATGTTGCCGCTGCGCGCCTTCAGCGCATGCCAGGCGGCGCGGTAAAAGCGCGCCCCCAGCCAGAACTGCACCGGCGTGGCCAGCAAGAACTGCACCCAGGCCGGCGGCATCCAGTGCCAGCCCAACGGCATGCCCAGCATCGGCAGCACCAGCGGCGCCGACAGCAGCAGGCCGATGCCCACCGGCGCAAAACCGGCCCAGGGCCCGCCTTCGCCCTCGGCCAGCGCGGCCTCGGCGGCGCGCGGCTCGTAGCCGGCGTCGCGCACGGCGCGGCGCAGCCGCGGGCCCAGGTCATCGGGGTCGCCGGCAAACTGCACGCGCGCCGACTCGGTGGCCAGGTTGACGGCGGCGCTGTCCACGCCGGGCACCTTTTTCAGCGCCTTTTCGACGCGCGCCACGCAGCTGGCGCAGGTCATGCCGCCAACGCCCAAGTCCAAGGTACAGGTGGTGGAAGTATTCATGGCGCCAGTCTGAACCTTTCCATCATGGCAATGTCAAGCGCTGTAATGCTGCATGCTTGACATTGCCATCGTGGGAAGGTTCATCATCCAGGCTTTTCAACGGAGCACCTCATGGATCAGACTTTCACCGTCACCGGCATGACCTGCGGCCACTGCGAGGCCAGCGTGAAGCGCGCGCTGCTGCAACTCGACCCCGGCGCCCAGGTGCGGATCGACCGCGGCCAGAACAAGGTCCAGGTCAGCGGCGGCACGCAGCCGCGCGAGGCGCTGGCCGCGGCCATCCGCGAGGAAGGCTACGAAGTGGCGCCATGACGGCCGCGATCGACGGCGGGCCGATCAACATCGGCCAGGCCGCGCGCCTCGGGCGTGTCGGCCAAGATGGTGCGCCACTACGAATCGCTCGGCCTGCTGGGCGAGGTGGCGCGCACCGACAGCGGCTACCGCCAGTACCGCGCGGCCGACGTGCACACGCTGCGCTTCATCCGCCGCGCGCGCGAGCTGGGCTTTTCGATGACCGAGATCGCCGAGCTGGTCAGCCTGTGGCACGACCGCGGCCGCGCCAGCGCCGACGTCAAGCGCATCGCCCAGCGCCACCTGGCCGAGCTGGAGCAGCGCATCGTCGCCCTGCAGGACATGCGCCGCACGCTGGACGATCTGCTGTGCCACTGCCACGGCGACGCGCGGCCCGACTGCCCGATCCTGGACGAGCTGGCCGCCGGCAGCGCACCCGCCTGAGCCATCGCGGGCCAGCCTTCGCGCAACTTTACAAACCGACATGCGCGGGCCAAGCGCCCGACACATGCGCCGCGCACACTGCCTGCCAACCGGAACGCCGTGGCATGTCGCCCGGCTCGGCCGCACCCGCCACCGCGGGTCCCGCTCCTGAAAGGACCGTCGCATGAAACCGCATCGCAAACACCTCCTGCTGGCCACCCTGCTGGCCGCCTCCAGCACCCTGGCGCTGGCCCAGGCCCCCGCCGCCGGCGACGCCCCGGCGCAGCCCGCCCGCGCCGAGCGCATGGACCCGGCCCGCATGCAGCAGCGCATGACCGAGCGCCACGCCCAGCGCCTGGACAAGCTCAAGGCCGAGCTCAAGCTCAGCCCGGCGCAGGAAGGCGCCTGGAACCAGTTCAGCGCCGCCATGCAGCCGCCCGCGCCCGACGCGCGCGGCCCCGCCAGCCGGGCCGACTTCGCCAGGCTCAGCACGCCCGAGCGCATCGACCTGATGCAAAAGCGCGCCGACGAGCGCCACGCCCGCATGAAGCAGCGCGGCGACGCCACCAAGGCCTTCTACGCCCAGCTCACCCCCGAGCAGCAGAAGAGCTTCGACAGCCGCGCCCAGCGCGCCGGTCGCGGCGAGGGCTGGCACGGTGGCCACGGCGAGCACCGCGGCTGGGGCCGCGGCATGGGGCCGGGCCCACGCTGAACATCGGCAGCACCGCATCCGCCGCGTCCCGCGCGGCCCGACGCCAGCACGGCCCCAGGTCCTGCTGGCGTTGTTGCAACGGAGCGGCGCATGCACAGGCCGGACTCGGGCTCGGTGAGCGCGACCGTTTGACCGTCAAATCAAGGTCTATCGCCCGCACATCCAGCGCCAGCAGCTATACTTTTTGATATTCACTGGCGCTCCCGCTGTGACGAGCCCGCGAAACTGGCCTTAAGCTGCGGTCCGTGACCCAACACCTCCCACCCCCCTTGCCGCCGCGCCCGGCGCGCGGCACCCTGACCTTGCCGGCCGTGCGCGCGGTGGACCTTGGCGCGCCGCTGCACTGGCTGGCCCTGGGCTGGCGCGACCTGTGGCGCGTCGGCCTGCCCAGCCTGCTGTATGGCGCGGCGCTGGCAGGCTTCGGCGCCCTGCTGGTGCTGCTGGCCGGCCAGCAGTTCTGGCTGCTGTCGGGGGCGTTTTCCGGCTTTCTGGTGGTGGCGCCGGTGCTGGCCACCGGGCTGTACGCGCTGTCACGCGCGCTGGAGCGCGGCGAGCCGGCCAACTGGACCACCGTGCGCAAGACCTGGACGCGCTGGCAGTACTCGCGCTACGCCGTCCACGGCGGCTACTGGAGCCTGGTGCGCTTTGGCGTGTTGCTGGCACTGGCGGGCACCGGCTGGGTGCT
>MKTG01000057.1:18041-54936 GCA_001897615.1 Burkholderiales bacterium 68-10
GGCCACCTGTTCGAGCTGTGGCTGACGCTGGGCGGCCTGATGGCGGCGCCGCTGTTCGCCTCCAGCGTGGTGGCCATGCCGCTGCTGCTGGACCGCCGCGTCGACGTGCTGCAGGCGGTGCTGACCAGCTGGCAGGCGGTGCTGCGCAACCCCGGCGCGCTGGCACTGTGGGCGGCGCTCATCATGGGCCTGACGCTGCTGGGCATGGCCACCGCACTGCTGGGCCTGATCGTTGTGCTGCCCTGGCTGGGCCATGCCAGCTGGCACGCCTACCGCGCGCTGGTCGACGCCGACAGCCTGCCCGAGCGCCTGCCGCCCGAAGGAGGCGCCTGATGTTCGGCTTCAGCGAGGAGCAGATCGCCTGGTTCGGCCTGACCTTCGGCGTCAGCGCCTTCATCCTCTACATGCTGTTCATCATCGGCCAGCTGGCCTGGGAGTCCAAGGCCGGCAAGTTCGGCACCTTCGTGCTCTTCCTGGCCCTGGCCTTCGGCATGCTGGGCTTCATCGCCAAGGGCGTGATCCAGTGGATCATCGAGAAGTGACGGCGCGCTCGTCCGGCAGGGGCGCCTGGAGCAAGGCCGCCAGCTCGGCCGGCAGGGTGCGGTAGTCGTACGCGCGATCCTCGGTGATCGGCACCAGCTCCAGTTCCTCGCCCGCCTCGGTCAGGTAGTCATAGCCCTGTGCCTGAAAGCGCTTGTCCGGATCCAGCGACTTGTAGAAGTCACGCCGCCGAACGCGATCGGCGTCATGGATCATCTTCAGGTGGTACATGTGGTAGTAGAGCATCGCATGGCGACGCGGCTGCCGGCTGGCTTGCAGCAGCACGTCCGGGACCCAGGAGCCGTGCAGTTGCGCCGTGCGTTCAAACGCCACCACGTGCGGCAGCTTCAGCAGTCGGGCGTCGTTCTTGGCCCACCACGGACCGTCGACCCGGTAGCAGTCGGGCCGCTCCCACAACTCCCGGCACGACACGCTCAGCATCCAGAAACCCAGCGAATCCAGCGCCTGGGCAAGCGCCCGCAGACCGTTGACGAACAGCCGCTCGAAGCGCTGATCGGCATCGCACACCAGCACCCACTGTGCGCCGTGACGGCGCGCGGCTTCAAGCAGCCGGCGCTTGTTCTCGCGCTCGTTCCAGACATGCGGATGGGTGGCCGGGTTTTCGATCAGCTCCAGCAGCGCGGGCTCGCGGCGGATGATCCGCTTGGTGTCGTCCGTCGAGCCATCGTCCAGCACGATGAAGCCATCGACATGCTCGCGCAGATGCTCCAGGCAGCCCGGCAGGTCGCGCTGCTCGTTGTACACCTGCATGACGCAGAGCAGGCGCGGCGCATCCGCAGGCTTCTGACTCGCTGGCGACACGCAGCGAAGACAGATCGGCAACGCTTGCTGAAGCTGGGTGAAGCGGCCGCAAACCGGGCAGCGCTGCCGCGAAGGCACCGCGAATGCCGGGTTGCCGGCCGCTGGGACCTCCCATGATGCCGCCGCGGGAGCGGCTTCGCCTGGCGCGCCGTCCACCGGCCATGCCCGTCGAGAAAAGGACCGTCCCCAGTCCCTGCCCTGGTTGGCCACCGGCGTGGACGGCGAGCATTTCCGGAAGTCGACCGCCGCGTCAAAGTGCGGATCGGGCCCCCGCGGCTCGTCCGACAGGTGCAGCAACTGCATCTGCGGGCAACCCAGCAGCCGGGCGCCGTTCATCGCCAGGCGGACACGCAGGTTGTCGTCGTCACCTCCCCAGCCACGCAGGCTTTCGTCGTAGCCCTGAATGCTTTCCAGCTCCTGCCGCGCCAGTGCGATCGAGCCGTAGAGCTTGAACGGATCGCGGGCATTCGGCGCCTGCGCATCGAACGCGGCCGACGCACCGAGTTCCCGCAGCTGCGCATACGTCCCGAACCCGACGCGCCCCAGCGCCACCCCGCGAGGCTCCGCCCTGACCGTGCCAAGCGCCTGCGCCAGCACATCGGTGACGAACATCGACTCGGGCGAGCAGATCAGCACGACCTCGTGCGACGCATGCCTGACGCCGACGTTGATGGCCTTGCACGGTGGCTGCCATCCATGGGGCTGGTCGTTGACGAGGATCTGCCAGCGGATGTCCGGATACTGCCTGGCCAGCTCGATCACGCCTGACTCGGACGCGTTCTCATCCATGGCGACCACCACCTCGACCCACGGTCGGGCAAGGTAGCGGCGGTTGAGCGGCAACACCTTCTGAAAATCGGCAAGCTTCCTGAAAAACGGCAAGACGATGCTGATCATGTCCTCTGCTGGATGGCTGGATAAAAACTGGCCGGCTGCTGCGGCCCCATCGGACGATCTGACCATGGGATCAACGTCCGTGACACCGATCAGGCCAGCACCCAAGCCTCCCACGGAACCCGTGCCGGGACAAGCCTGTGGATGCTTCCCGCATAACGAGGCGTTTATCCACAGGCCAGCGCCAAGGTCTCGGCTTGTGCCCACCGCGCCGATCCGTCCATGGCGGCTTGTCCACAGCGGCCGGCAGCACCCAAGTGCCTGTCGCCACGACCGAATTATGCTCTGTTCACAAAAGCGCAGGGGCTCTACTACGACTACTACTTGTTCATGAAGAAAACAGGAAACAAGCCGGAACAACTCCGGCGCCCGGTCTGCCTGTTCAACCGCTGCCCGGCGCGCGACGACTGTTAAGATCGCAAGGCTTTTTTCGCTCCCTGCCTGCCGCGGGGACGAGGTTCCGACTCCCCCGCCATGTCCGTTGCCGTTGCCGGCCGCAGCCCCACCACCTTCGAGATCAAGAGCGCCAGCCTGGCGCTGCTGACCTTGCGCCTGAAGTCGCCCGATCTGGCGCGGCTGGGCGAGGAGCTGCACGCCCAGTACGGCGACATGCCCGATTTCTTCGAGGACGACGGCGTGGTGCTCGATCTGTCCACCCTGCCGGCCGAGCAGACGGGCAGCGAGATCGACTTTCAGCAGCTGGGCGAGCTGCTGCAGGCGCGCCGGCTGCGCCTGCTGGCGGTGCGCGGCGGCAGCGCCGCGCAGCACGATGCGGCGCGCGCCATCGGCTTGCTGCTGGCGCCCGATCCGCGCGCGGCGCCGGCATCCGAGGCCACGCGCGCCGAGCCGGCAGCGGCCGAGCCGCCGCCGCCGGGCGCGCTGGTGATCGAGCGGCCCCTGCGCTCGGGCCAGCAGGTGTACGCGCGCGGGCGCGACCTGGTGCTGCTGGCCATGGTCAACCCGGGGGCCGAGGTGATTGCCGACGGCCACATCCACGTCTACGCGCCGCTGCGCGGGCGCGCCATCGCGGGCGCGCGCGGCTGGGCCGAGGCGCGCGTGTTCGCGCTGGAGATGCGGCCCGACCTGGTGTCCATCGCCGGCGTCTACCGCACCGGCGACGAACCCCTGCCGCCCAGCGTGTGGGGCCAGCGCGCCAGCGTGCGCCTGGCCAGCACCGAGGCCGGCGACAAGCTGATCTTTGAACCCGTCGCGGGTTGAGAGCCTGTGAAAAAATACCTCACGCCCGCCCGAGCCGCCAAAACACGCCCGCTCGTCGTTGCAAATCCTCGCCGTAGCTCCAGCTACGGCTGCGGTTTGCGCCTCGATCGGACGCGTTTTGACGACCCTTTCGGACGCGATCAATTTATTCACAGGCTCTGAGACCGCGCGGCGACGACTGTTTTCATTTCCTAGGCGAGACCGACATGGCAAGAATCGTTGTGGTGACCTCCGGCAAGGGTGGCGTGGGCAAGACCACCACCAGCGCCGCGTTCGCGTCCGGGCTGGCGCTCAAGGGCCACAAGACGGCGGTGATCGACTTCGACGTCGGCCTGCGCAACCTGGACCTCATCATGGGCTGCGAGCGCCGCGTGGTGTACGACTTCGTCAACGTGATCCAGGGCGAGGCCAACCTGAACCAGGCGCTGATCAAGGACAAGCAGTGCGACAACCTGTTCGTTCTGGCGGCCAGCCAGACGCGCGACAAGGACGCCCTGACCAAGGAAGGCGTGGAGAAGGTGCTCACGGACCTGGCGGCGATGGACTTCGAGTACATCGTCTGCGACTCGCCCGCCGGCATCGAAACCGGCGCGCTGCTGGCCATGCACTTCGCCGACGAGGCGCTGATCGTCACCAACCCCGAGGTCTCCAGCGTGCGCGACTCCGACCGCATCCTGGGCATGCTGGGCAGCAAGACGCAGCGCGCCATCGAGGGCAAGGACCCCGTCAAGGAGCACCTGCTGATCACGCGCTACAACCCCACCCGCGTGGCCGACGGCCAGATGCTCAGCCTGGAGGACATTCAGGAAATTCTGCGCGTCAAGCTGATCGGCGTGGTGCCCGAGAGCGAGGCCGTGCTGCAGGCCTCCAACCAGGGCCTGCCGGCGGTGCACCTGAAGGGCAGCGACATCGCCGGCGCCTACATGGACGTGATCGAGCGCTTTCTGGGCGCCGAGGTGCCGATGCGCTACATCGAGGCCGAGAAACCCGGCTTCTTCAAGCGCCTGTTCGGGGGGCGCTGAGGCCATGTCCTTCCTGTCATTCTTCCTGGGCGAGAAGAAGAAAACCGCCAGCGTCGCCAAGGAGCGGCTGCAGATCATCCTGGCGCACGAGCGTGCCGGCCGCAGCGCCTCCGAACCCGACTACCTGCCCGATCTGCAGCGCGACCTGATCGCGGTGATCAGCAAGTACGTCAGGATCGATCCCAAGGACATCAAGGTGCACCTGGAGCGCCAGGACGATCTGGAAGTGCTTGAGGTGAAGATCGAGCTGCCCGAAAAGAAAGCCGATTGAGCAGTCAATAGGCTGTTCGCGCCGACTGGATAAGCGCCAGAAGCTATTGTTTATATAGCATTCAATCGATGGGCAGGTGCTGGCCGGACGGGCCTGGCCGCGCCCGCGGGCGCTCCCGTATCATCGGGCGTCCCCCAAGCCCAACCCCGTCCCACCGCGCCATGCCCTCGCCCGTCGACCCCGGCGACGAATCGCCACTGCGTCCCCCCGAGACGGACCACGGCCTGGGCCGCTGGCTGCTGGCGGCCGTGCTGGTACTGGTGATCGTCGGCGGCGCCTGGCGCGCCTACCAGTGGCTGGTGAGCGACGTCGAGCGCCGTCGCGCCGTCGTCACCGAACAGGTGGCGCCGGCCGCCGTGCCGGCTGCCCCGGTCGCGCCCGCGCCACCCACCACCGCCCCGCCCGCGGCGGGCCGCACCGTCGCGCCGCCGCAGGCCGGCGCGCCTGCCGAGGCGCCCGCGCCCGCCGTCATCGTCCAGGCCATCCACCGCTGTCGCATCGACGGCCAGGTGACCTACACCAATCAGCCTTGCGCCGAGGGCACCGAAGACCTGCCCACGCCGGCGTTGGGCGCCGATCCCAACGGGGTCGTCGGCCTGGCTGGCGACAGCGTGCCGGCGGCCCTGCCCGCGGGCATCAGCCTGGAAGGCGCCAGCCACAGCCAGCGCGACGCCGTCTGCGCCTACCTGGCGGCCGAAATCGCCCGCCTCGATTTCGAGTTCCAGCAAGCCCTGCCACCGCCCGTGCTGGACCACCTGTCGACGCGACTGGGCGGCCTGCGCGCCCAGCACCGTGCGGCCGAGTGCGTGGCCGCGGGCGCGCCCGGCGGCGCCCGCCCCGCCCCCGCGCGCCAGCGGGCACCCACCCCAGCGGGGGACGAGAAGCGCGCCCGCTGAGTCCACAATTGCTCTGAAAGTCAGAGCGTCTTGCGCACGCCCCATAAGCGTTACGACCCGAATGGGCAAGACCTCGACCTGGGGGATGCCGCGGTGTCTTGCCGCCACCCAGCGCGCCGGCCGGGCGCCGAGTTCGTCAGGGTCTGGGCGCCGGCATGCCGGCCGCCGCTGGCGCGGAGGCGGGCGCCGCCGGGTCTGGCGCGGGCGGTGTCAGGTCAGCCGGCAGGGATGCGCGACCGCCACCGAACGCGCCCCCCGAATGGTCCGCGCCGCGCTCGCCCTGGGCCGGGGCGCCGGTGGTGCGCGGCGGCACGGTCGGTGTCGGTGTCTGCGCGCGACTGGCCGAGGGCGCCACGGGCGTGCCCTGCGCGGCCGCCGGCAGGTTCCAGGACAGGGCCGTGGTCATGAGCACGGCGGCGGCCGTGCGAGACAGCATGCGTTGAGACATGGGATCGCCTTTCCATCATTGAACACCCGGCCAGTCTGCCGTCTATCGGGCTTACAAACACGTTGCCCATGTTGGAGTTGTAAGGATGTGAATGCACACTGACATGATGCTGGTCGGGCCCTTCGGCGGTTCTGTGTGGCGCTCGGGCCAGTGCGGTCCGGGGCGCGGCCACGTGCCGGAGCGGGCCAAAAATCTGGCAAAAAAACGCCGATCCGACTAAAATACGCGGTTACCTTCGAAACCTGCAGGTGTCGGGTGGGTGCAGTGGCGGAACGTCGGGGTTCGTCCATGCGTGGTTTGCGGTGTCGGTTTGCACATCCACGGCCTTTCCATTCCACCTGCCCGTGGCGGTGCGGCGTGACGCCTGCCCGCCGATAACGCCGGTCGGTTCTCCAGGCGCCGCACCGCCTTCAGGCGGAGCCCGGCGGCCCCTGCATCCGGCCCGAGCCCGACCTTGGCGCGCCGCGCTGCCCGGCCTGTGGGCAACCCGGTGGCGCCCGTATTCGCATTCATGATTTAGGAGCAACGCATGGCCAAGGAAGAACTGATCGAGATGCAAGGCATCGTCAACGAGGTGCTGCCGGACACGCGCTTTCGTGTCACGCTGGACAACGGCCACGAGCTGGTGGCCTATTCCGCCGGCAAGATGAAGAAGAACCACATCCGCATCCTGGCGGGTGACCGGGTGTCGCTCGAGCTGTCGCCCTACGACCTGACCAAGGGCCGCATCAGCTTCCGCCACCTGGAGCGCCGCGGTCCGGCCCCGGCGGGCGGCGCGGCCCCGCGTCGCCGTCGCTGACCGGCCCTCCCCGGGCGCGCCTGCGCGCCCCGCCACGAGACGCGCGATGACCCCTGCCGATGCCGTGGACGTCGCCTTCGCCGCCCAGCCGCGCGAGGGCTTCCTGCCGCCGCCGCAGCGCCCGCACGCCGCGCTCGACCGCCCTTTGCCGATCGGCTGGGGCCAGACCAATTCACAGCCCACCACGGTGGCCAACATGCTGCGGCTGCTGCGGGTGGCGCCCGGCATGCGGGTGCTCGATGTTGGCGCCGGCTCCGGCTGGACCACGGCGCTGCTGGCGCACCTGGTCGGCCCGCGGGGCCAGGTGCACGGCGTGGAACGGGTGCCCGAGCTGGTGCGCTTTGGCGCCGACAATCTAGCCGCCACCGGCCAGCCCTGGGCCCGCATCGTGGCCGCCGAGTCGGGCGTGTTCGGCCTGCCGGCGCTGGCCCCGTTTGACCGCATACTGGTGTCGGCCGAGGCCGACGCGCTGCCGCAGGGCCTGCTAGATCAGCTGGCCGACGGCGGCCTGATGGTCATCCCGGTGGGCGGCACCATGCAGCGCGTGCAGCGGCGTGGCGCCGACATCGACGTGAGCGAGCACGGCGAATACCGCTTCGTGCCCCTGCTCTGATCCCAGCCACCGCCGGCCAGGCCGGCCTCTACCAGGACGCCAGGCGCTGCCCGTCGTAGCGCACGAAGGCGCCGCTGTCGGCCAGCGTGAGCGCCGCCAGCGCGCGGCGCAGGCCGGCGACGCTGTCGCCGATGGTCACCGGCGCCTGCGCGCCACCCATGTCGGTCTGCACCCAGCCAGGGTGAAAGGCGGCCAACACTGCCCGCGGATAGCTGTGGCGTGCCGACGCCACCGCCATGTTCAGCGCCGCTTTGCTGACGCGGTACAGCCAGGCGTTGCTGGCGTCCACTTCGCCGATGCGGCCCATGGTGCTGGAGACGAAGCCGAAGCGCCCGCCCGCCGCCTCCACCAGCGGGGCCACCTGCGGGATGGCCTGCATGGCGCCCCGCACGTTGGCGTGCATCACGCGGTCGAACTCGGGCGCCGTGGGCGGCTGGCGGGCGTCGGCGCGCGTGCACATCACGCCGGCCACGTACCAGGCGGTGTCGAGCTGTTCGCCGTCGAGCTGCCAGGCCAGACCGCTGATGCTGGCCGGATCGGCCACGTCCAGCCGCAGCGCCTGCGCGCCCATGGCGCGCAAGGCTTGCAGGCCGGCGTCCGAGCGGGCGGTGGCGATCACGCGCTCGCCGGCGGCCAGCGACTGGCGCGCCAGCTCCAGGCCGATGCCGCGCGAGGCGCCGAGGATCAGGGTGGTGGTGGGCATGGGAGTTTCAACGCAGGTGATGGGCCAGCCCCTCGTCGGCCAGCTGGGCGCGGTAGCGCTCGCGCGCCTGCTCGTCGGTTTCGGTGACCACCGCGCTGCCCAGCTGCGCGCGCAGCATGGCGTTCATCGACGGGAAGCTGCCCGGCGCCACGCGCGCCTCGGGCCACCACAGGCGGGCGCGCAGCAGGGCCTTGGGGCAGTGCAGGTAGGCTTCGCGCACGGCGACCTCGATCACCAGGCGCGGGGGCTTGACGCCCTCGGCGGCAAAGCGATCGATGAAGCCGGGCTCGTCGCGCAGCCGCGCCGTGCCGTTGACGCGCAGCACCTCGTCGAGCCCCGGCACCAGGAACAGCAGGCCGATGCGCGGATCGGCCAGCAGGTTTTCCAGCGTGTCCAGGCGGTTGTTGCCGGTGGCGTCGGGGATCAGCAGCGTCCGCGCGTCCGCCAGCTGCACGAAGCCCGGCAGGCCGCCGCGCGGCGAGGCGTCGGCCAGCGCGCCGCCCGCGCCCACGCTGGCGATCACGCACAGCGGCGCGTGCGCGACAAAGCGCCGCATGGTCTCGTCCAGCCGGTCGGTCTGCTTGGCCAGCGAGCGGGCGCTGGCCGCCGGGTAGAGCGCACGCAGCGCGTCGAGCGACTCGATCATCGGGCGACTCCGATCAGAATGCAGGTCAAACAGACCGTTGGCGCCCGTCCGTCGAGCGCCAACAGCTACGATATTTATAGTATTTCGAGTGCCACGGCGGTCGCCTCGCCACCGCCGATGCACAGCGTGGCCAGGCCCTTGCGCAGGCCGCGCGCCTTCAGGGCGTGGATCAGTGTCACCATGATGCGCGCGCCGCTGGCGCCGATGGGGTGGCCCAGCGCGCAGGCGCCGCCGTTGACGTTGACCTTCTCGTGCGGCACCTTCAAATCGTGCATCAGCGCCATCGGCACCACGGCAAAGGCCTCGTTGATCTCCCACAGATCCACCTCGCCCACCTGCCAGCCGGCCTTGGCCAGCGCCTTTTCGGTGGCGCCGATGGGGGCGGTGGAAAACCACTCCGGCTCCTGCGCATGCGTGGCGTGGCTGACGATCTTCGCCAGCGGCGTGCAGCCCAGCTTCTTCGCCGTGCTGGCGCGCATCAGCACCATCGCCGCCGCGCCGTCGTTGATGCTGGAGCTGGCCGCCGCCGTCACCGTGCCGTCCTTCCTGAAGGCCGGCTTGAGCGTCGGAATCCGATCGATGTTGATCTTGCCCGGGCCTTCGTCGGTGTCGACCACGCGCTCGCCCTTGCGGTCCTTCAGCGTGACGGGGGCGATCTCGGCCGTGAATGCTCCTGATTGAATAGCTGCTTGCGCACGCTGGACGCTGGCGATGGCGAAATTGTCCTGTTGCTGTCGGGTGAACTGGTACTTGGCGGCGCAGTCCTCGCCAAAGGTGCCCATGCTGCGGCCGGGCTCGTAGGCGTCCTCCAGGCCGTCGAGCATCATGTGGTCGAAGATGCGGTCGTGCCCCATGCGGTAGCCGCCGCGGCCCTTTTGCAGCAGGTAGGGCGCGGCGGTCATGCTCTCCATGCCGCCGGCCACCAGCACGTCGTGACTGCCGGCCACCAGCATGTCGTGCGCGAACATCGCCGCGCGCATGCCCGAGCCGCACATCTTGCTCAGCGTGACCGCCCCCGCGCTCTTCGGCAGACCGCCCTTGAAGGCGGCCTGGCGCGCCGGCGCCTGCCCTTGCCCGGCCAGCAGGCAGTTGCCGAACAGCACTTCGGTGACGAGTTCAGGCTGGATGCCGGCGCGCTCGACGGCGGCGCGGATGGCCACGCCGCCCAGGTCGTGCGCGGCGAGGTTGGCGAAATCGCCCTGGAAGCTCCCCATGGGGGTGCGGGCGGCGGAGACGATGACGATGGGGTCGGACATGGTTTTTCCTTTCAGGCGGTCAAATGGGGGAACGAGGGGCTCAGGCGCTCATTCTGGAACGGGCGTCAGGGGGGCCAGCGCATCGGGCGGGCTGGCGGGCGTGTCGTGGCGCGCGACGCGCGCATCGACCAGTTCGGGCGCGCCGGCCACGCCGCCGTTGCAGTCGAAGCGCCGGTGCGCGCCATAGGGATAGAAGTCGATCACTTCGCCACGGCGGATGCGCGCCTGGTGCTCCTGCCAGAACTCGGGCGTCAGCAGCTCGGCGTGGTGGCGCAGGAAGGCGGCGCGCACGCGCGGATGGCCCAGCAGGAAGGGCGCGAAGGTCTCGGGGAACACGTCGTTTTTCGCCACGCTGTACCAGACCTCGCCCGACAGCTCGTCTTCCTCGCAGCGCGGCGGCGGCACGTGGCGGAACTGGCAGTCGGTGACGTACTCGATCTCGTCGTAGTCGTAGAACACCACCTTGCCGTGGCGCGTGACGCCGAAGTTCTTCCACAGCATGTCGCCCGGGAAGATGTTGGCCGCCACCAGGTCCTTGATGGCGTTGCCGTATTCGATCACGGCGTGCTCCAGCTGGGCGCTGGCGGCGGCGTCGCCCAGGCCGGCGTCCAGCGCTTCCTGAAGGTACAGGTTGAGCGGCAGCATGCGCCGCTCGATGTAGGCGTGCGCGATGATGACCTCGGTCTGGCCGTCGCCGTCGCGGTCGGAGATCTCCAGCCCGCTGGCGGCGTGCTGGCGCAGCTCGGCGATCAGCTCGTCGGTGAAGCGCTGGCGCGGAAAGGCCAGCTGCGAGAACTCCATGGTGTCGGCCATGCGCCCCACCCGGTCGTGGCGCTTGACCAGCTGGTACTTGGCGCGCACCTGCTCGCGCGTGGTCTCCTTGGGCGCGGCGAAGCGGTCGCGGATGACCTTGAACACGTAGGGAAAACTGGGCAGGTCGAACACCAGCATCACCATGCCCTTGATGCCGGGCGCGATGCGGAACTTGTCCGTTGAATGGCGCAGGTGCCACAGCAGGTCGCGATAAAACAGGTTCTTGCCCTGCTTGGCCAGGCCCAGTGCGTTGTAGATCTCGGCGCGCGGCTTGCGCGGCATCAGGCTGCGCAGGAACTGCACGTAGGCGGACGGGATCTCCATGTCCACCATGAAGTAGGCGCGCGAGAAGCTGAACAGGATGGCCAGGTCGTCCTCGCCGAACAGCGCGGCGTCGACATGCACCGTGCCCGGCGTGCGGTGCAGGATGGGCAGGGCGAACGGGATTTCGCGAAAACCGTTGATCAGCTTGCCGACCAGGTAGGCGCCCTTGTTGCGGAAGAACAGGTTGCTGAGCACCTGCAGCTGGAAGTTGGGCCGCGCCTTGTCGCCGGCCAGCTCGCGCCGCATGGCGCGCGCCACGCGGTCGGCGTCGCGCGCCAGGTCGTCCCAGCGGCAGCGCAGCTGCAGGGCCTCGAGCATGGCGCGCACCGTGTGTTCCAGCGGCGCGTCGCCGGGGTAGAAGGCGCGGAAGGTGGGCGGCGCCTTCGGGTCCTCGCTCTCCATGTACTCGGTGCTGATGGCCGGGCGCACGAAGATGAAATCGTTGTGGAAGTAGCTGCGGTGCAGGATGCGCGTGGTGACCGAGTTGAAGAAGGTCTCGGCCAGCTCGGGCTGCGGGTGCGTCACCAGCATGCCGATGTACAGCAGCTTGACCTGGTGCCACACGTCCATGGGCTGCTGGTGGGCACCAAACTCGCGCTCCAGGCGCTTCTGGCATTCGCGCACGCGCAGGTCGTAGAACTCGATGCGCTCGCGCTGCGCGCGCTGCTGGCCGTGCCAGTCGCAGGTCTCGAAGCGGTGCTTGGCGCGCGCCGACTCGGTGCGAAACAGCCGGTAGTGCCGGTTGAAGCCGTCGATCATCGCCTGCGCGATCTCACGCGCCAGGGCCGAATCGATGGCCGGCAGGCTCACGGCCTCACTCCTCGGCGCTGGGGTCGGCGGCGGCGCGCGGATAGCGCTTGATGGCCTGGCGGTACACGTCCACCACCTCGCTGGTGGCCGACATGGTGACGCCCAGGTCCTTGACCAGGCCGTCCTTCAGGCCGTAGCACCAACCATGCACCGACACCTGCTGGCCGCGCGCCCAGGCGTCCTGCAGCACGGTGGTTTCGGCGATGTGGCCGACCTGCTCGATCACGTTCATCTCGCACAGCGCGTCTTCCTGCGCGTGCGCGCACAGGTGCATAAGCCGGCCGCGGTGGCGCATCTTGACGTCGTGCACGTGGCGCAGCCAGTTGTCGGCCAGGCCCACGCGGTCCTCGCGCAGCACCGCCAGCACGCCGCCGCAGCCATAGTGGCCGACCACCATGATGTGCTCGACCTTGAGCACGTCGACCGCGAACTGGATCACCGACAGCGCGTTGAGGTCGGAGCTGACCACCACGTTGGCCACGTTGCGGTGCACGAACACCTCGCCCGGCGCCAGGCCGGTGACCTGGTTGGCCGGCACGCGGCTGTCGGAGCAGCCGATCCACAGGTACTTGGGCGACTGCTGCTTGGCCAGGCTCTGGAAGAAGCCCGGCTGCTCGCGCTCCATCCGGGTGGCCCAGACGCGGTTGGCGTCGATCAGGTGTTGCAGGGACGAGGGCATGGCGGACAGGTGGCTGAGGGGCTTGGCGCCCGCGGCGGGCGGGCGGAGGGGAGGCGCGCGGGCCGGGTCACATGGTTTCGGCGAACAGCTCGCGTCCGATCAGCATGCGGCGGATCTCGCTGGTGCCGGCGCCGATCTCGTACAGCTTGGCGTCGCGCCACAGGCGGCCCAGCGGGTACTCGTTGATGTAGCCGTTGCCGCCGAACAGCTGGATGCCGTCGCCGGCCATCCTGGTGGCCATCTCGGCCGTCCACAGAATGACCGAGGCGCAGTCCTTGCGCACCTGGCGCACGTGCTCGGCGCCCAGCGCGTCCAGGTTCTTGCCGATGGTGTAAAGAAAGGCGCGGCCGGCCTGCAGCACGGTGTACATGTCGGCCACCTTGCCCTGCACCAGCTGGAACTCGCCGATGCTCTGGCCGAACTGCTTGCGGTCGTGGATGTAGGGCACCACGTTGTCCATCACCGCCTGCATGATGCCGACGGGGCCGCCGGCCAGCACGGCGCGCTCGTAGTCCAGGCCGCTCATCAGCACCTTGGCGCCGCCGTTGAGCGTGCCCAGGATGTTGGCCTCGGGCACCTCGACGTTCTGGAACACCATCTCGCCGGTGTGGCTGCCGCGCATGCCCAGCTTGTCGAGCTTCTGCGCGGTGGAAAAGCCCTTCATGCCCTTCTCGACGATGAAGGCGGTGACGCCGCGCGCGCCCAGCTCGGGCTCGGTCTTGGCGTAGACCACCATGGTGTCGGCGTCGGGGCCGTTGGTGATCCACATCTTGCTGCCGTTGAGCAGGTAGTAGCCGCCCTTGTCCTCGGCGCGCAGCTTCATGCTGATGACGTCGCTGCCGGCGCCCGGCTCGCTCATGGCCAGCGCGCCCACATGCTGGCCGCTGATCAGCCTGGGCAGGTACTTCTGCTTCTGCGCCTCGCTGCCGTTGCGCTTGATCTGGTTGACGCACAGGTTGCTGTGCGCGCCGTAGGACAGGCCGATGGAGGCGCTGGCGCGGCTGATCTCCTCCATGGCGATCATGTGCGCCAGGTAGCCCATGTCGGCGCCGCCGTACTGCTCGGGCACGGTGATGCCCAGCACGCCGAGTTCGCCCATCTTGGGCCACAGGTCCATCGGGAACTGGTCGCTGCGGTCCACCTCGGCGGCGCGCGGGGCGATCTCGGCCTGCGCGAAGTCGCGCACGGCGTCGCGCAGGGCGTCGATGTCGTCACCAAGCTGGAAGTTCAGGCCGGGCAGGTTGCTCATGGGGGTCTCCTTGACAAGAAAAAAATCAGTAGCCCTTGGGTACCGGCACCAGGGTCTGCTGCATCAGGGCGCAGGGGCCTTCCTGGCCGGCGTCGTTGACGTGGGTGACCTCGGCGCTGGTGATGATCAGGCGCCGGCCCGGCTTGACCACGCGGCCGATGGCGCGCAGCGCGCCGCCCTGGTAGCTGCCCAGGAAGTTGATCTTGTATTCGGCCGTGACGACTTCCATGCCCTCGGGCGCCAGCGTCAGGCCGGCATAGCCGCCGGCGATGTCGGCCACCGCGCCCATGGCGCCGCCGTGAAAACCGTCCTGCTGCTGCGTCACGCGGTCGGAGTAGGGCAGCCAGATCTCCACCAGGCCCGGCTCGACCCGGCGCAGCTCGGCGCCCAGGTGGTGCATCATGCCCTGGCGGGCAAAGCTGTCGGCCACGCGCTGAAAGAGGGCGGAGGGGGCGGCGTGGGCGGTCATGACAGGCCTCGATTGTGATTGACGTTTACGTAAACGTCAATCAGACTTTGGTCTTGCTGGCGGGGCGCGGCTGCTGGCGTGCCAGCAGCGAACGGGCTTCCTTCTCGTGCTCGCTCACCTCGGCCAGCGTGGCCTGCAACTCGGCCAGCTGGGCCTCCAGCTGGGCGCGGTGCTGCCCCAGCACCTGCAGGTACTTGCGCAGCTGGGGGCCGGTGTCGCGCGGGCTGTCGTACATGTCGATCAGCTCGCGCGCCTCGGTCAGCGACAGGCCCAGGCGCTTGGCGCGCAGGGTCAGCTTCAGGCGCGTGCGGTCGCGGCTGGAATACACCCGCTGACGCCCGCCGGGGCCGGCACGCTCGGGCTGCAGCAGGCCCATGTCTTCATAAAAACGCATGGCGCGCGGTGTCAGGTCGAACTCGCGGGCCAGGTCGCTGATGCGGTAGGTGGTGGCCATGGGGTGGTCGGTGGCTGTCGCGCAGGTGCTGCGCACGCGGCGCGGCTCCTTCATAGAATGATCCGGCAGGCTGACGCGCGCGTCACGCGTGCCCGCCATCCTAACGCAGCCCTGCCCTCCGGAACCGCCCATGTCACTTGCCGCCGAACTCGAACGCGCCCTGCACTACCCGCTGGCCGACCAGCTGCCCGCGCCCGGCCGCGCCATCGAGCTGGCGCCCGGCGTCAAGTGGTTGCGCATGACGCTGCCGTTCGCGCTCGACCACATCAACCTGTGGCTGCTGCGCGACCGCTTCCAGGGCCGCGAGGGCTGGACCGTGGTGGACTGCTGTATCGACCGGCCCGAGTCGCGCGCGCTGTGGCAGCAGGTGTTCGAGCACGAGCTCGATGGCCTGCCGGTGCTGCGCGTCATCGTCACCCACATGCACCCCGACCACATCGGGCTGGCGCACTGGCTGTGCGAGCGCTGGAGCACACCCGAGCACGAGTGCCGCCTGTGGATCAGCGCCGCCGACTACCAGACCGCGCGCTACGGTTGCGAGGTGGTCAACAGCTTCGGCGGCGAGCGCCTGGCGCAGTACTTCCGCAGCCACGGCATGACCGACCCGGATGATCTGGAGCAGATCCGCCACCGCAAGAGCTACTACCGCAACCTGGTGCCCGCCGTGCCGCCGTCCTACGCCCGGCTGATCGACGGCCAGCAGCTGACCATCGGCGGCCAGGCCTGGCGTTGCATCGCCGGCTGGGGCCACGCGCCTGAGCACATGGCGCTGCACTGCGAGCAGCTGGGCATCCTGATCAGCGGCGACATGGTGCTGCCGCGCATTTCCACCAACGTCAGCGTCTACGAGATGGAGCCCGAGGCCGACGCGCTGACGCTGTTCCTGGGCTCGATCGACCGCTTCAGGCCGCTGACGGCGGACACGCTGGTGCTGCCCTCGCACGGCAAGCCCTTCACCGGCCTGCACATGCGCATCCAGCAGTTGCACGATCACCATCGCGACCGCCTGACCGAGGTGATGGCCGTCGCGCATGAAAAGCCGGTGAGCGCGTACGACGTGCTACCCGTGCTGTTCAAGCGCCCGCTCGATCTGCACCAGACCACCTTTGCCCTGGGCGAGTCGGTGGCGCACCTGCACCGGCTGTGGCACGGCGGGCAACTGCGGCGCGAGCGCGATGCTGAAGGCATCTGGCGGTTTGCGCCGGCGTGAGGGTTTGACGGGAACAGCCGAACGCAGAGGACGCAAAGGTTTCGCAGCGGGCGCAGAAAAAAATCAGGAATTTCTTCTGCGATTTCCGCGCGATTTTCGCGTCCTCTGCGTTCGCCTTTAAAGCCAAATCACTTCCTTGCGCTGACTGAGCGAACGCTGCCAGCCATCAATTCGATACTTTGGAGATGCTTCCATGTTGAACCCCGACCAATTGTTTTCGCTCCGTGGCCGCAGCGCCCTTGTCACCGGTGGCTCGCGCGGCATCGGGCGCATGATCGCCGAGGGCTTTTTGCGCGCGGGTGCGCGCGTGTACATCTCGGCGCGCAAGGCCGAGGCCTGTGATGCGACGGCCAAGGAGCTGTCGGCCATCGGGCCCTGCGTGTCGCTGCCGGCCGATGTGTCGACGCTGGACGGCATCAAGGCCCTGGTGGCGGCCTACCAGAAGCACGAACCCAGCCTCGACATCCTGGTCAACAACGCCGGCGCGGCCTGGGGCGCGCCCTATGCCGAGTTCCCCGAAAGCGGCTGGGACAAGGTGGCCGACCTGAACCTGAAGACGCCGTTCTTTCTGACGCAGGCGCTCACGCCGCTGCTGAAGGCCGCCGCCACCGACCATCTGGCCAAGGTGATCCACATCGCCTCGATCGACGGCATCAGCGTCAACCCCTGGGAGACCTATTCCTACGCCGCCAGCAAGGCCGGCCTGATCCACCTGACCAAGCGCATGGCGCTCACGCTGGCGCCCGAGCGCATCATCGTCAGCGCCATCGCGCCGGGGCCGTTCGCCTCAGAGATGAACAAGAGCGCGCGCGACCATGCCGACGAAGTGGCCCAGCGCACCCCGGCCGGCCGCATCGGCACGCCCGAGGACATGGCGGGCGCCGCCATCTACCTGGCCTCGCGCGCCGGCGATTACGTGGTCGGCTCGACCCTGGTGGTGGATGGCGGGGTGGCCTGGGCGAGATAAAACGGCAATCCTCTGATACCAAACTGCGTTTGGAAAAATCAATCCACTGCTTTTGGAGCGTGGCGGCGTGATGGAAAAACGGTCATTGCGAGCGTCAGCGAAGCAATCCAGCAGCAACGCTGAATCGGGCGTTCTGGATTGCTTCGTCGCTACGCTCCTTGCAAAGACGACAGTTTCGATCGCATGGCCAGCGCCCGCGCGGCTTTGGCGATGATCGCAAGCGGTCAACTGCCGTTTCCAGGTTGAATCAACGCGAATGGGCATGAGCGACTGCGCCGCTGGCTTGGCCTGCGTCGCGGCCATCTGGCTACCAGGTCGGCGCCACCGATTGCTTCAGCGCCCCGCGCCGCTCGCCGTAGTCGGGCAGCACGTCCTGCACGTGCTGCCAGAAGCGCGCGCTGTGGTTCATCTCGCGCAGGTGGGCCAGCTCGTGCACCACCACGTAGTCGATCAGCGCTTCGCTGAAGTGGATCAGGCGCCAGTTCAGGCGGATCGAGCCGTCGGCGCTGGCCGAGCCCCAGCGCGTGCCGGCCGATGACAGCGTCAGGCGCTGCCAGCGCACCTGCAGCCGCGGCGCAAAGTGGTCCAGCCGCGCGGTGAACAGGCGCCGCGCCTGGCCGAGCAGCCAGGCCTGGGTGGCGTCGCGCAGCTGGACCGCGCTGGCGGCGGCGGGCAGGCCCAGCCACAGCGTGCCTTTGCCCGCTTGCTCGGCGGCATCCAGCACCGCGCCGGCGCGGCCGTGCTGCTGGCGCGGGTCCAGCCGCAGGGTGAGCGCGCGGCCCAGATAGGGCAGCGCCGCGCCGTCGCGCCAGTCGATGCGCGCCGCCGCCTGCTCGGCCTGCCGCTGGCGGCTGGCCGACAGCTTGGCCAGCACCCAGCGCGATTTTTCGTGCAGCGCGGCTTCGACCTCGGCCACGGTGGTCCAGCGCGGCGCGCTGACCTGCAGGCCGTCGGGGCCGATGGCCAGGCCGATGGTGCGCCGGCGCCCGCGCCGAAACAGATAGTCCACCCGCGCCGCGCCCAGCACGATGTGGCGGTTGGCCTGTGGGTGGCTGAAGCGGGCCGGGGCCAGCGCCTGGGGCAGTGGCAACGGGGCTTCGTCAACTATTAAATCAGGAGCTGCTGACGCTTGTTGGGCGGGCGAGAATGGCTGATTTTGTTGTGAATCCGGGGCGCTCCCGGCGACAGCGCCAAACAGATCGAGCAGCAGCTGTCGCATGGCCGGGTGGGGGTGCGTCTCTCAGGCGCTGGGCCGCACGCTGGAGCGCACGGCGGCGCCGCCGGGGTAGGCCTCGGGGTCCAGCCGCAGCATCTCGGCCTCGATCCAGGCCTCGACCTCGCGCATCAACTCGTGCGGCTTGCGGCCGGCGGTGACGATCGGCGGGCCGATGGAAATGTCGACCACGCCGGGGCGCTTGACGAAGGCCTTGCGCGGCCAGCAGCGCGCCGAGGTGACGGCCACGGGGATGATGGGCACGCCGCATTCGACGGCCAGGCGCGCGCCGCTGCTCTGGTAGCTGCCTTTTTCGCCGCGCGGGATGCGCGTGCCCTCGGGGAACATGATCACCCACACGCCCTGGCCCAGCAGGCGCCGGCCCTGCTCGACCACCTTGTGGAAGGACTCGATGCGCGCGCCGCGGTCGATGTGGATCATGTCCAGCCGCCCGATGGCCCAGCCGAAGAAGGGGATGCGCAGCAGCTCGCGCTTGAACACATAGGCCAGCGGGTGCGGCATCAGCGGCGGCATGCAGAAGGTCTCCCAGGCCGACTGGTGCTTGACCAGCAGCACGGCGCCGGCGGCCGGGTCTTGCGGCAGGTGGTGCAGGCCGCTGACGCGGTTGCGGATGCCCAGGATCCAGCGCCCGCCGTGCATCACCGCCGCCAGCCAGGCACGGCAGATGCGGTACAGGCGCGGCTTGCCGACGAAGGGCGCCAGCAGCACCACCCCCGTGGCCCAGGGGATGACGGTGAGCGCCATCCACAGCAGGTGCAGCAGGGAGCGGATCAGGTTCATGGGTTCTCAGGGGTTCGCGCCCGCCGGGCGTGCACAAGGCGCTATATCAATGATAGCTTAAGGGCTCGGGGCGGCGCCTTGCCGCACGTCGGGCTCGCCCACCAGCGCGCTGGCAAAGGCCGCCAGGTCGGCATGCACGCGGGTGCCCGCCGGGTAGGCCGGCGGCAGCGGCGCGGTGGTGCTGGGGGCGTGCAGGCCGGTCAGCACCAGGTGCGGCACGCAGCCGGCGGCGTGCGCCGCCTGCACGTCGCGCTCGCTGTCGCCCACGGCGTGCACCTGGCGCAGATCCACCCGGTAACGCTCGCCGATCTGCTGGAACAGGCCCGGCAGCGGCTTGCGGCAGGCGCAGCCCTCGTCGGCCGCGTGCGGGCAGAAGAACATGGCGTCCACCCGGCCGCCGACGGCCGCCAGCTGCTTGTGCATGCGCGCCTGGATGGCGTTGAGCGCCGCCATGTCGAACAGCCCGCGCCCCAGCCCCGGCATGTTGGCGGCGATCACCACCTGCCAGCCCGCCTGATTGAGCCGGGCGACGGCGTCCAGCGCGCCGGGCAGCGGCTCCCAGTCGTCGGGCGACTGCAGGTAGCCCTCGCGTTCGACGCACAGCGTGCCGTCGCGGTCCAGGATGACGAGCTTCATGCCGGCGATTATCCGCCGCTGGCCGGCGTCAGCTGGCCCCAGCGGCCCCACCAGCGCCCGGCCTGCCAGCGCAGCCCGGCCGCGCGGCCCGGGGCGAAGGCGGTGGCCGGCTGGCCCTCGGCCAGCAGGCGCATCGGGGTGGCGGCGCCGGGCAGCTCGAAGTAGACCTCGGCGCCGCCCGGGCCGCGCGCGCTGGCGGGCACTTCGCCCACCAGCAGCACGCGCACGTGCTGTGCCGGCAGCGGCTGGCGGCCGGCGCGGTTCAGGTGGCTGGCCACCAGCGCGGCGCCCGCGCCCAGGCAGGCCAGCAGCCACAGCGCCAATACCCAGGGGCGCAGGCGCGCCCAGCCCCAGCGGCGCAGCGCCGGCCGCAGGCCCAAGCGCAGCAGCAGCGCCAGGCCCAGCACGCCCAGCAGCGCCAGCGCCGCCGGCCGCGCCGCCGCCCACATGGCCTGCGCCGGATCGGACACCAGGGTGGCCGGGCGCAGCGGCTGCAGGCTGGCGCTGTCGGCGTCGGCCAGCGCCTGCAGCAGCGCGCGCAGCAGCAGCACCGCCAGCGGCGGCGCCAGCAGCCAGCTCAGGCCGCGCCAGCCGATGGCGGCGGCGGGCGCGGCGGCGGGCGGCGGGCTCACCCGGCCAGCCGCGCCAGGTCGGCCACGCGGTTCATGGCCTGGTGCAGGCGCTTGAGCAGGCCCTGGCGGTTCAGGCGCAGATCGGCCTGCTCGGCGTTGACCATGACGTGGTCGAAGAAGGCGTCCACCGGCGCGCGCAGCGCGGCCAGCGTTTGCAGCGAGGCGGTGTAGTCGCCGCGCTCGAACTGCGCGTCGGCCCGCGGCACCACCTGTTGCAGCGCCGCGTACAGCGCCTGCTCGGCCGGCTCCTGGAGCAGCAGCTCGCTGACGTGGGCGTCCACCGCGCTTTCGGCCTCGGCCTTCTTCAGGATGTTGCCGATGCGCTTGTTGGCGGCGGCCAGGGCCGGGGCCTCGGGCAGCAGGGCGAAGGCGCGCACGGCGTCGAGGTGCGGGTGCACCTGAGACAGGCGCTGCGGGCGCAGGGCCAGCACGGCATCCACCTCCTGGGCGCTGAAGCCCTGCTCGCGCAGGCTGCCGGCCAGGCGGTCATGGATGAACTTGCCGGCCAGCTCGTCCGTGACCAGCTGCGGGTTGAAATCGGGCTTGCCGGCGAACGTCCCCGCCGCCGCGTCGATCAACGCCGACAGCTGCAGCGGCAGCTCCTGCTCGACCAGCATGCGGATCACCCCCAGCGCATGCCGGCGCAGCGCGAACGGATCGCGATCGCCCGTGGGCAGGTTGCCGATGCCGAACATGCCCACCAGCGTCTCCAGCTTGTCGGCCAGCGCCACCACGGTGCCGACCATGCCGCGCGGCAGCTCGTCGCCGGCAAAGCGCGGCTTGTAGTGGTCTTCGATGGCGAAGGCGATGTCTTCGGACAGGCCGTCGTGGCGCGCGTAGTAGCCGCCCATGACGCCCTGCAGCTCGGGGAATTCGCCCACCATGTCGGTCAGCAGGTCGGCCTTGGCCAGCTTGGCGGCGGTGTCGGCCGCCTGCGCCAGCGCGGGCCCGCCCAGCTGCTGGCCAATGGCGCGGGCGATGGCGCGCACGCGCTCGGTGCGTTCGCCCTGCGTGCCCAGCTTGCCGTGGTAGACCACCTGCGCCAGCTGCGGCACGCGGCTGTCCAGCGTTTTCTTGCGGTCCTGGTCGAAGAAGAACTTGGCGTCCTGCAGGCGCGGGCGCACCACGCGCTCGTTGCCGCTGATGACGGCGCTGGGGTCTTGCGGGCTGATGTTGCTGACCACCAGAAACTGGTGTGTCAACTTGCCTGCGCCGTCCAGCAGTGGAAAGTACTTCTGGTTGGCCTTCATGGTCAGGATCAGGCATTCCTGCGGCACTTGCAGGAACTCGGGCTCGAACTGGCACACCAGCACGTTGGGGCGCTCGACCAGGGCTGTCACCTCATCCAGCAACGCTTCATCCTTGATAGCTGTCAGCGCTTGCCCAGCCTGCGCCGCAGCCGTTTTCAATTGGGATTCGATGAGTGCGCGGCGCTCGTCGAACGAGGCGATCACGGCGCCCTGCTCGCGCAGGATGCTGGCGTAGCGGTCGGCGTGGTCGATCGTGATCGGGTCTTGGGCGGCCTCGAAGCGGTGGCCGTGCGTGGCGCGGCCGGCCTGCAGGCCCAGCGCGGTCACCGGCACCACGGCGTCGCCGTGCAGCGCCAGCAGACCGTGCGCCGGGCGCACGAACTGCACGCTGTCCCAGCCCGGCAGCGCCGTGCCCTGGTGCAGCTGGTAGGTCATGACCTTGGGGATGGGCAGGTGCGTCAGGGCCTGGTGCAACGCCTTTTGCAGGCCGTCGGCCAGCGTCACGCCGGGCAGCACCGTGTCGACAAACAGCGCCTCGGCCTTGCCGTCGGGCGCGCGCTGCAGCGTGGGCACGGCGGCGGCGTCCAGCCCCAGCGCGGCCAGCTTTTTCAGCAGCGCGGCGGTGGGCTGGCCGCTGGCGTCCAGCCCCACGGCCACCGGCATCAGCTTTTGCCGCTGCGCCTGGTCGGCGGCGCGCGCGGCCACCTGCGTGATGTGCACCGCCAGGCGGCGCGGCGTGGCAAACGGGGTGACGGCGGCGTTGGAGCCGCTCAGGCCCTGCGCCTGCAGCGCGTCGAACAATTGCTGGGCGAAGGCCTGGCCCAGTTTCTTCAGCGCCTTGGGGGGCAGCTCTTCGACGAACAGTTCGACCAGCAGCGGGGCCGTGGCAGCAAAGGGGACAGGACTGGCGGAAGCGGCCATGGTGGTTTCTTCAATCACGAAAATGAAATGGTGCGAAAGCCCAGCCTCCGCGCGTTGGCCTGCATGGTGGCGTCCAGCGTGGCGACGGCCTTGCAGCCGTGGCGCTGTGCCACGGCCAGATGCAGCGCGTCGCCACCGCGCAGGCCACGGGCGGGCTGCGCGGCCCACTGGGCGGCTTCGATGAAATCGGCTTCGATGAGGTTGAGGCGGTTCACCGCGGCCATCAGGTCGGCGAAGCGCTCCTGCGCGCGGCGCGCCTGTGCCGCGTTGAGGGCTTTCTTGCGCAACTGGATGCCCAGCGCGCTGGCGAATTCGGTTTCGGCCCACCAGGCGGTGCCCAGGCGCGTCAGATCGGCGGTTTGCAGCCACTCCATCGCAGGCGCGCTCTCGGCCTGGTTGAAGCCATAGGCGCACCAGACGCTGGTGTCCACGTAGGTGGCCTCGAAGCGAGGTCTGAGCGAGACGGCCATTGAAGAATCGAATCAATAACGCGCGCTGGCACGCACTTCCTCGATCACCGATTCGGTGCGCGGCATGGTGGCCAGATGCTCGCGCATGCGCTGGATCAGCTCTTGCTTGCTCAGCTTGGGCCGCGAGCGGCGCGCGCGCAGTTGCAGGCTGCCGTCATCGCCAGCCTGCACTTGCAGCACGTCGCCCTCGCCCACGCCCAGCTGGCGCGCCAGCGCCACGGGCAGGCGCACCGCCAGGCTGTTGCCCCAGCGGCTGACGTTCAGCTCCAGCCCTTGTGCGGGCAGATCGTTGGCACCCATGGCGGCTCCTTGGGATTGTAGATACACGGCTCTACATTGTAGCGGGCGCCCGGCCCACGCGCGGCTGCGCGGCGAGCGTGCTCAGGCGGCCTTTTTCTCGATCTGTGCCACCCATTCGCGCGGCGCCAGCGGAAAGCCCAGGCGCTCGCGCGAGTCGTGGTAGCTGCGCGCCACGGCGCGCGCCAGGGTGCGGATGCGGCCGATGTAGGCGGCGCGCTCGGTGACGCTGATGGCGCCGCGTGCGTCCAGCAGGTTGAAGGTGTGCGCGGCCTTGAGCACCTGCTCGTAGGCGGGCAGGGCGAGCTGCAACTCGATCAGGTGCAGCGCCTGCTTCTCGTGCGCGGCGAAGGCGGTGAACAGGAACTCCGCGTCGCTGTGCTCGAAGTTGTAGGTCGACTGTTCCACCTCGTTCTGGTGGTACACATCGCCATAGGTCAGCCGAGTGCCGTCCGGGCCCGCGGTCCAGACCAGGTTGTAGACGTTGTCCACGCCCTGCAGGTACATCGCCAGGCGCTCCAGACCGTAGGTGATCTCGCCGGTGGCGGGGCGGCAGTCGATGCCGCCGACCTGCTGGAAGTAGGTGAACTGCGTCACCTCCATGCCGTTGAGCCACACCTCCCAGCCCAGCCCCCAGGCGCCCAGCGTGGGGTTTTCCCAGTCGTCCTCGACGAAGCGGATGTCGTTCTGCGTGAGGTCGAACCCCAGGGCGCGCAGGCTGCCCAGGTACAGATCGAGGATGTTGTCGGGCGCGGGCTTGAGCACCACCTGATACTGGTAATAGTGCTGCAGGCGGTTGGGGTTGTCGCCGTAGCGCCCGTCCTTGGGCCGGCGGCTGGGCTGCACATAGGCGGCCTTCCACGGCTCGGGGCCGATGGCGCGCAAAAACGTGGCGGTGTGGCTGGTGCCGGCGCCCACTTCCATGTCGTAGGGCTGCAGCAGCGCGCAGCCGTGGTCGGCCCAATATTGCTGGAGCTGGAGAATGATTTGCTGAAAGGTGAGCATGGCAAGCGAACCGACGCGGGTAAACCCGCATTTTAGTGATTTGGATGAAATCAGGCTCCAGCGCTTTCTGGGCAAGCGCTGCCAGCTATTAAATCAAGAGTGAATTAGCCCCAGCGCCGCAGCACCAGCGAGGCGTTGGTGCCGCCAAAGCCGAAGCTGTTGGACAGCACCTGCGTCAGTGGCGCGTCGCGCGTGGTGGTGACCAGCGGCATGTCGCCGAGCTGCGGGTCGGGTGTTTCCACATTCACCGAGCCGGCGATGAAACCCTTTTGCAGCATGATCAGGCAGTAGATCGCCTCCTGCACGCCGGTGGCGCCCAGCGAGTGGCCGGTCAGCGACTTGGTGCTGGAAAACGGCGGCACGGCCTCGCCAAACACCGCGCGCATGGCGCGCACTTCCTGCATGTCGCCCACGGGCGTGGAGGTGCCGTGGGTGTTGATGTAGTCGATCGGGCCGTCCAGCCCCTCCATGGCCTGCCGCATGCAGGCAATCGCCCCGTCGCCCGAGGGCGCGACCATGTCCTCGCCGTCGCTGGTGGCGCCAAAGCCCACCACCTCGGCCAGGATGGTGGCGCCGCGGGCCTGCGCGTGCTCCAGGCTCTCCAGCACCACGGCGCCGCCGCCGCCGGCGATGACGAAGCCGTCGCGGTTGGCGTCATAGGCGCGCGAGGCCTTCTCGGGCGTGGCGTTGTACTTGCTCGACATGGCGCCCATGCCGTCAAACAGCAGCGACATGCCCCAGCTCAATTCCTCGCCGCCGCCGGCGAACATCACATCCTGCATGCCCCAGGAGATCTGCTGCGCCGCCGCGCCTATGCAGTGCGCCGAGGTGGAGCAGGCCGAGGTGATGGAGTAGTTGATGCCCTTGACCTTGAAGTTGGTGGCCAGGCAGGCCGACACCGTGCTGCTCATGCAGCGCGTGACCTGGTAGGGCCCGACGCGGCGGATGCCTTTTTCGCGCAGCGTGTCGGCGGCCTCGATCTGGTTGGCCGGCGAGCCGCCGCCCGATCCCATGATCAGGCCGGTGCGCGGGTGGCTGATCTGCTCGGGGCTCAGGCCCGATTGCGCGATGGCGTCCGCGAGCGCGATCTGCGCGTAGGCCGCGGCGTCGCCCATGAAGCGCAGCTCCTTGCGGTCGATGCGCGCCTCGAGGTCGATCTCCGGCACGCCCGCCACCTGGCTGCGCAGGCCCAGCTCGGTGAACTTCGGCACCGCCCGGATGCCCGAGCGGCCGGCGCGCAGCGCGGCTTCCACCGTCCGCAGGTCGTTGCCGATGCACGAGACGATGCCCGCGCCGGTGATCACCACGCGCCGTCTGGCTGTCATGAAGGCTTCTCCTCGCGCATGAACAGACCCACGCGCAGGTCATTGGCGACGTAGATTTCCTTGCCGTCGGCCAGCAGGCGCGCGTCGCCAATGGCCATGCACAGCTTGCGCTTGATGACGCGCTTGATGTCGATTTCGTAGCGCACCAGCTTGACATCCGGCCCCACCTCGCCGGTGAACTTGACCTCGCCGGCGCCCAGCGCGCGCCCACGCCCGGGCAGGCGCAGCCAGGTCAGGTAAAAGCCGATCAGCTGCCACATGGCGTCCAGCCCCAGGCAGCCGGGCATCACCGGGTCGCCCTGGAAGTGGCAGGCAAAGAACCACAGCCCCGGCTTGACGTCCAGCTCGGCCTCGATGCGGCCCAGTCCGTGCGCGCCGCCGTCGGCGTCGATGCGCGTGATGCGGTCGAACATCAGCATCGGCGGCAGCGGCAGGCGGCCACTGTCGGGCCCGAACAGGCGGCCCTCGCCCGAGGCGATCAACTGGTCGTAGTCAAAGGATTCAGCCATGGACGTGCATTGTGCCTGACGGAACTGGCCGCCCGGCCGTGGCGCCGCCCCTCAATCCGGGCGCCGCGCGGCCAGTGCGGCCAGCACCAGCAACCCGCACGCCAGCCACAAGGGCCACAGGCCCAGGCGCGCCGCCCAGGCGGCGTAGGGGGTGATGTGGCTGCGCCCCTCGAACGAGCCACGCAGCACGCCGCGCGTGGCGCGCGGCAGCTGGTGCGTCACCTGGCCGCGGTGGTCGATGATGGCGGTGGCGCCGGTGTTGGTGGCGCGCAGCATGGGGCGCTCGAACTCCAGCGCGCGCATGCGGCTGATCGCCAGGTGCTGGTCGATCGCCACGCCGTCGCCGAACCAGGCGATGTTGCTGAGGTTGACGAAGGCCGTGGGCGCTGTCGCCGGGTCGGCAAAGCGCGCCGCCAGCTCTTCGCCGAACAGGTCCTCGTAGCAGATGTTGGGCGCCAGCCGCTGGCCCTGCCAGTCGAACGACGGCTGGCCGATGGCGCCACGCTCGAAGTCGCCCAGCGGGATGTTCATCAGGCGCACGAACCACTTGAACAGCGGCGGGATGAATTCGCCGAACGGCACCAGGTGGTGCTTGTCGTAGCGGTAGGGCTCGGCCTGCCCGGCCTTCAGGCCCACCACCGAATTGGTGTAGCCCGCGTGCATGTCGCCCAGCGGCACGCCCAGCAGCGCCGCCTGCTGGCCGTGGGCATAGCGCGCCTGCAGCGCCTGCCAGTAGCCCTCCGGCAGCTGGCGCGGCAGCAGCGGGATGGCGGTCTCGGGCGCCACCACCAGCGGCGCCGTGCTGGCCTGCAACTGCTCGCCGTACCAGCGCAGCGCGTCGGCCATGCCGGTGCCGGGGATGAACTTCTGGTCCTGCGGGATGTTGCCCTGCAGCAGCTCGACCGCGCTGTCCAGCGCCGGCGTGCCGGGGGCGTCCAGCGCCGTCTGGCGCCCGCCCCACAGGCTGGCCGCCAGCGCCAGCAGCAGGGCGGCGCCGCCCAGCGTGCGCGGCTGCCGCCAGCGCACGTGCGGCGCCAGCGCCAGCAGCGCGGCCAGCGCCGCGCTGGCAAAGCCAACGCCGTAGACGCCGACGTAGCGCGCCAGCAAGGCCAGCGGCCCATCCACCTGCGCATAGCCGCCCGCGCCCCAGGGAAAGCCGGTCAGCCAGCGGCCGCGCGCTAGCTCGGCCAGCGTCCACAGGGCGGCGAACAGCAGCGCTGCCCGTGCCGGGTGCCGCGCCAGCCCGCGCGCCGGCACCAGCGCCACGAAGGCCGCGCCGGCCAGCGCGTAATACAGCGCCAGACCGCCGGCCAGGGCCAGCACGGCGGCGGCGGCCAGCACCGGATTCAAGCCGCCATAGGTGTGCATGGAGGTGAACAGCCACCAGAAGGTGCCGGCCAGCCAGCCCAGGCCGAACAGCCAGGCCAATCCGAAGGCGCGGCGCCAGGCGGGGCCGGTTTCGGGTTGGATCCAGGTGCTGGCGCTCCACGAGGTCTGGCGCCCGGCGCGGTGCGCCAGCTGCCACACCAGCCAGGCCAGGCTGAGCGTCTGCAGCCACCACAGCGGCGCGCCGCGCCAGGGTTCGGCGATCGACAGTGCCTGCAGCGCGCCGGCCAGCAGCGCCGCCGGTGGCGAGGCCAGCCCGCGGGCGAGGCCCATCAGCCCTCGGTCGGCGGCACGCGCACCACCTTGAACCAGCGCACCGCGCCGCCCTTGGTGTGCAGCACGTGAAAGTCCAGCCCGCCCATGCGGTGGTGTTCGCCGCGCTTGGGCACCTGGCCCATTTCGTGCACCACCAGGCCGCCGATGGTGTCGAACTCGGCCTCCATGTCGCCCTGCGGGTCGGCCCCCAGGTGCACGCCGAAGGCCTCGTTGACGCGCTCCAGCGGCGTGTCGCCGGCCACGCGCCAGCTGTGGTCGGCCAGCGCGAAGATGTCGCCCTCGTCGGCGGCGATGTCGAACTCGTCCTCGATCTCGCCGACGATCTGCTCCAGCACGTCCTCGATGGTGATCAGCCCGGCCGTGCGGCCGAACTCGTCCACCACGATGGCCAGGTGGTTGCGGTTGATGCGAAACGCCCGCAGCAGGTCGCTCAGGCCCTTGCTCTCGGGCACGAACATGGCCGGCCGCAGCAGGGTGCGCAGGTTCAGCTCGGGCGCGCGTTGCAGCTTCAGCAGGTCCTTGGCCAGCAGGATGCCGATGACGTTCTCGCGCTCGCCCTGGTAGACCGGGAAGCGCGAATGCGCGGTGGTGATGACGTCGCGCAGCAGCAGCTCGTAGGGCGCGTCGATGTCCAGCAAGTCCATGCGCGGGGCCGCCACCATGGCGTCGCCGGCGGTCATGTCCGACAGCCGCAGCACGCCTTCCAGCATGACGCGGCTTTCGGCGTTGATGACTTCCTTGTTCTCGGCGTCGGCCAGCGTCTCGATCAGCTCATGCGTGGAGTCGGGGCCGGGCCGGATGAATTCGACCAGCTTCTGGAACAAGCTGCGCTTGTCTTCGCGCTCGGTCGAGCGGTCACTGGCGCGCGAAGAGGGGGGTTCGGCCACGGTCGGGGTGCAGGGCGTGCAAAGGGTTGCGACAAGGGCAAGGATAGCCCATGCGCCCCGCCGCGTCGGCGTTCGGGCCCGCCGACGCCGCTTACTGCCCGGACTTGTGCTGGCCCTCGCGCACCGCCGCGCGCACTTCCTGCACCGTGGTCAGCAGCCCGCGCGCCTGCGAGGCGGCGGACTTCAGGCGGTAGTCGACCTGGCCCACCTGGTCGGCCAGCAGCTCGCCCACGCGGCTGGCGAAGGTGGCGGTCGGCAGGCTCAGGTGGGCCTGGCTTTCGCTGCCCGACTGCTCGATTACCGCGCCGGCCTGGCGCGCGATGCGCAGCATGGCGGTGTTTTCGCTCAGGGCGTGGATGTACAGCGTCGGCACGCCGTCGTTGACGGCGTGGATGGCGGCGCGCTCGAACAGGCGCTTGCCGTAGCCGCGTCCGCGCGCATGCTTGGCCACCGAGACGCCGAATTCGGCGAAGCCGGCACCGGAGAACTCGGCCGGGTAGGCCAGGTGGGCCATGGCGATCAGCGTCAGGCGGCGGTTGAAGATGCCGAACACATGGTCGCGCTCGAAGTTCAGGCCTTCCACGTACTGGCGGATCTGGTGGTCGGTCGCGGCGTAGCCAAAGCGCAGGTAGCGGTCATGCTCGTCCAGCGCCAGCAGGTGGCGGGCGATGCGCTCGCGGTGGCCGGGGCCGACCTCGCGGATCGGCACCACGGCGGACGACCGGGCCTTGCGGCGTGCACCACCGTCAGCCGGTGGCTCGATGATGGGTTGGTGAAAGCGGTCCATGCGTCCCATGGTAGGGGCGGATGTCTAGAGTCAAAACTCCAATCGTCACCCGCGGCGCCCCTGGGGCGCCCTGGCTGCGCAGCAATTCACGCCGGGCCGCGTGCGGGGCGCCACCAGCGCATCAAAAAGCATAGCTGCTGGCGCAGGACAGACGGGCGCTGACGCTATAAAACACGCTCAAATCGGCAGCGCCGTGGTGGTTTTGACACGGTCCATCACGAAACTGGTCTTGCAGTCCTGCACCGAGGGGTGGCGCAGCAGGGTGTCCATCATGAAGCGTGAGTACGCACTCATGTCCTGCACCACTAGATGCAACAAATAATCCATCTCGCCGGTCAGGGCCACGCATTCCACCACCTCGGGCCAGCCCTGCACGCTGGCGCGAAATTCATCCATCGGATTGCGCTTGGCGTGCTCGGCGCGCTTTTCCAGCCGCACGTTGACGTAGGCGCTCAGGCCCAGCCCCAGCGCCTCGGGGCGCAGCAGGGCGACGTAGCGGTCGATCACGCCGGCCTCCTCCAGCCGGCGGATGCGCCGCAGCACGGCGCTGGCCGACAGCCCGACCTGGGCGCCGATGGCTTCGTGCGTCTCGCGGCCGTCGGTCTGCAGGCGCGCCAGGATGGCGCGGTCGAGGCGGTCGAGGGCGGTGGTCATGGCATTGGTGGGCGCAGGGTCAAGGCGCGGCAACTGGCGTCATTTTCAGATTCTTGCACCGATCCGGCTGACAATAACCTGGATCAAGCATTTTATTTGCGCCACCGGCCGCGTGCCGGCTGCAACAGGCTGGATTTCGCACGCCCGCGCGCCCTACAGTTCATGCTTTGCTTGCCCCCATCCCCAATTTCAGGAGACATCACATGAGCGCCACCCCCGCCGCCGCCCACTGGGACAACCCCATGGGCACCGACGGCTTCGAGTTCATCGAATACGCCGCCCCCGACCCCCAGGCCATGGGCCAGCTGTTCGAGCGCATGGGCTTTGCCGCCGTCGCCCGCCACCGCCACAAGAACGTCACCCTGTACCGCCAGGGCGAGATCAACTTCATCATCAACGCCGAGCCCGACAGCTTTGCCCAGCGCTTCGCGCGCCTGCACGGCCCCAGCATCTGCGCCATCGCGTTTCGCGTGCAGGACGCCAAGGCCGCCTATGAGCGCGCCATCAGCCTGGGCGCCTGGGGCTACGCCGGTCAGGCCGGCCCGGGCGAGCTGAACATCCCGGCCATCAAGGGCATCGGCGACTCCATCATCTACCTGATCGACCGCTGGCGCGGCAAGAACGGCGCGGCCGAGGGCGACATCGGCAACATCGGCTTCTACGACGTCGATTTCTATCCCCTGCCGGGCGTCAAGGGCAGCGCCGCCGTCAACCCCGAGGGCTTTGGCATGACGGTGATCGACCACCTGACGCACAACGTGCACAAGGGCCGCATGGACGAATGGGCGGGTTTTTACGAGCGCCTGTTCAACTTCCGCGAGGTGCGCTACTTCGACATCGAGGGCCAGGCCACCGGCGTCAAGAGCAAGGCCATGACCAGCCCCTGCGGCAAGATCCGCATCCCCATCAATGAAGAGGGCAACGAGCAGAAAGGCCAGATCCAGGAATACCTGGACATGTACAAGGGCGAAGGCGTGCAGCACATCGCCCTGGGCTGCAAGGACATCTACCACGCGGTGGATCAACTGGGCATGGCCGGCGTCAAGCTGCTGAACACCAGCGAGACCTACTACGAGCTGCTGCCCAAGCGCATCCCGGGCCTGAAGGAGCCGATCGGCGAGCTGCAAAGCCGCAACATCCTGGTCGACGGCCACGACGGCGAGCTGCTGCTACAGATCTTCAGCGAGAACCAGCTGGGCCCCATCTTCTTCGAGTTCATCCAGCGCAAGGGCAACGAAGGCTTTGGCGAAGGCAACTTCAAGGCCCTGTTCGAGACCATGGAGCTCGACCAGATGCGCCGCGGCGTGCTGGCCAAGAAGCCGGCCTGAGGGGGGGGGCGCTTCCTGCACGGGTTTCGCGATTCAGAACAACCGAACGCAGAGGACGCAGAGATTTCGCAGAAGACGCAGAAGAGAAAAACATTAAAAATCTTCTGCGACTTCTGCGTTGCTTTTGCGACCTCTGCGTTCGGTATTTTGAATCTGGGTCGCTGCCGAATACCTGGCCAGCGTTCCCTGAATATTCAAGACAAATCGGGCTCCAGCGCTTGATGGACAAGTGCCAGCAGCTCCTTATTTCGTGGTATTTCGGGGCAGGCCGAAGGCCAGCGCCCCCAGCGCGCCCTGGGCCAGGCCGTACAGGCCGTAGACCACCGCCACCCCCACCGCCGCCGGCGCCGCCACGCCAAACGGCGCCAGCGCCGCCGCCGCCGCCGCTTCGCGCGTGCCCCAGCCGCCCACGCTGAGCGGCAGCGCCGCCATCAGGAACACCGGCGCGATGGCCCAGGCCCACACCGCCAGCGGCTGCTGCACGCCCAGCGCCAGCGCGCCGGCCGCCAGCGCCGTCGCCGACAGCAGCTGCACCGCCACCGAGGCCGCCGCCTGCCAGCCCAGCTGCCGGCGAAAGTCGGGCCGCGCCGCCGCCAGCCGCAGCGGCGCCAGCCAGCCACCGGCCCGCGGGCGCTGGCCCAGCAGCGCCGGCAGCGCCCAGGGCAGGGCCAGCCACAGCGCCGTGCCGGCCAGCAGCAGCGGCGCGAAAACTGCCGCCGGCAGGCGCAGCCAGGGCGCCAGCACCTCGGCGCAGGCGGCCGCGCCCAGGCCGCCGATGGCGCACAGCATCCACAGGCCGCTCACCCGGTCCAGCACCACCGACCAGCCCGCCGCCGCCGGCGCCTGCCCGGCGCGGCGCAGCATCAGGGCGCGGTACACGTCGCCGCCCACCACGGCGCCGGGCAGCAGGGTGTTCAGGCCAATGGCCTGGAAGTACCAGCGGCCGGCGTCGGCCCGCGTCAGCTCGGCCCCCAGCCAGCGCGCCAGCGCGCGCCAGCGCAGCGCCGACACGGCGTTGGAGGCGATGGCCGCCGCCAGCCCGGCCAGCAGCCAGGCCGCATCGGCGTGGCGCAGGGCGGCCAGCACGCGCGCCGGATCGGCCAGCGCCAGCACCGCGGCCAGCAGCGCCAGCCCGGCCAGGCCGCGCCACAGCGCTTTGGTGCCGCGTTCCACGCTATTTAAACGGTAGCTGTTGGCGTAGGTGGGGCGGGCGCCCGGGCCTGATTTGCCTGTTCATCGCGCAGCACCTCGGTGGCGTGGAACTGCGGCGCCCCGCCGGCCTCGTGGTAGACGCGGATCAGCAGCTCGCCGATCAGCCCGGCGGCGATCAGCTGCGCGCCCATCAGCAGCAGCATCACGCCCACCAGCAGCAGCGGCCGCCCGCCGATGTCCTCGCCCAGCAGCTTTTGCAGCAGCAGCCACAGCAGGATCAGCACCCCCGGCGCGGTCAGCCACAGCCCCAGCCCGCCAAAGGCGTGCAGCGGACGCTGGCGGTAGCGCATGAAGAACACGATCAGGATCAGATCGAGGATGACGCGGAAGGTGCGGTCGATGCCGTACTTGGACACCCCGCGCGTGCGCGCGTGGTGGCGCACCGGCACCTCGGCGATGCGCGCGCCCGCCTCCTTGGCCAGCGAGGGGATGAAGCGGTGCAGCTCGCCGTACAGGCGGATGCGGTCGATGATGGGGCGCCGGTAGGCCTTCAGCGCGCAGCCGTAGTCGTGCAGGTGCACGCCGGTGGCGCTGGAGATGAGCTTGTTGGCGATGCGGGACGGCAGCTTGCGCGACAGCTCGGCGTCCTGCCGGTCCTTGCGCCAGCCGCTCACCATGTCGACGTCGGGGTCGGCCTCCAGGCGCGCCAGCAGCAACGGGATGTCGCCGGGCTCGTTCTGCAGGTCGGCGTCCAGCGTCACCACGTAGCGCCCGCGCACGCGGTCAAAGCCGGCCTGCAGCGCGCTCGACTGGCCATAGTTGCGCGCCAGCAGCACCGGCCGCAGCCAGGGCGTGCTGGCGGCCAGCTCGCGCAGGCGCTCGCGGCTGCCGTCGGTCGAGCCGTCGTCCACCGCCAGCAGCTCGAAGCCGAGCGCCTGCCCGGCCATGGCCGCGCCGATGCGCGCCACCAGATCGGGCAGGTTGTCGACTTCGTTGTAGATCGGCACCACGATGGACACATCGGGGGCCGGGGAGCGGTCGGTGCTCATGGGGGCGGGCGCAGGCGGGATAATCGCCCGATTGTGCCTTGCGCCGCCGCGGCGCCACCCGCCCCCACCGATGAGCCTCACCGCCGCGCCCCTGGCGCCGCCCCTGCGATCACCCGTTGCCCACCCGCTGGCCTGGCTGCTGGCGCTGGCGCTGGCGCATGTGCTGGTGCGCGTGGCCGTCTCGCCGGCGCTCAAGTGGGACGAGGCCGAGCAGATGCTGTGGTCGCAGCAGCTGGCGCTGGGCTACGGCGCCCAGCCGCCGCTCTACACCTGGCTGCAATGGGGCGTCAACCAGCTCGTCGGCCCCAGCGTGCTGGCGCTGTCACTGCTCAAGCACGCGCTGCTGGCGCTCACCTACGCCCTGATGTGGCTGGCCGCGCGCGAGCTGCTGGACGAGCGCGGCGCCTGGTGGGCGTCGGCCAGCATGATGCTGCTGCCGACCCTGGGCTGGTACTCGGTGCGCGACCACACCCACACCATCCTGGTCACCGCCATGGCCTGCGGCGCCTGGTGGCTGCTGCTGCGCCTGGTGCGCCGGCCGCGCCCGCTGGACTTCGCGGCGCTGGGGCTGGTGTGCGGCCTGGGCATGCTGGCCAAGTACAGCTTCGCGCTGGTGGCCGGCGCCATGCTGCTGGCGGCGCTGTCGGAGCCGCGGGCGCGCCGCGCCCTGCTGTCGCGCGGCTGGTGGTGGGCACCGCTGGTGGGCCTGCTGGTGGTCGGGCCGCACCTGGTCTGGCTGCTGTCGCACCTGCACGAAGCCACCGTGGGCACCCTCGACAAGATGGAGATCCAGGCTGCCAGCGGGCCGCTCAAGGGCGCGCGCCACCTGCTGCAGGGCCTGGCCGGCACGCTGCTGCTGTTTGCGCTGTTCGCGCTGTGGGCGTTTCGCGGCGCCTGCTGGCGCGCCCCGCTGCAGCCGGTGGCGCCCTGGGCGCAGCGGGTGTTCGTGCGCTACCTGGCGCTGGTGCTGGCGGCGCTGCTGGCCATGGTGCTGGCCGGGGTGACCGAGTTCAAGGGCCGCTGGCTGCTGCCGCTGCTGTGCGTGGTGCCGCTGGCGGCCTTCGCGGCGCGGCCCGAGCTGCGGCGCCACCCGCGCGCCGGACGCTACACCGGCGCCGTGGTCGCCATGGCGCTGCTGATCCTGCTGGCGGCCGGCGTGCGGCCCTGGTTCAGCGGCCTGCGCGGCGAGGTCGACGAGCTCAACCACCCGGCGGCCGAGCTTGGCGCCGCCCTGAGCGCCGCCGGCTACGACGGCCGCGGCCCCATCATCGCCGCCGACCACATGATGGCCGGCCTGTTGCGCACCCGCTTTCCGCAGGCCCCCGTGCAGTCGTGCAGCGCGCGCGAGGGCGACCTGCCCGCCTGCGTGGCCGGTCACGTCGCGCGCGCCCGGGCGGCCGGCCAGGGCTGGCTGCTGGTGTCGCGCGCCGACCGGCTCGAGCCCGGCTGGTGGGCGCAGGCCACCGCGCGCCTGCCGGCGCCAGCGCCGGTGCGCGCCATCGAGCTGCCCTTCCGCATGGTGCGCGCCGGCACGGCGCCGGCGCATTACCAGTACCTGTGGCAGCCGCCGCAGGCGCCGCGATGAGCGCCATCGCCGCCGGCGGCCACCAACCACTCAGGACCCTCCCATGAACGTCACCGTTTTCGGCACCGGCTACGTCGGCCTGGTGCAGGGCGCCGTGCTGGCCGACGTCGGCCACCACGTGCTGTGCATCGACATCGACGCCGCCAAGGTGGCGGCGCTGCGCGCCGGCCGCATCCCGATCCACGAGCCCGGCCTGGACGCCCTGGTGCAGGCCGGCCAGGCCGCCGGGCGGCTGCGCTTTTCCACCGACGCCGCCGAGGGCGTGGCCCATGGCGAGCTGCTGTTCCTGGCCGTCGGCACCCCGCCCGACGAAGACGGCAGCGCCGACCTGCAGCACGTGCTGGCGGTGGCGCGCGCCATCGCCAGCCACATGGACGGCCCGCGCACCATCGTCAACAAGTCCACCGTGCCCGTGGGCACCGCCGAGCGCGTGGCCAACGCCGTGCGCGCCGTGCTGCGCGAGCGCGGGGCGGACATCGCCTTCGACGTCGTCTCCAACCCCGAATTCCTCAAGGAAGGCGCGGCCGTGGCCGACTGCCAGCGGCCCGACCGCATCGTCATCGGCACCGACAGCCCCGCCGCCGAGCGCCGCCTGCGCGAGCTGTACGCCCCCTTCAACCGCAACCACGACCGCATGGTGGTGATGGACGTCAAGAGCGCCGAACTCACCAAGTACGCCGCCAACGCCATGCTGGCCACCAAGATCAGCTTCATCAACGAGATCGCGGCGCTGGCCGAGCGCCTGGGCGCCGACGTCGAGGCCGTGCGCCGCGGCATCGGCAGCGACCCGCGCATCGGCTACCACTTCATCTACCCCGGCATGGGCTACGGCGGCAGCTGCTTTCCCAAGGACGTCAAGGCGCTCATCCACACCGCCCGGCAGGCTGGCTTCGAACCCGAGCTGCTGCAGGCCGTGGAGCGCCGCAACCAGGCCCAGCGCCAGGCGCTGGGCCAGCGCATCGTCGCCCACTACGGCGGCAGCCTGCGCGGCAAGACCATCGCCGTCTGGGGCCTGGCCTTCAAGCCCGACACCGACGACATGCGCGAAGCCCCCAGCCGCACCCTGCTGGCCCAGCTGTGGGCCGCCGGCGCCCAGGTGCGCGCGCACGACCCCGTGGCCATGGACGAAGCGCGCCGCCTGTTCGGCCCGCGGCCCGACCTGCAACTGTGCGACAGCCCGGCCCAGGCCCTGCAGGGCGCCCACGCGCTGGCCATCGTCACCGAATGGAAGCAGTTTCGCGTGCCCGACTTCGACCAGATGGCGCGCCTGCTGGCCGACCGCATCGTCTTCGACGGCCGCAACCTGTACGAGCCCGCGCTGCTGGCGCGCCACGGCCTGGCCTACGAATCCATCGGCCGCCCGGGCGTGCGGCCGGCGGGCGGTTGAGCAAGGATACGCTTCGATTTTGATAGCTGCTGGCGCTCGTCGTGCAAGCGCTGGCAGCCAATTTTGCTTGCAATCGTCGGCACCTCGCACCCCCGTCATTGCGAGGAGGCCGCAGGCCGACGCGGCAATCCAGTGGCGGCGCCGGAAAGGGGGCGCGGCGCCCGCCCAGCCAGGCGACAGTGAACCACCACGCCCCGCACTGGATCGCCACGGCCTGCGGCCTCGCGATGACGGGGTGAAGA
>MKTG01000057.1:55185-62349 GCA_001897615.1 Burkholderiales bacterium 68-10
AACCACCACGCCCCGCACTGGATCGCCACGGCCTGCGGCCTCGCGATGACGGGGTGAAGAGGATGCGCCAGCGGCGATGGCGACGGCATGGGGAGGCTGCGCCAGCGGCGATGGATGGCTGCGCGGCGCTTCATCCATCCCCGTCATTGCGAGGCGCTTCACCCCCCTCCCCGTCATTGCGAGGCGCTTCACCCCCCTCCCCGTCATTGCGAGGAGGCCGCAGGCCGACGCGGCAATCCAGTGCGGCGCCGGAAACGAGGCACGGCGCCCGCCCAGCCAGGCGACAGTGAACCACCACGCCCCGCACTGGATCGCCACGGCCTGCGGCCTCGCGATGACGGGGTGAAGAGGATGCGACGACGGGGTGAAGAGCATCCGCCCGCGGCGATGACGGGGCAGCAAGAGTGCGCCCGTGACGGCGACATGGCCCCGCCCCGCGCCTGGAGTATCTTGCGCCCCATGCCCCCCCGCACCCGCCACCCCCAGCCCAGCCGCCACCCCCTGCCCCGCCGCCGCGCCTGCCACCGCCTGCTGGGCGCCGCCCTGCTGTCGGCCGCGCTGCCCGGCCTGCTGTCCTGCGCGGGCGGCGCGCCGACGGGCTACACGCTGCCGCTGGCGCGCCTGCACGAGCTGCTGGCGCGCCGCTTTCCCGTCACCCGCAGCCTGGCCGGCCTGGCCGATCTGACCCTGCAATCGCCCCGCCTCAGCCTGCTGCCCGCCGCCAACCGCGTGGCCGCCGCGCTTGAGCTGGTGCTGACCGAGCGCCTGGGCGGGCGCCGCTACACCGGCGCCATCGACCTGGACAGCGCCCTGCGCCTGGACGTGCAGGCCGGCGCCGTGCGCCTGAGCGGCGTGCGCGTGCACCGCCTGGCCATCGACCAGCTGCCGCCCGCGACCCAGGCCCTGCTGGCGCGCCACGCCCCCGCCGTGGTCGAGCCGCTGCTGGACGAGCTGCCCCTGTACACCCTGCCGCCCGAGCGCCTGGCCCTGCTGCGCCAGCTCGGCGGCGGCGCCGCGCCCGTGCTGCGCGTGCTGCCCGACGGCCTGCGCATCGACGCCGCCCCGGCGCCCGGCGGCTCCGTATGATCCTGGTGCAGTGTTTCGCGCACCGCACCAGCACCCACCACCACACCAGGAGACACCCCATGCCCAACACCCATCTGCTCGTCGGCCACGGCGCGCACCGCGTCATCGCCCTGCACGGCTGGTTTGGCCACGCCGGCGGCTGGGGGCCGCTGACCCAGCACCTGAACGGCCGCGACTTCAGCTACGCCTTCATGGACCAGCGCGGCTACGGCGGCATGCGCGGCTCGGGCGGGCCCTACACCGTCGAGCAAATCGCGCAGGACGCGCTGGCCCTGGCCGACCACCTGGGCTGGCAGCGCTTTTCGCTCATCGGCCACTCCATGGGCGGCAGCGCCATCCAGCAGGTGCTGGCGGCCGCGCCCGGGCGCGTGCGCGCGCTGGTCGCCATCACCCCCGTGTCGGCCGCCGGCGTGCCGTTTGACGAGCAGGGCTGGCAGCTCTTCACCGCCGCCGGCAGCGACCCGGCGGCGCGCCGCGGCATCATCGACTTCACCACCGGCAACCGCCTGACCGGCACCTGGCTCGACGCCATGGTGGCCAGCACCCAGGCCCATGCCGACGCCGAAGCCGTGGCCGGCTACCTGCCCTCGTGGGCCAACACCGCCTTCGTCGACAAGGTGCAGGGCCAGCCGCTGCCCGTGCTGGTGCTGCCCGGCGAACACGACCCCGCCCTGGGCGAAGCCGCCTGCCGCGCCACCTGGATGCAGCACTACCCCCAGGCGCAGCTGCACGTGCTGCGCAACGCCGGCCACTACCCGATGGACGAAACCCCCGTCATCCTGGCCACCGAGATCGAGCGCTTTCTGGCCGGCGTGCCGGCCTGAGCCCGGGGTGAGGGGCGCAAGCGCCCGCCCGCGGCCGGCACGCGCGTCCGCCTGGCCCGGTGGAGGCACCTGGCGTGCGGCGCCTGCGGCATCCGCAGCCTCCAGAAGGCTATCAAAAAGATAGCTGCTTGCGCAGGATGTGCCTGCGCCAGGCCTCGATTTGCCTTGTAACTGGCAAGCCGCAACGCCACCGCGGCGCCCGTCAGTCCGGCCCCGCTGGCCAAGGCCGCCGGCCCCGCCAAGCCGGTGACAAACGGTGTCAAAAACGGTCCGGCCGACAAAATTTGTCAGCCCGCAGCGGCGCGAGAGGGGTCACAAAATGTCACTTGCGGCGCCCGGCCGGCCCCAAACCGTGAACCACTGCACGCTGCGCCGCCCCGGCCCCACCTGGCACGCTCCCTGCATTCCTTCAGGGCGTGCGGCGACGCACTCCAGTGTCTCCCAGGTTCAACCCACTTCTTCTTCAAAGGAAATGACCATGAAAAAAATGCAACAAGGCTTCACCCTGATCGAACTGATGATCGTGGTCGCCATCATCGGTATCCTGGCTGCCGTGGCGCTGCCGGCGTATCAGGACTACACGGTGCGCGCTCGCGTGTCGGAAGGCCTGGTCGGCGTGTCGGCCGCCAAGGTCAACGTGGCCGATGTGCTGGCAGGTGGTAACCCGACGAGCGATGCCAACGGTTATGCGATGGGCTATACCAGCCCGTCCGCGACGCGCAACGTGGCGTCGATCGCTATCGCGTCAGGCACGGGTGTCATCACCATGACCACCACCGCCGCAGCGGGTAACGGCACGCTCATCGTGACGCCAAATGCGCCTCAGGGCACCGCGCTGCCCTTAGCAACCAGCACATCCTTCACTCCGCCCGCGCAGTCTGTCGCATGGCGTTGTGCGGCCGTAGGTGCTGATCTGACCGGTTGGGCGGGCGCCGCTGCAGGTACGTTGCCCGCACGCTTCGCACCTGCCGAGTGCAAGTAATTCGGCCTGCCGACAAGAAGGAGCGCTGCGGCGCTCCTTTTGTTTTTTCGGCACCCGACTGCAGGGGCATCCGCAGAACAAGGAAAGCCCAGTCTTCGAATCACGCCTCTTTCATCTTGCCGACCATGAACCCCACCGAAGCCTACCGGGCCGAGATCAAGCCGTGGAGCCTCGTGTTTCTGGCACTGGCGCTTGTTGCGGAGTCCGCGCACGCGCTGATCTTCGGCAGCCCCCTGTTCTGGTCGTTGCTGCGCGATGCCAAAGGGCTGGATGGCCTGATTGTCCAGCTGACTTTCCCGTTCGCCGCCGTCGCCATCTTCCTGTTCTGCGCCGGGTGGTTGCCCGGTTCGCGCCGCCATCACCTGCTGGCATTGGCGCTTGGCGCGGCGCTGGCGGCGGGCCTGTTCTGGATGGACGGCAAGAAATACCATCTGGCGTTCATTCCCTACCTGCTCACCATCCCCCTGGGGATCTGGCTGTGCCTGAGAGCCCTGTGGACGTGGCTGCGGCGCGGGCAGGCCGACGATGCGGCCAGGGCGGACGCGTCGACGTTCTTCTGGGTGCTGGTGGGGTCGGCCTCGATGGCCTTCGCCACCAATGCCCTGTTGCGGGCGGCGTCCATCATCTACCCGCTGACCTACGACGCCCATCTGCTGAAGATCGACGCCGCGTTCGGCAACCCGGCGTACTGGATCGCCAGCCACGCCAATCTGGCGCCGGACTGGCTCAAGACCGCCACCACGGTGATCTATGCGTCGCTGGCGGCGCTGTTCTTCCCGCTGGTGGCGCTGCTGATTCGCGAGCGCAAGGTGCGCAGCCTGCATGGCTGGCGCACCATGGTGATTCCGTTCGTGGTGGCGGCGGTGTGCTACGCCTGGCTGCCGGCCACCGGACCGATCGCGGCGTTCGGCGGGGCGGAGTTTCCGGCGGGTATCGCGTCGCCGGCGGATGTGCCGGCCGCCATGCTGTCGGTGCAGGCCGCTGCCCGCAATGCCATGCCTTCGATGCACCTGTCGGGCGCGATCTGGGTGCTGATGATCGCGGCGGCGTTCCGGCGCAAGATTTTCTTTGCGCTGTCGGTGCTGTTTCTGGCCGGCACGGCCTGGGCCACCATGGCCTTGGGCGAACACTATCTGATTGATTTGGTTGTCGCCCTGCCGTTTGCGGCGGCGCTGGGGCTGTGGTTGATGCAGCCGCCGCGCTGGCGCCAGGCGCCGCGCTGGGCCCACGCGTTGCAGTGGGCGGCCGGGGCGAGTTTTGTGCTCTGGATGGCTTTGCTGCGCTTCGCGCCCGTGTGGTTGCAGGACCACCTGGGCTTCGTGCAGGTGTTTTCGGTGTGGAGCGTGGCCGTCGGCCTGGTGCTGGTGGGGCTGCACGTGCGCGGTGTCTGGCGCGAGGCCGATACCGACGAAGCCCTGCTGCGGCAGGCGGCATCGCCATGGGCGCCCGCGGCCTTCGTGCCGGCTGGCCTGCTGCCGGCCGAGTTGCGTGGGCGCGGCTGGTTGGTGGGCATCTTCTTCTTCTCGGGGCTGGCCGGGCTGGTGTATGAGGTGGTGTACGCGAAGGCGCTGGGCGTCACCTTCGGCGGCACGGCGCTGGCCGCCAACACGGTGCTGATGACCTACATGGGTGGCATGGCGCTGGGGGCCTGGTGGGGCGGCATGCTGGCGGAGCGCAGCCGCCGGCCGCTAGTGCTGTATGCGTGGTTCGAGGCGGCGATCGGCCTGTATGCTGCGGTGACGCCCCTGCTGTTCTCGGGTATCCAGGCGCTGTACGTCATGCTGGCCACCGACAGCCCGCCGGACGCGGGCTGGCTGACGGCCTTGCGCATGGGGCTGGGAGCGGTGGTTCTGGGCGTGCCGACGGTGCTGATGGGGGCGACGCTGCCGCTGGTGTTCCAGTGCCTGCGTGCCATGGGCATTCCCACGGGGCGGGCCATTGCCCCGCTGTACGGCGCCAACGTGCTGGGCGCCGCAGTGGGGGCGCTGTTTGGCGGCTACGCGCTGCTGCCGGCGGTAGGTCGCGATGGCGCCACCTACCTGGCGGCGGTCATCAGCCTGATGGTGGCGCTGTACGTCATCGACCGGATCAAGCGCGAAGGCGAACCGGCCGTGGTGGCGCCCGCGCCTGCCGGCGGCGCGCCGGCCGAAGCGGCGATGCCGGTGCCGAGCGCACGCCAGGGGCTGGGCGCACTCGCGGTGCTGGGCATCGGCGGGGTGGTGACGCTGGCGCTGGAGGTGGTGTTCATGCACCTGCTGGCCGTGGTGGCCGGCAACAGCGTGTACGCCTTCGGCCTGATGCTGGCGACCTTCCTGGCCGGCCTGGCCCTGGGCTCGGGTGTGGGCGAGCGCCTGATGCGCCGCATGGACCGGGTGAGCCTGGTGACCTGGGCGCAGTGTGGCATTGCCATGAGCATCCTGGTGACGGCTTTTGTCTGGGACGGTCTGGCGGACTACATGGGCAGCTTTGCCTACGTGCAGCGTCAGGGCATCCACCTTGACTTTGCAACCCGCGAGCTGATCCGGGCGCTGGTGTGCGCCGTAGCGATGATGCCGCCGGCCTTCTTCGTCGGCATGAGCTACCCGGCGGCCATGGGAGTGGCTGCCGACTGGCTGGCAGCCGTGCGCTTCAACGGCGCGGCCGCGCGCGGCGTGGGGCTGGCCAGTGCCATCAATACCCTGGGCAATATCGGCGGCGTGCTGCTGGCGGGCTTCTGGTGGCTGCCGGTTTATGGCTCGCGCAACGTGTTGTTTGGCCTGGCCGTCGTGGCGGTGCTGCTGGCGGCAATGATGGCGTGGGCCGGCAGCGCGCCGGCCCAGCGCCGGGTGCTGGCCTGGCGCTGGTCGCCGGTGGGCGCCATGGCGGTGGCGCTGGCGCTGTTCCCGGCGCAATGGAACTTCAACAGCCTGTCGCAGGGTGGCAATGTCTACTTCTACCCCCAGCAGTGGGGCGAGGTGATGGATCACGCCGAAAGCGTGGAGGGTGGCCTGACGACGGTGACTCAATCGGGCGAGTCGCACCTGACGCTGCTGACCAACGGCAAGTTCCAGGGCAACAACGCCGAAGGCGGCGAGATGGTGGCCCAGGAATCCATTGCCTTGATCCCGCTGATGCACACGACCCAGCGCGACAAGGCGCTGGTGATCGGCTACGGCACGGGCATGACGGCGCGTGTGCTGCAAGACCAGGGCTATTCAACGCTGGATGTGGTTGAGCTCTCGCGTGACATCGTGACGATGGCCGACAAGTATTTCGCCAACATCAACGCGCATATTTCCGATCACCCATCGGTAAAAATGCATTACACCGACGGTCGCAACTACCTGCTGACACAAAGCAGGCAGTACGATCTGATCAGTCTGGAGATCAGCAGCATCTGGTTTGCTGGGGCGGCGAATTTGTACAACCGGGAATTCTATGAACTGGCCAACCGGCGCCTTGGCGATCAGGGTGTATTGCAGCAGTGGGTGCAGTTGCACCACATGCGGCCGATGGATTTTTTGTATATCCTGGGATCGGTGCGGTCGGTGTTCAAGAATGTCTGGGTTTATGTGAGCGGCGGGCAAGGTATTGTGGTGGCTTCGAACAGCGGCGGGGCCGCCAGCAATGAAGCGGCGCTGGGCAAGTTGATGGGCAGCCACACGATCTCGGCGCTCAAGCTGCCGGAGCTGCCCAACACGCTGGTTGCAGGGCCTGCGCAGGTGGATGCGTTGATTCAGCGGTTCGACCCTCGAATGCAGTTTTTCATTTCGACCGACAAGAATCTCTATCTGGAATATGCAACCCCGAAAGGAAATGCGGTCACCATGGATACCACGCCGATATTGATCGGGATGCTCAAGGGGCAGCTGTGATGATGAAACGGATCAAAGCTGCGTCCCGCGTAGCCTCGATTCATCTTGCGGGCGTTTTGGTGCTGATCGCCATTGCGGCTTATTTGATATTCAAGATCTGGTTTCCTTATCCCTACTACAAGACGTCGGGCGGCGGAAATTTGTTTCTTTTCCTCTGCGCTGTCAGCCTCATTTGCGGGCCGCTCCTGACGCTGGTGTTGTTTGATGGTTCGAAGTCCAGATTCAAGCTGTGGATCGATGCCATTCTGATCACGGCGATTCAGATTGCATCGCTGGCCTACGTGTTGCATGGCATCGCTCAGGCTCGGCCTGCCTATCTGGCGTACGAGGGCAATCGCTTTCGTGTGGTCACACTGAGGGATATTGATCCAACTCGATTGGCCGAAGCCCGGCCTGAGTTCCGCGCTTTCGGCTACGG
>MKTG01000057.1:62358-72329 GCA_001897615.1 Burkholderiales bacterium 68-10
TCATGGAGTCGCTGCAGGGTTTGCATCCCTCCTTCCGCCCGGAGCGCTGGGTGCCCTATGAGTCGCAGCGGGCCGCCCTGCTGGCGGAGCTGAAGCCGATGGCCGCGCTCAAGTCCAAGCACCCGCAGGCTGAGGCAAGCATCGAGCAGGCGCTGCAGAAGCACAGCCTGACCGACGACAGCGCCGGCTACCTGCCGCTGGACGCGCAAAAGGCCGACCCGGCCGACTGGGTGGTGATCGTGGAGCGTGCATCGGGTCAGCCGCGCGCGTTTCTGCCGCTGGATGGGTGGTGAGCGGCAGCGCCGGCCGTGAACCACCCAGTGAGCTGTATGAAAAATCGGGGTTACCGCTTGCCTGGCGAGCGCGAGCAGCTACGGTATTAATAGTAAACAACGGGTGACTTCGCCTGTGACCGGGCGCCCCACCCCTCACACCCCCGGCACTTGCAAACCCCGCTGCACCGCCGGCCGGGCGACGAAGGCGTCCAGCACGCGGCGCACCTGCCCACCGACGCCCTGCGCTACCTGCCGCTGACCAGCAGCACCACAAAGGACTGGGTGGCGCTGCTGGATGCCGATTTGCGGCTGCTGGGGCATGCGGCGGTGGATGGGTTTTGATTGCAAGCCAAATCAGCCTGCAGCGCCCGCCAGTCAAGCGCGGGCAGCTATCAAAACAGAGTTTCGAAGTTTTCTGCCGTCATCGCGAGGCCGCAGGCCGTGGCGATCCAGTGCGGCGATGGGCTGGCAGGCGCCGTCTGGATGGCCGCGTCGGCCTACGGCCTCCTCGCACTGACGCGGTGTTTGCTGGGCACGTACAGGGTCAGATGAGGGTTGCTTCCGCTTGGGCTGAGCTGGGCGGGCGGATGAACCCGCTGGGCCGGGCGCCGGTGGATGGGTTTTGATTTTCTGCGGTTTTGCAGTCAGCGTGCGGCAAACACTTCGCCCAGCGGCCGGGCGTCCAGAATGTTGCGGCCCACTGCGCCAGCTCAAATGGTGGCATTTTTGCTATCATCTACCGTATGCGCGTTGTCATTGACACGAATGTTTTCATCGGTGCTTGCATGGGGGTTGGTGCCGCCAGGACAGTTATCGAAGCCTGCCTTCAACAGCGCTGCGTGCCTTTGATGGGAACGGCGCTGTTTGCCGAATATGAGGCTGTCTTGCAGCGCGAAGCCTTGTTCCGCGCCTGCCGCCTGAGCGCAGGTGAGCGCGAGGAGTTGCTCGACATCTTTCTGGCTTGTTGCGAATGGACGCGGGTGTATTACCTGTGGCGCCCCAATCTGCAGGACGAGGCCGACAACCATCTGGTTGAGCTGGCCGTGGCTGGCGCGGCGCATTGTGTGGTGACGCGCAATGTGCGTGACTTTCGGGCGATGGATTTGCGCTTTCCCGGCTTGCGTGTAGTTGCACCAGAGAATTTTTTGCAGGAGCTGTGACATGACTGCGTTGACCGTGCGTTTGCCCGATGACAAGTACCGCCGCCTCAAGGCTCTGGCACAAAGCCGGGGCACGCCGCTGAACCGGCTGATCGACGAGATGGCGACGCTGATGCTGGCCGAGTTTGATGCGGAGACCCGCTTCCGGTTGCGCGCTGCGCGGGGCGCCGGCCAGGCGCAGCGAGGGCTGGAGTTGCTGGATCGCGCGGCTTCTGAGGGTCCAGTAGCGGCCAAATAGCCCAAATGCGCTTTGCTTGTCCGGGCTGCGTTCAAAATTCAAAAAGAGAGCTGCGGGCGCGCGCCAAACCGCTGCCCGAGCTGGTCACCGGCCGCCCGCACGATGCCGCCCAGACCAGCGGCGCCGGCCCGGCCCACCTGCTTTAGCTGACGCTGACCAGCAGCCCCACCAAGGACTGGGTGGCGCTTCTGCGTGCCGATTTGCGGCAAGTGGGGCATGCGGCGGTGGATAGGTTTTGGTTTCAAGCCAAATCGGCCTGAAGCGCCCGCCAGTCAAGCGCTGGCAGCTATCAAAATAGAGTTTCGAATGGTCCTGCCGTCATCGCGAGGCGGCGGGCCGTGACGATCCAGTGCGGCGGTGGATCGGGATGCGCTGTCTGGATTGCCCCGTCGCCTGCGGCTCCTCGCAATGACGGAGGAAGCACATGGAAAAATTGGGGTCAGATCACAATGGGTGCGTACGGCTCGTTTGCTTGTCATTGCTCGTGGTGCTACTGTGCATGTATTGCATAACACATGAGAGTGCACGACATGAACGAGGCGACTTTCACATTTCGGGTCGATGAAGCCCTGAAAAACGATTTTGCAGCCGCCGCCAAGGCCCGCGATCGCACGAGCGCGCAGCTTCTGCGCGACTTCATGCGCGAGTTCGTCCAGCAGCAAGAGGACGCCGCGGAGCATGACGCCTGGTGGCGCCGCCAGGTGCGGATCGGCGTCGAGTCGGCCAACGCGGGAAACCTGATGCCCGCCGCAGAGGTTGAAGCCCGCTTCGCAGCCCGCCGCGCAGCCACCCGTCGCAGGCTTGAAACGCCAGGCGAGTGATGGCGTTGTATTGGACGCGCGAGGCCATCGCGGACCGTGACACGATCTATGACTACATCGAGGCCGACAACCCCGCCGCCGCGCTCGCACTGGATGAGCTTTTCGAAGAAAAGGCGACCCTGTTGGTCGATCACCCGCGCATGGGCCGCCGAGGCCGGGAGGCGGACACCCGCGAGCTGGTGGCTCATCACAACTACATCCTGGTCTATGACGTGACTGGCGACGGGGTGCGCGTGCTGCGCGTCTTGCACGCGGCCCGTCAATGGCCGCCACCAGAACGGTAACCCGGCCCAATTGGAGTCAGGAAATCGGCGGGCAATTGGGGCCAGATCGCAGTTTCTCGACCTGCAAACGATCAGGGCTGGCCAGTCAGCAAAGTGGCCTTGCGCCGCACTTCGGACAGCTCCCCCGCGGTGACTTTTCCCTTGCGCGTGGCCCGGCGCACCATCCAGTCCAGGCTTTTCACCTGATCGGCCAGCGCCGTGCTGGGCTTGCGGCCGGCGATCACGACTTCGAACGGGTATGCCTTGAGCCCCATTTCTTGATCCGTACTTCCACGATGAGGCCCCTTGGAGTATCCAGTGGACTGCCGGAGAAAAATTGGGAAAGAAATAAAAGGACACCCACTGCGGCCACGGTTGCGTCCGTTCATCGAGAAGGATCTGGCCCGTGTCTGAGCCGAGTCGGCGTGAATGGCGGTTCCATGTCGACGACATGATCGACTTCGCCGGGCGCGTGCTCGCCTATGCGCGGGATGTGGACCAGGGGGCTTTCGTCGCCAATGACCGCTACATCACGTCAATAAAAGCCCGGGCCGTGCCCTGATGATCGTGACCTTTCACACCCCCGGCACCTGCAAGCCCCGCTGCACCGCCGGGCGGGCGACGAAGGCGTCCAGCACGCGGCGCACCTGGGTGAAGCGCCCGAAGCCGACCAGCTCGCCCGCTTCGTAAAAGCCCACCAGGTTGCGCACCCACGGGAAGATGGCGATGTCGGCGATGCTGTAGTCGCTGCCCAGCACCCAGTCGCGGCCATGCAGCTGGCGGTCCAGCACGCCCAGCAGGCGCGCGCTTTCGGCCGCGTAGCGGTCACGCGGGCGCTTGTCGTCCCAATCCTTGCCGGCAAACTTGTGGAAGAAGCCGAGCTGGCCGAACATGGGGCCGGCGCCGCCCATTTGCCACATCAGCCACTGCACGGTGTGCCAGCGCGTGGCGGGGTCCTGCGACAGCAGCTGGCCGGTCTTGTCGGCCAGGTACAGCAGGATGGCGCCCGATTCCCACAGCGCCAGCGGCCGCCCGCCGGGGCCGTGCGGGTCCAGGATGGCGGGGATCTTGTTGTTCGGGTTGAGCGACAGGAACTCGGGCGACAGCTGCTCCTGCGTGTCGAAGCTGACGCGGTGCGCCTCGTAGGGCAGGCCCAGCTCCTCCAGCGCGATCGACACCTTGACGCCGTTGGGCGTGGGCAGCGAATACAGCTGCAGCCGCTCGGGGTGGCGCGCCGGCCATTTGCGGGTGATGGGGAAATCGTTCAGGGTGTTCATGGTGGCCAATATACGCAGCTGGCTGGCGCACTGGCGGCAGCAGGGGTAAAGTGCGCCGATCATCTTCCACCCGCTTGTGCCGCCATGAACGCCCCCCTGCACCACGAACTGCCCACCCCTGTGCTGGACGCCGCCCAGGCGCGCGCGCGCATCGACGCCCAGTGGGACGGCGACATCCTGCGCCAGCTCACCGACTACATCGCCATCCCGGCCAAGTCGCCGGTGTTCGACCCGGACTGGGCGGCGCACGGCTTCATCGACACCGTGGTGCGCCACGCCGCCGACTGGGTGCAGGCGCAGAAGGTGCCGGGCTTGACGCTGGAGGTGGTGCGCCTGCCGGGGCGCACGCCGGTGATCTTTTTCGAGATCCCGGCCACCCGGGCGGGCAGCACGCAGACGGCGCTGCTGTACGGCCACCTGGACAAGCAGCCCGAGTTCACCGGCTGGCGCGCCGACCTGGGGCCGTGGACGCCCAAGTACGAGGACGGCAAGCTTTATGGCCGCGGCGGCGCCGACGACGGCTATGCCGTGTACGCGGCGATCGCCGCCGTGCAGGCGCTGAAGGCGCAGGGCCTGACGCACCCGCGCATCGTCGGCCTGATCGAGACCAGCGAGGAAAGCGGCTCGCCCGATTTGCTGCCCTACATCGACGCGCTGCGTCCGCGCCTGGGCGATGTCGGTCTGGTGGTGTGTCTGGACTCGGGCGCCGGCAACTACGACCAGTTCTGGCTCACCACCAGCCTGCGCGGCAACATCACCGGCACGCTGAAGGTCGAGGTGCTGACCGAGGGCGTGCATTCGGGCGACGCATCGGGCCTGGTGCCCTCGTCCTTCCGCATCCTGCGCCAGGTGCTGGAGCGGCTGGAAGATTCGGCCAGCGGCCGCCTGCTGCCGCCCGGCCTGCACTGTGACACCCCGGCCGAGCGCGTGGCGCAGGCGCGCGCCACGGCGGCCATCCTGGGCGACGACTTGTTCAAGCGCTTCCCGTGGGTGCATTACGACTGCGGCGGGCGCGAGCAGTCGGTGCTGCCCATGACCGACGACCCGGTGGACGCGCTGCTGGCGCGCACCTGGCGGCCCACGCTCAGCGTCACCGGCGCCGAGGGCCTGCCGCCGCTGCGCGAGGCCGGCAACGTGCTGCGCCCCTACACCGCCTTCAAGCTCAGCCTGCGCCTGCCGCCGCTGGTGGACGCCGCGCAGGCGGTGCAGCAGCTCAAGGCGCTGCTGGAGGACAACGCGCCTTACCAGGCGCGCGTCACCTTCGAGAGCCTGGGCGCCGCCACGGGCTGGAACGCGCCCGATTCGGCGCCGTGGTTCGCGCAGGCGCTGCATGCGGCGTCGCACGCGCACTTTGGCGCGCCTTGCGGCTACATCGGCCAGGGCGGCACCATTCCGCTGATGAACCAGCTGTCCCAGGGCTTTCCGAGCGCGCAGATGATGGTCTGCGGCGTGCTGGGCCCGCGCAGCAACGCGCACGGGCCCAACGAATTCCTGCACGTGCCCTATGCCAAGCGGCTGACCGCCGCCGTCGCCGAGGTCATCGCCCGGATGCCATGATGCGCGGCGACTCCACCTGGTCGCAGTTCGTCAGCACGCACGGCGAGTCGCTGGCGCTGCACGACTGGCCGCTGTCGGCCGGCGGCACGGCGCGCGGCGTGGTGCTGCTGGTGCACGGCCTGGGCGAGCACGTGGGGCGCTACCAGCACGTGGCCGACCGGCTCAACCAGTGGGGCTTTTCGGTGCGCGGCTACGACCAGTACGGCCATGGCGAATCGGCCGGCGTGCGCGGCGACCTGCCAGCCGACGACCGCCTGCTGACCGACCTGGCGTCCATCATCGACGACACCCGCGCCCGCATGGACGACCGCCTGCCGCTGATCCTGCTGGGCCATTCGATGGGCGGGCTGGTGGCGGCCCGGCTGGTGTCGCTGAAGCTGCGGCGGGTGGACGCGCTGGTGCTGTCCTCGCCCGCGCTGGACGCCGGCCTGAGCGTGATGCAAAAGGCGCTGGCCGCCTCGCTGTGGCGGCTGGCGCCGCGCGCGCGGGTGGCCAACGGCATCGACCCGCGGGTGCTGTCGCGCGACCCGGCGGCGGTGCAGGCCTACCAGGCCGATCCGCTGGTGCATGACCGCATCAGTGCCCGGCTGGCGCATTTCATCGCCACCGCCGGGCCGGCGGTGCTGCAGCGCGCGCCGCGCTGGAAGCTGCCCACGCTGCTGCTGTACGCCGGCCAGGACCGCGCCGTGGCGCCGGCCGGCAGCGCGGCCTTCGCCCGCGCCGCGCCCGCCGAATGGGTGACGGCGCACCCCTTTCCGCTGCACTACCACGAGCTGTTCAACGACCTGGACAGCGCCGAGGTGTTCCAGGTGCTGCACGACTGGCTGACGGCGCGCTTCGCCCCGGTGGCGCTGGGGCGCGCGGCGCCGTTCTGAGGCGCCCGGGCCGGCCCGGTGTCAGGCTTCAGGCGCCTGCCGGGGCCGCGCGCCGCCGCAGGCCCAGCCAGGCCAGCGCGGCGCCAGTCAGCAGCAGCGGCAGCAGCGAACCCAGGTTCAGCCAGCTCCAGCCCTGGGTGGTCACCAGCGCCCCCGAGGCGAACGAGGTGAAGGCCATCGTGGCGAACACCCAGAAGTTGATGGCCGCCTGCGCGCGGTCCTTTTCCTCGGGGCGGTAGGCCGTCAGCGCCAGCGTGGTGCTGCCGGTGAACAGGAAGTTCCAGCCCACGCCCAGCAGCGTCAGCGCCAGCAGGAACTGCTGCAGCTCCACGCCGGTCAGCGCCACCGCCACGCACAGCAGGTTCAGCACCACGCCGGCGCCCATCACCGCCAGCGCGCCAAAGCGCTTGATCAGGTGGCCGGTGAAGAAGCCCGGCGCGTACATGCCGATCACGTGCCATTGCAGCACCTGCGCGGTGGCGCCGAACTCGAAGCCGCACACCTGCATGGCCAGCGGGGTGGCGGCCATCAGCAGGTTCATCACGCCGTAGCCCAGCGCCGCACCCACGGTGGCGACGATGAAGGCCGGCTGGCGCATGATCTGCCCCAGCGGCCGGCCCGCGTCGGCCCCGGCGGCCCCGGCGGCCCTGGCCGGCGCGGCCGGAAAGCGGATCAGCGCCAGCACCGCCATGGCCAGCAGCGCCACCAGCGCCAGCGCCAGGTAGGCGCCGACGAAGGGCGTGGGCAGCACGGTGCGCGTCCAGGCCGCCAGGTTGGGGCCGACCACCGCGCCCAGCAGGCCGCCGGCCAGCACCAGCGACACGGCTTTTTCGCGCCAGTCGGGCGCCACCAGCTCGGCGGCGGCAAAGCGGTACAGCTGGCCGTTGGCGTTGTAGTAGCCGGCGATCACCGTGGCCGCCAGCAGCAGCCAGAACTGCCGCGACTGCGCCGCATGGGCCGCCAGCAGCGCCGAGCCCAGCGCCACCGCCAGCCCGATCTGAAACGACCCCTTGCGGCCAAAGCGCGCCTGCGTGCGTGCCACCAGCGGCGCCGACAGCGCGCCGCCCACCACGTAGCCCATCACCGGCAGCGTGGCCATCCAGCCATGGGGCGCCAGTTGCAGCCCCACCAGCCCGTTGATGGCGATGAAGGTGACGTTGTTGACCAGGAACAGGCCCTGGACCAGGGTGAGCAGCAACAGGTGGCGGTTCATGGGGTCATCCGAATGCTATTGAAACAGGAGCTTTCGGCGCTTGACCCTGGCGGCCTGGCAAGGGTTTCAGGTGAAATCACTGGTGCCCGAGTCGGGTGGCGCCGACAGCTTGCGGTAGGTCAGCCAGCTGACGTAGGCGGCCTGCCAGTCGGTGGCCGAGGGGCAGAAGGCCAGGGCCTGCGCGCGCAGCCGCTGCTGTTCGTCGGCGTCGGCCAGGAACAGGTTGACCAGCAGGGCGTGCAGTTGGTGCTGCAGATGGGGGCCGCGGCCGCTGATGGTGCTGTCGTGCCCGGTGTCGACGCCGACCAGATACGGGAACAGGCAGCGGGCCGTCAGCTGGCCCTGCTTGATCAGCGTGGCCAGGGTGCCGTCCCACGAGGTCGGGTAGCCGTGGGCCGCGAATTGCTGCAGCAAGGCGCGCAGCCGCGGCAGCGCCCGGGGGTGGACGACGTAGCCGAACGCGCCCCAGACATAGTGCATCGCCCCGTCCATCAGGAAAAAGCGCGCAAAGTCGGGCGCGCCGATGTCGCCCAGCTCCTTGCTGGCTTTGATCAGGCGGTCCAGAGGGTGAATGCTGTCGTAGGGCACGGTCTGGCCAAGGAACAGGATGTCCCAGGGCTGCGCCTGCGCCGGGTCCAGCAGCGCCGGCAGGCGCCGCGGCAGGGCGGCGGCCAGGGCGGCGTCGTCTTCGAGCACCAGGGTGAAGCGGTCCGCGGGGGCTTGCTCCAGCACCGCCTGGTGCGACAGAAAGCAGCCCAGTTGCGAGGCCGAGATGCGGGTGGGGCGGCCATCGCCGCGCTGCCCAGCAAAGCGTCGGGTCATGCCGTCGAGCCCCAGCGCCTTCAGGCGCGCCTGCATGGCGTGATGGCGCTGCGGCGATTCGTCCAGGTTGATGTAGAAGCCGTTGAAAAGCATGGTGAACGATTCTGGGCGAAATCCCCTGGGCGGGTGCTCACGCGAGCAGCAGCGCCAGTGCCGCCAGCGGCGCGGTTTCGGCGCGCAGCACGCGCGGGCCGAGACTGACCGGGGCAAAGCCGGCCTGGCGGGCGGCCGCTTCTTCGGCCGGGCCCAGCCCGCCTTCGGGGCCGGACAGCAGGGCAACCGGGCGTGCCATGGCTTGCGCCGCGACGCGCTCGCCCAGGGCAGGGGCCGCCGGGTCGAGCGACAGCAGCCAGCGCAGGCCGTCCGGCGCCTGCCTTAGATACTCCTGAAATGTGAGCTGTTCGCGCATGTCCAGCAAGCGATTGCGGCCACTTTGCTCGCAAGCGGCAATGGCCACGGCCTGCCAGTGGGCGCGCTTCTTGGCGGCGCGCTCGCCGGCCAGGCGCAGGCTGCTGCGCGCCATCAGGACGGGCGTCACGCTGGCGGCGCCCAGCTCGGTGGCTTTCTCGACCAGCCAGTCCATGCGCTCGGCCGCCATCAGGCCCACGGCCAGGTGCACGGCGCGCGCGGCCTCGCGCTCCACCGCGTGGTGCGCCTGCACCGCCACTTCCACGTCGCTGCGCCCCATGCGGGTGATCTGTGCCGTCCACTCGCCACCTTCGCCGTTGAACAGCGTGATGTCGCTGCCCGGCTGCAGGCGCAGCACCTGGGCGTGGCGCGCGGCGCCGGGCGGCAGCAACAGGCGAGCGCCCGGGGCCAGGGACAGGCAAACGTGAAATCTTGGCATCGCGGGCGGATGAAAAAGCAGCCGCCGATGGTACGCCGGCCGCCGCCATGCCGTAGCATCGGCGGCCATGGCCCCGTCGTCCGCTGCCGTCACGCCCTGCCCGTCCTGCCGCGCGCCCATGCAGGCGCAGCAGGTGGCCGCTCATGACGGCACCACAGTAACGCTGGACCTGTGCCATGCCTGCCACGGCATCTGGTTCGACCCGCGGGAGAACCAGCGCATGGCGCCCGAGGGCGTGCTGGGCCTGTTTCGCCACCTGCACGAGCACCGCGAGGACGCGCAGGCCCCGCTGGCGCGGCGCCTGAGCTGCCCGCGCTGCCGGGACCCGCTGGCCGAAGGCAGCGACGTGGTGCGCAGCGGGCGCTACTTCACCTGGCGCTGTCCGCGACGGCACGGCCGCTTTGCCACCTTCTCGTCGTTCATGGTCGAGAAGGGCTTCGTGCGCCAGCTGACCGAGCTGGAAATCACCGCGCTGGCCGAGCGCACGCGCATCATCCACTGCGGCAGCTGCGGCGCGCCGTTCGACCTGCGCCAGGACCGCGCCTGCCCCTACTGCCGCGCGGCGCCGTCGCTGCTGGACCCGCAGGCGGTGGAACAGGCGCTGGACGGCTATGACGCCAAGG
>MKTG01000057.1:72643-93091 GCA_001897615.1 Burkholderiales bacterium 68-10
AAGCCAGAAGATCCATCGGTTTTCTTTGCGTCCTCTGCGAATCCTTGGCGTCCTCTGCGTATGACTGTTCATTTTTCTCATGCGCCGTGTCGCAGTGCGGCACTGATCGAGTACCTCACCATCATTCGCGAGTAGAGCCTCATTTCATGCATCAACCGCCGGCAGCACCGTGCCCCGGCACTCGCCAAAGCCGATGCGCGTCGCGCCCGGTTTTTCGCACCAGCCGCGCAGGATGACGGTGTCGCCATCGGCCAGAAAGCCGCGCTGTTCGCCGCCGCCCACGTCCACCGGCTGCTGGCCGCCGCGCGCCAGCTCGATCAGCGCGCCGGCCTCGCCCGGGCCGGGGCCCGAGATGGTGCCGCTGCCCAGCAGGTCGCCGGGCTGCAGGCCGCAGCCGCCGGCGGCGTGGTGCGTGATCATCTGCGCGGCGCTCCAGTATTGGTGGCGAAAGCTCGTGCCCGACAGGCGCGCCGGCCCGCGGCCCTGCTGGCGCGCCTGCTCGGTCTCCAGCCAGACTTCGAGCCGGATGTCGATCGCGCCCTGCGCGCGGTTGGCTGGCGAATCGAGGTAGGCCAGCGGTTGCGGGTCGCCCTCGGGGCGCGTCCACGCGAGGCGAAAGGGCGCCAGCGCCTCGGCCGTCACGATCCAGGGCGAGACGGTGGTGGCGAAGTTCTTGGCGTGGAAGGGCCCCAGCGGCGCCATCTCCCACACCTGGATGTCGCGCGCCGACCAGTCGTTGAGCAGACTGATGCCGAACAGCTGCTCTTGCGCCCGCGCGATCGGGATCGGCTGGCCCGCCGCGTTGCCGGGGCCGATCCACAGCGCCAGCTCGCATTCGTAATCCATCGCGGCGCAGGGGGCGAACACCGGCGCGCTGGCGCCCGGCGGCAGCCACTGGCCGCGCGGCCGGTGAAAGCGCTGCCCGCTCACCCCCAGCGTGGACACGCGGCCGTGATAGGCCTGCGGCAGCCAGCGGAAGTTGGCTGGCGCGTCGGCGTCCGGCCGCATGATGCGCATGCAGTTCACCGCGTGGTCGAGCGAGGTGTAGAAGTCGGTGTAGTCGCCCACGCGCGCCGGCAGCGTGTATTCCACCTCGGCCAGCGGCAGCAAGCCCGAGCGCACCGCCGCCTCTTGCGCCGCGCCTTCGCGCAGCAGCGCGAACAGGGCGTGGCGCAGCGTGCGCCAGGCGTCGGGGCCGGCGGCCATGAAGGCGTTCAGCGTGGGCTGCGCGGCCAGCGTCAGCGCCTCGCCGGCGGCGCCCGTCAGCAGCTTCGCGCCCGCCAGCGTCGCCAGGTCCAGCGCCTGATCGCCGATCGCCACCGCGCCGCGAAACGCCTCGCCGCTGCCGCGTCGGCGCAGCACGGCAAACGGCAGGTTCTGGATGGGGAAGTCGCAGCCCGCCGCGTTGGCGGCGGCCAGCCAGCTGCGTGCGGCGGGGTCGTGGGTGTGGTCAAGGGTCATCGTCAAATCCTGTTTTGATAGCTGCACGCGCATGTTCATCAGGCGCTATAGCCAGATTTCATCAATAAAATCCGAGGAGCCAGGCGTTCAGTCCATTTGAAGGAAAGCCCTTTCTCTCCTTCTGCGCCCTCTGCGAAATCTCTGCGCCCTCTGCGTTCGGCTGTTCAAGTCCCGGCCGGCGTCAGCGCATCGTCGAAGATCGCCACCGCCCGCGTCCACCCGGCCGAGGCGCCGCGGATCTTGTGCGGGAAGCACGAGATGTAAAAACCGTCGGCCGGCAGCGCCTCCAGGTTGTGCAGCTTTTCCAGGTGGCAGTAGCCGATGTCGCGCCCGGCCTTGTGGCCTTCCCAGATCAGGCCGGCGTCGTGCGACTCGGCGTACTTCTGCGCGGTGTGGACGAAGGGCGCGTCCCAGCTCCAGGCGTCGGTGCCCGTCAGGCGCACGCCGCGCTCCAGCAGGTACATGGTGGCCTCGTAGCCCATGCCGCAGCCGGCGGCCACGTAGTCGGGTTGACCATAACGGTTGCCGGCGCGGGTGTTGACGACCACGATCTCCAGCGGTTGCAGCGTGTGGCCGATGCGTTTCAATTCGGCCTCGACGTCGGCGGCCGTCACCACGTAGCCGTCGCCGAAGTGGCGAAAGTCCAGCTTCACGCCGGGCTGGAAGCACCATTCGAGCGGCACCTCGTCGATGGTCCAGGCCGGCTTCTTGCCGCCCAGCGCCTTGTCCATGGTGCTGTGAAAGTGATAGGGCGCGTCCAGGTGCGTGCCGTTGTGGGTCGACAGCTGCACCATCTCCACCGCCCAGACCTCGCCGTCGGGCAGGTCGGACTGCTTGAGGCCCGGAAAGAAGGGCGCCATCTGCTCGAACGAGTTCTGGTGGTTGAAGTACTGGATCTTGGGCGCGAAGGCGGGCGGGTCGGAGACGACGTCGTTTTCGAGGTAGATCGACAGGTCGACAAACTTGCGGGGCATGGACTTCTCCTTCATTTCCAGTGGACCATGGGCAGCCCGGCCACCGGGCTGCGGAAGAACGGAATGGTGGTGCCCATCAGGCTGCCGATGTAGACGGTGCGCAGGTCGGGCCCGCCAAAGGTGATGCTGGCCATCCACGGCGCCAGGGTGCCGCGTGCGGCCATCATGGCCTCGGCCGTCACGGTGCCGGCGGCCATGTGCGCCAGCAGCGCCTGCGATGCCTGCGGGTTGCCGTCGTCCAGCAGCAGCAGGCGCTCACCCTCGGGCGTCAGGGCAATCAGCTGATCGACCATCACCAGCGTGCACCACAGGTTGCCGAAGGCGTCGAAGGCGATGCCGTCCGGAAAGCCGCCCAGGTGCGCGGGGCCGAACACTTCGCGGTCGGTCAGCTCGACGCCCCGCGCGCCTTCATGCAGGCGCATGCGCGTGATGTGCGGGCCGGTGGTCTCGACGATGTAGAGCCACTCCTCGCGTGCATCCAGCCGGATCTCGTTGGTGAAGAAAAAGCCCTCGGCCACCACGCGCGGCACGCCGCGCTCGACCACGGCGATGTAGCCGTCCTGCACGCGCGAGGCGGCCGCCTGCGTCCACGGGTTGACGCGGGTGGAGACGGTGATCCAGATGCGGTCCTTGCGGTCGCGCAGCACGAAGTTGACCTTGCCGATGGGCTGGCCATCGATGCGGTCGACCAGCACGCGGCTGTCGCCCTCGCGGGTCATCACCTCCAGGCAGTCGGTGCCGAAGTTGCTGATCAGAATGTCGCCATTGGCGGCAAAGGCCAGGCCGTTGGGCAGGGTGCCGGTGGTGTACTTGTGCTCCAGCTCGGCGCTGCTGGCCGCGGCCGCGCTGGCAAAACGCGCGTCGGCACGCTGGCCGATGAAGCGCTGGCTGCCGTCGGGCGCGATGCGCGTGACGCCGCCGCGCGCGTCGGCCGCCCACAGCGTGCCGTCGGGTTCGGCCAGGATGCATTCGGGGCGTTGCAGCGCGTGGCCGATGGTGCGGATTTGTGCCCGGTCGACGGTGAAGCCGCGCAGGGGGTTGTCGGTCATGGTCAGCCTCCGGGGGTCTTGAGCAGCACCAGGCTGAGCTGCGGCACGAAGATCAGCAGCAGCAGCACGGCGAACATCATCAGCGTGAAGGGCGCCGTGCCGCGGAAGATGTCGCCCAGCGTGATGCGCTGGTCCTGCAGCGTGCTCTTGATCACGTACACCGACAGGCCGAAGGGCGGCGTCAGCAGGCCGATTTCCACCGCCACCACGGTGACCACGCCGAACCAGATCAGGTTCAGGCCGTACTGCTCGGCCATCGGCAGCATCAGCGGCAGCACGATCAACAGGATGGACGAGGAGTCGATGATCATGCCCAGCAGGATCACCAGGCCGATGTAGATCAGCAGAAAGCCCGTCGGCCCCAGGCCCAGCTGCGTCAGCCACTCGACCAGGAACTGCGGCATGCCCGACATGGCCAGCATGCGCGTGTAGATGGTGGCGCAGATGATCAAAAAGCTCACCGACACCGTGACGTGGCCGGTCTCCGTCAGCACGCCCCACAGCGACTTCAGGTTCAGCTTGCGCCGCAGCAGGGCGATGGTCAGCGCCACCGCCGCGCCGGTGGCGCCGGCCTCGGTGGCGGTGAAGAAGCCCGCGTACAGCCCGCCCAGCACCGAGGCGATCAGCAGCACGCTGGGCAGCAGCTTGAGCACCAGCGTGCCGACCGGCAGCAGCGGTGCGTCCGGCGCCGCCTGAACCTGCCCGTCCTGATACACCGAGCGCGGCCACAGCGTGGCCATCAGCACGATGCCCAGCGAGTACGCCAGCGCCAGCACCAGCCCCGGCACGATGCCGGCGGTGAACAGATCGCCCACCGACTGATTGGCCAGAAAGCCGTACAGGATCATCAGCAGGCTGGGCGGGATCAGCATGCCCAGCACCGACGAGCCGGCCACCACACCGACGGCAAAGCGCGGGTGGTAGCCAAAGCGCAGCATCTCCGGCACGGCCACGCGGGTGAACACGGCGGCCGAGGCGATGGAGATGCCGGTGATGGCGGCGAACACCGCGTTGGAGGCCACGGTGGCGATGCCCAGGCCACCACGCAGCCGGCGTAGCAGCTGGTTGGCGACTTCGAAGGCGTCCTTGCCGACGTCGGCAATGGCCACCAGGAAACCGGTGAGCACGAACAGCGGCACCACGCCGAAGATGTGGCTGGCGATGGCGTCCTGGCTGGCCTGCGCCAGCAGGTTGGCGGCCACCGACGGGTCGCCGCGGATCAGCCATACGCCGACGAAGGACACCACCGCCAGCACCACCGCCACGTGCATGCCGGCCCAGATCAGGCCCAGCATGGCCAGCAGCGACAGGCTGGCCACCGCGATCGGACTCATGGCCGGGCCTCCCGCAGGCGCGCCATGCGCCGCAGGTCCATCCACGCCAGCAGCACGAAGGTGATGAGCGTGGCCACCATGCCGACCAGCATGATCAGGCGCACCGGCCACACCGGCGCGGTGAAGTCGCCCAGCGCGCCGACGTATTCCTGGATGCGGATGGATTCCACCAGCGGCTCCCACGCGGCCCACAGGATCACGCCCATCAGCGCCGCGCCGACCGCGTGGAAGATCGCCTGCAGCAGCGCCGCCAGCGCCGGCCGGGTGCGCTTGAGGCGGTCCAGCAGCACGTCGGCGCGCGTCATGCGGCCGCTGACCAGGGTGTCGGCCAGCTGCAGGAAGACGATGCCGACGATCGACAGCGACACCAGTTCGGTGGTGCCGCGCACCGGCGCGTTGAGCAGCTCGCGCCCCAGCACGTCGCTGTTGATCAGCAGCATCAGCGCCACGATCCACAGCGTGCCCAGCGCGTTGAGCGTGCGCGTCAGCCGCTGGAAGTGGCCCGGCAGGGGCTGGCCATAGGCGTCTTGTACTTCTGAATTCATAGCTACTTGCGCTTGCTCAGCAAGCGTTGGAGGCCTAAATTGCTTGAAAATTCAATTCCCTTGAACACCCATCAAATGGCCGCGGAGCAGGCCATGCCAATGCCCCCATGGCCGGCCCCGCACCGAATCCACCGTTGGCGGCGCCTTGCCGTTCAAAGGGCCGCGGAGCAGGCCATGCCAGCAGCCGCCGTGGACGGGGTCTCCCCGGCCACCAGCGGCGTCCCCCCTCAGGGGGGAAGGCGCCGTAGGCGACTCAGGGGGGAGCGTCACTTCCCGGCCCAGTCGCGCGCCGGCTGCGCGCCGGCCTTCTTCAGCCCGTCCATGAAGCCGTGCAGCACCTGATCGCCCGGCAGGCCCTTGCCCTGCAGGTCGGCGGCGAAGGTCTTGGCGATGGGCGGCAGCGTGTCGGCCCAGCGCTTGCGCTCGGCCGCCGGCAGCTCGCTGAGCTTGGCGCCGGCCTCCTCGGCCTTCTTCAGCAGCGCGGCGGCGGCCTGCGCCTGGGCGGCGGCAAAGCGCTGGCTGTACTCGGCGCCCACCTCGCGCAGCACCTTCTGCACCTCGGGCGGCAGCTTGTCGAAGCGCGGCTTGTTGATGGCGATGCCGCCCGCGTACTGGGCGCCGAAGTTGACCTTGGTGATGTAGGGCGCCACCTCGTGCACCTTGGCGCCCCAGGCGCCGGTGGCGAAGGTGATGACGCCGTTGGAGACGCCGGACTTGATGTCCTCGTAGTAGGTGTTCAGGTTGCCGGCCACCGCCACGGCGCCGGTGCCCTTGATCCAGTTGGCGGACGGGCCGGGCGCGGTGATCTTGCGGCCCTTCAGGTCGTCCACCGACTTGACGGGGAAGCTGGTCCACAGGTGGTAGGCGTCCAGCGCCGCGCCGCCCAGGTAGACCAGGTTGTTCTTGCTCCAGGCCTGGCCCATGGCCGGGATGCGGTTCTGCATGTCGTTGACCACCTGGGTCACGACGCCGATGTCGTCGGTGCCGAAGGGCGCGTAGTAGCTCACGTTCTGCATCGGGAACTTGGCGGCCTCGAAGATGGTGCTGACGAAGCCCAGGTCGGCCACGCCGTCGCCGATGCCCTTGGATTCGGCGCCCAGCTTGATCAGCGTGCCGCCCCAGGCGCGGGTCCACTCGATCTTGTGCTTGCCGCCGGCGGCCAGGCGCTTGTCGACCTCGGGGATGAAGAACTCGTCCACCAGCTTGACCCACAGGAACACCGGTGGGTGGCCGGCGGCGGCCGTCAGGCGGATGTTCTGCTGGGCGTGGGCGGGGGCGCCCAGGCCGGCGGCGGCCAGCAGGGCGGCGGTGGCGATCAGGCGGCGGGTCATCATGGCTCAGGTCTCCTGTGTCGAAGGGGTGAAAGCGGCGGGCAGCACGGCGTCGATGCCGGCGGTGATGAAATCGATCAGCAGCGGCGCGGCGGCCGCGTCGTGGGGCGCGTTCTGGCCATGCGACAGGCGCTGCACGCGGTGGTCCACCAGGTGGTGCAGCAGCGCGCCCATGGCGAACTGGTAGGCCCAGGCGGCGCGCGCGCGCGGCCAGCGCGGGCGCAGCTGGTGTAGCGCGTCGATGAAGGCGTGTGCCATGGGGTCGAACATCTCGGCCAGCACGCGGTCGGTGTCGGGCGTGCGGTAGACCAGCTCGCGCGCCACCAGCATGGCGTAGTACTCGCCCTCGGCACTGGCGCGCAGGGCCAGCACCGGCTCGACGAAGGCCTGCACCCCGCGCCGCAGCGGCGGCGGCTGGCGGCCGGCCAGCGCCTGGCGCAGCAGCGCCAGCCGCTGGTCGATGGTGCCCTGCCAGTGCGCGAAGATGGCGTGAAACAGCTCGTGCTTGGCGCCGTAGTAATAGCCCACCAGGGCCAGCGGCACGCCGGCCTCGGCGGCGATCCGGCGGATCGACACCGCGTGGTAGCCGTGCTGGGCAAACAGCTTCTCGGCCGCCAGCAGGATGGCCGCCTTGCGGTCGGGGCGCGGCGCCTCGTCCGCGGCCGGCGGCAGCGGGGCAGGGCGGGACAGCACGGCGCGCATGGGGCGATTGAACGATCGTTCAAACCACTTGAACAACCGTACAAACCCTAGTCCGAAAGCGGGCACGGACGGCGCGGTCCTTGCCAATAATCCGGCCATGAACGCCGCTGCCCCCACCCCCGCCTTCGTCCCCCAGATCCGCCTGTACCAGAACTGGCTGCGCGAGCAGCGCGGGCTCCGCTTCGACAGCTACCACGCGCTGTGGCGCTGGTCGGTCACCGAGCTCGACGCCTTCTGGCAAAGCGTGTGGGACTACTTCGACCTGCGCTCGCCGACGCCGCACACGGCGGTGCTGGGCAAGAACGTGATGCCGGGCGCGCAGTGGTTCCCGGGCGCGCAGGCCAACTACGCGCAGCAGGTGCTGCGCCATGTGGAGGCGGCGCAGGCCGCCGGCCTGCCGGCCATCATCAGCGAGAACGAGAAGGGCCTGGTGCGTGAGCTGTCCTGGCCCGAGCTGCGCCGCCAGGTGGCCGCGCTGGCGCTGCACCTGCGGGCGCAGGGCGTGCAGCCGGGCGATCGCGTGGCGGCCTACCTGCCCAACGTGCCCGAGACCATCGTCGCCTTCCTGGCCGCCGCCAGCATCGGCGCGGTGTGGAGCGTGTGCGCGCCCGACATGGGCAGCCACGCGGTGCTGGACCGCTTCCGCCAGATCGAGCCCAAGGTGCTGATCGCGGTGGACGGCATCACCTGGGGCGGGCGCGACATCGAGCGCGGCGACGTGGTGCGGGAGCTGCGCGCCCAGCTGCCCAGCGTGCGGCATCTGATCGTGCTGCGCCACCTGGATACTTCAACAAACATAGCTGGCGCCGCTGATCTGGCGGACATTTGCAGCCGAAACGACGCCCAAACCGCGGCCTTCGAGCCGCTGTGGCTGCCGTTCGACCACCCGCTGTGGATCGTCTATTCCAGCGGCACCACCGGCCTGCCCAAGCCCATCGTGCACCCGCATGGCGGCATGGTGCTGGTGGCCATGCTCACCGGGCTGCACATGGACCTGGGCGGCAGCATCGGCGCCAACAACCTTGGCGAGCGCTTCCTGTGGTACAGCTCCACCGGCTGGGTGATGTGGAACTGCCAGGTGGCGGGGCTGCTGTCGGGCACCACCTGCGTGATCTACGACGGCAGCCCGGGCGGCCCGCGCGAGGCGCCCGACTGGGGCGTGCTGTGGCGCTTTGCCGCGCGCCACGGCGTCACCTTCTTCGGCTCCGGCGCGGCGTTTTACGCCGGCTGCATGAAGGCGGGTGTCGATTTGTCGCAGTGCGGCGATCTGTCGCGCATCCGCGCCCTGGGCACCACCGGCTCGCCGCTGTCGGCCGAGGTGCAGCAGTGGGGTAGCGATCAGTTCAAGCGCATCGCCAAGACCGCAGCCCAGGAAGACATCTGGTGGCTCAACATCTCCGGCGGCACCGACTTTGCCGGCGGCTTCATCGCCGGCACGCCCGAGCTGCCGCAGCGCCCCGGCGTGATGCAGTGCCGCATGCTGGGCTCGGCCGTCGAGGCCTGGAACGCCGCTGGCGAGCCGGTGGTCGGCCAGGTCGGCGAGCTGGTTTGCACCCAGCCCATCCCGTCCATGCCGCTGTACTTCTGGAACGACCCCGGCCACGCGCGCTACCTGGCCAGCTACTTCGAGATGTACCCGCCCGGCCACGGCCGCAAACCCGGCGGCGGCGACCTGCCCAAGGAGGCCGGCAGCGTCTGGCGCCACGGCGACTGGCTGCGCATCGGGGACGAGCACGGCGAGGGCGAGTGGTGCGTCATCTTCGGCCGCTCGGACGCCACCATCAACCGCCACGGCCTGCGCATGGGCACCAGCGAGATCTACAGCGCCGTCGAGGCCCTGCCCGAGGTGCTGGACAGCATGGTGGTCGATCTGGAATACCTGGGCCGCGACAGCTACATGCCGCTGTTCGTGGTGCTGCGCCCGGGCGTGGCGCTGGACGAGGGGCTGCGGCGGCGCATCGGCGACGCCATCCGCGACGCCCTCAGCCCGCGCTTCGTGCCCGACGAGATCTTCCAGGTGCCGGAGATCCCGCGCACGCTGTCGGGCAAGAAGCAGGAGCTGCCGATCAAGAAGCTGCTGCTGGGCCAGCCGCTGGAGAAGGTGGTCAACCAGGAAGCCATGGCCAACCCCGGTTCGCTGGAGTGGTACGTGGGCCTTGCCCGGCAGCGGGCCGCCTGAGGCGCCAGGCCGCTGACCCGCCGCTGCACGCAGGAGCGAGTGCAAGAGCCCGGTGTCATCAGGCGTCGACGCGCTTCTATAAAGGTCAGTCAGCTATCGTTATGATAGTGCATGCGCCCGCGCAGCCACGGTGGCCGCGCGGGCGCATGGCCAAGCGCGGACGTTGCCGGCCCGGTGCTCCGGGAACGCCACGGCGCGCGACCGTATCTCATGCGGCATGCGCCGGCAAATCCTCCATGGCTCTCGTCCTTCTTTCGCGACACCAACTGCCCGTTCTGCAATGCGCGGTTGTTCATGCTGACGCACCGCTACAAGGAATACTCGACCGCCGGCCTGGATGTCGAGGCGTTCTTCTCGGCCACGCACGAGCAGGTCGACGAATTCCTGCGCATTCGCCCGCGGCCGTTTCGCCTCATCGCCGACATCCTGGTGGACGAGCACGGCCGCGTGGTCGAAGCCTATTACGGCCAGGACGCGGGCGATCACATGCCGTTCGAGCGCATCGAGCGCTTCATCGGCCTGGGCGCGCACTGATCGGCCATCGGCCGCCCGCGCGGGCCATCAGTAAAGCCGCACGGCCTGCCCCTGGCGGTCGAACGGGATCAGGCCGTCGTGCCGGCCGGCCTTGATGGCCTCGACCATGCGCTGCAGCGGCGCCTCGGCATCGGCGCTGGTGGGGGCGCGGTTCAGCGTGCCGCCCAGGGCGGCGGCGAACACCAGCGTCCACGGCTGGCCGAACTGCACCGCCTCCTGCGCCAGCGCGTCGAAGGTGTCGAGATCGTCGGGCGCCTTGTCCACGCACAGGCGCGGCACCAGCGCGCCGCCCTGGCCGCGGGCAAAGCCGGCGCGCTGCTCGGGCGTGGGCGCCTCGGGCAGCTCGGCCTGCACGAACACGAACAACAGGCGCTGGGGCTCGATCTGGGCGCGCGCGGCGCTCAGCAGGTCGTCGAAACAGGTGATTTCCATGGGTGGGCTTTCGGTGGGGGTGCACTGCCAGCGGGCATCAGCTGCCGCGCGGCACGCGTCCCATCAGGTAGTACTGCGCGTTGGGCATCACGTTGGCGAAGTTGGCGGTGCGGTTGGCCATGCAGTACAGGGCGGTGATGTTGGCGATGTCCCAGATGTCCTCGTCGTCCAGACCGTGCTGGTGCAGCGGCGCGAAGTCCTCGTCGGTCAGGGCGTTGGAGCGCTCGATCACCTTGGTCACGAATTCCAGCATGGCGCGCTGGCGCGGGTTGATGTCGGCCTTGCGCCAGTTGACGGCCACCTGGTCGGCCACCAGGGGCTTTTTCTCGTACAGCCGCAGCGCGGCGCCGTGCATGACGACGCAGTTCATGCAGCCGTTGGCGCTGCTGACGGCGACCACGATCATCTCGCGGTCGCCCTTGGTCAGGCGGCTGGCGCGGCCGCAGCTTTCGGGCTCCATCAGCGCGTCGTGGTAGGCGAAGAAGGCGCGCCACTCGGCCGGCCGGCGCGCCAGCCCCAGGAACACGTTGGGCACGAAGCCCAGCTTGTCCTGCACGGCCAGGATCTTTTCCTGGATGTCGGCCGGCAGGCTGTGGATCTCGGGGTAGGGGTAGCGTTCGCTCATGGCGGGCCTCGGTGGGACAGTGGGCGGCAGGGCTTGGCCCGCCATTGTGACCGCGCCGGCGCCCTCAGGGCCTTGGCGTCGGGCTGTTTTCATGGGTGATTTTGGGCGTTGGCGCTTGTCTGGTGCGCGTTAGCAGCTTCCGTTTTGATAGCGTTCGGCGCGTGGATGGCCACCCCCGCACCCCGCCAACCGTGCGGAAGTTGCGCCTGGCGCGGTCAAATTGTTGTCCTTGTGTAAAGGGCGTAGACCCGGGGCTGGCCGGCGGCGTTGTCGGTGGTGTGCCGGCCCATGGGGGTGGCCGGGACTTCGTCAGAGGATCGATGCGATGAACCAGTCTGCTGTCACCACTTTTCGTCTGGCCGCGCTGTGCGCCCTGGGCGTGGCGGCCACGGCCGCCAGCGCGCAGTCCATGGTGACGGCGCGCGTGCTGTCGGCGCAGCCGGTGGTCGAGCAGGTGCCGGTGTCGGACTGCGGGCCGTATGGCGCGCGGCCGTCCGGCGCCGGGGCGGCGGTGGGCGCGCTGACCGGCGGGCTGATCGGCAGCCAGCTGGGCAAGGGCAGCGGCCACATTGCCGGCGCCGTGCTGGGGGCGCTGGGCGGCGCGTTTCTGGGCAACACGGCCGAGGCCGCGCAGTACGGTGGCCATGGCGGCTGCGCCACTGGCTACAGCCAGCGCGTGACGGGCTACGACGTCACCTACGAGGTCGGCGGCCGCAGCTACCAGACGCGCACGGCGCAGGCGCCGGGCCAGTGGATCCAGGTGCCCGCGCCCGACGCGTACTACGGCCAGCCGGCCTGGGGCGCCGTGGGCGAGGCGCAGACCTACCCGGTGCCACCGGCGCCGGTGGCCGCCTACCCGATGCCGTCCTACCCGGCGGCCGGCGAATCCTCCGGCGTGGTGATGGCGCCGCCCGTGGGCTACGGCGGCTATGCGCCGCCGGCGTATCCGGGGAGCCATGCGGGCGGCTATGCGCAGCCCTATCCGTATCCGCCCAGCTACTCGCAGGCGTATTCGGCGCCGGTCTACCCCGCCTACCCGCCGACGGCCTACGCGCCGCCGCCGCCGGTGCGCTACGTCACGCCGGTGGGCGTCAACCTGTCGATCGGCGGCGTCATCGGCGGCGGCCGGCACGGGCACGGGCGCGGCGGCTGGAGCCTCGGGGTGGGTTCGGGCTGGTAAGTCGCGCCGCCCCGATCACTGCAAAATAAATAGCTGCTGGCGCTTGATGGACGGGCGCCAGTCATCGTTTTCAGGCTCTGCTCGCGAATGATGGTGAGGTACTCGATCAGTGCCGCACCGCGACACGCCCCACGAGAAAAATGAACAGCCATACGCAGAGGACGCAAAGAAAACCGATGGATCTTCTTGCTTTCTGTGTCCTCTGCGAAATCTCTGCGTCCTCTGCGTTCGGAGGTTGGCGGTTTCCAATAAACCACCATTCAAAGCCTTGTCTTGCAGGCCATCACCATCATTGGCGAGAAGAGCCCGTTTTCAAGTGACGAGGCGCCTTGCCCTGTCCAGGCCGTCAGGCGTCAGGCCGATGGCTGGTACAGGCTCAGCTGTAGCTTCTCGCGCGCCATGGCGCGCGCCACGCCGGGCACCTGGGCGGTGCGCTGGGCGTGTGCCCACAGCTCGGGCGTGTCCTCGGGGTTGATGCCGGCGATGGTGCCCCAGCGCAGCAGCGTCAGGGCATAGGCGTCCAGCGGGCCGCAGTGCACGCCGCCCAGCCAGTCCTGGCCGGCCGCGTGCGCCCGCTGCACCAGCGCCTGCAGCTCGCCCAGCCGCTGGCGGTACTGCGCCAGCGCCTGCGTCTTGATGGCCTGCTGGGCCGCCGCGTCGTCGGTGAACTTGTGCGGCATGAAGATGTGGGTGAAGGTGGGGTGCACTGTGTTGTTCATCCAGGCCAGCGCCTCGACGAAGCGCGCGCGCGCCAGCGCGTCCCTTGGCACGAAGCCGGCTTCGGGAAAGCGCGCGTCGATGTAGGCCACCAGGGCCATGAGCTGGGTGATCGCCTCGCCGCCGTCCACCAGCACCGGCACCTGGCCACGCGCGTTCAGCGCCAGGTACTCGGGGCTGTTCTGCTCGTTCTTGTGCAGCTTGATGGCCAGCGGCTCGAAGGTGGCGCCGGCGATCTCCAGCATGGCGTGTGGCACGAAGGAGCAGGCGCCGGGGGCGTAGTAGAGCTTGAGGGTCACGGGTCGGGTCTCCTGGGTGTTTCGGGGGGCAGAGCGCGAGCATAGCGCGGCCGTCCAGCGCACGGGCCGGCGCGCCGCCGCGCCGGAGCTCATGCAGAGGCTCCCTATTCGCAGGCGCGCCAGTCGTGCTCGCCAAGCACGCTGCCCAGGCCGCGCGCCTGCCGGCGCAGCGCGGCGTCGGCCTGCGGCAGGCGCAGCAGGAAGGCCGGCGTGTCGCGCCGCTCGCGCACCACGCGCACGCCGCGCACGCCCTTGCGCGCCAGGCCTTCCAGCCCGCGCTCGGCCGCCTCCTCGCTGGAAAAACGGCCCAGCGACAGGCCTGGCTCCAGCGCCGCGCCGGGGCGGTCGGTGTCCACCCCCGCCGCGCGCAGCTCGGCCCGGCGCGCCGCCACGGCGGCGGCGTCGGGCAGCTTGCCGACGTAGAGCATCCAGCGGCCCGGCAGCTGCACCGGGTCGATGCGCCAGCTGCCTTGCGGCAGGCTGGCGGCGGCGCGTCGCACGGCCTCGACCTGGGTGGCGTCGAAGGTGCCGATCTGCAGGCAGGCCGTGGGCGCGGGCGCGGCGGCGCTGGCCGGGGCGGGCGGCGCGTCGGGCGTGGCCGGCTCCGCGGCCGAGGCGGTGCGTGCGGGGGGCTCGCGGGCCGGCGCCTCGGCGCGCTCCAGCGGGCGCAGGCGGATCGCCTCGGGCTGCACCTGGCGCTGCAGGCGCTCGGGTTCGGCCTGCAGCCGCGGCGCCAGCCCCAGCGGGCGCAGCCAGCCCTGCGACCAGGCCAGCCAGCCCAGGTTGGCCGCCAGCAGCAATACCACCAGCCGGCCGATCACCCCGGGGCTCCAGGCGGCGCCGGGCGCACGCTGACTTCGGCGCTGCGCACCTCGCGCAGGCCGGTGGCGCCGCGCACGCGCAACGCGCCGTCGGGGCCGACGCCTTCGGCCACGCCTTGGCTGCCGTCCGACAGCTGCACCGGCTGGCCGGCCAGCAGGTCGCGCGCGGCAAAGCGCTCGGCCAGCGGGGCGAAGCCGGTGGCTTCGAAGGCGCGCAGCGCGTGCACCAGCGGCACGGCGATGCGCAGCAGCGCGCCGGGGGCGTCCACCCCCGGCAGCAGCGCCTGCAGCCAGGCCGGCGGGGTGGCAAAGCCGGTGCCGTCGAGTGGCGCGATGTTGACGCCGATGCCGACGATGGCGGTGCGCGTGGCGTCGGCCGCCGCCGCGCTGCCGCTGGAGGTCTCCACCAGGATGCCGGCCAGCTTGCGGCCCTGCCACCACAGGTCGTTGGGCCACTTCAGGCGGATGTCGGGGTGCAGCGACTCGGCCACCGCCAGGCCCACGGCCAGCGACAGGCCCGACCAGTCGCGCGGCGCCAGCGACAGCGCCAGCGAGAACGCCAGCGCCCCGCCCGGCTCGCCGTCGCCCGACTGCCAGCCGCGGCCCAGGCGCCCGCGGCCGGCGGTCTGCAGCTCGGCCACCAGCAGGGTGGGCGGCAGGCGGCCGGCGCGCGCGCGCCGCATCAGCTCGCTGTTGGTGGAGTCGATCTGCCCGGCCACCTCGACCACGAGGCCCGGCAGCAGCGGCGCCAGCGCGCCGCGCAGCGCGTCCACCGGCCAGGACAGGGCGGGGCGGTTCATCGCCGTGGCTTGCCGGCGTCGCTTTCGGCCGTGTCCAGGTCGGACGACAGCAGGGTGCCGCGGCAGCGCCGGCTGCCGCAGCGGCAGGGGTAGTCGGCCTTCAGCTCGGGCGTCAGCGGCTCGTCAATCACCAGGCCGTAGTCGTAGTTCAGCTCCTCGCCGGCGCGGATGGCGCGGCGCGCGGTGATGAAGATGCGGCCGTCCTGCTCGTCGGCCTTGCAGTTGGGGCTGCACGAGTGGTTGATCCAGCGCGAGGCGTTGCCGCCATGCAGGGCGTCGATCACGTGCTGGTCGTCGATGTGGAAGTAGAAGGTGTGGTTGGGATCGCTCGGGTCGTGCGGGTGGCGGCGCTGCGCCTCGTCCCAGCTGATGACCTCGCCCACGTATTCGATGATGCGCGCGCCGCGCGGAATGTCGACCAGCGCGAACACGCCCTTGCCGTGCACGCCCGAGCGGCGCACCTGGAGGCGGCGTGGCGCCGCGGTCTTGCGAGGGGGTTTGCTGGCCACGGCGGGAAATTTGCTATGTTGAATGGTGTGGGCGCGCGCGTGCATGTGCGGGCGTGCGCGAGCGGGTGCGCGTGGGCGCACGCGCGCGAGAGCAGGAAATTCTAGCGATATGAAGACACTGGTCATAGCCGAGAAGCCTTCGGTGGCGCAGGACATCGTGCGGGCACTCACGCCCGTGGCGGGCAAGTTCGACAAGCACGACGAGCATTTCGAGAACGAGCGCTACGTGGTCACCAGCGCCGTCGGCCACCTGGTCGAGATCCAGGCGCCCGAGCAGTACGACGTGAAACGCGGCAAGTGGAGCTTCGCCCACCTGCCGGTGATCCCGCCGCACTTCGACCTGAAGCCGGTCGACAAGACCAAGACGCGCCTGAACGCCGTCGTCAAGCAGGCGCGCCGCAAGGACGTCGGCCAGCTCATCAACGCCTGCGACGCCGGGCGCGAGGGCGAGCTGATCTTTCGCCTGATCGAGCAGTACGCCGGCCAGGACAAGGGCGGCACCCGCCAGCCGCTGGGCAAGCCGGTCCAGCGCCTGTGGCTGCAAAGCATGACGCCGCAGGCCATCCGCGACGGCTTCGAGCGCCTGCGCAGCGATGCGCAGATGCAGGGCCTGGCCGACGCCGCGCGCAGCCGCAGCGAGGCCGACTGGCTGGTCGGCATCAACGGCACGCGCGCCATGACGGCCTTCAACTCGCGCGACGGTGGCTTCTTCCTGACCACCGTCGGGCGCGTGCAGACGCCCACGCTGGCCGTGGTGGTCGAGCGCGAGGAGCAGATTCGCCGGCACATCGCGCGCGACTACTGGGAAGTGCACGCCAACTTCCTGGCCGAGGCGGGCCAGTACACCGGCAAGTGGTTCGACCCGGACTGGAAGAAAGACCCCGACGACGCCGAAAAGCGCGCCGACCGCCTGTGGACGCACGCCGAGGCGCTGGCCATCGCCGAGGCCGTGCGCGGCCAGCGCTGCGGCGTGCGCGAGGAAAGCAAGCCCAGCACCCAGGCCAGCGCGCTGCTGTTCGATCTGACCAGCCTGCAGCGCGAGGCCAACGGCAAGTTCGGTTTCTCGGCCAAGACCACGCTGTCGCTGGCCCAGAGCCTGTACGAGCGCCACAAGGCGCTGACCTACCCGCGCACCGACTCGCGCCACCTGCCCGAGGACTACCTGGGCGTGGCGCGCCAGACCTTCGAGATGCTGGCTGGCGGCCACCAGCCGCACCTGGCGCCGCACGCCCGCAAGGCGCTGGACGACGGCTATGTGCGGCCCTCCAGGCGCATCTTCGACAACGCCAAGGTGTCGGACCACTTCGCCATCATCCCCACGCTGCAGGAACCCGGCCAGCTGTCCGACGCCGAGCGCAAGCTGTACGACCTGGTGGTGCGCCGCTTCATGGCGGTGTTCTATCCGAGCGCTGAATACCAGGTCACCACCCGCATCACCACCGCCGAGCACCAGGGCCGCGCCCACCACTTCCAGAGCAACGGCAAGGTGCTGGTCAAACCCGGCTGGCTGGCCATCTACGGCAAGGAAGCCGAAGGCGAGTCGGGCGAAGACAAGGACGGCAAATCACTGGTGCCGGTGCGCCCGGGCGAGCAGGTGATGCACCAGGACACCGAGATCAAGGCGCTGGCCACGCGCCCGCCGGCGCGCTACTCCGAAGCCACGCTGCTGGGCGCCATGGAAGGCGCGGGCAAGTGGATCGAGGACGACGAGCTGCGCGAGGCCATGCAGGAAAAGGGCCTGGGCACGCCGGCCACGCGGGCGTCCATCATCGAGGGCCTGATCGGCGAAAAATACCTGCTGCGCGAAGGCCGCGAGCTGATCCCCACCGCCAAGGCCTTCCAGCTCATGACACTGCTGCGCGGGCTGGAGGTGGAGGAGCTGTCCAAGCCCCAGCTCACCGGCGAATGGGAATACAAGCTGGCGCAGATCGAGCACGGCAAGCTCTCGCGCGAGGCCTTCATGCGCGACATCGCCGCCATGACCGAGCGCATCGTCAAGAAAGCCAAGGAATACGACCGCGACAGCGTGCCCGGCGACTACGCCACCTTGCACACGCCCTGCCCGCAGTGCGGCGGCGTGGTGAAGGAGAACTACCGCCGCTACGCCTGCACCGGGGCCGCCGGCGGCAGCGGCGAAGGCTGCGGCTTTTCCTTCACCAAGACGCCGGGTGGGCGCACCTTTGCCACCGACGAGGCCGAGGCGTTCCTGCGCCAGCGCCGCATCGGCCCGCTGGAAGGCTTTCGCAGCAAGGCCGGCTGGCCCTTCACGGCCGAGCTGGCGCTGGCGCGCGACGAGGCCGCCGGCAACTGGAAGCTGGAGTTCGACTTCGGCGACGAGGCCCGCGCCGAGCAGACCGGCGAGATCGTCGATCTGTCCGGGCAGCCCAGCCTGGGCGCCTGCCCCAAGTGCGGTGGCCCGGTCAAGGCCTTCGGCAAGAGCTACGTGTGCGAGCGCGGCCTGCCCACCGCCGCCCAGCCCGTGCCCAGCTGCGACTTCAAGAGCGGGCAGGTGATCCTGCAGCAGCCCATCGAGCCCGAGCAGATGCGCAAGCTGCTGGAGGGCGGCAAGACCGACGTGCTCGACAAGTTCGTCAGCATGCGCACGCGCCGCCCCTTCAAGGCGCGCCTGGCCTGGAGCGCCGACGAAGGCAAGGTGATCTTCGAGTTCGAGCCGCGCGAAGGTGCCCGCAAGTACCCGCCGCGCAAGCCCGCCGTCACTGCAAAAACAGGAGCTGCCGGCGCACACCAGGTCAGGGCCGCGATCAAGAAAGTCGCCAAGAAAGCGGCGGCCAGGAAGACCCCCGCCAGCCCGACCGACAAGGCCCCGCGCGCCGGCAACCTGCAACCCAGCGCGCCGCTGGCGGCCGTCATCGGGGCCGGCCCCTTCGGCCGCGGCGAGGTGATGAAGAAGCTGTGGGACTACATCAAGGCGCACAACCTGCAGGACCCGCAGGACAAGCGCAGCATCGTCGCCGACGACAAGCTGCGCCCGGTGCTGGGCGCCGACCGCGTGGGCATGTTCAAGCTGGCCGGCATCGTGAGCGGGCACCTGAGCTGACCCGCGCACCCCGTCCGCAAACCGTTTTCATCCTGGATACCACCTGCCATGCACATCACCCAAGACACCGCCGTCACGCTCGACTACCGCATCACCGACCTCCAGGGCAAGCCGCTGGATGCCGGCACCACCGCCTACCTGCACGGCGGCTACGACAACCTGTTTGCCCAGGCCGAAGCGGCGCTGGAGGGCAAGACCGTGGGCGACAAGGTGGCGCTGGCGCTGAGCGCGGCCGAAGCCTTTGGCGCGCGCGACGAGGCGCTGGCGCGCAGCATCCCCAAGAGCGAGTTTCCGCCCGGTGTCAAGGTGGGCGGCCAGTTGCAGGGCGCCGGGCCGAACGGGCCGGTGGTCTACCGCGTGGTCAAGATCAAGGGCCCCGAGGTGCTGCTGGACGCCAACCACCCGCTGGCCGGCCAGGACATCCGCTTTGCCGCCACCGTCAAGGCGGTGCGCGCCGCCACCGCCGAGGAAATCGCGCACGGCCACGTGCACGGCGCGCATGGTCATCACCATTGAATCGTCGCTGCCGTCGGCGCTGATCGAGTACGACGAACTCGCGGGCACAGCCGGACGATGAATCGGAGCCTGCACGTTGCGACTTGCGTGCACCGCCAAGAGGCCTACGGCGTCATAGTCCCACAACAGACAGGCAACCTCCAGACTCTCGGAACTTAAAGGAGGAGCGAAACAAGCCAAGTCATCCACGCCTTGTCAGAGGCAAGTCCTTCCAGTTCAGATCATTGGGAATGGATAAGCTGTACTCTTTTGAAACAAATGTTCACAGGAGTGCTTGATGAGGCCCTTGGCTCATTCAGGTGGTCACTTGCTCGTCGATCATCTGCAGTCCGTGGCAGTTGTGGCCGGCGAATTTGCGGGGGGTTGTGGGGATGCCAGCACGGCCCGCAACTGGGCATGCGCCGCCGGCCTGTGGCACGACCTGGGCAAGTACCGCCCGGGTTTTCAGAAATACGTGCGCCTGGCCGATGGCGAGAACGCACACATCGAAGGCAAGGTGGCCAGCCGCGACAAAAGCCACTCTGCCGCTGGCGCCCTGTGGGCTGAACGGCTGATGGAGCAAAAGCATGGCACAGCCGGCAAGCTGGCGGCGCGCGTGCTGATGTATCTGATCGCTGGTCACCACGCGGGGCTTGGCGACTGGCACCAGGGATTGCGTGAGCGCCTGGCCGAGCCAGAAAGCCAGCGTGAACTGGCCGATGCCCTGGCAGCCCAGCCGCCCGCAGAAATCCTGCACGGTGCAGCGCCAGCACTGGACAGCCTGCGCCACATCCCCGGCGGCCTGCCAGATGGCTTTGCGTTGTGGGTACGCATGTTGTTTTCCTGTTTGGTCGATGCCGACTTTCTGGACACCGAAGCGCATTTCGATACCGGCAAACCTCGCCAGCGCAGCGGCTTTCCCACCCTTGCGCAAATGCACGCGGCATTCAATGCCTACATGGCGGCGCTGCCCGATGGCATGCTGCACCTTAGGCGTAAATGCGTGGCGCATCGCAAACTGCATCCAGTTGGCAGAAGCGGGGAGAAATATGGTGCTTAAATTCTTCACAATCCCCGAAAAATGAGCTTCCTCATGCCAATCTTTAGAGCAGACACGCCATCATTTTTTGCTCATTACCGTCCATCGGATAACACGTGGCAGGCTTTGGAGGATCACTTGCACGGTGTTGGAGCGCTCGCGGCACAGTTTTCAGGCAAGCTGGGCTTGCAGGAAATGGGCGAGTTGCTGGGCCTGCTGCATGATCTGGGAAAGTACAGCCAATCTTTTCAGACCTACCTGAAATCCGCTATCGGCGCGTTAAACCAGGATGAAGATGAGGACTGGGTGGACGCCAAAAACCTGAAAGGCAAGGTCGATCACTCCACCGCAGGGGCGCAATTCG
>MKTG01000057.1:93303-98200 GCA_001897615.1 Burkholderiales bacterium 68-10
TGCCGTGACTTGCTGGCAGACGCCCGCGTCACAACCAAATTTCAGGAGCGGCTCACGCTGATAGGGCACAACAACCAGGATCACGGTAGCCCGGTCACGATTTACCAGCAATGGGGCTTGCTGGTGCGGTTTCTTTTCAGCTGCCTGATCGATGCCGACCGCATCGATACGGCTGATTTTGAGAAAAGGCGTCAGCGCAACTTTCGTCCTGGCGGGAGCTATACCGATTGGACGGTGTTGATTGAACGTCTGGAACGCCACTTGGCGTGTTTAAAGCCCACTCGCCCTATCGACTATTTACGTCAGGACATTTCACTGCATTGCCAACAGGCCGGATCCCGGCCTGGCGGCATGATCTATACCCTGACCGTGCCCACGGGCGGGGGCAAAACGCTGGCCAGCCTGCGTTTTGCCTTGCACCACGCCAAGGAACGTGATTTGGATCGCATCATCTACATCATCCCCTTCACATCCATCATCGACCAAAACGCCAAGGTGGTGCGCGACGTGCTGGAGCCCGCAGATGCACCGCAGGATCGAGGCCGTATCGTTCTGGAACACCACGGCAGCCTCACGCCCGAGCAGCAAACCTGGCGCGAAAAGGTGCTGTGCGAAAACTGGGATGCGCCCGTCGTCTACACCACCATGGTGCAATTGCTGGAAGCCTTGTTCGGCGCGGGTACGCGGGGTGCACGTCGTATGCACCAGCTTTCCCGGGCCGTGTTGGTGTTCGATGAGGTGCAAACCCTGCCCGTGAAATGCGCCCATCTGTTCAACAACGCCATTAATTTTTTGGCTGAGCAATGCAACACCACGGTACTTTTATGCACTGCCACGCAACCGTTGCTGCATGGCGTCGATCCAGCCAAAGGTGCCATCCGGTTGGCATCAAAGCCCGAATTGATGACAGATGTTGGGCAACTGTTCAAGGCGCTCCAACGCGTTGCGGTGAACGACCGGCGCAAAACCGGTGGCTGGGCCGATCAGGAAGTGGCCGAACTTGCCGCAGCCGAAATGCAAAGCAGCGGGAGTTGCCTTGTCATCGTCAATACCAAGGCATCGGCACGACGCATTTTTGAGCTGTGCGCTTCTGTGCAAGCGCCAGAAGCTGTTTTTCATTTGAGCACTGATATGTGTCCGGCTCATCGCAAAGCACGCTTGGCGGCACTGATTGCACGCTTGAATGAAGACCTACCGACGCTGTGCGTAAGTACGCAATTGATCGAGGCTGGCGTGGATGTGGACTTTGGCAGCGTTATCCGTTTCATGGCCGGGCTCGATTCCATTGCACAGGCAGCGGGTCGGTGCAATCGCAATGGGCGGCGTGTCACAGGCAGCGTGCATATCGTCAATCCGCAGGTGGAAAACCTGGACAAGCTCCCCGACATCCTGCAGGGGCGCAATGCTGCCTTGCGGGTGCTGGATGAGTTCCGGCAAAACCCAGAGAGGTTTGATGATGACTTGCTCAGTCCGACGGCAATGCACGCCTACTACCGCTATTACTTTTTCGATCGTGCTGGAGTTATGAGTTACGCGCTGACCCCAGATGATGTCGCGCAAGCAGACACCTTGCTCAACCTGCTGTCACTCAACACAGGCAGCGTGAACGAATATGTACGCCAGCAGGCGTCCGCGCCCCCGCTTTTCTTTCGCCAGTCGTTCATGACAGCAGCCAAGGCCTTCCAGGCCATCGATTCAGCCACGCAGGCGGTCATCGTCCCCTTTGGGCCTGAGGGCAAGGAATTGATTGCCAGCCTATGCGCCGCCTACGACGTGGAGTTGGAAATCGAGCTGCTGCGGCGGGCGCAGCAGTACAGCGTGAATGTGTTTCCCCATGTACTCAAAAAACTCATGGCGGTGCAAGCCTTGCACGAGGTCAAGCCGGATAGCCGCATCCTTTGTTTGAATGAACGCTATTACAGCGACTTGTTTGGTCTGGCCGCCGAGCCTGTTTCTCCCGTGGAGGTTTTGTATGCCTAAGCTGCGACGCAGCATTGAGTTCCAAGTGTCTGGACGCTACGCGCTGTTCACCGATCCCTTGAGCAAGGTGGGTGGCGAAAAATGCTCGTACCACGTTCCCACTTACGAGGCCTTGAAAGGCATCGCCAAATCCATTTACTGGAAGCCGACGTTGATCTGGGTGATCGACGAAGTGCGGGTGATGAAGCGCATCCGCACCCAAACCAAGGGCATGAAGCCGCTGGATCTGGGTGGCAGTAACAGCCTGGCCATCTACACCTTCCTGGCCGATGTGCAGTACCAGGTTCGTGCGCATTTCGAGTGGAACGAGCACCGCCCCGAGTTGGCTGACGACCGCATCGAAGCGAAGCACCACGCTATTGCCCAGCGCATGGTCGAACGCGGCGGGCGACAGGATATTTTCCTGGGCACGCGCGACTGCCAAGGCTATGCACAGGCTTGCGAGTTTGGTTCTGGAGCTGGTGAGCTGGACGATGCCGGAGAGTTGGCCTTTGGCTTGATGTTCCATGGTTTTGACTACCCAGATGAAACGGGCGGTACAGAACTGCACGCCCGTTTCTGGCGACCAACCCTGGTCAATGGCGTGATCCGCTTCGCACGCCCGCAGGACTGCACCGAACGCCGATTTGTCCGCTCCATGAGCGTCAAACCCTTCGGACTGAATCAAGGACTGCGGCCCGTGGATGCGGATGCCAGCGGGATGGGGGTGCCCGCATGAGTTGGCTGCCTAAGCTTTTGGCTACCTACGACGCGTGCAAGGGCAAGGAGCCGCAGGGCTCCGAACCCCTGATGCCCATTTGCCACAGCACCCAGAACGCACAGATTGAAATCGTGCTTGATGGTGCTGGCTGTTTCAGACGTGCCGCCGTGCTGGAGAAAGCTCAGGGCGTGACCTTGATCCCCTGTACCGAAGCGTCCGGCGGGCGCAGTGGCAAGAAACCAGTGAACCACCCGCTGCATGACAAGCTGCAATACCTTGCCAAGGACTTCACCCAATGGGGCGGGGAGGTGACTGTCGGTTTCGCCAAAGACCCTGCTGAGCCTTATCGGGACTACCTGCAATCGCTGTCGGGTTGGGCCGCAGCCGAGCCACATCCCAAGCTGCAGGCCATTCTGACCTACGTGCAAGACGGTCATGTGGTGGCCGATCTGATTCAGGCGGGCATCCTCCCCGTGGGTGACGATGGCAAGCTGCTCAAGCAGTGGAATGCAGACAAGGCCACCGCACCTGCCATCTTCAGGGTCCTGGCACCGCAGCAAACACCCGACGATGCATTTGTTCGCTGGCGCGTGGAGGTGGAAGACGATCCCAACTCAGCGCCATGGACGGATGAGGCGCTGGTGGCTTCCTGGATCACGTATTACCAGAGCAGCCAGGAAAAAATGGGTTTGTGCATGGCAACCGGTCTGCAAACGGCATTGGCCGTGCAGCACCCGGCGAAGCTGCGTCACGGTGGTGACAAGGCCAAACTGATTTCCGCCAACGACAGTTCGGGCTACACCTACCGAGGACGCTTTACCACGGACGCAGAGGCTCTGGGTGTCGGATTTGTTGCCACCCAGAAAGCGCACAACGCTTTGCGTTGGCTGATTGAGCGGCAGGGCTATCGCAGTGGCGATCAGGTGTTTGTCGCCTGGGAGCCAACGGGCAAACCGATTCCTGATCCGATGTTGGCCACGTTTGCGGCATTTGGCGGTGCCGCCCATGACTGGGCGTTGGGCAGCAGCCATGCCGATGCCGGACAGGCCTTCGGTGTGCAATTGCGCAAGGCCATTGCGGGCTACGCTGCACAGCTTGCGCCGAGAGATGAAGTGGTGGTGTTGGGGCTGGATTCGGCGACACCAGGACGCATGGCCATCACCTTCTACCGCGAACTCAAGGGGTCTGAATTTTTGGCGCGTATTCAGGCGTGGCATGGGCAGTTTGCATGGCCGCAGAACTACAGCAAAGAGCGCCAATTCATCGGTGCCCCGGCACCACGCGACATTGCCGAAGCCGCGTTTGGCAGCCGCCCGGACGAAAAATTGCGCACAGCAACTGTGGAGCGGCTGCTGCCTTGCATTGTCGATGGGGCACCGCTGCCGCTGGATCTGCTGCGGTCGGTCGTGCGCCGTGTGGCCAATCGGGTCGGAATGGATGCGTGGGAATGGGAGCGCTGCCTGGGCATCGCCTGCGCGCTGTTCAAAGGGTTTTTCAACGAGAGGGGGTATTTGATGGCATTGGAGCAAGAGCGCACCAGCCGCGACTATTTGTTTGGGCGTTTATTGGCTGTAGCGGAAGACATTGAGGGCTACGCGCTCTACGCCGCAGGCGAGAAGGCCAGGGATACATCGGCAGCCCGCTTGATGCAGCGTTTCGCAGACCGTCCCGCTTCAACGTGGCGCACCATAGAACTGTCCTTGCGACCTTATATCTCCCGGTTGCGTGCTACGCGCCCTGGGCCACTTCATAAAAAAGAGAGCTTGCTGGATGAAATCGTGGCGCTCTTTGAACCCCAGGACTTTCTTTCCGACTCACCACTGAGTGGTGAATTTCTACTTGGCTACCACTGTCAACGCCAGAGCTTACGAGCACCAAAAGAAGAGCGTGAAGACCCGTCCGAAGCCAGTCAACCTATTACCTCTGGAGAACCTGCATGAGCGCACTGCAAAACAAAATCGACTTCGCCGTGGTGCTGCGCGTCAAACGCGCCAACCCCAATGGAGACCCTCTGAATGGCAACCGCCCGCGCACCGACTACGGCGGCTTTGGCGAAATTACCGATGTGTGTCTCAAGCGCAAGCTGCGCGATCGCCTGCTGGAGTCCGGTCAGGCCATCTTCGTGCAATCAGACGACCGCAAGGTGGACGGCGAAACCAGCCTGCGTAATCGCGCGGAATCCTCCGCTAACGGCTTGGGCAAAGATGCCTTCAAGAA
>MKTG01000057.1:98317-103071 GCA_001897615.1 Burkholderiales bacterium 68-10
GAACCTGTCTCCATCACTAGTACGCAAATCACCAAAAGCGTCAGCGGTGAGGGAGATGGCACGAAACGCGGCTCAGACACCATGGGTATGAAGCACCGTGTGGACAGCGGCATCTATTGCACGTTTGGCAGTATCAATCCGCAATTGGCCGAGCGAACAGATTTTAGCGATGCCGATGCCCTTGCGCTCAAAGCCATCTTGCCCAGGATGTTCGAAAACGATGCTTCGTCGGCTCGGCCCGACGGCAGTATGGAGGTGCTGAAGGTCGTTTGGTGGCAGCACAACTGCAAATCCGGGCGGTATTCCTCGGCCAAGGTGCATGGCTCGTTGACTGTGAACGCCGATGGCAGCATTGACATAGCGCCCTTGGATGGATTGGAGCCAGAAATTATCAACGGCTTTTGAGCGAATAACCGGATAGCGCCCGCTACAGGATGCTGCAGTGGGGCTTTACCCAGGAGCACATCTTGAAAATCCTCCCCAGCGAATTTGAAGACCAGTCGATCCGCCGCCTGTATGACGAGGCCACCGAGACCTGGTGGTTCTCGGTGGTGGATGTCGTGCAGGTGCTGACCCAGCAAGCAGACTTTCAGACTGCCCGCAAATACTGGAACCAGCTCAAACGCCGCCTTGCAGCAGAAGGCAGCCAGTCGGTGACAGACTGTCACCGACTGAAATTGCCCGCCGCTGATGGCAAGAGCTACCTGACCGACTGCGCCACCGCCCAAACCCTGCTGCGCCTGGTGCAGTCCGTGCCCAGCCCCAAGGCCGAGCCCATCAAGCTGTGGCTGGCCAAGGTGGGCTACGAGCGTATGCAGGAGATTGCCGACCCCGCCCAGGCGCTCGACCGTGCCCGCCAGACCTGGCAGCAGCAGGGCCGAAGCGACAAGTGGATCCAGCAGCGCATGAGCGGGCAGGAGACGCGCAACAAACTCACCGACTACTGGAGCGAGCATGGTGTGGAAAAGGGGCGCGAATACGCCATCCTCACCAACCTCATCCACCAGGAATGGTCGGGCCTCTCCGTGGCCGAGCACAAGGAGGCCAAGGGCCTATCCAGCCACAACCTGCGCGACCACATGAGCGAGGCCGAACTCATCTTCACTGCGTTGGCCGAGCTCTCCACGCGCCAGATTGCCGAGCGCCAGCAGGCCACCGGCATGGCAGAAAACGCCACCGCTGCCAAGGCCGGAGGCCGCATCGCCAAAAACGCCCGCCAGCAGTTGGAAGACCAGACCGGCCAAAGCGTGGTCACCGGGGCCAATTACCTGCCACCGCCATCGACCCAGCCTGCGCCGCTACCCGTTGCAAAACCACGCGGGGGCGGCAAGAAAAATCAAAAACCATAGCTGGTAGCGCAATGCCAGCAAGCGCAAACGCCGAATTGGATCCCATCCCCCTGTCTGCCCTGCAGCACTGGCTGTATTGCCCACGCCAATGCGGCCTGATCCATCTGGAGCAGGTGTTTGATGACAACGTCCACACCCTGCGCGGCCAGGCCGTGCATGCCCGCACCGACCGCCCAGGCGTGGAAACCGCCAAAAGTGTGCGCGTGGAGCGTGCCCTGCCGCTATGGCACGACACGCTGGGCCTGATTGGCAAGTCCGACGTGGTGGAGTTTTTGCCCGGTGGCACGCCCTACCCGGTGGAATACAAACACGGCAGCCGCCACAAGGCCGCCGACATTGCCGCCTGCGATGACTTGCAACTGGCCGGTCAGGCGCTCTGCCTGGAAGCGATGACCGGTAAAACCGTAGCCGAAGGGGCGCTGTACTACGCCAGCTCCAAACGCCGGCGCGTGCTGCCCATCACCCCGGCCTTGCGGGCCCAAGTGCAGGCCACGGCGCAGGCCATTCGGCAGATGCTGGTCAGCGGGCAACTGCCACCACCTCTGCAAGGCGAGCAGGCCCAGCGCCGCTGCAAAGCCTGCTCCCTGCAAGATCGCTGCCAGCCACAAGCCACCCAGCTGGCGCTGGTGCAAGCGCGCAAAACCCTGTTCGACCCGGACGCATAAGCACAGCGGGGCCGCCATGCAACTGCTCAACACCCTCTACGTCACCCTGCCCGATGCCTGGCTGTGCCTGGACAACGACACCCTGCGCGTGGAGGTAGAGCGCGAAACCCGTTTGCGCGTGCCCCTGCACCACTTGAATGCCGTGGTGTGTTTTGGCCACACGGGCCTATCGGCGCCCCTCATGCACCGGCTGGCCGACGAAGGCATCGCCCTGGTGCTGCTCGATGGCAATGGCCGCTTCAAAGCGCGACTGGAAGGGGCCGTCAGCGGCAACGTACTCTTGCGCCAGGCGCAGTTTCAGCGCGTAGGGGACGCTGCATTTGCGCTGGACATGGCCCGCGCCTGCGTGGCCGGAAAAATCAAGAACTGCCGCCAGGTGCTACAGCGTGGCGCGCGCGAGGCGAAAAACGAAGACGAGGCCGCACGCCTCACCCGCCTGGCGCAAGACCTGGCCGCCAGCCTGCGCGCCTTGCCCCAGGCCACCACCCTGGACGAACTGCGTGGCCTGGAGGGTGAGGCGGCCCGCCAATACTTCAGCGGAATGACGCTGCTGCTGCGCCCGGACCAGCGCGAAGCCTTCGCCATGGATGGGCGCACGCGCCGCCCACCGCGTGACCGCTTCAACGCCCTGCTGTCCTTCCTCTACGCCATGTGGATGAACGACTGCCGCGGCGCTCTGGAAGCCGCCGGGCTGGATCCGCAAGTCGGCTTCCTGCACGCCCTACGCCCCGGCCGGGCGGCGTTGGCGCTGGATTTGATGGAGGAGTTCCGCCCCTGGGCCGACCGCCTGGCGCTGACCCTGGTCAACCGGGGTCAGGTCAAGGCCAGCGATTTTGATCTGCGCGAAGGTGGCGGCGTCACGCTGCAAGTCGAAGCCCGCAAAACCGTGGTGGTGGCGTTCCAAGAGCGCAAGAAGGACGAGGTGCAACACCCTTTGCTGGCACAAGCCATCCCGCTGGGCCTGGCTCCCCTGGCGCAGGCCCGTCTGTTGGCCCGCGCCCTGCGCGAGGACGCTGCGCCCTACGTCCCCTTTGTTGTCAAGTAGGGGGGCTGCATGCTGGTACTGGTCTGCTACGACGTGAACACTGAAACAGCCGCAGGCCGCCGCCGCTTGCGCCGCGTGGCCAAGGTGTGCGAAAGCACTGGGCAGCGGGTGCAGAAGTCGGTCTTCGAATGCCGGTTGGACGTGGCGCAATTCGAGACGCTGGAGCGACGCCTGCTGGCCGAAATCGAAGCCCAGCTGGACTGCCTGCGGCTCTACCGCATCCCCGGCACCCGCGGCTTCGAAGTCGTCGAACACGGCCAGTTCAAGGCCGTGGATTTTGAGGGACCGCTGGTGCTGTAGACGGCTTTCCAGATGGCCAAACCCCGCTGTATTGCGCTGCGTGCGTGGTAAGGTCCAAGGCGCGAACCCCGAGTGACGCCCGCGTCTCCCAGAGGTTCGCGTGCTTCATAAGGCCTTGTGGTGATTGAGTTTTTCACTCCCTTTAGCGATGGATCGCAGCGTCTGCGTAGGCGGATTTTGCGGGTACGCGCATTTGCAGGGAAAAGCCAGGCAAAACCAGAGGCGTGCACATGAAGCGTATCGCCCGCCAGCAATGGCGGGCGCGGATTGAAACCGCGAGGCTTACACCATTGTGGATCGCATCGGCGCGTATCGCCCGCCAGCAATGGCGGGCGCGGATTGAAACGCGTAGGACCACACCGGTGCGCCGGAGGGCGAGGTATCGCCCGCCAGCAATGGCGGGCGCGGATTGAAACAGTTGCGCACCGGACAATGGCCTGGCATGCCTGCGTATCGCCCGCCAGCAATGGCGGGCGCGGATTGAAACACCATCAACGTCGGCAAGGCCGGCGCCTGCGGAGTATCGCCCGCCAGCAATGGCGGGCGCGGATTGAAAAATTCAAGCCGATGCCACTTCGTGGCACGGCTTAAGTATCGCCCGCCAGCAATGGCGGGCGCGGATTGAAACCTATCTCTCATCCTGCATCGCCGGGGACGGTGCCGTATCGCCCGCCAGCAATGGCGGGCGCGGATTGAAACCTCGTTTGGTCACTTGTGCCCACCGTCAGCCAGCGTATCGCCCGCCAGCAATGGCGGGCGCGGATTGAAACCGAGCCATTTGCCGCAAGTCGCCGCGCGTCGAGTGTATCGCCCGCCAGCAATGGCGGGCGCGGATTGAAACAAAAGCTACTTGGTGGAGTTCGGCTTGACGCCATGTATCGCCCGCCAGCAATGGCGGGCGCGGATTGAAACCGCAACCTGGTGCTGCGCCCCATCATCCAGGCCGTGTATCGCCCGCCAGCAATGGCGGGCGCGGATTGAAACAGCAAGGCGCCGCCCGTCTTGTAGATCGGCAGCTCGTATCGCCCGCCAGCAATGGCGGGCGCGGATTGAAACCATGATCGGCCGCCGACTTTTCGCCCCCCTGCAAGTATCGCCCGCCAGCAATGGCGGGCGCGGATTGAAACAGCTGATAGTGCTCGCTGGAATCGTCGGCGACAGGTATCGCCCGCCAGCAATGGCGGGCGCGGATTGAAACTTCGGCGCGCTGCCGGGCTTCGTCGGCATGCGACGTATCGCCCGCCAGCAATGGCGGGCGCGGATTGAAACATGACGCAGGACGAGGTGCGCGCCCTGGAAGACCGTATCGCCCGCCAGCAATGGCGGGCGCGGATTGAAACCTTTGGGATGTACCCGATGGACATGCCATCAATGTATCGCCCGCCAGCAATGGCG
>MKTG01000057.1:103147-106855 GCA_001897615.1 Burkholderiales bacterium 68-10
GGATTAAAACAAACTCATGGTTTCTCTCCTTGGGGTTGCAAATCAGTATCGCCCGCCAGCAATGGCGGGCGCGGATTGAAACATGATCTCAGTCGGCGTCCGCTACTGCCTGGGCCGTATCGCCCGCCAGCAATGGCGGGCGCGGATTGAAACACCGGCTGCTATCCCGCTGCGCCGGAGCCTGGCCGTATCGCCCGCCAGCAATGGCGGGCGCGGATTGAAACGGTTCGCTCATACCAGCTCCATCATTGCTTGGCCGTATCGCCCGCCAGCAATGGCGGGCGCGGATTGAAACATGGATCGCCTCGCTCTATCTACGCTGTCGTCCGTATCGCCCGCCAGCAATGGCGGGCGCGGATTGAAACGATGCCTGGCTTTACGTAGTAGATCAGGCCATTGCGTATCGCCCGCCAGCAATGGCGGGCGCGGATTGAAACACCAAGCTCTCATACGTCTCGCCATACCCGTCGCTGTATCGCCCGCCAGCAATGGCGGGCGCGGATTGAAACTTGCGGGGGCGCGTGAAGAAGAAACAAAGGCCATCGTATCGCCCGCCAGCAATGGCGGGCGCGGATTGAAACCTCAAAATTCCTGGCCGATGTGAAGGCTGGCAATGTATCGCCCGCCAGCAATGGCGGGCGCGGATTGAAACTTGGTGTCCGCCAGCGTCACGTACTTGGCGTGTAGTATCGCCCGCCAGCAATGGCGGGCGCGGATTGAAACATCTCCTCAAAATTCGTGCTGCTTAAAAATCTCACGTATCGCCCGCCAGCAATGGCGGGCGCGGATTGAAACGACGGTGTGATGTTCATTGCCCTGCTGGGTGATGTATCGCCCGCCAGCAATGGCGGGCGCGGATTGAAACGAGCTGGCCGCCGCCGACGAGGCCAAGGGCAAGCGTATCGCCCGCCAGCAATGGCGGGCGCGGATTGAAACAACGAGCTGTCGCGCAGCGCCGACGAGGCCAAGACGTATCGCCCGCCAGCAATGGCGGGCGCGGATTGAAACAATATGAAATAACACTAGATGCTTTTTGCTGATGTATCGCCCGCCAGCAATGGCGGGCGCGGATTGAAACCTGGCTCACGTCGTGCACACGCTGTCGCCGTGGTGTATCGCCCGCCAGCAATGGCGGGCGCGGATTGAAACAAACCCGCTCCAGCTGCTCCGGCGTCATGCCCTGCGTATCGCCCGCCAGCAATGGCGGGCGCGGATTGAAACAGCCGCAAGCACGCGCAGCACAACCTGCAAGGCACGGTATCGCCCGCCAGCAATGGCGGGCGCGGACGGGCGTTCCCTTGTTGCGTGAATTTTTGCGCACGCTTGATTTCGGTGCCCGATGTGGCGGCGTGGCGCCGCCTTGCTGCGTAAACTGCGTGCCGTGTCACCCGTGTCTACCGATCCGAGCAGCCTGCGCGCGTCAGCATTTCCGAGTTCAGATAGTCGGCTTGGCACACGCCAAGCCTGGGCCATGCTGCTGGCGCTGGCCAGCGCCTTCGCGCTCAGCCAGTCGTTTCGCACCCTGGGGGCCATCATGGGGCCGCCGCTGGCGGGGCACTTGCAGCTCAGCGCGCAGCAGCTGGGGCTGTGGTCGGCGGCGTTTCACTTCGCGTTCGGCGTCATGCAGCTGGCCATGGGCGTGTCGCTGGATTTGTGGGGCGTGCGCCGCACCATCCTGCTGGCGTTTCCGTTCGCGGCGGCGGGGGCGCTGCTGTCGTCGCAGGCCGGCAGCTTTGGCGTGCTGCTGCTGGGGCAGGCGCTGATCGGCGCCGGTTGCGCGCCGGCCTTTCTGGTGTGCACGGTGTTCATCGGTCGGCATTTCGCGCCCGAGCGCTTCACCGCCATCTCGGGCCTGGTGATGAGCCTGAGCGGCCTGGGCGTGCTGGCGACGGCCACGCCGCTGGCCTGGCTGATCGAGCGCAGCAACTGGCGCTGGGGCTTCGGCGTGCTGGCGGGGCTGTCGGTGCTGGCCTGGCTGGCGATCGCCTGGCGTGTGCGCGAGCCGGCGCGCGCCGCCGCACCGGGCGCGCCCGGCCAGCGCGCCACGGCGGGCGCCGCGCTGCGCGGCTTGCTGGGCCTGTTCGCGCTGCCGCAGACGGCCGGCGTGGTGGCCTATGCGGCGGTGAGCTACGCCGCCTTCATCACCTTGCGCGGGCTGTGGTTGGGGCCGATGCTGGTGCAGCGCTTCGATCTGTCGCTGCTGCAGGCCGGCCACGTGGCGCTGGCCATGACGCTGGGCAGCATGGCCAGCCCGGCGATCTTCGGGCGGCTGGACCCCGGCGGGGCGCGGCGCATGCGCTGGCTGCTCAGCCTGGCCACGGTGGCGGCGCTGCTGCTGGCCACCATCGCGCTGGTGCCGCTGCTGTGGCTGGACGTGCTGCTGGCCGGCGCCTACGGGCTGATCTCGGGCTTTGGCGTGCTGCAGTACGGCTACGTCAACGACGCCTACCCGCCGGCGCTGCGCGGGCGCGCCATGTCGCTGCTGACCATGGCCATGTTCCTGGGCGTGTCGCTGATGCAGTGGGCCAGCGGCCTGGCCGCCAGCCTGGCGCCCACCGTGGGGGTGGAGCCCTTCACCGCCGCGCTGCTCACGGTGTCGGTCATGCTGCTGGCCGGCGCGGGGGCGCTGTGGCAGCTGCCGCGCGCCCCGCTGGCGGGCTGAGCCGCGTCCCGGTTGCTTTGTTTTTCATAGCTGCTGGCGCTCGCCAGACGTGCGCAAAAGGCCAATAAGGCTTATAAGAGCGCATGCGCCGCCTGACGCAAGCCCCCAACGTCGCCATCGCCCAGATCTGGGCCGACCTGCTGTGCGAGGCCGGCTACGCCGCCACGGTGGAGCGGCGCTTCCTGTCCAGCGTGGCCGGCGAACTGCCGCCCGAGCAGTGCCTGCCCGAGATCTGGCTGCGCCACGACGAACACCTGGAGCCCGCGCGCGCCCTGCTGGCCGATCTGGCCCGCGTGCCGCAGCGGCGCTGGCGCTGCGCGGCCTGCGGCGAGCTGGTGGAAGGCGGCTTCGAGCAGTGCTGGGCCTGCGGGGCCTGGATGCCCGGCGGCGGCTGACCGGCCAGCCGCGCGCCCCGTGCCTGCCGCGGATCAGAGTCGGTCGTTCAGGCAGCCCGCGGCACCCCGGCATTCGCCGATGCGCTCTTGCAGCCACTGCGTGCGCGCCGTCGTCACCTCGGCCATGCAGCGCGGATCGATCAGGGTGCTGGTGCCCTTGCGTTGCGAGCAGCTGGTGTTGCGCGACTTCAGCCACGCCAGCTGGCCGCCGCGCAGCCGCTTGCGGCCGTCGGCATCCAGCAGCGACACCAGCTCCTGGTAGCGCGTGCCCAGCCCCTGCTCGGCCTCCTGGTAGATGCGGTGCAGGCAGGCCATGGTGTCGAACTCGGTGCGCAAGCCCTCGCACGTCGGGCCGGCCCAGGCCGTCGCGACGGTGCAGCAGGCGGCGGCGATGATCCAGGACTTCATGGGGCAGGCTTGCAGTGGCGGCGCGCCCGGCAGTCCGAGCGGCGCACGCCATCTTAATCGCGGCGCGCTGGCGTGGCCGGTGCGGGTGGTGGTGGCAGCGGCGTGCGCGCTACTTCCAGCGCCGCGGCTCCAGCGTCACGCTGGCGGCCGCGCCCGACAGCGTCAGCTGTCCTTCCTGCACCGTGGCCTGCAACTGCATGCTGCGCTCGGCCAGGGCGGCCAGCGCCTGCGCGTCGGCCGCCG
>MKTG01000057.1:106868-113228 GCA_001897615.1 Burkholderiales bacterium 68-10
GATGCCGCGCCACCACACGTCGGCCGCCGGGCCGTAGGCGTAGACCCGCACCGCATCGGCCTTGCTGCACGCCTTGGCCAGCGCCTTGTCGTCGGGCTGGCCCACCTCGATCCACAGCCGCGTGCGGCCGGTGAAGTCGACCAGCTGCACATCCGGCTCGTCGGGGCTGGACAGGCCGGCGCCAAAGCCGATGCGCGCGTCGCCGCCGCACTCATCCTGCACGGCATGGGCGTTCAGCGCCAGCGCGGCCAGCCGCACCATCATGCGCTCGTCGGTCTCGCTGGGGTGGCGCGCCAGCGTCAGCGCCAGGTCGGTGTAGCAGCCGTGGTCGATGTCGGCCAGTTGCAGCTCGGCCTTGAAGATGGTGGATTTGAGGGCCATGGGGAGCGAGCGCGGTTTGGGCAGTTGCAGCGCTGATTCAATGCCCGCCAGACTTGCCGGCGGTCAGGCGATCCATGACGGCGAACAGCACCCCGGACAGCACGAAGGTCAGGTGCAGCCCGATCTTCCAGGCGATCTGCTTGTCGCTGTAGTTGTCGATGTTGACGAAGGCCTTGAGCAGTTCGATGCCGGAGATGGCGACGATGGAGCCGATCAGCTTGATCTTCAGGTCGGAGAACGTGACATGGCCCATCCATTCCGGCCGGTCTTCGCTGTTTTCCGTGTTGATCTTCGACACGAAGTTCTCGTAGCCCGCGAAGACGATGATCAGCAGCAGGTTGGCGACGAGGGCGACGTCAACCAGGGTCAGCACGCTGACCATGATCTGCCCGCCGTCCAGCGTGAACACCTGCGGCAGCAGCGTGATGAATTCCTTGACGAACTTGAACAGCAGGATGGCGATGGCGCCCACCAGCCCGATGTAGAACGGCGCCAGCAACCAGCGGCTGGCGAACATGAAGCGCTCGAGACGGTATTCAATGGATTTCATGGTGTGGGTCGATGCAGGTTGGGATGTTCAGGGATCAGTCGAATGGGCAGGGCCGCAGCGCCATCGGCCAGCGCGGTCGCGTTGTGAAGCCCCTCGAGAGGCACCCCGGTCGCTGGCCGCTCGGTATCGTGTGTCGGGCCTGCATCGCGGTTGCGGGGTTTCGGTGGTGGAGATGCCGCGGCGGTCTAGATCCGCCTCGCCAGCTCCCCCGCCTTGCCCACATACCCCGCCGGCGTCAGCGCCAGCAGCCGCTCTTTCTCGGCCAGCGGAATGTCCAGCCCGCCAATCAGCGCATGCAGGGCTTCGCGGGTGACGGCCTGGCCGCGGGTGGCTTCTTTCAGCTTTTCATAAGCGCCGGGCACGCCGTAGCGGCGCATCACGGTCTGGATCGGCTCGGCCAGCACTTCCCAGGCGGCGTCCAGGTCGGCGGCCAGTTGGGATTCGTTCAGCTCCAGCTTGTTCAGGCCGGTCAGCAGCGACTGCCAGGCCAGCACGGCGTAGCCCAGGGCCACGCCCATGTTGCGCAGCACGGTGCTGTCGGTCAAATCGCGCTGCCAGCGGCTGATGGGCAGCTTTTCGGCCAGGTGGCGCAGCACGGCATTGGCCAGGCCCAGGTTGCCTTCGGCGTTCTCGAAGTCGATGGGGTTGACCTTGTGCGGCATGGTGGACGAGCCAATTTCGCCCGCCTTGGTCTTTTGCTTGAAATAGCCCAGGCTGATGTAGCCCCAGACGTCGCGCGCCAGGTCGATGCAGATGGTGTTGGCGCGGGCGATGGCGTCGAACAGCTCGGCCATGTAGTCGTGCGGCTCGATCTGAATGCTGTAGGGCTGGAACGTCAGGCCCAGGCCCACCGGGGGCGGTGTCTCGACCACGCGGCGGGCAAAGGCCTCCCAGTCGAAGTCGGGCCAGGCCGACAGGTGGGCGTTGTAGTTGCCCACGGCGCCGTTCATCTTGGCCAGCAGGGCGACACCGGCGATCCGCTGGCGCGCGGCCTGCAGGCGCACGACGACGTTGGCCAGTTCCTTGCCCACGGTGGTGGGGCTGGCGGTCTGGCCGTGGGTGCGGCTGAGCATGGGCACGCCGGCATGCTGGTGGGCCAGCGCGCGCAGGCGCTCGATGACGGCGTTCAGCCCCTGCAGCAGCACGGCGCGGCCGGCCTGCAGTTGCAGGGCGTGGCTGGTGTTGTTGATGTCCTCGCTGGTGCAGGCAAAGTGCACGAACTCGCTGGCGGCCAGCAGTTCGGGGTGGCCTTCGAATTTCGACTTGATCCAGTATTCGACGGCCTTGACGTCGTGGTTGGTGGTGCGCTCGATGGCCTTGATGGCGGCGCCGTCGGCTTCGCCAAAACCCGCCAGCAGCGACTGCAGGTAGGCGCGGGCCTGGGCGGACAGGGGCTTGAACTCGGCAAAGCCGGCGTCGGACAGGGCCACGAACCAGGTCAGCTCGACCTGCACGCGGTAGCGCATGTAGCCCAGCTCGCTCATCAGCGGGCGCAGGGGAGCCAGCTTGGCGGCATAGCGGCCGTCGAGCGGCGAAACGGCGGTCAGAGAGGTGAGTTCCATGCGCTCAATTGTAAGAAGGCAAGCCCCCACTAGAATGCCTGCTCCCGTCACATCCGGAAGCATTCGTCCATGTCCATGCGATTGATCGGCGCCACCACCAGCCCCTATGTGCGCAAGGTGCGCGCGGTGATGGCCGAGAAGAAGCTGGACTACCAGTTCGTGGCCGAGAACGTGTGGGCCGACGACACGCAGATCGGCGCCTCCAACCCGCTGGGCAAGGTGCCTTGCCTGGTGATGGACGGGCAGGACGCGGTGTTCGATTCGCGCGTGATCGTCGAGTACCTGGACACGCTGTCGCCCGTGGGCCGGCTGATCCCGCCGTCGGGCCGCCAGCGCGTGGAGGTCAAGACCTGGGAGGCGCTGGCCGACGGCCTGCTGGACGCCGCCATCCTGGCGCGGCTGGAGGCAACCTGGCCCGGCCGCGCCGAGGCCGAGCGCAGCCCGGCCTGGATCGCGCGCCAGATGAAGAAGATCGACGACGCGCTGGCCGCCATGAGCACCGGCCTGGCCGACAAGCCCTGGTGCTCGGCGGGCGTGCACCTGACGCTGGCCGACATTGCGGTGGGCTGCGCGCTGGGCTACCTGGACTTTCGCTTTCCCGATCTGGACTGGCGCGCGCGCCACGCCAACCTGGCGCGCTTGCTGGACGAGCGCCTGATGCCACGCCCCAGCTTTGCCGACACCGTGCCGGCGTAGCGGCGCTGCGCGCCGCTTTCAGAAGCCCAAGACGAGCGCGCCGCCGGGGCACGTGGCCCGGGCGGCGCGGTCAGAATAAAAAAGCTGCCGAAGCGGCCTGAAACGAAAGAGGAGGAGGGAGGAGGAGGAAGTCCGCCTCAGGTTTTCAGCCGGCTCGCGGAGCCGGCAGGCTCGGCAGCGTCAAGGCAATCAATGGAGTCATAGCCACTCATTACGCCGTTTGAGACAGCGAGTGTGCGCCCAAAGTTCCGCCCGCGCCGTCCGCGCAGGCGTAAAGAAGTGTGAAAGCTGCGCGTCAGCTGAGCGCCGCCCCGGCCGCGTGGCCCAGGGTGAAGGCCTCTTCGAACACCGAATAGCCCGACCAGTCGGCGTGGGCAAAGGCCAGGCGCGGCGCGGCGTCGAAGATCAGCGTCGGATGCTCTGATTGTGATAGCTTTTGACGCTGGATGGACGTGCGCAAACGGCTGATTTCTTGCAGCGTTCCGGGCGCTGGAATGGCCATGGCGTGGCCGTGGCGCACCAGTTCCATGCGCGCGGTTTTCTGCCCCAGGTCGGGGTGGGCGGCGCCCAGCTCGGCGACGATGGTGTCGCGCCAGGCGCTCCAGGGCGTCTGCAGCAGGCGCTCGCGGCCACCCGGTTCGCCGTCCAGCGCACGGTAGTAGGTCAGCACTGTGGGGCCGGGCACGGGCGCCAGGCTCTGGTGCCGGGCGTCCACGTAGCCCAGGCCGGGCGCGCCGTACAGCACGTTGTCCCAGCTGGGCGCGGCGCCCGGGCGGTCATCCAGCGGCGCGCGCAGTTGCAGCTGCGCCAGCAGCCAGGGGGCGGTGCGCAGGCTGGCGGCGCGCTGGCGCAGGGCTTCGGGCGGCGATTCGATCACCCGCGCCGCCACCCAGGCCGGCAGGGCGACGATGGCCTGGCGCGCCTGCCAGCGCTCCAGCCGGCCGCTGGCCACATCCAGTGCATCGACGCTGACGCCGTGGCGCCCGTGCTCGATGCGGCCGACGACGCGCCCGGCGCGCAGGCGGCCTTCGAGCGGCGCCGCCAGCCGCTGGCTGAGCCAGCCGTTGCCCTCGGGCCAGGTCAGCAGGCCGGCGTCGTCGCCGCCGCCCTCGCTCGGCGCGGCAAAACCGTGGCGGCTGGCAAAGTAGTGCAGCCCGGCCCAGGCCGAGACGCTGGCGATGCCGGCGCCGTAGTCGTCGCGGCAGCAATAGTCCAGATACCAGCGCAGGTGCGCGTCGGTCAGCCCCTGGGTGTCCAGCCAGACTTCGAAAGTGATAGCGTCTTGCGCAAATTGGACGGGCGCAAACGTCGATTTTTGCACTGGAATGGCGTAATGAGCCGCGCGCCGCGCGGCGGCCACGGCGTCGGCAAAGCGACGGTACTGCGCCAGCGTGGCGGCGCCCACGCCCTGCACCGGCAGCAGGCCGTCCTGCCAGTGGCCGTCGATGAACAGGCGCTCCTGCGGGCTGTGGCACAGGGCGCGCTCGTCGTATTGCCAGCGCCCGGCCACGCGGCGGCGCAGGCCCAGCTCTTCCAGCAGTTCTTGCACCGCGCGCGCATCGTCGCCGGGCAGCGGCAGGTAGTGCGCGCCCACGGGGCAGGCGATGCCGCCGACCTGCATGCCGCGGCTGTTGCCGCCGGCCGTGTCTTCCAGCTCCAGCAGGGCGAAGTCGTCGTGCCCCGCCAGCCGCAGCGCGCGCGCCGCCGCCAGGGCGGCAACGCCGCCGCCGGCGATCACGGTGTGCACGCGGTGCGTGACGTCGGGCGCGCGCGTGGGCCAGGGCTGGCGCAGCCGGTGGCCGCGCTCATGGCTGACGCCGGCAAAGCCGCCTTCGATGTGCGCCAGCCCGCGCGGCGCGCACCCGGCGGCGGCCAGCGCGGCGCCGGCGGCCAGCAGCGAGCGGCGGCGCCAGCCGGTGCTCACTCGTGCACCCGCCCCCATTCGGCTTCATAGGTGTGCACCAGCACCTGGTTGGACAGGCGGTTGACCTCGGCCGGCACGCGCGCCATGTCGGCCGGGAAGTCGAACAGCAGCGGCAGGGTGTGCGGCGTCAGGTAGCGCAGACCTTCGGGCAGGGCGGTGGGCAGGCGCCAGGGCCGGCGGCTGGCGATGACGAAGCCCCATTCGCCAAAGCTGGGCACGTGCGCGTGATAGGGCGCGGTGCGCAGGCCGGCGGCCTCGATGGTCTGCACCACGGTCCAGAAGCTGCGCCGCGCCACCAGCGGCGAAGTGGTCTGGACGACGGCGTAGCCGCTGGCGGCCAGGCGCTTTTCCAGCAGGGCGTAGAAGCTGAGCGTGTAGAGCTTGCCGATGCTGAAGTTGGTGGGGTCGGGAAAGTCGGCCACGATCACATCGAAGGTGTCGCCGGTCTCGTCCAGCCAGCGGAAGGCGTCGGTGTTGACCACCTGGACCTTGGGCGAGGCCAGCGCATGGCCGTTCAGCGCCGCCAGCTGCGCATGGCGCGTGAACAGCTCGGTCATCGCCGGGTCGAGTTCGACCAGGGTGACCTGCTCGACGCTGGGGTACTTGAGGATCTCGCGCACCGCCATGCCGTCGCCACCGCCCAGCACCGCCACCTTGCGCGGCGCGCCGTGCGCCGCCATGGCCGGGTGCACCAGCGTCTCGTGGTAGCGGTATTCGTCGCGCTCGGCGAACTGCAGGTTGCCGTTGAGAAACAGCCGGTGGCCCGGCCGCCCGGCGCCTGGCGCGTGGGTGACGACGATGCGCTGGTACGGCGTGGTCTGGGCGAACACCACGCGGTCGGCGTACAGACGGTCTTCGGCCAGGGTGGTGACGCGGTCGGCCCACGCCCAGGCCAGCATCAGCACCCCCAGCGTGGCCGCGCAGGCCGCCACGTGGGCGCGCAAGCCGCGCAGCTCGTGCCGGAACAGCCACAGCGCCCAGGCCGCGACGGCCGCGTTGAGCAGGCCGAACAGCAGCCCGGTGCGCACCATGCCCAGCTGCGGCACCAGCAGCAGCGGAAACGCCAGTGACACCGCCAGCGCGCCCAGGTAGTCGAAGGTCAGCACCTGCGACACCAGTTCCTTCAGCTGCACGTCGCGCCGCAGGATGCGCATGACCAGCGGAATCTCCAGCCCCACCAGCGTGCCCACCACCAGCACCAGGCCGTACAGCACGACCCGGAACGAGGCCGGCGCCCAGGCATTGAC
>MKTG01000057.1:113281-121327 GCA_001897615.1 Burkholderiales bacterium 68-10
GCTCGAAGTAGCGCGACAGCCACGAGCCCACGCCCATGGCGAACAGGTAGCTGCCGATGACGGTGGAAAACTGCAACACCGAATCGCCCAGCACGTAGCTGGCGATGGCGCCGGCCGACAGCTCGTAGAGCAGCCCGCAGGCCGCCACCACGAACACGCTGGCCAGCAGCGCCACTTCGACCGGCTGCGGCCCGCCGCGCGCGTCCAGCGCTTGCGGCGCCGCCGCCAATTCAGGGGCATGCATCAATGAATTGCCGCCGCCACGATGATGCTGATGCCCAGGCACATGGCCGCCACCACCAGCGCCAGCGCGCGGTTTTGCTTGTCGACGATCTCGCGCCACAGGTCGGTGGGGGTGATCTTGTCGATCAGCAGAAAGCACAGCCAGAAAATCACCACGCCGACCAGGGCGTAGACGATGGAGCCGAAGAAGGCGGCCGGGTTGATCCAGGTGATGTCCATGGTGAAGACCTCCGTGTGCGAATCGCTATTTGTGTCCGCCGCCGCTGCTGTAGCCGCCCCAGGAGCCGCCCGAGCTGCGGGTGTAGCCGCCGCCGGAGCCGCCCGAGCATTCGGTCAGCAGCACCAGCACGATGATGATGACGAACAGGATCAGCATCAGCGTCATGACGCTCTTGAACGCCGTGACCGGCAGGGCATCGGTGTGCGCGGCGGCCTCGGGCAGGTCCTGCAGGCCGAAGGCGGCGGCGACGGCGTGGCTGGGCAGGCGGTAGCCGCTGGACCAGGTGACCTCGCTGTCGCTCTTTTCCATCGACAGCAGGCCGCGGCCGCTGGAAAAATCGCGGTTGTCGGTCTGCTGGCCGCGCTCGACCGGCCAGTAGAACTCGCCCAGCACGTAACCGGTGGTGGCCCGATAGCGCGACTGCAGCGCGTAGCGCCTGCCCAGGTAGTTGGCGCTGCCCTCGTCGGCGGCCAGCCGTGGCGCCCCGGTGGTGGGGCGCACCAGGCTCCAGCCGTCGCTGGCGTCGACCAGGAAGGCAAAGCCTTTCTGGCGGTTGAACAGCAGGTATTCCTGCCAGCTGAAGGTCTCGTCGTCGTCCGGCTCCTGGCCGACGCGCTGCTGAAAGCCCACCACCTGCCAGTGCACGCCCTGCAATTGCCCGGTGCGGCCCAGCGGGATGAGCGGGCGCACGCGCGCGCCCTGCTCGGCCGCGCGCAGCTCGCCGCCCACGCCGCCCTCCAGCGTGATGATGCTGTGGCAGGTGCCGCAGGTCAGGGCCTTGGTGCTGTCCAGCCGCACCTGCACGGGCGCGCCGCAGTGCGGGCAGTTGAACTGGCGGCCGTGCTCGCTCTTGACCGATTCGTCCTTCAGGCCGTGCAGGCGCAGCTCTGGCAGCTGCACGGCCCGCCCGCGCTCGGCCTGCGGCGGCTGGGCGCCGTAGTCGATCGACAGCACCTCGCCGCCTTCGCTGCGCAGTTCGACCAGCGCGAACGGCTGGCCCAGCGGCGGCAGCCGGGGCAGCTCGCCCTGGGCGGCGATGAGCTGGGCCTGGCCGCTGTAGGCCACGCCCCAGCGCTGGCCGTCGAAGGCGGTGGCGGCGCCCACCGGCAGCGCCCGCACGTCGGGCAGGCGCACGCCGGGTGGCACCGCGCTGGTGAAGACGTAGGCGCCGTTGTCCTCGCCCAGCGTGGCGGTGGCGCCGCCGTCCAGCAGGGCAATCCACTCGGTCCAGACGCCGGCTTCGCTCTTGTACTGCAGCCGCCCGATCAGGGTGAAGGCGGGCTCGCCACCGTCCAGCGCGATGCGCCCGCCAGCGCCCAGCTGTAGCGGGCTGTGGTCGTCGAACAGCTCGGCCATGCGGCCGATGCGGCGCAGCACCTCGCCCTCGCGCGCCACCGTGCTGCGGCAGTAGCCGCAGACGGCATACGGCGTCTGCGCGCTGGCGAACTCGACCGGCGCGCCGCAGCTGGGGCAGGGCGCGCGGTAATGTCGCTGCGGGGCGTCCGTGGCCACGGTATGGGGTGTTTTCGGCCTCTGGCGCTTTACTGACCTGCGCCAGTAGCTATTAGTTCAGGAGTTATCAGACCAGCTTCTTCAGCAACTCGGTCTTCTTGGCGTTGAACTCGTCCTCGGTCAGGATGCCCTTGGTCTTGAGTTCGCCCAGTTTTTCCAGCGTCGCCATCACGTCCTCGGGCTTGACGCCGGTCGGCGCCCCGGCGGCGGCGGCCGGGGCGCCGCCCTGCAGCGCCGCCTGCATGTTCTGCGCCAGGATCTGGCCCATGGCCACGCCCGCGCCCATGCCCAGGCCGGCGCCGGCCAGGCCGCCCGCGTCGCCGCCGGCGGCCACGCCCTCGGCCATCTTGGGGATGGCCTGCGCCGTCTGGTACTGCATGAACTTGCCCATGTCGCCGCCGACCATGCCCATGCCGATCTTCTGGTCCAGCACCTTCTGCAACTCCTCGGGCAGCGAGATGCTCTGCACCGTCATGCCTTCGAGCTTCAGGCCATAGGCCTGCATCGCCGGGCCCAGCGCGCCGGCCAGCGCCTGCGCGAAATTCTGCTGGTTGGCCGCCAGGTCCAGGAAGGGGATCTGGCTTTGCGCGATGCCGGTGGCGATGTTCTGCATGATCAGCCCGCGCAGCTGGCCGTCCAGGTCGGCCACGGAGTAGATGTCGCGCGTGCCCGAGATTTCGGTGTGGAAGGTCTTCGGGTCGGCCACGCGATAGGCGTAGTTGCCAAACGCCCGCAGGCGCACGGCGCCGAACTCCGGGTCGCGGATGGTGATGGGCTGGGGCGTGCCCCATTTCTGGTCCACCTGCTGGCGCGTGCTGAAAAAGTAGACGTCGCTCTTGAAGGGCGACTCGAACAGCTTGTCCCAGTTCTTCAGGTAGGTCAGCACCGGCAGCGTCTGCGTGGTCAGCTTGTAGGTGCCGGGGCCGAACACGTCGGCCACCTGGCCTTCGTTGACGAACATGGCCATCTGCGATTCGCGCACCACCAGCTGGCCGCCGTTCTGGATCTCCATGTCCTGCATCGGATAGCGCCAGGCCAGCGTGCCGTCGCCGTCCTCCGTCCATTGCAGGATGTCGATGAACTGCTTCTTGATGAAATCCATCAGTGCCATGGTCGGGACTCCTGAAACCAAAAGTGAACGAATCGCGAATGTTAGCGTCCTGCGCGACGGGCGGCATGGTCATTTGCACACCCGGGCCGGGCGGGCAGTGCCGTGGCGGCTATCGACACCATAGCCCTACCACACTTGCATTACAAATAAGAATCATTATCATTAACAACACTGCAGGAGTGATGCCATGCCCCGCCTGATCCGCGCCCATCTGCCGACGCTCAAGAAGACCGCCAGCTATTACCTGATGCACATCACCGTGGCCGCCGCCGTGGCGTACCTGGTGACGGGCGATCTGCTGGTGTCGCTCACGCTCAGCCTGCTGGAGCCGACGGTGCAGGCGGTGGCCTTCTTCTTCCACGAAAAAGCCTGGGACAGGGCGGCGCGCCGGCAGCCGCCGCCGGCCCCGGCAGGGCAGACGGCCTGAGGCCGGCACTGCCTACAATGGTCGGCCGCCCGTTGCGCCCGCAGGCGCCGGCGTCGCCCGAGGAGACCGACCATGACCACACCGCTGTACACCAGCGAGGACAAACGCGAGCAACTGCGCCGCGCCGCGCTCGACTACCACGAGCACCCCACGCCCGGCAAGATCGCCATCGCGCCCACCAAGCAACTGGTCAACCAGTACGAGCTGTCGCTGGCCTACAGCCCCGGCGTGGCCGCGCCCTGTGAGGAGATCCAGCGCGACCCGGCCGCCGCCTACAAGTACACCGCGCGCGGCAACCTGGTGGGCGTGATCACCAACGGCACGGCGGTGCTGGGCCTGGGCGACATCGGCCCGCTGGCCGGCAAGCCGGTGATGGAAGGCAAGGCGGTGCTGTTCAAGAAGTTCTCTGGCATCGATGTGTTCGACATCGAGATCAACGAGAAGGACCCGGACAAGCTGGTCGAAATCATCGCCGCGCTGGAGCCGACCTTCGGCGGCATCAACCTGGAAGACATCAAGGCGCCCGAGTGTTTCACCGTCGAGCGCAAGCTGCGCGAGCGCATGAGGATCCCGGTGTTCCACGACGACCAACACGGCACGGCCATCGTGGTCGGCGCGGCGGTGGTCAACGGCCTGAAGGTGGTGGGCAAGAAGATCGAGGACGTCAAGCTGGTGGTGTCGGGCGCCGGCGCGGCGGCGCTGACCTGCACCGGCTTGCTGGTGGACCTGGGCGTGAGGCGGGAAAACGTCTGGGTCACCGACATCGAGGGCCTGGTGTACGAAGGCCGCACCGCGCTGATGGACGAGTACAAGGCGCGCTACGCCCAGCGCACCGAACTGCGCACCCTGGCCGAGGTGATCGAGGGCGCCGACGTGTTCCTGGGTCTGTCGGCGGGCGGCGTGCTCAAGCCCGACATGGTGGCGCGCATGGCGGCGCGCCCGGTGATCCTGGCGCTGGCCAACCCCAACCCCGAGATCCTGCCCGAGCAGGTGAAGGCGGTGCGCGACGACGCGGTGATCGCCACCGGCCGCACCGACTATCCGAACCAGGTCAACAACGTCCTGTGCTTCCCCTACATCTTCCGCGGCGCGCTGGACTGCGGTGCCACCACCATCAGCAAGCAGATGGAGATCGCCGCCGTCTACGCCATCGCCGGGCTGGCGCAGGCTGAGCAAAGCGAGGTGGTGGCGCGCGCCTATGCCGGCGAGAAACTGGCGTTCGGCCCCGAATACCTGATTCCCAAGCCGTTCGATCCGCGCCTGATGATGAAGATCGCCCCGGCGGTGGCCGAGGCGGCGGCCGCCAGCGGCGTGGCCACGCGGCCGATCGTCGATCTGGACGCCTACCGCGAGCGCCTGCAGACCTTCGTCTACGCCTCGGGCACGACGATGAAGCCGATCTTCGACGCCGCCCGCGCCGCGCCGCGCAAGCGCGTGGCCTATGCCGAGGGCGAGGAAGAGCGCGTGCTGCGCGCCGCCCAGATCGTGGTCGACGAGGGCATCGCCCGGCCGACGCTGATCGGCCGGCCGGCCATCATTGCCCAGCGCATCGTCAAGTTCGGCCTGCGCCTGACCGAAGGCGTGGACTACGACGTGGTCAACGTCGAGAACGACCCGCGCTATACCGGCTTCTGGCAGCAGTATTACGAGCTGACCAAGCGCCGGGGCATGACCGTGCCGATGGCCAAGATCGAGATGCGCCGGCGCCTGACGCTGATCGGCACCATGCTGCTGCGCGCCGGCGAGGTGGATGGCCTGATCTGCGGCACCTGGGGCACCATCCACATGCACCTGAACTACATTGACCAGGTGATTGGCCGCAAACCCGGCACGCGCACCTATGCCGCCATGAACGGGGTGCTGCTGCCGGGGCGGCAGCTGTTTCTGGTGGACACCCACGTCAACGTCGACCCGAGCGCCGAGCAGCTGACCGAGATCACCATCGCGGCGGCCGAGCAGGTGCGCCGCTTCGGCCTCAAGCCCCGGGCGGCGCTGCTGTCGCACTCCAACTTCGGCTCGTCCAACGAACCCGGCGCGGTCAAGATGCGGGAGGTGCTGGGACGGGTGCGCGAGCAGGCCCCGTGGCTGGAGATCGATGGCGAAATGCACGGCGACGTCGCCCTGGACAGCGGCATGCGGCGCGCGCTGATGCCCGACAGCACGCTTAAGGGCGACGCCAATCTGCTGATCCTGCCCGGCATCGACGCCGCCAACATCGCCTACAACCTGCTCAAGACGGCCGCGGGCGGCAATATCGCCATCGGCCCGGTGTTGCTGGGCGCCGCCAAACCTGTGCACATTCTCACGGCCAGCGCCACCGTGCGCCGCATCGTCAACATGACGGCACTCGCAGTGGCTGACGCCAATGCGATCCACAAAGACGCAATCGATAAGTAAGCGCACGCTCTCCAGTTGCCCTGGTCTTGTCGGTGCTGCCTGAATTTTAGGCAGGCGCTTGCATTTTCGCGGCGCTTGCGTCACACTAGCGCCTTGGAATTTTCGGGTTAACCCGAGGGTTTCCGAAAGGGTGTTTTTTCATGTTGCGAACAGCGGCATCCGGTGCTGCCCGCGCATCCCGGTTGGTTTTGGCAGCTTCGGTGCTGGCGGTCGCACTCCCAATGGCGGGTGCGGCCCACGCGCGCGGGCTGCTGTGGGACGCAGGCAATGCCACCGTCGCGGTGGCGGATTTGCCCTCTCAGGGACAGCAAACTTACCGGCTGATCCTGCAAGGTGGGCCGTTTCCCCATGACAAGGATGGGTCGGTGTTCGGCAACCGGGAGCGTCTGCTGCCGCGCGAGCGGCGTGGCTATTACCGCGAATACACCGTCGAGACCCCGCGAGCGCGTGACCGCGGTGCCAGGCGCATCGTCTGCGGCGGCCAGCGCCCGAGCACGCCCGATGCCTGTTATTACACCAGCGATCACTATTCAAGCTTCAGGAAGATCGTGCAATGAAGGCGTTTGAACAGTTTCAGCCCGCGCCCGCCGTCACGACGGGTGCTGACCGGTTATTGACTTCAGAGAAAGCAGCGGGGATGGATCAGCCACTTCGTCAACCCCAGGATGTGCCGCTCAGGAATGTGCGCAGCAACATCGTGCAGTCGATCCGCGCGTTCCACGCGCACGACCTGCAGCAGGCGGCGGCCCAGTTGGGGCAGCACTTCCTGTACGCCAACCTGGCCCACGCCCAGACCAAGCAGGACGTGCTGGACACGATCGCCGCGCAGTTCACCTTTCCGGCGCATTTCGGCAAGAATTTCGACGCCCTGTACGACTGCATGACCGACCCGCTGCACAAGAGTGGGCTGCAGCCGGGCTTCGTCGTGGTGCTGGAGCACATTCCCGCAACGGCCAAGTTCGACAAGGAGGCGCGCGAGCAACTGCTGGACATCTTCCGCGACGCCGCCGACTACTGGAGCGACCGCAAGATCCCGTTCAGGTGCTTCTATTCTTTTCTGTAGCCCGTTCTGCACCAGCTGGCCAAGCAGAACGGGCGAACGAGGCCCAGGGCGAATCCGCGCTCAACGGCATCGAGGCCGACGATGGCGAAAAAATGCCGACCGACAAGCTGGTCGACATTTCCCCGCTGGCGCTGCGCATGAGCAGCCCGTTCAACGCGGGCTACTGGCTGAGCGCTGCCTGAACCCCGAAGCGCCGATCGTCCCAGCCCGCCGCGCGCGGGCTTTTTCATGCGTGTCCGGGCGAACGCTTCGCCTATAGTCGACGCCAAGGATCCCGCCCAGGAGTCACGCCATGCCCGCCGAAGCCACCGAAATACTACAAAAATCAGAGCTGCAGGCGCAGGTGGTGCAAGCGCTGCAATCCCATTTGCCTCCTCAGTCGCTGCTGTGGACCGACGAGCAGACCGCCCCTTTCGAATGTGATGGCCTGACGGCGTACCGCCAGCGCCCGCTGGTTGTGGCGCTGCCCGAGACGTATGAGCAGGTGCAGGACATCCTGCGCGTGTGCCATCGGCTGGGGGTGCCGGTGGTGGCGCGTGGGGCCGGCACCGGCCTGTCGGGCGGTGCGCTGCCGCACGAGCGCGGCGTCACGCTGTCGTTGGCCCGCTTCAACCGCATCCTGACCATCGACCCGCTGGCGCGCACGGCCCGGGTGCAGTGCGGCGTGCGCAATCTGGCCATCAGCGAAGCGGCCGCCGCCCACGGCCTGTATTACGCGCCCGACCCGTCCAGCCAGATTGCCTGCACCATCGGCGGTAACGTGGCCGAGAACTCCGGCGGCGTGCACTGCCTGAAATACGGCCTGACGGTGCACAACGTGCTGCAGGTCAGCGGCTTCACCGTCGAGGGCGAGCCGATCGAGTTCGGCAGCCAGGCGCTGGACGCACCCGGCTACGAGCTGCTGGCGCTGGTGCACGGCAGCGAGGGCATGCTGGCCGTGACCACCGAGGTGACGGTCAAGCTGCTGCCGCGTCCGCGCCTGGCGCGCTGCATCATGGCCAGCTTCGACGACGTGCGCCGGGCCGGCGAGGCGGTGGCGGCGGTGATCGCGGCCGGCATCATCCCGGCCGGGC
>MKTG01000057.1:121363-135412 GCA_001897615.1 Burkholderiales bacterium 68-10
CCTGCTGTGCGAGAGCGATGGCACGCCCGAGGAGGTGCAGGAGGAGATCGAGCGCATGTCGCGGGTGCTGACGGCGGCGGGGGCGACGAAAATTGCCGTGAGCCAGTCGGAGGCCGAGCGCCTGAAGTTCTGGAGCGGGCGCAAGAACGCCTTCCCCGCCTCGGGCCGCATCAGCCCGGACTACATGTGCATGGACTCGACCATCCCGCGCAAGCGCCTGGCCGACATCCTGCTGGCCATCGCCGAGATGGAGAAGAAGTACGGTCTGGGCTGCTGCAACGTGTTCCACGCTGGCGACGGCAACCTGCACCCGCTGATCCTGTTCGACGCCAATGACGCCGACCAGTTGCACCGCGCCGAATTGTTCGGCGCCGACATCCTGGAAACCAGCGTGGCCATGGGCGGCACCATCACCGGCGAGCACGGCGTGGGGGTGGAAAAGCTCAACTCCATGTGCGTGCAGTTCTCGGCCGAGGAGAACGAACAGATGTTTGGCGTCAAGCGCGCCTTCGATCCGGCGGGCTTGCTCAACCCCGGCAAGCTGATCCCGACACTCAACCGCTGCGCCGAGTACGGCAAGATGCTGGTGCGCGGCGGGCGGCTGGCGTTTGCGGAGCTGGAGCGGTTTTGAAACAACCGAACAGCCGGACGCGAAGGGCGCAAAGGATTCGCGAAGGACGCCCGAGAAATTTTGTTTGAATCCTCCGGTCTCTTGACTCAATCGACCGTTTGCGCTTGATGAATCGGTGCCAATAGCTATTTAATTCATAGCAAATCACCAGTAGGCACGTGGTCGCCCTTGCCGGCGGAGTTTTCGGTCACCCAGGCGGCGTAGGCCGGGTCGGCGGCGCAGGTGGCCAGCGCGTGGATGGCCGGCAACTCGTAGGGGTGGTGCTGGCGGATGGCCGCCTCGATCTGCGCGTACCGGGCCGGCTGGGTCTTGAACAGCACGCGAAATTCACTGCCCTCCAGCACTTCGCCGCGCCAGCGGTAGATGCTCTCGATGGCCTCGATCTGCGCGCAGGCGGCCAGCTGCAGGTGCACGATGGTGCGCGCCAGCTGCTGCGCCTGCTCGCGCGAGCCGACGGTGGTGACCACCAGCCACGGCAGCGGCGCGGCCATGGCGCTGGCGCTCACGCCGTCGCGGCGGTGGCGGCCGGCACGCCCATGCGATCGAGCGCCGCGGCCAGCTGGGCGACGCTGCGGTCGACGTCGGCCCATTTGTCCAGGCCGAACAGGCCGATGCGGAAGCTGCTGAAGTCCTTCGGCTCGTCGCACATCAGCGGCACGCCGGCGGCGGTTTGCAGGCCCTGGGCGATGAAGGCCCGGGCACTCTGGATCTCCGGATCGGTGGTGTAACTGACCACCACGCCGGGCGCCTCGAAGCCGGCCGCCGCCACGCTGGGAAAGCCGCGCGCGGCCAGCAGCGCGCGCACCTGGCGTCCCAGGGCCAGCTGCTGATCGCGCACCTGGGCAAAGCCGCGCGCGCGGGTTTCGGCCATGGTGTCGCGCAACTCCAGCAGCGCCATGGTCGGCAGGGTGGCGTGGTAGGCGTGGGCACCGGTTTCGTAGGCCTGCATGATCTGGTGCCACTTCTTCAGGTCGCACGAGTAGCTGGTGCTGGTGGTGCCTTCCATCACCTTCAGTGCGCGCGCCGACAGGCACACCATGGCGCAGGCGGGGGCGCTGCTCCAGCCTTTTTGCGGCGCGCTGATCAGCACGTCCACGCCCTGGGCCTGCATGTCCACCCACATGGCGCCCGAGGCCACGCAGTCGAGCACGAACAGCCCACCGACGGCGCGCGTGGCTTCACCCAGCCGACGGACGTAGTCGTCGGGCAGCATCATGCCGCTGGCGGTCTCGACATGGGGAGCGAAGACCACCGCCGGCCGTTCGCGCGCGATCGCCGCCGTCACCTCGTCGATCGGGGCTGGCGCCCACGGGGCCTGGGGGCCGTCGCCGGTGCGGCGCGCCTGGAGCACGGTGATGCGCTCGGGCGTGGTGATCTGGCCCATCTCCAGAATCTGGCTCCAGCGGTAGCTGAAAAAGCCGTTGCGCACGATCAGCACCTTCTGCCCGGTGGCGAACTGGCGCGCCACCGCCTCCATGCCGAAGGTGCCGCTGCCGGGCACGATGGCGGTGGCGTCGGCGTGATAGGCCTGTTTGAGCATGGCCGAGATGTCCTTCATCACGCCCTGGAACTTGCGTGACATGTGGTTGAGCGCGCGGTCGGTGTAGACGACCGAGAATTCCAGCAGGCCTTCGGGGTCGATATGGGGCAAGAGTCCGGGCATGAGGGGTTTCTCCAGATCGGGATGGCCGCCGGCACGAGGGTGCGGGCGGCAAAAAAACCAGCTTAGCACGCGCTGCCCCCTTACATTAGCGGCCATGGAAGTCCCCGCACTCGCGCTGGCGTTCGGCAAGAGCCTGCTGTTTGCGCTGGCGGCCGTGCTGCCGATCCTCAACCCGCCGGCATCGGCGCCGGTGTTCGTCAACCTGACGCGCGGGCTGGACCGCGACACGCGCGCCATGCTGGCGCGGCGCATCGGGCGCCATGTGGTCATGCTGCTGGCCGGCGCCATGCTGGTGGGTTCGTACGTGCTGGATTTCTTCGGTATCTCGCTGCCCATCGTGCGCGTGGCCGGCGGGTTGATCGTGGCGTCCACCGCCTGGCGCATGCTGCACGCCCAGCACCTGGCCAATGACGACAAGGCGCAGATGGCGCAGTCGCTGACGGCCGACAACGTGCGCATCCAGGCCTTCTATCCGATGACCTTTCCGCTGACCTGCGGACCGGGCTCGATCGCCGCCGCCATCACCGTCGGCGCCAGCCTGCACAGCCGCCGGGTCACCGAGGCGTTGGCGAACTTCGCTGGTGGCCTGGCCGCCACGGTGGTCATCGGCCTGCTGGTGATGCTGACCTACCGCTACGCTGGCCGCCTGCTGCGCCCGCTGGGTGAGGTGGGGCAGATCGTGTTTCTGCGCCTGATGGCCTTCATGCTGCTGTGTGTGGGCGTGCAGATCGTCTGGGATGGCGCCAGCACCTTGCTTCAGGGTCTGAATATGACGCAGTGAAATGGCCTGCAGGGCTTGCCTGGAGAGCGCCAGAAGCTATCAAATTTGAATCGTTCTGTGACCGCGCCATCCGGGTTCAGTGTGGCCCAACACCCGCCGCCACCAGGTCCTGGACCAGCTCGGTGCTCAGATAGTGCGGGCCATCGAAGGCAAAGATCGACCAGTCCTGGTAGGCCTCGAGCTGGGGCAGGAACTCGGCGGCCGTCGCACTGCGGAAGCCCCCGCCCGGCGCCGGCCGAAAGGCTTCGGCGATCACCTGCACGCGGGCACGCCCCAGGCGGGCGGTGAGCTGCCGCAGGTAGTCGCGCGCCACCGATGGCACGCGCGCGTGCACCCCGACGCCATCCTGGAACAGCACACCGACATGGGTCGGCAGCCAGCGCTCGATCCAGGCCAACAGCGCGCGCGGCCCCAGGTTGGCACTGTCGTAGGCGCTGACCCACAGCGGGCGCGGCAGCTGGTTGAGCAGCTCGGGCAACTCGGGCGGTGGCTGCCAGCCGGGATCGATCTCGACCGGGAAGTACCAGCCACGGACGCGCAGCGGCCAGGGCGCGGCGGCCAGACACAGCGCGCGCGACTGCTCCACCAGTGCCGGCAGGGCGCCGCGCGCGGCCGCTTCGGCGTGCAGTCCGGCCAGGCCGAGAATGACCTCCTGCGCCCAGGGCTCGCGCGCGATCCGGTCCCAGTCCGGCAATTGCGGTTGCTGCAGCGGCAGCCCGGCGTCGGCCATGAAGCTCAGGTTGTCCACTGCCGTCCACTGCACCAGCAAGCTGCGGATGCCCAACCGGGCCCAGTCGCCGCGCGGCAGCACGGTGCGGCGGCTGGGTTGCCAGACCATGCCGCCCAGGCGCAGCGCCGGCGCGCTCCAGGCACTGCCGCTCGCTGACCAGGGCAGCAGGGCGGCGCCGAGCAGGCGCCGCCGTGTCCAGAATGAGGCTCCGGCCGAGGGCGCGGACGGCATGCCGGCCACCGGCATGCGCTCATGCAGGCGCGGGGCTTTGGGACTTGGGCCGAGCATCGTCATCGCCTGTTCGATCACGCACCCACCTCACCGGGCCACGCGAGCAGGGGCGAGGCCTGATGAGAGATGGGCGGCCCGCACCGAGCGGGGGGCGCTGGCCCGGCATGCCTTCCATGCCGCCTGCCCGCGCCGCCCGGTCGGCGCCGGGATCAGTTGAGCTTGCTGGGCACGGTCCAGGTGAACCCGAGATTGGTGATGCCCTGGATGGTGCTCTGGAAATCAGCGTAGCCCGGCACCCCCAGTTGAGGCTCCAGCCAGAACGGATGGAAGAAGAACGATGCGAAGCCGTCGCGCACGGTCTTGACGTACTGCGCGTTGGTCACGATGTCCTGCCACGTGTAGTTGTAGTTGGACGTTGGATCGATCGCACTGATGTCGTATTCGATGTTGCCCAGACTCTCCGGCAGCACACGCTGGCCGTAGTAATCCTTCTTGATCGGGTAGGGAAAGATCTGTCCGACCGCGAAGTCCTTGCCCACGGCGGCGTTGAAGTTCGGGTTGTCCGCCGTGTAATACACCACCCGCTGGTAGGTCTTGGCAAACGTCTGGGCCGCAGCCTTGGAGGCCAGCGCAGAACCCTGGTAGTGGGGCGTTTCCCACGCCGTTGGCGTGTAGCCGTTGCTGGACAGCTCCAGCAGGCCGGCGTTGTAGCGACCCTGGGCCCAGGCCATCGAGTCCTCGGCGACCGGAGTGTTGGCCACGATGTTCCAGAACTCGTAATCATCGCCGCTGACGCCGGTGTACTTGTTGCGCATGTTGCTGTACTGGTGGGTGTAGCCGTGCATCACGACCTCGCCGCCGCGCGCCAGGGCGTAGTTGAGCGAGGTCTTCAGATTGGTGGCCTGCGACATCGGTATGAACTGCGCGACGTTGCCGTTGTAGACGCCCAGCGGGTCGGCATAGTAGGGGATGGTGGCGATGGAGAACGGGATCTGTCGCTGGTACAGGTAGTTGGTGAGGGTCTGCATGGCCGAGACACTGACCAGCGCGCCGACGTCTTCAAGACGTACCATCGCCTGATGGCTCTCGGCGTGGTTGACGCCCAGCATGTCGTGCAGCAGGTCGGTCAGCACCAGATAGCGGTCACGCGGGCCGATGTAGCTGAATGGCAGATCGGCCACGTACCAGAAATTGCCCGAGCGCACGACATAGGGCGCGGATTCGCCCGTCTGCGGGTTCGACATCGGCACCAAGGTCGTCGCCTTGGCGGCATCGGTGATGCCGACGATACCGACGTCCGGATCGGCGGCCACCGCACTGCCGTCATACGTGTAGTACTTGACGAAGGGCAGCGACTTGTAGGTGATGGTGTCGAAAAAGCCCGGGTTGGGGTTGGCTGCCGAGGGCAGCGCGTTCAGTCCGCGCAAGCCGTTGAAGCCGAAGCCGAATCTGCCCTGGAAGTTGTAGGCGGGGTCCCAGGCCATCTGCCACAGGTTGTACTTGAACCACACCACCGTCTTGGCCGTGGTCGTCACGTCGGCCATGAAGCTGGGCGGCACCGAATTGTCGTAGTACGCACCCAGGTAGAAGGTGGCATCGTAGTTGTTGACCTGCCCGGCCGCGTAGTTCTGCACCGGCACCAGGTCGACCGTGCTGTCGAAGTGCCCCAGCAGATTGCGCAGCATGATGGCGTAGGCCATGCCGAGTTTGGTGAAGGTCTGGCCGGGTGGGGCGTCATAGAGCACCAGCGTGCGCGGGCCGGGCTGCGTGGCGACCGGCGGGGGTACCGTGGGCGCGGGCTTGGGCTTCGGTTTCGGGATGAGCTGCGCCGGCAGTTTCAGCACGGCGCCGATCAGGGACGACAGTGACAGGGCCGTGCGTTGTTCGGTCTGGGCCGCTGCGGGCATCGCCAGGCACAGCGTCAGCAGCGCGGCGAGCAAGGGTTTGACGGGTTTCATGGTTCATTCCTCCAGGAGATTCGTGAAAGCACAGGGGGCTTTCAGCGTGACGGCGAATTGGGCGGCGTGGCCGGGCTGCTGGTGGTGCCGCTGCCGGGCGCTGGCGCCACATCGGGGCGCATGTAGTCCTTGTTGCGCAGGTTGCCGTGCTTGTGGGCGCGCTCGGTGCGTATGGCTTCCGCCGGCGAGGCGCCCGCCTCGACTTTGACCATCGGCGAGCCGGGCGGCAACGGCGGCGGCGCCACCCCGGCCGCGCTGGCCGATGCACTGAACACCGTCAGCAGGGCCGCCGCGGACGCGCATGTCAGCAACAGATTGCGGTTTTTCGTTTTCATCGTCGATCTCCTTTCGTCTTTCAGTCGGAACACGGAACGCCTTGAGCGAAGTCGCCGTCGCGACTTCAGTAGTTGAAGGTGATGCGCAGGAACACGCCCTTGCCGCGCGTGCCACCGCCCAGTCGCGCGCGGTATTGCAGCGAAACATCCACGTATGAACGCGGGGCCTGATGGCGGTTTTCGTTGAACCAGTACCTCGCCGCCAGGCCGACACCGGCGCCGCTGGCGGTACGCTGGCCGGACGCCAGCTTGGAGTCGTGGTCGAGGGCGAGCACCAGGTGCGGAAACAGCACCAGGCGGGCGTCGATATCCTTCAATCGGATGCTGCGACCGACGTCGGCCTCAAACGTGGCGTAGCCGCGGTGTGCGCGCAGGAAGCGGCCTGCTTCGGCATACACCTGCGTGGTGAACCAGCTGTCGGTGTCGATCCGCAGATCGGTGCCATGCGTGTACGAGTACCCCGCGCGCAGCAGCCAGTCGTTGCTGGACAGGCTGCCGATCTTGACGCGACGTTCCACGGCCAGCACCAGGTTGGTCGAGCGAAACGGCTTGACCCGTGCGCCCAGCATGCCTTGCGCCGTCTGGCCGCCGGATGGCGCGCCACCCTTGGCCCAGGGCGTCTGGAAGCCGCCGCCATAGAGCTCGACATAGCTGCCATCCCGGTAGCCGGCCGGTCGCCAGTAGACCTCCATCCCCGCCTGCAGGCTGTCGCCAATGGTGGCGGGCGCACCGGCCAGCTGACCACCGGGCGACACGCCCCGGTAGCCGAGCGACAGCGTGGCGCCCCAGCTGCGCGTGCGATCGGCGACTTCGCGCCGGGTCTCGAACAGGCGTTGTGGCGTCAGGGCCAGCCGGCCAGCCTCGGCGGCGTCGATGGCTTGCTTGAAGTAGTTCACGGCGACGTCGGAGCGACCGAGCCGGCCGGAGACGTAGCCGGCGTCCAGCAAGGCGTGGTCGGGCAATTGCTGGCGCTCGGCGGCGCGGGCAAATGCCTGCGCGGCACTGGCGTCGTCACCGACGCGCACGGCCAGGTAGGCGGCGTCGGTGTCGCTCAGCTCCTCGATCATCGGCGAACGCCGTGCGGCTTCGAATACCGCGCGCGCGCCAGCGGGGTCGCTGGGCAGCAACAGATCGATCTGGCTCGACACGGACAGGCGTGAGTCCGACAGCGCGGCCCGGGCGTCGGCCGCGGCTGCCGCCGGCTGTTGCAGCTGCCTATGCATTTGGCTGCGCAGCGCCAGCATCTCCGGTTCCGGGTCGGGTCGGGCCAGGAACTCGTTCGCCCGATCGAGCGCCTGCGTTGGCTGGCCTGCGGCCAGCAGGGCACGGACGTAGAGCAATTGATAGCGCCGGTTGGCCGGCGCATGTTCGACCGCGGCGCGCGCCTGGGAGGCGGCATCGGCATACGACGCCGCGGCGTAGGCGCGCACGGCAGCGTCGGCAGACGCCGCACCCGGGTCGTCCGACACCTCGCCCGGCCACAGCTCGCAGTACGGTGTGTGCGACGAGCCGATGCAGACCACCTTGGGCGTGGCCAAGGTCGGCGCGATCACGGGGCTGGGAAGCATCGGGCGACGTTTGCCGGCGCTGGCCTGGCGGCGTCGCGTGTCGACCGCGGCATCGGCCGGTGCGGACAGCGCGGCCAACAGCTGTTCGGCCCGGCCGTCCTGTCCGGCGGCCAGCGCAGCGTCGGCGGCGATCAGGCGGACGTTGCGGCCGCGGGTCGAGTCGTCGGATGCGAGCGCCAGCGCGCGGTCGAAGTCGGCCACGGCATCGTCCAGGCGATTCTGGCGCTGTCGCGCATGGGCGCGCAGGACGCGGATGTCGGCGCTGTCCATGCCGGGGCGTTCAAGCACCCGGCTGGCGGCCGTCTCCAGCGCGGACCAGCGGCTCGCCGACGCCAGCGTGCCCAGCCACTGCACCTGATGTGCCAGTACCCCAGGTGCCAGCTCCGCGCCGCGCGCGGCCTGTTCAATGGCCCGGTCCACATCCCCCTGGGCCAATGCGCGGTTGGCAGCTTCGAACTCGGCGTAGGCGCGGCGCTGGCGTGCCTGTCTGGCCAGCTCGGTCAACTCCGGGTCCGATGGCGTGCCCTGACCGGCGACCGCTTCGACATCGGCATAGGCGCCGGTTTCCAGCAGCGCATAGGCCAGCAGACGCCGGTAGTCGCCGTTGTCAGGTTCGAGTTGCACGGCCTGCCGTGCGGCCCGCGCGGCGCTCTGGAAGTCGCCCTGGGCGCTTGCCTTGTAGGCCGTGTCGGCCGAGTCGTAGGCCGCGCCGCGGCGACCCGCTGCTGGCCCGGCCGCCAGGGCTGCGCCAGGGGAGGCCGACCGCGGCAGGCGTGCGCTGCGGGAAATGGCGCCGCGTGACGGGGTGCGACGTGAGGCGACCCCCTGCGGCGCTGAGGCGCGCGACGGGGCCGCGTCCTGTTGCGCGAGTGCGCGCCGCGCAGGCGTTTCGTTTTCGTGGGTCGGTGCCACGGCGCTGGCCTGGTCGGCGCCTGGCACCGTGCCGGAGGCGGGCCCGGGATCGGTGGCCTGGGCGCTGGCTTGTGTCTGAGGTTCCGCGGTCCGTGGTGCCGCCACCGGTTCGAGGCTCGCCAGGGTGCGTCGCAAGGCGGCATCACCGGGGTGCTTGGCGATCTGCTGCTGCAACAACTGGCGAGCCTTGTCCGTGTCGCCGAACTGGCGATACGCCTCCGCCAGGTAGCCTGCAATCACGGCGCTGTCCGGGGCCAGTCGCAAGGCCTGCCGGAATTCGTCATAGGCGCGCGCCCGGTCGGCGTCGCGCAGGGCGTCAAAGCCCTTTTGCAGATGCGGGTATACCAGAAAGCGGGTGTACCCAGACACCCCTGGCCCCAGGTCGATCGCCTGGCCAAGCACCGGCCCCGCTACCAGCAGCAGCGTCAGCGCCAAGGTGGAGGGCAGGCGCTTCATTCATGCCTCCGCTGCCAGCGGGCCACTGCCCACGCGGCCCTTCGAGAGGCTGATCACCAGTTCCCGGACCGGAGGCTGCAGCTTCTGTTGCAAGGCCAGTGCCTCGTCCAGTGCTTCGCGGGTCAACAAGCCTCGGGCGAGCATGAATTCACCCAGCCGCTCGTGGGTCTTGGCACGCTGGATCAGCACCGACTTCAGTGCAGCCGGATCGATGTGGCCGAGCGCACACAGGATGTCGCCGAGCAGCAGTTGGCCCCCGACGTAGACATGCCACATCAGCGCGGCGGTCTTCGGCGTCGCGGCGGGCGCGCCTTCGGCGCCGGGCCGTCCCGTTGGCGCCGGATCGCCGTCTGCGCGGGCGCCATACCAGTGCCTCAAGCCAACGGTGACTTCGCCCTTCGGGACGATCACATAGCCGATCTTGCGGTTCAGCTTGCGCCCCATGGCGGCCAGCGATACCGGGTCCAGATACGACTCGCAGGCCAGCACCAGGGTATCGCCTTCCTCACGAATCGGCACCACGGCATAGTGCAGGGCCACCGATGCCGGCACGCAGGCCACCAGCGCTTCAGTGAGCTGGCGGCTGTCGAAAGGCTCCCAGTGGGCGCGCGACTGCGCCGCCACCGCTGCCGCCAGCTGCTCGGGCGTGATCAGGCCGCGGTGCACGAGCGCCGCGCCCAGTCGCAAGCCGCGCACCGGCTCGGCCAGTGCTTCGTCCAGTTGCTCTTGCGTGAGCGCGGACTGCGCCACCAGGATCTGCCCCAGCGGCTCACGTGCGCCGCCTTCGCCACCCAGGGTGGGGAAGTCGTGCTCCGTCTTGGCCCAGGCGATGCGCCGCACGTCCTTGGCTTGCAGCGTCTGCATCAGGGCGCGCCAGTTGGCGAAGAAATTGATCACGTTGCCCCAGACCAGCCGAGGTACCGACAGCAGGCCTTGTCCGATTCCGTAGTAGGACGACACGAAATAGATGCGCTGCAGCGCACGGTTGCACAGCAACGCCAGATTGGCGACCAGCAGCGTCGTCAGCCAGGCGTTGTCCTCGAAGATGGAGAGGAACTGGTAGCTGTCGGGCACCAGCCGCTGATACAGCCACAGGGCGAGCAGCTGCAGCAGCAGCAAGGTCGCCAGCAGGCCGGCGAAATTGGTGATCACGCCCTTGCGGTCGCGCCAGAGGAAATAGTTCAACCCCCAGTGCCGTGACCAGCCCATGGTCTTCGTGCCCTGGTAGATGATGCCGATGATCCAGCGCGATTTCTGGCGGATCGCGGCGCGCGCGACCGACGGAAAGTACTCGCGCACGCACACGGTGCTGGCTTCGCGGGCGCTTTGGCCAAGCCGGACGCCCTGCGCCGCCGGGCTGCCACGGCCGTGCGGATCCATCGGGAAGCGCACGAAGATCTCCTTCATGCCCATGCCCTTGAGCCGCAAGCCGATGTCGTAGTCCTCGGTCAGGCTCTTCACGTCGAAGGCCGTGCCCTTGCCATGGCTGAGCAGGGCCATCACCGCCTTGCGACTGAAGCAGGTGCCGACCCCGGCGCTGGGGACCTGACCGACCAGGGCCTCGCGCACCAGCAGATCCTTGCCGTGCGATTCGGCGAACTCGTCCAGGTAGTGGCAGCTGGTGAAGTCAGTCCAGGGGCGCGGCAGCGGGTAGACCGGCAGCTGGATCAGGTCCTTGCGGCCCACCAGATGGTTGAACACGCGCAGCTCCATGGGAGACAGCACGTCTTCCGAGTCGTGCAGGATGAAGCCCTCGAAGTGGATGCCGGCGCGTTCCTCGAACTGGAAGATCGCATCGAGCACGTTGTTGAGGCAATCCGCCTTGCTGGTCGGGCCATCGCGGGCACCGACGACCTTGTGCACGTTGGGGAAGCGGGCGCAGACCTTCTCGACGTCCGACTGTGTCTGCGGGTCGTTGGGGTAGGTGCCGACGAAGATGTGATAGTTCTCGTAGTCCAGCGTGGTGGCCGCCAGCTCGGCCATGCGGTCGATGACCCCGTGCTCCTGCCAGGCCGGCACCATGATGGCCAGCGGCTTCTCGTCGCGCGCCTGCAGGTCAGCCGGCTCAGCGCGGGCGTGGCGCCGGTAGACCGTGGCGCGGCGCCACAGGCGTCGTCCCCAATAGACCAGGTCGATGAACAGGTCATCCAGACTACTGATCAGGATGATCGCCGCCAGCACCAGCGCCACGGACTTCAGGCCGTAGAGGTAGGCGGAGACGTAGTCAACCGACCACATGCTCCTGCTCCTGCATCACCGAGGCGTGGCTTGGGAACATGCCGAGTCCGGCGGCAAGGTGCGCCGCGATCTGCCGCGACGCCGTGCCGTCGCCGAACGGGTTGCCGGCCTGTTGCATGCGCTGGAATTCGACCGGATCACGCCACAGGCGGCGCACGTGCTCCAGGATGGTCTCCGTCGACGTGCCCACGATGGCCGCGCAGCCGGCTTCCAGGGCTTCCGGCCGCTCGGTCTCCTCGCGCAACACCAGCAGCGGCACGCCGAACGTCGGCGCTTCTTCCTGCAGGCCACCCGAATCGGTGAGGACGATCCAGGCGTCCCGCAAGGCCTGCTGCATGTCGAGGTAGTCCAGCGGGGCCGTGAGCTTGACGTTCGGCAAGCCGGCCAGCAGTTCATGCACGGGGCCGTGCACCACGGGATTGAGGTGCACCGGAAACAGCACCCGCAGATCGGGCTGTTCGCGCGCGATCACCGCGATGGCCCGGCACACGCGCTCGATGTCCTGCCCCCAGTTTTCGCGTCGGTGCATGGTCACCAGCAGGTGGCCACGACCGCTGGCCCGGCGACGCACGCCGCGATGGGCGCAGACCCATTGCTGGGCGTCGATCACGGTGTTGCCCGTGACCCAGACACGTTGCGCCGGCACGCCCTCGGCCAGCAGGGCCTGCCGTGAGCGCTCGGTTGGCGCGAAGTGGAGTCGGGCAATGCGCCCGATCATCTGACGCAAGCCCTCCTCGGGAAACGGCCGGCGCAGGTTGTAGGTGCGCAAGCCGGCTTCGACATGGGCCACGGGCACGCTGTTGTAGAAGCCGGCCAGCGCCCCCAGAAAGGCGCTCTCGGTATCGCCCTGGACCACCACGGTGGCCCACTCGCCTGCACTCAACACGCCTTCGAGCTGGGCGCGGCAGCCCAGACTGAAGTCCAGCAGTGAATCGCCCTGACGGGTCAGCCTGATGTCGGGATGGATGTCGAAGCTGCGCAGGATCGGCTCCGCCATCTGGGCATGCTGTCCGGTGTGCAACCAGGTCACGCGCGCCCACGGCTGGCGCCGCAGTTCGTGATAGAGCGGCGCCAGCTTGATGATCTCCGGGCGCGTGCCGCAGACGATCAGGATGGGCGCGGCGTCGGCCGCGGTCGGACGGGTCGTGACGCGGGCGTCCATCACAGCTCCTCGCAGCTCGCCCACTGGGATGACGGGCCCGTGTCCTCTGGCGTGTCGGGGGTCTGCAGGTCGACGACGAACACGATTTCGCCACCGAAGCGCCCCACGCCCAGTGAGTGCATCAGTGCGCGTTCCTGCTCAGGCGTCTGCAAGCGCACGAAGCAGATGGCCTGCTGGCGCCCTTCGTGCGCGGCCATCAGAATGTCCAGGCGCTTGAGCGTGCCGAACGTGGCGCTGAGATCCGCCACTCGCGATTTCAGCGTGGCCACGTCATCGCAGTGGCGGAATGCGGAAAGCGTATCCATCATGATCCCTGACCCTGAGCGCCGCTGCTTGCGGCTTGTTGTCTGATGTTTCAGACTATTTCTGATTGGCATGCCGCTGGCAATTCACTCGGAATGGGGTCTGCACCGGCTCCGAGGCGCTCCGAATGCGGCGCAAATGCCCGCCAGTCATTGGTTTCTGTCTGAATGTGACAAAACGAGACATTCGATACATTTGTTGTTGCGCTTGAACCTGAGCGAAGATTCCGCGATGTCTCGAAAGCCCACTCTCTCCGGTGCTGACCGCGGAACCTGCGCCGCCGACAGCGCGCAGCGCGGCTTCGCGCGGGACGGCCGGCTTGACCAAGTGGCCCGGCTGGCGGCCTGTCTGGCCGGGGTCGACGCCGCGCTGGTCTGGTTGACGCCATCGGATGGGCAGGCGGGCGGTTGGGGCGGCGCGGGCCGGGCGGGGGCCTGGGCGCAGGCGAGTGCCTGCATCGCTGCACTGAGCCGCCAGCCTGCCGGGCAGCCCGATCCTGGCGGCGCACCGCAGCTCATCGACCTGCCGGAGGGCGAGACATGCCATGTCCGCCAAGCGACGATCGGCGACCCCGACGGCCAACCCATGGGTGGCCTGGCGGTGCTGGGTGAGGGCAACGCGCCGCTGCCGCCCGATGCCGGGCCACTGCTGGATCGGCTGGGGCGCTGGCTGGCGCAAGCGCTGGTGCCGGGCGCGCCCGCGGGCCCGGGCGGGTGGCCCGATGCGGCACGCGGTGCAGCGCTCATGGCGGCCTTGCAGGTGACCGCATGGCGCTATGACGCGAGCACCCGTGCTCTGCAGCTGGGCACCGGTGCGACGGCGGTGCTCGGACTGGCGCAGGGGCAGGCGCCGACCATTCTGGACGGTCTGCGCCCACTGTTGTCCGAGGACGCGGCGCGGCGCCTGCAGCGCGCCGTGGACACCTGCCTGGGCACCGGTCAGCCGATCGACGAGGAAATCCAGCTCGCCGCCGGCGAGTCGCCGCGGCGCTGGCTGCGCTGGGTCGGGGTGGCGATCCGGGACGCCACCGGTGGCGTCGGCGCGATCCAGGGGGCGCTGCAGGACATCAGCTGGCGCAAGC
>MKTG01000057.1:135432-178900 GCA_001897615.1 Burkholderiales bacterium 68-10
CCCTGGACCGCGCAGGCCGCTTCATGTACGTCAATGGCGAGAGCGAGCGGCTGTTGGGCGCCAGCACCCGACAGCTGCTGGACGAGCCGATCTGGCAGCAACTGCAAGGCCAGCAGCCGGACCTGGTGCGTGCGCGCATCGACGAGGCCCTGAGCCACAACCAGCGCGTCGAGTTCGAGGACTTCTACCCGACGCAGGGCAAATGGATCGAGCTGCGCGCCTACCCCTACGCCGAAGGCCTGGCGGTGTACTTCCGAGACGTGAGCGAGCGCAAGGCCGCCGAGGAGAAGATCCATCGCCTGGCGTTCTACGACCCGCTGACGGGCCTGCCCAATCGTCAGCTGCTCATCGAACGGCTGGAGACGGCGCTGCTCGATTGCGCCGCCAACGGACACTCGGGCGCGCTCATGTTCATCGACCTGGACAACTTCAAGGTCCTCAACGACACCCGGGGGCACCACACCGGTGATCTGCTGCTGAAGGGCGTGGCCACGCGATTGCGGCATTGCGTGCGCGTCGACGACACCGTGGCGCGCATCGGTGGCGACGAGTTCGTGGTGCTGCTGCAGGCGCTGGACAGTGACCCCGCGGTGGCGGCGCGCAAGGCGCACGCGGTGGCCACCAAGGTGCTGGCCCGGATGATCGAGCGCTTTGACCTCGACGGGCACCAGCACCATTGCACCACCAGCATCGGCATCACGCTGATCGCCGCCGGCCAGGACAACGTGGCCGAGCTGCTGCAGCAGGCCGACATGGCCATGTACCAGGCCAAGCACATGGGGCGCAACACCCTGGCGTTCTTCGACCCGCCGATGCAGGCCGCGCTGAACGCCAGCGCGTCGCTGGCGCTGGCGCTGCGCGCGGCGCTGAGCGACGACAGGCAGCTGACCCTGCACTACCAGCCGCAGTTCGATCGGGCGCGCCGCATCACCGGTGTCGAAGCCTTGCTGCGCTGGCAGCATCCGCAGCGCGGGCTGGTGGGCCCGGTGGAGTTCATCCCGGTGGCCGAAGACACCGGCCTGATCGTGCCGCTCGGCCTGTGGGCGCTGACCCAGGCCTGCCGTCAGCTGGCGTGCTGGCAGGGTCAGGCCAGGACGGCCGCGCTGAGCATCTCGGTCAACGTCAGCGCGCGGCAGTTCCGCCACCCGGACTTCGTCGATCAGGTCACGGCGGTCATTCGGCAGTGCGGTGCGCCACCCCGCCGGCTGCGGCTGGAATTGACCGAGAGCCTGCTGGCTGACCACCTGGACATCACGCTGGCGCAGATGGCCCGCCTGCGGCAACTGGGCGTGGCGCTGTCGCTGGACGACTTCGGCACCGGCTATTCGTCACTGGCCTACCTCAAGCGGCTGCCGCTGGACCAGATCAAGATCGACCGCGCCTTCGTGGCCGACGTGCTGAGCGACGCCGGCGATGCGGCGATTGCCGGCGCCATCATCGGCATGGCGCACAGCATGGGCCTGAAAGTGGTGGCGGAAGGCGTGGAAACCGAGGCGCAGCACCGGTTTCTGTCCGAGCGCGGCTGCGATCAGTTCCAGGGTTTTCTGCTGGCCCCGCCCCTGCCGCTGGAGGCACTGGAGGCCTTCATCGCCCTGCACGCCACGGCCTGAGCGGCCCGGCCACCAGGCGCCGGCCAGCTGGGGGGCGTGGCGCCGAAAAACCTGCCGATCAGCGCCGATGCAGCCATCGCCAGCGCGCCCCCGCACAGCACCGGGGTGAGTCGCGGCCCGTGGTGCCGCAGCGCCACCACGATCGGCGTGGCGGCAACCTGCCGGCTACGGCTTGCGCGACAGGCCCTCGGCGCCGCCGCGGGCCAGCACGCCAGCCACGATGCGGTCGCAGCGCGCGCCGTCGAAGGCGAAAGCGTCGCCCAGCGCGATATCGGCCTGGCTGGCCAGGTCCTCGCGCAGCAGGCCGCGGGCACGGAAGAAGCGCGTGCGCACGGTGGCCTCGGGAATCCCCAGCGCCTCCGACACCTCCTCCACGCTCATTTCCTCGACCGCGCGCAGCATGAACACGGTGCGGAACACTTCCGGCAGCAGGTCGATGCGCGCTTCCAGCAGCTGGCGCATCTGCGCGCGCATGGCGAACTGCTCGGGACGCTTGTCCGGCGTGTCGGTCAGCGAGGCCTGGATTTCGGGTTCGGTGGCGTTCATGGCGGCGTCCAGAGGAATGAGGGTGGCCTGATGGCGGCGCAGCCGGCCCAGCGCCTCGTTGGCGACGATGCGCACCAGCCAGGTGGACAGCTTGGCGTCGGCCCGGAAGCTGTCCAGTGCCCGCCAGGCGCGCAGATAGGCGTCCTGCAGGGCGTCCTCGGCGTCGGCGTCGTTCTTCAGAATGCTGCGCGCCGTGCGAAACAGCAGGCGGTTGTGGCGACGCATGATGGCCTCGAAGGCGGCTTGCTCGCCGCGCGCGGCGCGCGCCGCCAGCTCGGTGTCGGTGGTGTGCTGGGCGCTTGGCGCGTGTGCCAGGGGCAGGGTGTTCGGCATCAGATAGACCTCCGGAGCATTGGATGCGATGGGCGTGCCGTGCGTTCCCGCCGACCGCCGCCGATGGTCGGCGGTCGGGACAAGGCCGCTCAGTAGCCGTAGAACTCCTCGCTGCGCACGTCGTCCTCGTCGACGCCGGCGGCCACCAGGGTCTGCTGCATGGCCTGCACCAGGCCGGGCGGGCCGGAGACATAGAAGATCGGCGCCGGCAGGCCGGCCGTCTGCTGCCGGATCAGCGCGCTGTCGATCACCCGCGTCTCGCCGCGCCAGGGCTGGCTGCTGCGGCCCATCTCGGTCATGGTGGCGGCCAGGCGAAAGCGCGGATTGGCCTGCGCCAGCTGCTGCAGCTCGGCCAGGAAAGCGGTGTCCTCGGGCCGGCGGTTGGAATACAGCAGCAGCAGATCCTGCGGCATCTGCTGGTGGGCGGCGTGACGCAGCATGCTCATGAACGGCGTGATGCCGATGCCGCCGGCAATCAGCACCCCGGCCCGCGCCGGGTTCCTGTGCAGCGTCAGCGCGCCGAACGGCCCGTCGAGCTGGACCGCCGCGCCATCGGGCAGCGCGCCCAGCGCCCGCTTGTAGGCGCTGTCGCGCATGCGGGTGGCCACCACCAGCTCGTTCTCGTGGGGCGCGCTGACGATGGAAAACGCATGGCGCGCATCCTGCGAATCGGCGGCCACGCCCGGCAGCGGCAGGATCAGGTCGATCGCCTGCCCGGGCCGGAAGTCGAAGCCGGCCGGCTTGTCGAAGTGAAAGGCCTGCGTGCCTTCGGCCACCGGCTGGCGGCGCTGCAGTGTGGTGTGGTAGACCGACATGGTGAAAACTCCTGAGAAACGGGGCCGCGAACGGCAGGGTGGGTGGGCGCGGTCAGCGGCTGTCGCGCTCCAGCAGGCTGAGGAATTCGCGCCGCAGCGTGGCGTCCTTGAGGAAGGCGCCGCGCATCACCGAATTGCGCATCAGCGCGCCATCGTCCTTGACGCCGCGCCAGTGCATGCAGAAGTGGCTGGCCTGCATCACCAGCGCCAGGCCGTCGGGGCGGATGCGCTGCTCCAGCTCGTCGGCCAGCATGACCACGGCTTCTTCCTGGATCTGCGGGCGGCTCATCACCCATTCGGCCAGGCGGGCGTACTTGGACAGGCCGATCAGGTCGGAGCCGGCGTTGGGCAGCACGCCGACCCACAGCTTGCCCAGGATCGGGCACAGGTGGTGCGAGCAGGCGCTGCGCACCGTGATCGGGCCGACGATCATCAGCTCGTTGAGCTGCGACACGTTGGGAAACGCCGTCGCATCGGGTGCCGGCTCGTAGCGGCCGCGAAACACCTCGCTGACGAACATCTTGGCCACGCGGCGCGCGGTATCGGCGGTGTTGTGGTCGTTCTCGGTGTCGATCACCAACGCGTGCAGCACCTCCCGCAGGCGCGCCTGCACTTCCTCGCGCAGCTCGCCCAGTTCACCCTCGCGGATGTGGGCGGCGATGTTGTCGTTGGCGTGATAGCGCTGCCCGGCCTCGATGAGCCGGTAGCGGATGCGGTCGGACACCGGCATGCGGGTCAGGATGTCGCTGTCGGCGGCGGTGGCGTTCAGGGTGTCGGGGGCTACTTTGGCGAGCATGGGGTGACTCCTGCGGTGGGCCATGCGGTCCCGGCGCGGCCTGTGCCGCGCCGGGCCGGACGGTCAGTTGACGAATTTGGCGGGGAAGGCGGCAATCAGTCCGGCGCTCAGCGCATCGGCCATGTGCAGCATGTGGGCTTCGGCCTTGCCGTATTCGGCGATGCCTTCGGCGTACTTGCCCTGCAGCACGGCGGTGGCGTAGACCAGGGTGGTGTCGATATGGCCCTTCATCATCGAGCGCACCTCGTCCTGCTTCCAGTTCGGGTTGGCCTTGGCCAGGAAGTCGGCGATCTCCCGCGCGTTGGCGTAGGCGGCGGCCACGGACTTGTCCAGTGCCGGCTTGTCATTGGCCTTGGCGGCCTTGACCACCTCGACCGCGCCGGCGATGTGCTCCTTCAGCAGTTTGGTCAGCGCGTTGCCGGCGGCGTCGCCGTAGAAGGGCTTGATGGCGTTGCCGATGTCTTCCTGATTCCGCAGCAGGCGCGCGGCGGTGGCGTCGAAGGCCTGCGGGCTGGACACGAAGGCGGTCACGGCGGCGTAGGTCCATTCCATGTGCTGGGCCCACAGCGTCTGCATGGCCGAATACAACTGGGTCATGCTGGCCGTGCGCGCGCCTGCCGTGGCGGCCACCTGCGCGGCGGAGGCGTGCGTGGCTTGCGTGTGGGCGTGGGCGTGGGCGTGGGCGCCGGCGGGCGCGAGGGTCATCAGGGCGCCCAGCGAGGCGGCTGCGGCGGCGATCTTCAGGCGGCGGTTGAGCGAAGCGGACATGGTGTTCTCCTGGGTCGGTGATTGAAGCGGTGGATGCCGCGAACCGGTGCCGAAGGCGTGGGCGGTTGCGTGCTGTCCTGCCCATTGGATGGAGCGGTCTTGCGCCGCGTTCCCGCAGGGGGTTGCCGCTGGGTCGGCCGTGAAAGCCAGGACGCCAGGCAGGGTCGACAAGGAGCGGGCGCGTGTGCCGGGTCAGCGCTGCGTACGCCTTGAACGCATCCCGAATGCTCTTAATAGAGTAGCTGCTGGCGCTGACTGTTGGCGCGCTGGAGCCTTGTTCGGCGTCAAGCGCGCTCTAACGCAGGGACAGCCCGTACGCCAGCAGGATCAGCAGCACCACCAGCGTCAGCGCACCGATCAGCGCGCGGCGCCACAGGGCCGGGGCATGACGCAGCTCCATGAATTCCAGGATCACGACCAGGCCCTTGAGCCAGGCCAGGGCGAACACCACCGCCATGCCGGCCAGCTGCGCCCGCGCCACCCAGCCGCCGCGGCCCAGCGCCCAGGTGACGGCGGTGGCCGCCAGCATGGCCAGCCAGGCGAGGTCGAGGATCAGGTGCCGGTGCTTCATGTCATCGGCCGCGTCAGCGCATCACGTAGACCAGCGGAAACAGCACCAGCCACAGCAGGTCCACCAGGTGCCAGAAGGCGCCGGCGGTCTCCAGCGTGTGGGCTTGCAGCCTGCCGCGCTCGCGCGCCAGGCCGATGGCGGTCAGGCCCAGCGCCAGCAGGCCGGCCAGCACGTGCAGCAGGTGAAAGCCGGTCAGGATGTAGTAGAAGTCGAAGAACAGGTTGCCGTCGCCCATGCCGATGCCCTGCGCCGCCTTGTCGGCGTACTCCCTCAGCTTGAAGACCACGAAGCCCGCGCCCAGCAGCCAGCCGGCGCCCAGCCAGCCCAGCGCGGCGCCGCGCGTGTTGTCCCGCGTGGCGTGCACCGCCCGCGCCACGGCCCAGCTGGCCGACAGCAGCAGGGCGGTGTTGAGGGCGCCCGCGCTCACGTCCAGCGACTGCTGCGATGTGCGAAACAGCTCCAGGTGCCGCAGCCGCGTGAAGGCAAAGGCGCCGAACAGCACGCAGAAGGTGGCCAGCTCCAGCGCGATCACGTACCAGATGAACAGGTCACCCGGCAGGCGTGGCGCGGCGGCGTGGCGTGGGTCAGTCGATGCTTGCAAAACGATAGCTGCTGGCGCACGACTGGCGGGCGCAAACGGTCTGAATTTGACTCTACTCGCGAATGACGGTGAGGTACTTGATCAGTGCCGCACTGCGACACGACGCATGAGAAACATGAACAGCCATACGCAGAGGACGCAAAGAAAACCGATGGATCTTCTGGCTTTCCGCGTCCTCTGCGAAATCTCTGCGTCCTCTGCGTTCGGAGGTTGGCGGTTTCCAATAAGCGATCATTCGACGCCTTGTCTCGCAGGCCATCACCATCATTCGCGAGAAGAGCCCTGAATTTTCATCAGATGGTTCACTGCGCCCGCGGTGGCGGCGCGCTGTCGGCCACGGCCATCACGGCCACCGGTTCGGGTTGCAGCAGGCTGCCTTCGCGCCAGCCCTTCCAGGTGGCGATGCCCAGCACCAGCACCACCAGCGAGGCCAGCGCCAGCGCCACCAGGGCCGGCAGCTGGGCCGCGCTGTCCTGCTGCGCCAGCCGCAGCGTCAGCGCGGCAAAGGCCGCCAGCGGAAAGCCCAGCGACCAGAAGGCGATCGAAAACGGCTGCGTCAGCATGCGCCGCACCACCTGACCGCTCCACAGCACGAAGAACAGCGCCACGCCCCAGCACATCCAGGCCAGCGTCAGCGGCCCGCCCAGCAGCAGCACGCCGCTGCCGATGACGGCCGGTGGCGCCACGCTGATGAAGGTGACCGGCAGCAGCCGTTCGGGCCACAGCCCCTGCGTGGCGATGCGCGCGCCGATCAGCGCCAGCAGCACCGGCCACAGCAGCACGCCCAGGCCGAACTGCGCCGCCGTCCAGGCCGGCGCGCCCAGCATCACGCCGGCCAGCGGCGCCAGCACGTTGCCCACCACCGGAATGAACAGCACCGGCGTCAGTGCCGCCCAGCTCAGGCCCTGACTCCTGTCGGCGCTGAGCCAGCGCGCCAGCACCCACAGCGTGACGGCGAACTGCGTCAGCGAGCCGGTCCACCACAGCGCCGCCACCCAGGTCTCGGGGCCGAACAGCATGGCCGCCGCCGACGCCAGCAGGATCAGCGACACCGGCAGCGTGGCGATGAAGGCGTGGCGCACCGGGTGCTTGAGATCGGCCGCCAGCGCCTCGGGATAGTGCTGCCAGCGCAGCCACGACATCACGAGCAGCACCAGGAACACCAGCGCCGCCGCGCCCGCCAGCACCATGGCCCCGGCGCCGGCCATGTCGCCCAGGACGGGCGTGGCACGCGCCCAGGCCAGCGACAGCCCGGCCAGCGTCATGACGATGGCGAACCAGTTGAAGGCGAGGTATTTCAGGGCATCTGGGCGCTGCGGCATGGCACGATGATGCCACGCTTGGCGCTCTATTTTTAGTAGCTGCTCGCGCTGTAAGGAATAGCGCTGGCACCGATTTTCATGCACGGCCGCGCAGCAGACCGACAGCGAGCGGCCGCGGCGCAGGCCACCCCGAGACGCCGTGATCGGGGCCGCCCGAGCGACTGCGTGATCCCCTGCAGGGGTTAAGGCGCCGCAGGCCACCCAAGGGGAGCCTCATAAGCAAACAAGAAAAGAATCGTTCACTTGCCGGGCGGCAGGGCGCACCATCGCTTCCTCATTTCTTTCAGTTGTGATCTGGAGTCTTCTTATGCAAATTCGCCGCCGCACCGCCGCCCGATGGCTCGCCGCCAGCGCCGTCGCCGCCACGGGCACGCTTGCTTTTGCGCAGCCCGCGCCCGTCACGCTGCTGAACGTCAGCTACGACCCCACGCGCGAGTTCTACGTCGAGTTCAACAAGGCGTTTGCCCAGCACTGGAAGGCCAAGACCGGCCAGGACGTGAGCGTGAAGCAGTCGCACGGCGGCTCGGGCAAGCAGGCGCGCTCGATCATCGACGGGCTGGAGGCCGACGTAGCCACGCTGGCCCTGGCCGGCGATACCGACGCGCTGCACGCCCACGGCGGCTGGATCCCGAAGGACTGGCAAAAGCGCCTGCCGCACAACAGCTCGCCCTACACCTCCACCATCGTGCTGGTGGTGCGCGCCGGCAACCCCAAGGGCATCAAGGACTGGGACGACCTGGCCAAACCCGGCGTGAAGGTCATCACCCCCAACCCCAAGACCAGCGGCGGCGCGCGCTGGAACTACCTGGCCGCGTGGGAGTACGCCAAGCGCAAGCTGGGTGACGACGCCAAGGCCAAGGATTTCGTCGCCCGGCTGTACCAGAACGTGCCCGTGCTCGACACCGGCGCGCGCGGCTCGACCATCACCTTCGGCCAGCGCAACCAGGGCGACGTGCTGATCGCCTGGGAGAACGAGGCGCATCTGCTGGGCAAGGAATTCGGGCAGAAGTTCGACATCGTCTACCCCAGCCTCTCCATCCTGGCCGAGCCGGCAGTAACCGTGGTGGACAAGAACGTCGACAAGCACGGCACCCGCGCCGTCGCGCAGGCGTATCTGGATTACCTGTACAGCGACGAGGGGCAGGACCTGGCCGGCAAGCACTTCTACCGCCCGATCAGCGACAAGGCGGCGGCCAAATACGCCAGGCAGTTCCCCCAGCTGAACCTGTTCACGATCGACCAGGCGTTTGGCGGCTGGGCGCAGGCCAGCAAGGCGCACTTTGCCGATGGCGGGCAGTTCGATCAGATTTACACGAACAAGTGATTTCACTGTTGAACTGAAAGGAATTCGCCATGCACCAGTCCGCCGCCCGCCCTTTGCCACCCGCCGCTTTGCGCGTGCTGGCCGTGACAGCCGAAGCGTGGGACTTGTGCAGGTGCGCGGCCCTGCCGGCGATCCGCACGCGCAGGACGCCGCGCCCCCATGGGTGCGGCCACGCGGCGCACAACACGCCCGCCGAACTGCGCCAATGGCCGTACTGGCCGGATTTCCCGGGCGCGGCGATCGGGTGGCGATGAGTCATCGGTGACTTCAGCGCCACCAAGATTCCACGTTAAAACAGGCGGTAGCGCTTGCCCATTAAGCGAGAGCAGCTAGAGTTTTTGAACTGTTCGGCCCTTACCCCTGTTCTCTCCCAGGTGGAGCAGACGCCACACCGCGCGAAGCTGCGCCACTGATCAATCGCAGGCCGAGGGCAGGGACACGGCAGTGGGGCCGCTTTTGTGTTCGCGAAACTTCGCTGCGCGAACTTTGCCTACTTACTTTTGGCGGAGCAAGAGAAAGTAGGTCGCCCGCCGGGGCGAACTCTCCCCTCCAGCAGCGCCTTCATTCCTCGGGTTTTATCATCTTTTCAATATAAAGAAACAAGAAAAAAGTAGTTTGAGTTTTAAAGACTCGACTTCAAACTCATGGCCATGGTCGGCATTTCGCCGACCTCGTCATTTCCGCAGTGCCATGAAAACCTCCCTCCGCCTCGCCCTCTCCGCCCTCGCCCTGGCCACCGCTGGCGCCTGCCACGCGCAGACCAGCCTGCTCAACGTGAGCTACGACGTCGCACGCGAGTTCTACAAGGACTTCAACACCGCCTTCATCGCCGATTACAAGAAGAAGACGGGCAAGGACATCAAGGTCGATCAGTCGCACGCCGGCTCCAGCGCCCAGGCGCGCGCCGTGGCCGACGGCCTGGCGGCCGACGTGGTGACCATGAACACCACCACCGACATCGACTTCCTGGCCGACAAGGGCGTGGTCGCCAAGGAATGGCGCAGCAAGTTTCCGAATGGCGCGTCGCCCACCACGTCGACCATGCTTTTTTTGGTGCGCAATGGCAACCCGAAAAACATCAAGGACTGGGACGACCTGATCCGCCCCGACGTGAAGGTCGTCGTGGTCAACCCCAAGACCGGCGGCAACGGCCGCATGGCGTACCTGGCCGCCTGGGGCCAGGTACGCGCCAAGGGCGGCACCGACGCGCAGGCTGCCGAGTTCGTCAGCAAGCTGTACCAGAACGTGCCAGCGCTGGCACGCGGCGGGCGCGACGCCACGGGCATGTTTTTGCAGCGCAACCTGGGCGATGTGCTGGTGACGTTTGAATCTGAAGTGGTCTCGGTCGAAAACGAGTTCGGCAAGGGCAAGGTGGATGCGGTGCACCCCAGCGCCAGCATCGTGACCGAGAACCCGGTGGCCGTGGTCGAGCGCACGGTGCAGAAGAAGGGCACGGCAGCCGAGGCCAAGGCCTACCTCGATTTCCTGTATTCGCCCGAGGGACAGGAAATCGCCGCCAAGCACAACATCCGCCCGCGCAACGAGTCGATCCTGAAGGCGCACGCCAACGTGTTCAAGCCGATCAAGCTGTTCACGGTGGATCAGTACTTTGGCTCGCTGGCCGAGGCGCAGAAGGTGCACTTCAACGACGGTGGGCAGTTTGACAAGTTGTATCAACCGGGCAAATGAGTTCCCCCTGAGCGGCCAACGGCCGCTTCGCCCGGAGGGGGACGCACCCAGCGGCCTGACAAAGCCAGCGCCGCGGGTGCCCGAACGGCCCTGCGCCTGCGGGGCGCGGGCGGGTGCGAAGGGCCGTGACGGCGCGCCAATGCGTTCAATAGACACCGCCGTCACGCGTTGATCATTGACAAGCCTGTACTCGCTCTAATTTGCAAGAAATCGTGCTGAAGCTCCCGTTCACCAAGCGCCAGCAGCTATCAAATCCATGATGACCACCGCCAGCCTCGCTGTGCCATCGACACCCGCCGCCCCACGCCGCCGCGCCGCGCGGCGCGTGCTGCCGGGCTTCAACATCACGCTGGGCTACACGCTGCTGTACCTCAGCCTGGTGGTGCTGATTCCACTTTCGGCGCTGCTGCTCAAGACCTTCGCCATGACCTGGGCCGAGTTCTGGGCTGCGGTGTCGGCGCCGCGCGTGCTGGCGGCGTTCCGGCTCAGCTTTGGCGCTTCGCTGCTGGCTGCGGGCGCGAACGTGGTCGCCGGGCTGCTGGTGGCCTGGGTGCTGGTGCGCTACTCGTTCCCGGGCAAGAAGATCGTCGATGCCCTGGTCGATCTGCCGTTCGCGCTGCCCACCGCCGTGGCCGGCATCGCCCTCACCGCCATCCTGGCCGACAACGGCTGGATCGGGCAGTGGCTGGCGCCGCTGGGCATTCAGCTCGCGTTCAACCCCAAGGGCATCGTCATCGCGCTGATCTTCATCGGCTTGCCGTTCGTGGTGCGCACCGTGCAGCCGGTGCTGGAAGACACCGAGAAAGAACTGGAAGAAGCCGCCGCCTGCCTGGGCGCGACGCGTGGGCAGACCTTCCGCCACGTAATCTTTCCGGCCATCGCGCCGGCGCTGCTGACGGGCTTTGCCATGGCGTTCGCGCGCGGCGTGGGCGAATACGGCTCGGTGATCTTCATCGCTGGCAACATGCCCATGGTGTCGGAGATCGTGCCGCTGATCATCATCGGCAAGCTCGAGCAATACGACTACGCCGGCGCCACTGCGGTGGCGTCGATGATGCTGCTGGTCTCGTTCGTCATGCTGCTGGTCATCAATGGCCTGCAGGCGTGGCAGCGCCGCCGGCATGGGGCCTGACATGAGCCAGACCCGAGCCATTCCCAAGCGCGTGCGCACCACCGAGTCGCCAGCGGTCCGCAGGCTGCTTATCGGCCTGGCGCTGGTGTTCATGGGGCTTTTTCTGGTGCTGCCGCTGGCGGCGGTGTTCGTCGAAGCGCTCAAGGCCGGCTGGTCGGCGTACTGGGATGCACTGAAAGAACCCGACGCACTGGCCGCGATCCGTCTGACGCTCATCACGGCCGCGATTGCCGTGCCGCTGAACCTGGTGTTTGGCGTGGCCGCTGCGTGGTGCATCGCCAAGTTCGAGTTCCGTGGCAAGGCGTTCCTGACCACGCTGATCGACCTGCCGTTTTCCGTCTCGCCCGTGGTCGCCGGCCTGATCTACGTGCTGGTGTTCGGCGCGCAGGGCTGGCTGGGGCCTTGGCTGGCCGAGCACGACATCAAGATCATCTTTGCCGTGCCGGGCATTGTGCTGGCCACGGTGTTCGTCACCTTTCCGTTCATCGCGCGCGAGCTGATTCCGCTCATGCAAGCGCAGGGCAGCGACGAGGAACAGGCCGCGCAGGTGCTGGGGGCCAGCGGCTGGCAGACCTTCTGGCACGTGACGCTGCCCAACATCAAGTGGGGGCTGATCTACGGCGTCATTCTGTGCAACGCGCGGGCCATGGGCGAATTCGGCGCCGTGTCGGTCGTCAGCGGCCATATCCGCGGCCAGACCAACACTATGCCACTGCACGTGGAAATTCTCTACAACGAATACCAGGCGCAGGCCGCGTTTGCGGTGGCGTCGCTGCTGGCGCTGCTGGCCATCGTCACGCTGCTGATCAAGACTGTGGTCGAGTGGAAGCATGCGCGCGAACTGCAGGCCGCCGCTGAGCTGCCGCCCGAACGGCCGCACGATTCAGCATCAAACAAGGCCCCAGCGCTTGCTCATTAAGTGCAATCAGCTATCGAATCAAGAGCATCCGCATGAGCATCGAAATCCACCACGTCACCAAGCAGTTCGGCCACTTCCGCGCGCTGGATGACATCAGCCTCGACATCGACTCGGGCGAGCTGCTGGCGCTGCTCGGCCCCTCCGGCTGCGGCAAGACCACGCTGCTGCGCATCATCGCCGGGCTCGAATCGGCCGACGCCGGCAGCATCGCCTTCAGCGGGCAGGACGCGACCGACGTGCACGTGCGCGAGCGCGGTGTGGGCTTCGTGTTCCAGCACTACGCGCTGTTCCGCCACATGACAGTGGCCGACAACGTGGCCTTCGGCCTGCGCATGAAGCCGCGCCGCGAGCGCCCCCCCGAAAAGCAGATCAAGACCAAGGTGATGAAGCTGCTGAAGCTGGTGCAGCTCGACTGGCTGGCCGACCGTTACCCCTCTCAGCTCTCCGGCGGCCAGCGCCAGCGCATCGCCCTGGCGCGCGCGCTGGCGGTGGAGCCCAAGGTGCTGCTGCTCGACGAGCCCTTCGGCGCACTCGACGCCAAGGTGAGGAAAGAGTTGCGCCGCTGGCTGCGCCGCCTGCACGACGAACTGCACGTGACGAGCATCTTCGTCACGCACGACCAGGAGGAGGCGCTCGAAGTGGCCGACCGCGTGGTGGTGATGAACCACGGCAAGATCGAACAGGTCGGCACGCCGCAGGCCGTGTGGGAGCACCCGGCCAGCCCCTTCGTCTACGGCTTTCTGGGCGACGTGAACCTGTTCCACGGCCGCGCCAGCGGCGGGCAGATGGATGTGGGCGGCTGGCACATCGCCGCCCCCGAATACGCGAATGCCCTCGACGCCGAAGCCATGGCTTTCGTGCGCCCGAGCGACCTGACGGTGAGGCATTACAGCCCCGGGGCGCCCGGCCTGCCCGCCCGGCTGGACCGCGCACTCGTCGTCGGCCCGCTGGCGCGGCTAGAGCTGATCCCGCACGAGCAGAAAGACCAGATCATCGAGGCGCATCTGCCCGCCGATGAGTACCGCCGGCTGGGCCTGAAGCAAGGCGACACCGTGAGCGTGTCGCCGCGCAAGGCGCGGGTGTTCCTGCAACCAGCGGACGACCCGGCGGCGATGATCTGAGTTTTGAACGAAATAGGCTCTCAGCGCTTGAGGGGCAAGCGCGAGCCGCTATCAATTTCATACCGCACGCCCGCCGCGGACGAAGCGCGCATTCGAGCGGCCGCGGAGCAGGCCACGCGTGGGCGCCGTGGCCGGACCTGCGCCGGCCACGGGCGCCGTCCCCCTCCCGCAGGAGAGGGGGAAGACGCCGCAGGCGGCTCAGGGGGTGCTATTTCTTGATCAGCGGGCAACGCGACAACGCCAGCGGCTGAAACGCCTGCTCGCCCGGGATGACCTGCCTGATCTTGTACAGGTCCCAGGCCTTGGTCGATTCAGCCGGTGTCTTGACCTGCACCAGCAGCATGTCGTGCACCAGCCGGCCGTCGTCGCGGATGCGGCCCTTGCGCACCACGGCGTCGTTGACCTCGGTGGTCTTCATCCTGGCCATCACCGCCTGCGCGTCGTCGGTGCCGGCGGCCTTGATGGCCTTCAGGTAGTGCAGCACGGCCGAATACACCGCCGCCTGCATCATGGTGGGCATCTTCTTCATGCGCTCGAAGTAGCGGCGCGAGAAGGCGCGCGTCTGCTCGTCCTGGTCCCAGTAGAAGCCGGTGGTGATGAACATGCCCTGCGCGTTCTGCAGGCCCATGCCGTTGACCTCGGTGATCAGCGCCAGCAGCGGCGTGAACACCTGCTTGTTGGCGCCCACGCCCAGGCCGAACTCGCGCGCCTGCTTGACGGTGTTGAGCGTGTCGGCGCCCGAGTTGGCTAGGCCGATGACCTGCGCCTTGCTGTTTTGCGCCTGCAGCAGGTAGGACGACATGTCGCTGGTGCCCACCGGGTGCTTGACGCTGCCCAGCGCCTGCCCGCCCTGCGCCTCGACGATGGCGCGCGCGTCCTTTTCCAGCGCGTGGCCAAAGGCGTAGTCGGCGGTGATGAAGAACCAGCTCTTGAGGCCCTGCGCGCCCAGCGCCCGCGCCGTGCCGGTGGCCAGCGCGTAGGTGTCGTACATCCAGTGCACGGTGCTCTTGTTGCACTGCTCGTTGGTGATGGCGGCCGATCCGGCGCCGGTGACCAGTGCCAGCCGGCCCTTGTCGTCGGCGATTTTCTGTACCGCCAGCGCGACGTTGGAGAAGGTCAGGTCGGTGATCATGTCGACCTGCCTGGTGTCGAACCACTCGCGCGCCAGGTTGGCGCCGATGTCGGTCTTGCCCTGGTGGTCGGCGCTGATCAGCTCGATCGGCATGCCCAACACCTTCTTGTCCTTGGCGAAGTCCTCGATCGCCAGCTCGGCCGCCGCCACCGAGCCGCGGCCCGAGTTGTCGGCCGACACGCCCGACATGTCGGTCAGCACGCCGATCTTGACCACGTTGTCGCTGATGCCGGCCGACTGCGCCCAGCCGGCGGCCAGCAGCACCAGCCCGCCCAGCAGGGCGCGGGCGGGGTGACGGATCAATCGGAAGGGTCTGGCCATGGCTGCGTCTCCAGGAAGGGGTGAAGCGCAGCACGGTAGAACGCGGCTTGATCCGCGTCAATTGGGATTTTTCCGGCGCGCGGCCGGCGGCGCGTCAGAACGGGATGTCGTCGTCCATGTCGTCGAAGCCCGACGAGGGCCTGGCGGCCGGGGCCGCCGCGCGGGGCGCGGGTGCGGCGGCACGCGGGGCGGGCGCGGCGCGGCGCGGCGCGCCGTAGCTGTCGCCACCACCACCGTAGCCGCCCTCGTCCCCGCCACCGGGGCCGCCCATGCCCTGGCGGCTGCCCAGCATCTGCATCTGGTCGACGCGGATTTCGGTGCTGTAGCGGTCCTGGCCGCTGGCCTGGTCCTGCCACTTGCGGGTGCGGATGCTGCCTTCGACGTAGATCTGGCTGCCCTTGCGCAGGTACTGGCCGGCGATCTCGGCCAGGCGGCCGTTGAACACCAGGCGGTGCCATTCGGTGTGCTCGCGCGGCTCGCCGCTTTGCTTGTCCTTCCACTTGTCGGTGGTGGCCAGCGTCACGTTGGCCACCTGGTCGCCATTGGGAAAGGAGCGCATTTCGGGGTCGCGCCCCAGGTTGCCGACGAGGATGACTTTGTTGACGGAGGCCATGGCGTTGTTCCTGTGAAGTGAAAAGGGAAACAGCGGATTTGCGAGCCCGTCATTGTGCCGCAAGCCCCGCGGCCGGCCGGTTGAGCGCCGCGCCCGTGTCAGCGCTCCACCGTCACGCCCAGCGGCGCCAGCCGGCGCGCCAGCGCCAGCACCGCGAGGTCCTTGCTGAACAGCCGCGCGCGCCAGGCCACGGCCAGGTCGAGGAAGATCTGGTCGTCCGGGTCGCGGCAGCGCACTGGCGCCGGATCGGCCGCCGGCACCGGGTGGCTCCAGCGGTCGAACGCCGCCAGCACGCTGTCGGCCGTGCGCTGGCGGCGCGCCAGTTGGGCCAGCACCGCCGGGTAGCCCAGCACCCGGGCCAGCTCTTCGCGCATGGCCGGCTGGGCCAGCCAGCGCGTGCCGCCGCAGGCGATGGCGTCGCGCAGCGCATCGACCTGCGGATCGTCGAACAGCCACAGGTCAAGCACGCGGTTGGTGTCGATCACCACGGCGGGCGTGCCGCCCGCAGCGCTTGGGAACATCTGGACCGCCGATCCGATGGATCAGGCCGTTTCGATCTTCAGACTGCGCACGAACGGCACCCAGCGCTCGCGCTCCTTGCGGCCGAAGGCGTCGGCCTGCGCCGGAGTGGAGGGGCCCAGGTTATCCGAACCGCCGCGCGCCAGCCGCTCCTGCATCGCGGGCAGGGCCAGGGCGGCGTTGAGCGCCTGGTTCAGGCGTGTGATGTCGGCGTCGGCCACCTTGGCGGGGGCGAACAGGCAGTTCCACGAATAGGCGTCGTAGTCGCGCAGGCCCTGTTCGGCAAAGGTCGGCACGTCGGGGATGACCGGACTGCGCTTGCGTCCGCCAAAGGCCAGCAGGCGCACGCGGCCTTGCTGGGCCATGGGCTGCGAGGTGATGATGCCGTCGAACACCATGTCCACATGGCCGCCCGCCAGGTCGGCCATGGCGGGCCCGTTGCCCTTGTAGGGCACGTGGTTGAGCCTGATGTCGGCGGCACGCGCGAAGGCCTCGCCGACGATGTGGCTGATCGAGCCGGTGCCGCCCGAGCCATAGCTGATCTAGCCCGGGTTGGCGCGCGCGGCGGCGATCAGCTCCTTGAGCTTCTTGGCGCCCGCGGCCTTGCCCGCCAGTACCAGGGGCGTGCGGCCGACCAGGCCGATCTGGCGCAGGTCGCGTTCGACGTCGAACGGCAGGTTGCGGTACAGCGCCACGTTCATGACCATCTGCGAGCTGGTGCCCAGGCCGACGGTCAGGCCGTCGGGCGCGGCCTTGGCCACCATCTCGGTGCCCAGCGAGCCGCCGGCGCCCGGCTTGTTCTCGACGATCACCGGCTGGCCCAGCGGCTCGGCCATGTAGCGCGCCAGCTCGCGCGCGATCAGGTCGTTGGCGCTGCCGGGGGCGAAGCCGACGATGATGCGGATCGGGCGGGACCCCGCCGTCTGCGCGAAGGTGGCCGGCGCCGCCACGGACGCGGCCAGGCCCGCCAGGGCAGCGCGACGTGACCAGAAACGGGTAGGTGAGGATTCAGTCATGTGGATGCTCCTTGTTCGGTCAATGCTCGGAAGGGAACCAGGCGGCCGGCACGGACACCGGCATCGCCAGCAGAATCTGCCCCATGCCCTTGCCCAGCGCGTCGTTGCGCAGCGAGGCCATGCCGCCGCCGCCCAGCGCCTGCTCGCAGACGAAGTTGAAGGCGTGAATGCCGGGCACCTCGTAGCGCGTGACCTTGCCCTGCACCAGGTGCGCCAGCCAGTCTTTCACGCGTGCCTCGGTCAGCTCGGCGCGCAGGTGCGCGAGCCACTCGGGCTTGCGCGCGATCACGCCGATGTTGGAGCTGTCGCCCTTGTCGCCCGAGCGTGCCCAGGCCAGGCGGATCAGCGGCACCTCGATGGTCTGGCCCGAGGCCTGCGCCGGACTGGCCTGCGCCTGAATCGCTATTGATTTGGAAGCTGCTGGCGCTGATTGGACGGTCGCCAGGGCTTGATTTGGCACTGAAACTGCCGTGCCATCCAGCGCTACCTGCGGCGCCAGCCGCGCCTTGTCCAGCAGGAAGGCGTATTGCCGGATCAGCGGCGACACGCCGGCGCGCCCGCCAGCACCGGTGGTACCGGGGGCCCAGGAGGTGCCCGCCGGCGCCACCTCGCGCGCCAGCAGCTCGAGCGCCGCCTTGTCGCGGTGGCGCGCGCTCAGGCGCAGGATGGCCTCGCGCGTCTGCGCCGCCGCCGCCTGTGCGTGCGGACCGTAGGGGCTTTCGGCGCCCAGCACCTCGATGTGGGTGGCGCTGAAGGGCGCCAGGCCCTGTGCCGCCAGCAGCTCGCCCACGCGCGTCAGGATCGCCTCGCCGGTGCGGCGTGCCTTGGCCACGGCGTCGAAGCCGACGATGGTCAGCTGCGCCGAGGTCTTGAAGCCATCGACGTAGGTGGCGCTGACCTTGTAGCTGCCGGTGGGCGCGCGACCGCGCGCGCCGTGCACACGCACGCGCTGCTCGCCCGCGGGTTCGATGCGAACCTGGGTGAAGTCGCACACCACGTCGGGCAGCAGGTAGTTCGCCGGGTCGTGGATTTCGTACAGCAGCTGCTCGGCCACGGTCTGCGGGGCGATCAGCCCGCCGGTGCCTTGCGGCTTGGCGACGGTGAAGCTGCCATCGCTTTCGCACTCGACGATGGGATAGCCGATGTGCGCCCAGTCGGGCACGTCCTGCCAATCCGTATGCAGCCCGCCCGTGGCCTGGCAGCCGCATTCGATGATGTGGCCAGCCAGGCTGCCGCCCGCCAGCGCGTCGAGGTCATTGGGCGTCCAGCCGAACTCGTGCATCAGGATGCCCAGCGTCACCGCCGAATCGACGCAGCGGCCGGTGATGACGATCTGCGCGCCCGCATCCAGCGCGGCCTTGACGGGCAGCGCGCCCAGGTAGGCGTTGGCGGTCACCACCTTGGCCGGCAGCGGCGCGCCGCTTTGCAGCTCGGTGAGGGGCGGTTGCTGCTCGCGCAGCGCGGGCAGCAGCGGCATCACGTCGTCGCCGGTGACGGTGGCGATTTTGACTTGCACGCCCAGCTCGGCCGCCAGCGCCCGCAGTGCGTCGGCGCAGCCCTCGGGGTTGACGCCACCGGCGTTGCTGACCACGCGGATGCCCTTGGCCACCACGTCCTTGAGCACCTGCTTCATCGCCACGCTGACGAAGTCGGTGGCGTAGCCCAGCTCGGGCTTCTTCATGCGCGCGGCCGCCAGGATGGACATCGTCAGCTCGGCCAGGTAGTCGAAGGCCAGGTAGTCCACCTGACCGCTGGCCACCAGCTGCGGCGCGCCGACGCTGGAGTCGCCCCAGAAGCCCGAGGCGCCGCCGATGCGTACGGATTTAGTGGACATGGCCGGCCTCCTGCTTCGTTGGCAGGCCGTTGGCTGCGGAGCAAGCCAGGCCAGCGAACGCCGTGGCCGGACCAGTGCCGGCCACTGGCGTTGTCCCCCTCGCGAAGCAAGAGGGGGAAGGCGCGCAGCGCCACAGGGGGTGTTTGCTATTCATCGTCCGCTCCACTTCGGTTTGCGCTTTTCGCGGAAGGCCAGTTGGCCCTCGGCTGCATCGTCCGTGAGCGCGAACAGGCCGATCTGGCTTTCGGTGAAGGCCATCGACTCCTCGAACGACATGGCGCCGATGCGCTTCATCAGATACAGGCCGCGGCGGATGGCGGCGGGGGATTTGTCCAGGAAGCGATCCAGCAGTGCCTGCACGCCGGCGTCAAGGTCGTCGGCCACGCGGTTGATCAGGCCGAGCTGCAACGCCTCTTGCGCGCTGATGGGCTCGCCGGTGACGCACAGCTCGGTCAGCGCGCGCGCGCCGATCAGACCATTCAGCACCGACAGCACCTGAGCCGGAAACACACCCACCTTGACCTCGGGCAGGCCGAAGATGGCGTGCGGCGCCGCCACCACCATGTCGCACATCGCCATCAAGCCCATGCCGCCGGCCATGCAGGCGCCGTTGACGCGCGCGACGAGCGGCACGTTGAGCTGGCGCGAGAGGCGAAACAGGTTGGCGATGCCCTGCGTGGGCTCGGAATAGTCGAACTTGAAGGACTGGCCGGTGGCCAGGTCGGCGCCGGCGCAAAAGGCCTTGTCGCCGGCGCCGGTGAGCACGATGGCGCGCACCTCGCGGTCGGCGTTGGCGCGCGTGAGCGCTTCGATCAAGCCAGCCAGCACACCAGGGCTGATGGCGTTGCGGCGCTCGGGGCGGTTGATGGTCAGCCACAGCACGCCGTCCTGCTGGCGCTGCAGCAGCTCGGGCTCGGGGGGGGTGGTCATGCGTCGGTCTCCGGTCAGTCAAGTGGTTGGGGCGCCCCGCGCGGCGCCGCGCGCCAGCAGGGCTTCGATCTCGGCGTCGGTGTAGCCGGCCTCGCGCAGCACCTCGGCGGTGTGCTGGCCCAGCACCGGCACCGGGCGGTGGTTGTCGGGCACGGTGTCGGACCACTCGCTGGGCACGGCGGTCTCTAGCACGGTGCCGACCACCGGGTGCTCGGTCTGGCGGAAAAAGCCGGTGGCAGCCAGGTGCTCGTCGTGCAGCAGCGACTCGAAAGTGTGCATCGGAAAGATCGGGATCTCGGACTCGGGCAGCAGCGCGCGCCACTCGGCGGTGGTGCGCTGCGCCAGTTCGTCGGCCACCAGCTGGTACAGCGCGTCGATGGACTGGGTGCGGGTGCGGATGTTCTTGAAGCGCGGGTCGGTCTTCAGCAGCTCGCCCCGGCCGACGGCGTTCAGAAAGAGCTCCCAGTGCTTGTCGGTATAGATCAGACAGCAGACGTAGCCGTCCTGGGTCTTGTAGGGCCGGCGGTTGGGCGACATCAGGCGCGGGTAACTGAAGTCGCCCTGGCCTGGAACGAAGGTACGGCCGTACAGGTGATCGCCCAGCACGTAGGGAATCATGGTCTCGAACATCGGGATCTCGACGCTCTGGCCGCGGCCGCTGCGCTCGCGTGCGTACAGCGCGGCGCTGATGACCCCGAAGGCGTACAGACCCACCGAACGGTCGGCAATGGTGATCGGCAGGTAGCGCGGTGCCTCGCCAGCGGCTTCGCCCACCACCGCGGCCAGCCCGGTGGCGGCCTGGATCATGTCGTCAAACGCCGCCTTGGCCGCATAGGGCCCACGCTGGGAAAAGCCGACCATGCTGGCGTAGATCAGGCGCGGGTTGACCGCCAGCAGCACGTCGGGCCCCAGGCCCAGGCGCCGCATGGCGGCGGGGCGCACGTTGGTGGTCAGCACATCGGCGCCCTGCGCCAGCCGCAGCAGGGCGGCCACGGCCTCGGGCTGCTTGAGGTCCAGCGCCACGCTGCGCTTGTTGCGGTTCAGGCCCAGGAACAGCGGACCCAGGCCCTGCTCGCCGTGCGGGCCGATGCTGCGCGTGGAATCGCCCTGCGGCGCCTCGACCTTGATCACGTCGGCGCCCAGGTCGGCCAGCATCTGCGTGGCCGACGGGCCCATGAACACCGTGGTCAGGTCGAGCACCCGCACGCCGGCCAGCGGGCCGCTGGGAGCGCGGGTCGGCCCACTCATTCAGGCTTGATCCCGGCCGCGCGGATCACCTGGCCCCACTTCTTCGAATCGGCCGCCTGAAACTGCGCCAGCCCCTCGGGGGTGCTGAGCGACACTTCGCCGCTGGTCTTGGCCATGAAGTTCTTGAACCCTTCGCTGGTGGTGGCCTTTGCAAAGGCCTGGTTGAGCTTGTTCACGATGGCCGCCGGCGTGCCGGCGGGCGCGTAGATGGCGAACCAGTAGCTCATGTCGTAACCCTTGACACCGGCCTCGGCCACGGTGGGCACGTCGGGCGCCGCGGCCACGCGCTTGCTGCCGCTGGCGGCCAGCGCGCGCAGCTTGCCGCCCTGCACCTGCGGCAGCGCGGTGGGGGCGTCGGCGAACATGAAATCGATCTGACCGCCGATCAGGTCGGTGAGCGCCAGCGGATTGCTCTTGTAGGGCACATACAGCGCGTCGACGTGCGCCATTTGCTTGAGCAGCTCGCTGGCCACCTGGCTGGACGAGGAGCCGGCGCCGAAGCTGAGCTTGCCCGGCGCCTTCTTGGCCGCCGCGATCAGGTCGGCCAGCGTCTTGTAGGGCGAATCAGGGCGCACCAGCAGCAGCATCTGGCCGGTGGACACCAGGGTGATGGGCGCGAAGTCCTTCACCGGGTCGTAGGGCAGCTTCTTGAACAGGTGCTCGTTGGCCGACTGCGTGGTGTTGGTGGTGGTCAGCAGGGTGTAGCCGTCGGGTGCGGCCTTGGCCACATACTGCGCGGCGATGAAGCCGGCCGCGCCGCCCTTGTTCTCGACCACGATCGGCACCTTCAAATCATCGCCCAGTGCCTGCGCCAGCACGCGCGCGAACTGGTCGGTGCCGCTGCCGGGGCCGAAGGGCACGACCAGCGAGATCGGCTTGCTCGGGTAGTCCTGCGCCGCGACGGGCAGCGCGGCCAGGGTGGCTGCGGCGGCGGTCAGCGCCGCCAGGGCGTGGGTGATGCGAATGCTCATGAGGTCTCCTGGGTGGGTTTGAGGCGGGGCGGCACCGGCAGGCCGTGCGCGGCGTTGTCGGCGCCCAGGCGGGGTGCGCCCGCGTGCGGCAGGGGGCGCTGGCCGTCGATGCTGAGCGGCAGCGCGGTGAGTGAGAAGTCTTCGCCCGCAATGGGCGCCAGGATGCCGAGCGCCCGCACCTGCGGATGCGCCAGCGCCTCGGGCACGCTGTGGATGGGCGCGCAGGGCACGCCCGCGGCCTCGAAGCGCGCGGTCCATTCGGCGCGGGGTCGCGCGCGCAGCAGCGGCTGCAGTTGCGCCAGCAGCGCCGCCTTGTGCGCCAGCCGCGCGCGGTTGGTGGAAAAGCGCTCATCCTGAAGCCAGTCGGTCCGGCCCAGCTCGGCCGCCAGCTTGGCGAACAGGCGGTCGTTGCCGCAGCAGATCAGCAAGGGCGCGTCCTGGGTGTCGAAGGCCTCGTAGGGCACGAAGCCGGGGTGGCCCGAGCGGTCGCGCAGCGGCAGGCGCCCTTCGTTGACGTAGGCATCGGCCTTCTGGCCGTTCCACACCAGGGCGGTTTCCAGCAGCGAGGTTTGCAGGATGCCGCCGCGTCCCGTCTGGTGTCGGCGTTGCAGCAGCGCCAGCGCGCCGATGACCACCCACATGCCGCTGCCCTGGTCGCACATCGAGGCGGCCGAGCGCATGGGTGGGTCGTCGGGGCCGCCGTTGGTGCTGGACAGACCGCTGAAGGCCTGTACCAGCGGCTCATAGCCGGGTTGCAGGGCCATCGGGCCGACATGGCCGAAAGCGGAGATCTCGCAGTAGATCAGGCGCGGATGGCGCGCGCACAGCGCCGGGCCGTCGATGCCCAGCTTGGCCGGAACCCCCGGCCGCAGGTTGTGGATGAAGATGTCGGCCTCGCTCGCCAGGCGCTCGAACGCCGCCAGACCGGCGGCGCTTTTCAAATCCAGCGCCACCGACTGCTTGCCGCGGTTGAAAACCTGAAAGTTCAGCGCGTCGCCATGCCGGAACGCCGGCCCCATGGCGCGGGCGTCGTCACCGCCTTCGATGCGCTCCAGCTTGACCACTTCGGCGCCCAGGTCGGCCAGGATGGCGCCGGCAAACGGCCCCGCCAGCACCTGGCCCAATTCGAGCACGCGCACGCCTTGAAGCACTCCGCTCATGTCGATCCCGCACCTGTCTCCTGTGATTTGTGGCCAGTCTAGGCCGATCGAACTGATATTGGAAGCGCTACAGTTCTATTTCTGTGATAACAAATCAGGATCAATCACATGCGCATCGACCTGAACCTTCGGCAGCTGGAGGCCTTTGTCCAGGTCGCGGCCTGCGGCAGCTTCCGGCAGGCGGCGGCGCGGCTGGGCCAGTCCCAGCCGGCGCTGAGTCGCTTCATCCGGCAGGCCGAGCAGACCCTGGGGGCGCGCCTGTTCGACCGCGACACCCGCCGCGTCGAGATCACGGCGGCCGGGCGCGAGCTGCTGCCCATCGCCCAGCGCATCCTGCGCGACTTCGACGACGCGCTGAGCGACTTCGGCGAGTTCATGGCCGGCCGCAGCGGTCAGGTCGCCATGGCCATGCTGCCGTCGGCCGGCGTGGCGCTGGTGCCGCGCGCCGTGGCGGCGTTCTCGCGCCAGCACCCGCAGGTCAGCTACCTGCTGCGCGAGGCCCCCGCCGATGCGCTCGCGGCCCTGGTGGAGCAGGGTCAGGTCGACTTCGGCATCAGCGTGCGGCCCGCGCCGCGGCAGCGCCTGCAATACCGCCATCTGCAAGACGACCCCTTCGTGCTGCTGTGCCGGCGTGACGACCCGCTGGCGGCGCAGGCGTCGGTGTCGTGGTCGGTGTTCACCACCCGTCCGTGCATCGTCAGCGCGGCGCAAAGCAGCATCCGCCCGGTGACCGACGCGGTGTTCCTGCGTCAGCGCACCCCCGTGCGGCCCGTGCTGGAATACCCGAGCGTGGCGGCCAGCGGCGCGCTGGTGGCCGCCGGCGTGGGGATCACGGCCTTGCCGCGGCTGGCGCTGGAGTTGGTCGACATGAGCCAACTGGCGGCCATTCCCCTGCAGCGGCCCTACATGACGCGGCCGATCGGCATCGTCACGCGCATCGGGCGCACGCTGCCGCCGGTGGCGCGGGCGTTCATGGCCTGCCTGACCGTCGACACGGCGACGCGGGCTGGCGCCAGCACCCTGCCATGATCGTGGCCCCGCTCTACCGCCAGAACGCACCGTGCCCACCCATTCGCCAGAGCCCGCGGACAGCCTTGCCGGATCCGGCGCGCCACCGGGTTCGGCCTGGGAGGTCTTCGGCGTCTTCCTGCGCCTGGGCCTGAGCGCGTTCGGTGGGCCCGTGGCGCACCTGGGCTACTTTCGCGCCGAATTCGTGCAACGCCGCCGCTGGTTGGACGACGCGGCCTATTCCGACCTGGTGGCGCTGTGCCAGTTTCTGCCCGGGCCGGCCAGCAGCCAGGTGGGCATGGCGCTGGGCCTGGGTCGCGCCGGCTGGCGCGGCGCGCTGGCGGCCTGGCTGGGCTTCACGCTGCCGTCGGCGTGCGCGCTGATCCTGTTTGCCCTGGGCGTGCAGCGCTGGACGGGGTTGGCCACATCCGGCGCGGTGCATGGCCTGAAGATCGCCGCCGTTGCGGTGGTGGCGCAGGCCGTGCTGGGCATGGGGCGGTCGCTGTGTCCGGACTGGCCGCGCGCCGGCCTGGCCGTGGTGGCGGCCTTGATCGTGCTGGCCGTGCCGTCGGCGGGCGCGCAGTGGCTGGCCTGGGGGTTGGGCGCGCTGGTGGGCTGGCGCGTGCTGGCGTTGCCGGCACCGGCCCCCGCGCCGCACCGCGACGGGGGCCTGGGCCGGCGCGGCGGCGCCTGGCTTCTGCTGCTGTTCGCGACCCTGCTGGTGCTGCTGCCGTTGTTGGCGGCCTTCACGGGCTCGACCTGGGTGCGGGCGGTGGCGGTGGTCTACCAGGCGGGGGCGCTGGTGTTTGGCGGCGGCCACGTGGTGCTGCCGCTGCTGCAGGCGGGCGTGGTGGCGCCGGGCTGGATCGACAACGCCAGTTTCGTGGCCGGCTACGGCGCGGCCCAGGCGGTGCCGGGGCCGCTGTTCACCTTTGCCGCCTATCTGGGCGCGGCCATGCCGGCCGTGCTGGGTGGCGGCTGGGCGGGTGGCTTGGCGCTGCTGCTGGCAATCTTCGCGCCGGCGGCGCTGCTGGTGCTCGGCGCCCTGCCGTTCTGGGCCTCGCTGTGCCAGCACGGCGCGGTGCGACGCGCGCTGGCGGGAGTCAATGCCGCCGTGGTGGGCGTGCTGGGCGCGGCGCTGTACGACCCGGTCTGGACCAGCGCCATCCAGTCGCGCGGCGACGTTGCGCTGGCGCTGGGCGTGTTCGGCCTGTTGCTGCATGGGCGCTGCCCGCCGGTGCTGGCGGTGGGGCTGGCGGCGCTGGGCGGTTGGTGGCTGGCCGGGCGTTGAGCGCGTGTCAGGGCGCGGCGGGCCCGCGCCGCGCCGTGAGGTCGAAGCGCAGCAGCCGGCATTCGATGGGGCCGTTCCACAGCGGCACGCGGCGCGATTCCTTCAGGCGCAGGCGGCCGGGCAGCTTGCTGTCGGGGGTCAGCAGCCAGGCGCTCCAGCCGGCGTAGTGGCTCTTCCAGTGCGCGGCCAGGCGGGTGAAGAATTCGTCGCCGGCGTTGACGTCGGCCGCCGCCGTCGCGCCGCCCGCGGCCCGTCCGCGCGCCAGCGTGCCGGACTGGAAGGCCTCGCGGCCGCGCGCCGGCTGGCCGGCCACGCCGGCGGCGGCGATGCGCTCGCCGTAGGGCGGGTTCATCAGCAGCACGCCGGGCGTGGCGCAGGGCGGCAGGCGCTGCAGCGCGTCGCCGCCGCGCAACTGCACGGCGTGCGCCACACCGGCGCGCTGGGCGTTGCGCTGGGCAAAGTCGACCATGCGGTGGGCGACGTCGCTGCCGAAGATCCGCACGCCGGGAGATTGCGGGTCATTTTGGCCCGCAGCGCTTGCTGGTCGAGCGCCAGCAGCTTCTTTTTTTATAGCGTTCCAGGTTGCCGCATCGAACGGCCCCAGGCGCTCGAAGGCAAAGCGCCGCTGGCCGCCGGCGGGCAGGCCCAGCAGCAGTTGCGCCGCCTCGATGACGATGGTGCCCGAGCCGCAGCAGGGGTCGTACAGCGGCAGCGGCGACACCGTGCGCGTGGCCGGCTGCCACCAGCCGCTGGCGGCCAGCATGGCGGCGGCCAGGGTTTCCTTCAGCGGCGCGTCGCCCTTGTCCTGGCGCCAGCCGCGCTTGAACAGCGGCTCGCCGCTGGTGTCGATGTACAGCGTGGCGTCCTGCGGGCCCAGGTGCGCCTGCACGCGCACGTCGGGCTGCTGGGTGTCGATGCTGGGGCGCACGCCGCCGGCCTGCTGGCGAAAGCGGTCGGCCACTGCGTCCTTGATGCGCAGGGTGGCGAAGTTCAGGCTTTTCAGCGGGCTGGCCTGCGCTGTCACATCGACGCGAAAGCTCTGGCGCGGGCTGAACCACTGCTCCCACGCCACGTCGCTGGCCAGGCGGTACAGCTCGTGCTCGTCGCGGTAGGGCGCGTGGGCCAGCTCGATCAGCACGCGCTGGGCCAGGCGGCTCAACAGGTTCAGGCGCAGCATCACGGCCCAGTCGCCGCGCACGCGCACGCCGCCGCGCAGCGTCAGCAAGTCCTGCCCGGCCAGGCCGGTGAGGCCATGCGCCTCGTCGGCCAGCAGGTCCTCGACACCGCCGGCGCAGGGCAGAAACAGCGTCAGCGTGCTCATGGCATCACCGTCGCCGCCGCTTGGGCGCAGGCCAGCAGCTTGCGGTGAACCGGCCCGGGAATGGCGGTGACCCGGCGCGTGCCGGGGTCGATGAAGACGATGCCGGTCTTGCCGCGCGCCACCTCGCGGCCCTCGGTCCGCTCGGTCATGCGGAACACCAGGTCGAAGCCGTAGCGGTTGAAGTCGGCCGGCTGCATCTGCACGCGCAGGGTTTCGCCGTGGAAGGCCTCGGACTTGTACTGCGCCAGCATGTCGCCGACCACGATGGCGGCGCCATCGACATGGCCTTCGCGATAGCCCAGCGCCTGGAAGAAGCGCAGCCGCGCCTCGGACACCAGGCTGAGCAGCTGGGCGTTGTCCAGGTGCCCGCCCTGGTTGACGTGGCTGATGTAGATCTGCAAGTCGGTGGCAAAGCCGAAGTGCGGCGGCAGGTCGAAGACGATGCGGGTCATGGTGTGAACGTGCTCAGGCGCCCTTGCGCAGTTGCGCGGTGGGAATTCGCAGCGCCTCGCGGTATTTGGCCACGGTGCGGCGCGCGCAGTCGATGCCCTGCGCCTTCAGCAGCTCGGCGATGCCGGCGTCCGACAGGGGGCGCGCGGCGTCCTCGGCCTCGATGAACTGCTTGATGAGCGCGCGCACCGCCGTGCTGCTGGCGCTGGTGCCCGATTCGGTGCCCAGCGCCGAGCCGAAGAAGTACTTCAGCTCGAAAGTGCCGCGCGGCGTGGCCATGTACTTGGCGGTGGTGACGCGCGAGATGGTGGACTCGTGCACGCCCAGCTCGTCGGCCAGCTCGCGCTGGATCATCGGCCGCATGGCCAGCTCGCCGTGCAGGAAGAAGCCGCGCTGGCGCTCGACGATGGCGCTGGCCACGCGCAGGATGGTGTCGAAGCGCTGCTGGATGTTGCGGATGAACCAGCGCGCCTCCTGCAGGCGCTCGGCCAGCGCCGGGTGCCTGTCGCTGCCGCGCAGGGCGCTGGCGTACAGCTCGTGCACGCGCAGCCGGGGCATGACCTCGGGGTTGAGCGCCACGCGAAAGCGCGGCTGCGCGGCGCCGCCGACGGCGCTGACGATGACGTCGGGCACGATCACCTGGCGCTCGACGTCGACAAAGCGGCGCCCCGGCTTGGGGTCGAGCCGGCCGATCAGCGCCGTGGCGGCGCGCACCGCGTCCTCGCTCTCGCCGACGAGCTGCGCCAGCTTGCGGATGTCGCGCCGCGCCAGCAGCTCGACGGCGTCGTGCCGCGCGCAGATGCGCAGCGCGGTGGCGATGCGCGCCTGCTCGGGCGGCGGCAGCGCGCGCTCGGCCTGGCGGCTCTTGAGTTGCAGCGTCAGGCATTCGGCCAGGTGGCGCGCGCCCACGCCGGCCGGCTCCAGCGACTGCAGCAGCCTGAGCGCCAGCGTCAGGCGGTGCACCAGCTCCTGCATCTGCTCCAGCTCGTCGTCCGTGTCGGTCAGCGTGGCCGCCAGCTGCGCCAGCGAATCCTCCAGGTAGCCGTCGTCGTTGAGCGAGCCGATCAGAAAGCGCAGCGCCGCCGCGTCCTCGGGTGACAGGCGCAGCGTCAGCGCCTGGTGCAGCAGGTGCTCGGCCAGCGATGGCTGGCCACCGGCGCGCTCGCCCGGGTCGGTCTCGTCCCCGTCCGGGCTGCCGGTGCGCGCCGGCGCCTCGCCACCCCATTCGCCGTCGTCCGGAGCGATGTCCGCGCTGCCGTCGCCGTCCCAGTCGTCCGGCGCCAGGGATTCGGGCTCAAAATCGCCATCTGCGCCCGCCGGATCAGCGCCAGCAGCTCCTGAATCAATAGCATTTTCATCGGCACGGTCGCCCGCGCTGACGCGGGCGTCGGCCTGCGCCAGCCCGAACTCCTCGCGTGGCGCGGCCTCGTCCTCGCGCTCCAGAAACGGGTTGTCGGCCAGCATCTGCTCCACCTCTCCGGCCAGCTCCAGCGTGGACAGCTGCAACAGCCGGATGGATTGCTGCAGCTGCGGCGTCAGCGCCAGCTGCTGCGAAACGCGAAGCGAAAGCCCGGGTTTCACGCCAACTCGGTATGCGCCTGCGATGCATACCGTTTCCGATCCAGCCAATCCATGAATCGAACGGCCGCGGAGCAGGCCATGCCAGCGAACGCCATGCCCGGGCGTGTACCGGGCATCGGCGTTGTCCCCCCTCGCGCAGCAGAGGGGGGAAGGCGCGTCAGCGCCTCAGGGGGGTGCCCGTTGTTCACAGCCTGAAGTGCTCGCCCAGGTAGACGCGCCGCACCTCGGGGTTGGCCACGATGTCGGTCGGCGTGCCGGTGGCCAGCACGCGCCCCTCGCTGATGATCACCGCGTGGTCGCAGATGCCCAGCGTCTCGCGCACGTTGTGGTCGGTGATCAGCACGCCGATGCCCTGGCTCTTGAGGAAGGCGATGATGCGCTGGATCTCGATCACCGCGATCGGGTCGATGCCGGCGAACGGCTCGTCCAGCAGGATGAAGCGCGGCTGCGTGGCCAGCGCGCGCGCGATCTCCACCCGCCGGCGCTCGCCACCCGACAGCGCCGGTGCCGGCGAATCGCGCAGCGACTCGACGTGCAGCTGCCGCAGCAGCTCGGTCAGGCGCTGCTCGATCACGTCGCGCCCCAGCGGGCGGCCCTGGGCGTCGACCTGCAGCTCCAGCACCGCGCGCACGTTCTCGGCCACCGTCAGCTTGCGGAAGATCGACGCCTCCTGCGGCAGGTAGGACAGCCCCAGGCGCGAGCGCCGGTGGATCGGCATGTGCTCGATGGCCTGGCCGTCGATGGCGATGCTGCCGGCGTCGGCGCGCACCAGTCCGACGATCATGTAGAACGACGTCGTCTTGCCGGCGCCGTTGGGGCCCAGCAGGCCCACCACCTCGCCGTTGATCACGTCCAGCGACACGTCGTGCACCACGCGGCGCGCGCCGTAGTTCTTGCGCAGGCCGCGCACTTCCAGCCGGCTGTGGCCGCGCGCCGCCGGGGTGCCGGCCGGCGCGGGGGCGTCAAAGCGCGACGCCAGCGCTTCCAGTGCCGGCTCGCTCACCGGCCGGCCCCTTCGGGCAGCGCGGTGGCCGGGCGCAGCGGCAGCGCCGGCGCCGAGGCGGCGGGCGCGGCGCCACCGGACTGGCGCGGCGCCAGCGTGGCGCGCACGCGCCCGCCCGGCGCGGCCGACGGCGCCCCGGCGGTGGGCGCGCCATCCACCGTGTAGACCTCGGTGCGGTTGTTGTAGACGATCAGGCTGCCCAGCACCTGATCGAGCAGGGTGGCGCCCTCCAGGCGCCGCATCTCGGCACGGCGGATCAGGCGCACCGTGTCGGCCTTGCTGTCGTATTCAATGGTCTCACCCTCGCCTTCGATGTATTCGTCCAGGCCCTCGCGCTTCTGGCGAAAGAAGGCGCGCTTGCCGGCCTCGGCAGACAGGGTGCCGAACTGGTTGCCGGCGCTGTCCTGGCGCACTTCCAGCCGGGCGCCGCGCATGACGATCGTGCCCTTGGTCACCAGCACCTTGCCGGTGAAGGTGGACAGCTGCTTCTGGTCTTCGTAGCGCAGCGCATCGGCCTCGATGTTCATGGGCTTGTCGCGGTCGGCGCGCTCGGCCCAGGCCGGCACGGCCAGACCCAGCAGCAAGGTGGCGCGGACCAGGGCGCGGCGTGGCGCGCACGGCAGGACAGGAAGCTTCATGGCTAAGGCACGGTTTTTGCTTTAGTGACGGGTCATTCTAAGCGGCGCCCATGCGCCTCGACCGGTGGCTGGGCATGAAAAAAGCCCGCCGAGGCGGGCTGCTCCGGGGGCCGGCGTCCGGGCGGACGGCGGCTCAGGCGATCACTTCTTGCGTTCCTGCGCGATCAGGTTGTTGGTGATCTGGACCATGCGCTCGAAGCCGCCGGCCATCGAGCCGTCGGTGTAGTAACGCCCGGCAATGCCCAGCGCCGGCGTGCCTTCGACGTGGTAGGCCTCCTGCAGCTGCACGGCGCGGCGCAGCTTGTTGGCGACGCCGAAGGACTTGTAGGTGGCCTCGAACTTGGCGCGGTCCACCCCCTGCTCGGCGATCCAGGGCAGCAGCACGTCGGGCTTGTCCAGGCGCTTGCGCTCGGTTTGCAGCGCCTGGAACACCTTCATGTGCACCGGCTGGTCGGCCAGGCCCATGGCCTCGAGCGCGTAATAGATGCGCTGCAGCGGCTCGAAGCTGCTCTGGAAGCCCACGTGCTCGCGGCGCACCGCCACGTCCTTGGCGGCGGCCTTCTTCCAGGCCTCGAACACCGGCTCGAAGTTCTTGCAGTGCGAGCAGCCGTAGGAGAAGAACTCGATCACCTCGATCTGGCCGGCCGGCGCGTCGACGGGGGCGCGGTCCTTCAGCGTGGCGTAGCCGGGGCCCGACTGGGCCCAGGCCGGCAGCGCCAGCATGCCGGGCAGGGCCACGGCGGCACCGAGGGTGAATTGGCGACGATTCATGGGGGAAGACTCCTTGTCAATGGACCTGGTTCAGAGCGGCGCGCGCGGGCGGAGTTCCCGCGTGGCATCACATGGGCCGCGCGCGGCAGTGACGGGTTTCACGGTCTGGCGTGCTGGCCGTGGCCCGGGCGGATTCATTTCTGCACGCGCACCAGCGCGGCGTCGAAGCCGTCGCCGTCCAGCCGCTGCTTGACGCGGTCGGCCGCGTCCTTGTTCTGGAACGGGCCGACGCGCACGCGGTAGACGGTGCGGCCGGCCTGCTCGCGCTCGCTCACGCGCGCTTCCACGCCCATCAGCGACAGGCGGGCGCGCTGGGCGTCGGCGTCCTCGGGCGTGCGGAAGGCGCCGGCCTGCACGAAATAGGCAAACGGGTCGGCGGCGGCGGCTGGCGCGGCCGGTGTGGCGCCGGCGCGCGCCGCGGCCAGATCGCCCAGCGGATCGCTGGACGGGCGGGCCGGGGCCGGGCGCGCGGTGACCGCGGGTGGCACCGGCTCGGCCGCCTTGTCGGCGCCGCGCGCGGGTGGGCGCGTGTCGGCCGCGCGTGATTCGGCCGGCTTGCTGTCGGGGGCGGGCCGGGCGACCTCGGTCGGCGCCGGGATTGGTGCCGGCGCCGGGGCGGGTGCCACGCTGCCGCTGGCGGCGGCGCCCGAGCGGGCGCCGTTCTTGCCGCGCAGCGCGGCATTCGGGTCCCAGTCCTTGTTCTTTTCGGCCTCGGCGGCGTCCTGGCCGTTGGTGCGGGTGGTGTTCTTGCTGACCAGCGGCACCGGCACCTTGGCCACGTAGATGGCCACCGCCAGCGCCGCCGCCAGGCCGAACAGCACGCCCAGCAGCAGCCCCAGGAAGGTGCCGCCGGATTGGCGCGTCCGCCGAGGCGGAGCAAGGCCGGTGGCCGGCGCCGGGCCGGCCACGGCGCTCGCGGGTTTGGCCTGCTCCGCGGCCAGTCGAAGGTCTGGTTTCATGCGCTGCGGGTGGCGCGAGGGCGCCCTGGATGGTGGGTCAAGCTCGAGAAGCGGCATTCACATGCGTGCCGGGGCCGACACGCCCAGCACCGCCAGGCCATTGTGCAACACCTGGGCGGTGGCGGCGACCAGCGCCAGGCGGGCGGTTTTCACGGCTGCGTCATCCACCAGGATGCGTTCGGCGTCGTAGTAGCTGTGGTAGGCGGCGGCCAGCTCGCGCAGGTAGAAGCTGACGTCGTGCGGGGCGAAGTCCTGCGCGGCGGCGCTCAGCATGTCGGGGTACTTGGCCAGTTGCAGCATCAGTGCCTGCGCGGCCGGGGTGTCCAGCGGTGCCAGATCGGCGCCGGCCAGCGTCGCCACGTCGCCGCCCCAGGCCTCCAGCACCGAGCAGATGCGCGCATGGGCGTACTGCACGTAGTACACCGGGTTGTCGTTGTTCTTGGCCACCGCCAGGTCGACGTCGAAGGTGTATTCGGTGTCGGGCTTGCGGCTGAGCAGGAAGAAGCGCACCGCGTCGGCGCTGGTCCACTCGATCAGGTCGCGCAGGGTCACGTAGCTGCCGGCGCGCTTGCTGATCTTGACTTCCTCGCCGCCCTTGACCACGCGCACCATGGTGTGCAGCACGTAGTCGGGGTAGCCGGCCGGGATGCCCACGCCCACCGCCTGCAGCCCGGCGCGCACCCGCGCGATGGTGCCGTGGTGGTCGGTGCCCTGGATGTTGATGGCCTTGGCGTAGCCGCGTTCCCACTTGCCGATGTGGTAGGCCACGTCGGGCACGAAGTAGGTGTAGCCGCCGTCCTGCTTGCGCATCACGCGGTCCTTGTCGTCGCCGTAGTCGGTGGTGCGCAGCCACAGGGCGCCGCCATCCTCGTAGGTCTTGCCGGCGTCGATCAGGCGCTGCACCGTGGCCTCGACGCGGCCGCTGTCGTACAGGCTGGATTCGAGGTAGTACTCGTCGAACTTCAGGCGGAAGGCCTGCAGGTCCTTGTCCTGTTCATGCCGCAGGTAGGCGACGGCGAACTGGCGGATGCCGTCCAGGTCGTCCGCGTCGCCGCTGGCGGTGAACTGGCGGTCGTCGGCGCGCACGCTCTGGCGCGCCAGAAAGTCGTCAGCGATGTCCTGGATGTAGTCGCCGTTGTAGGCCGCCTCGGGCCAGCCGGCGTCGCCCGGCTTGAGGCCGCGCGCGCGGCACTGCACCGAGCTGGCCAGGGTGTCGATCTGCACGCCGGCGTCGTTGTAATAGAACTCGCGGTGCACCCGCCAACCCTGGGTGGTGAACAGGTGGCAGATGGCGTCGCCCAGCGCCGCCTGGCGGCCGTGGCCGACGTGCAGCGGCCCGGTCGGGTTGGCGCTGACGAACTCGACCATCATCTTCTCGCCGCGCGCCGGCCGGCTGCCGTAGCGCGCGCCTTCGCCCAGCACCTCGCGCACCACCTGCTGCTTGGCGGCCGGCCGCAGGCGGATGTTCAGGAAACCGGGGCCGGCCAGCTCGATGGCCGACACCCAGCGCTGGAAGGCGGGCGCGGCCTCCAGCGCGCCCTTCAGCTGCTCGCCCAGCGCGCGCGGGTTGGCCTTCAGCGGCTTGGCCAGCTGCATGGCGGCGGTGCAGGCCAGATCGCCGTGCGCGGCCTGGCGGGGCGATTCAAAGGCGGCCTTCGACCCGGTGCCGGGCCAGAGCCGCTCCAGCTCGGCCGCCAGCGCGGCAAGCAGTTCGGTCTTGACGGATTGCATCGGCGGATTTTACGGGGCGGGCGGCGGTCGACCGGGGGCCTGCTGCCTGCCAGTCGATCATGCATCAAATTGGCATCCAGCGCCTTGCTGGAGAGCGCCGGCAGCTATCAAACTTGAAGTGACCGGGATTCAGCTGCCGTAGCCGCGCGCCAGGAACACCGCCGCCAGCGGGATCACCGCCACCAGGTGCGTCTCGATCATCACCAGGCGACGCACGCCTTGCACCTCGTGGGGCGGCGGCAGACTGCCGTCGGCCGCCATGGCGCGCTGCCAGCGGGCGATGCGGCGCGTGGGGCCGACCATCATGACGGCGGTGGCCAGGAACAGGGTCAGCTTCAGGTGCAGCAGCGGGTTGCTCCAGTACCAGGCCGCGCCCTTGGTGCCCCAGTAGATGCGCACCAGGCCGGACAGCAGCACCACGGCGGTGGCGATCCAGAGGATGCGATCGAGCCGCGCCAGCCGCTGCACCACCGTGGCGTTGAGCCATTCGACGCGGCAGATGGCGGCCTGGGCGGACGCGAACACCACCCAGCCAATGACGGCGCTGATGTGAAAGAAGGCAAGCCAAGCTTCGAGCATGGCCCGGATCGTACCCGCAGGTCGCCGGCGTTCAGCCCGGCCGGCGCCAGAAACCCGGATCGCCGTAACGTTCGCGCAGGTGGTCGACCCACAGCCGCACGCGCAGCGGCAGCTGGCGCGTGGGGTGCGGCACGATGGCGTAGATGCCGTTGGGCGGCGCGGCGAACTGCTCCAGCACCGGCACCAGCGCGCCGGCGTTGACCTCGTGCTCGACCTCCCAGGTCGAGCGCCAGGCGATGCCGTGGCCGGCCAGGCACCAGTCGTGCAGCACCTGGCCGTCGGTGCAGTCCAGCGGCCCTTCGGGGCGCAGGTGAATGACGTCGTGCTCGGCCGCGGCCTGCCCGGCGGCACTGCGCGGCACGCGAAATGCCCAGCCGCGCGACTGCGAGGCGTCGCTGGACAGCACCAGGCAATCGTGCTGGGCCAGCTCGCGCGGGTGGCGCGGCGTGCCGCGCCGCGCCAGGTAGGCGGGCGTGGCCACGCACAGGCGGCGGTTGTCGGCCAGGCGGATGCTGACCAGCGACGAATCGGGCAGGTCGCCCACGCGCACCGCGCAGTCGTAGCCCTCGGCCGCCAGGTCGACCACGCGGTCCGACAGGTTGAGCGAGATGCGCAGGCGCGGGTGCGCGGCGTGGAAGGCGGGCACCAGCGGTGCCACGTGGCGCCGCCCGAAGCCGGCCGGGGCGGTGATGCGCAAGTGTCCGCTGGCCTGCACGCCGCCGGCCGAGACGCTGGCCTCCGCCCCCGCCACCTCGGCCAGGATGCGCTGGCAGTCGTCCAGAAAGGCCGTGCCCTCGTGCGTCAGCGCGATGCGGCGCGTGGTGCGCACCAGCAGCTTGACGCCCAGGTGCTCCTCCAGCGCGTCCAGGCGGCGGCTGACCACCGCCGGCGCCACCCCCTCGGCGCGCGCCGCGGCGCTCAGGCTGCCGCGCGCGGCCACCGAGGCGAAGGTCTCGAAGACCTTGAGCTTGTCCATGGGCGGGAATTATGCGCAGCCGGGCGGGCCGCCTGCGGCCTGGGCGCCACGGACGGCGTGCACCGTGGCGGCCGGGCGTGCGATCATCGGCCGCTGCATCCGTCTACTTCCATGCGAGCCGAATCCGCCCCGCCGCTCGACAAGCGCCACTTCGACGTGCGCACGATGAACCTCGCCCAGCTGCAGCGGCTGGCCGAGCGCGGCAGCCGGCGCGCGCGCGCCGAGCTGGAGGCCCGCATGCGCGCGCCCGACGAACGGCCGGCCCCGGCCGAGCCCGTGGCGCCTGCCCTGGCCCCGGTCGCGGCGCCACCCGCGTGGCCGGCCGCCGCCCAGATCCCGACGCTGACCGTGCGCGTCGATCCCGTGCCCGCGGGGGCGACTGCCGGCGCCGCCACGGCCAACCCACCGGCACCGACACCGGCGCCGGCAGCCATCGCGGTGCCCCACGAGGCGCTGGCGCGGCAACTGCAGCTGATCGCCCGGCAGGACGAGGCGCGCGCCCGCGCCGGCGGTCCGCCGCGCCTGGTCGGCCTGGTGCTGCTGGCCTGGGGCGCGCTGCTGCTGCTGGGCGGCCTGGTGATGCTGGGACGGGGCGGCGTGGCGCTGTACTACCTGTGCTGCGGCCTGGGCGCGGCCGCCGTCGGCGCGCTGCTGATGCGGCGCAGCCGCTGGGCCATGGCGCTGCATGGCGCCTTGCTGCTGCTGGCGCTGGGCTGGGCCTGGGCGGGCGCGGCGCGGCACAGCCTGCTGCTGGCGCTGATCCAGGCAGCGCCGCTGCTGATCCCGGCCGCATGGATGGCCGTGCGGGCGGTGCGCGAGCCGCTGGAATGACATTAAAAACCGGCCCTGGCGCTTGATGGGTGAGTGTCAGTAGCTGCGTTATTCATAGCATTTGTGGCCTTCGGCCCCGCGCCGAGGCCGCCCGACGTCGCCCCGGGCGGCGCGCCTCATCCCGTCGATAATTGCCTAAAACGCAAAGGTTTTTCGATTTTTCTCCTGTTTCATGCGCAAAACAAATCGAATACAGTGCGCCGATGGGCGCCGGGCGCCCGTCCGTTTCCCTTTTTTCTTCGAGGCCGCCGCATGACCGCACGCACCCCCATTCACGACCTGCAAGTCGCCAACGAGCTGTACGAGTTCATCAACCGCGAGGTCCTGCCCGACGTGGGCGTGGACCAGGCGCATTTCTGGCAGGGCTTTTCGGCCATCGTGACCGAGCTGGCGCCCAAGAACGCCGCCCTGCTGGCCGAGCGCGAGCGCCTGCAGAAGGAGCTGGACACCTGGCACGCGGCCAACCCCGGCCCGATCAAGGACATGCGCGCCTACCGCGCCTTCCTGGAGCGCATCGGCTACCTGGTGCCGCAACCCGCCAAGGTGAAGGTGACCACCACCCGGGTCGACGCCGAGCTGGCCGTGCAGGCCGGTCCGCAGCTGGTGGTGCCGATCCTGAACGCGCGCTACGCCCTGAACGCCGCCAACGCACGCTGGGGCTCGCTGTACGACGCGCTGTACGGCACCGACGTGATCCCCGAGACCAAGGGTCTGGAAAAGGGCGCCAAGTACAACCCCCGCCGCGGCGCCAAGGTGATCGAGTGGGCGCGCCACGTGCTGGACCGCACCGCGCCGCTCAAGAAGGGCTCGCACGTCGATTCGGTCGGCTACCTGGTGCGCGACGGCGAGCTGGTGGTCAAGCTCAAGGACGGCAAGAGCAGCAAGCTGGCCGACGCCTCCCGGTTCGTCGGCTACCAGGGCGAGCCCAAGGCGCCCTCGTCCATCCTGCTGCTGCACCACGGCCTGCACCTGGACATCCGCATCGACCCCGCCTCGGCCATCGGCCGCAACGACCCGGCCGGCGTGGCCGACCTGGTGGTGGAGGCGGCCGTCTCCACCATCCTCGACTTGGAGGACTCCATCGCCGCCGTCGACGCCGAGGACAAGGTGCTGGGCTACCGCAACTGGCTGGGCATCCTGCGCGGCACGCTGACGGAGAGCTTTGAAAAAGGCGGCAAGACGCTGACGCGCGGCCTCAACCCCGACCGCCTCTACACCGCCGCCAGCGGCAAGGGCCAGGTGCGGCTGCACGGGCGCTCGCTGATGTTCGTGCGCAACGTCGGCCACCTGATGACCAACCCGGCCATCCTGTACCAGGCCGCCGACGGTCGCATGCGCGAGATTCCCGAAGGCATCCTGGACGCCGTGGTCACCACCACCATCGCCCTGCACGACCTCAAGGGCAAGGGGGCGGGCGGCATCCGCAACTCGCGCACTGGCAGCGTCTACATCGTCAAGCCCAAGATGCACGGCCCGGCCGAGGTCGGCTTCGCGGCCGAGCTGTTCGGCCGCGTCGAGCAGTTGCTGGGTTTGAAGGACAGCACCGTCAAGCTGGGCATCATGGACGAGGAGCGCCGCACCAGCGTCAACCTGAAGGCCTGCATCGCCGCCGCCAAGAGCCGCGTGGCCTTCATCAACACCGGCTTTTTGGACCGCACCGGCGACGAGATGCACAGCTGCATGCGCGCCGGCCCGGTCTACCGCAAGGGCGACATGAAGACCAGCGCCTGGATCCAGGCCTACGAGCGCAACAATGTGCTGGTCGGCCTGGCCTGCGGCCTGCGTGGCAAGGCCCAGATCGGCAAGGGCATGTGGGCCATGCCCGACCTGATGGCCGAGATGATGAAGCAGAAGATCGGCCATCCCAGGGCCGGCGCCAACACCGCCTGGGTGCCCAGCCCCACCGGCGCCACGCTGCACGCCATGCACTACCACCAGGTGCTGGTCAGCGACGTGCAGAAGGCCCTGGAGGCCGAACTGGCCCAGGCCGACCCGAAGGCCCTGCGCGACGAGCTGCTGAGCGGCCTGCTCACCATCCCGGTGGTCAGCCAGGACAAGTGGACCGCGACCGAGAAGCAGCAGGAGCTGGACAACAACGCCCAGGGCATCCTGGGCTACGTGGTGCGCTGGGTCGACCAGGGCGTGGGCTGCTCCAAGGTGCCCGACATCCACCACGTCGGCCTGATGGAAGACCGCGCCACGCTGCGCATCAGCAGCCAGCACATGGCCAACTGGCTGCTGCACGGCGTGGTCAGCGAAGGCCAGGTGCGGGCCACGCTGCAACGCATGGCCGCGCTGGTCGACCAGCAGAACGGCGGCGACCCGCTGTACCGCCGCATGCACGACCACTTCGACACCTCCGCTGCCTTCCAGGCCGCGTGCGATCTGGTGTTCAAGGGCGTCGAGCAGCCCAGCGGCTACACCGAGCCGCTGCTGCACGCCTGGCGCCAGAAGGTCAAGGCCGGTGCATGAAAAATGATAGCTGCTGGCGCTCGACAGACGGGCGCTACAGCTTGTTTCGACATGAAAAACGGGCGCCGCGGCGCCCGTTTTTCATGCCGGCGCGGTCTCAGGCGCGGGCGATGCCCTTCTTGTGCTCCCAGGCCGACTTGCAGGCCACGCAGTGCTGCGTCATGGGCTCGATCTTCAGGCGCTCGAACGGGATGGCGCAGCCGCAGGCGTCGCACAGGCCGTAGTCGCCGGCGTCCATGGCCTCCAGCGCGCGGTCGATGCGCGCCAGCTCGTCGGCGTCCAGCGCGGTCAGGCGCGTGTCGACCTCGCGCGTCTGGTTGGCCAGGCGGGCGTTCTCGTCCTGCGACACGCTGCCGGCGGTGTTCTCGGCCGGCGCCAGGTTGGCGCGGTTTTGCGCCATCTGCGCGTGCAGCTCCTGGCGGCGGGCCAGCAGCCGTTGTTTCAGCTCGTCGAGCTGGGGGGCGGTCAGGGCTTGGCTCATGGTCACTCTCTCCTGCGATTTGCCGAATGCCTGTGCCGCGCGGGCAGCGCGGCGCTTCATCCCGCAGAATACCACCCGGATGACGCCGCCCGAGCCCATGCCCGACCCCACGCGTTGCCCCCTGTGCGGGCAGCCGAACCGGTGCGCCCAGGCGCTGGCGCGCGCCACCGGCCAGCCCGCGCCGCCGTGCTGGTGCATGCAACAGCGCGTGGACCCACGGCAGCTGGCGCGGGTGCCGGCGCGGGCGCGCGGGCAGGCCTGCCTGTGCCCCGCCTGCGCCGGGCCGGCGGCGTGATGGGCGGCCCGGCCATGGACGACGCGGGCGCGCCCCCGCCCGGTTCGGCCGAGGCGCTGCGCGCGCGCCACGGCACGCGCTACCGCTGGCTGCTGCTGGCGGTGATGGTGGGCACCATGGCCTCGATCATGTCGTCCACCGTGGTCAACGTGGCGATCCCGGGCTTGTCGCAGCAGTTCACGCTGGGGCAGGCGCGCGCCCAGTGGGTCAGCAGCGGCTTCATGGTGGCGATGACGGTGTCGATGCTGACCACGCCCTGGCTGCTGGCGCGCTTTGGCTACCGCGCCACCTACAACGGCTGCATGGCGTTGCTGCTGGCCGGCGGCGTGCTGGGCGGGCTGGCGCAGAGCTACCCGCTGGTGCTGGCCGCGCGCGTGGCCGAGGGGCTGGCCGCGGGCGTGGTGCAGCCGATCCCGGCGGTGATCATCATGCGCGCCTTCGAGCCGCACGAGCAGGGCCGCGCCAGCGGGGTGTTCGGCATGGGCGTGGTGCTGGCGCCGGCGCTGGGGCCGTCGATCGGCGGCGTGCTGGTGGACTGGTTCGGCTGGCGCTCGATCTTCTTCATGGTGGCGCCGTTCTGCCTGCTGGCGCTGTGGCTGGCGCGCCGCTACGTGCCCACCACCGCGCCGGGCGGCGCCGCCACGCGGCGCGACGAGGCACTGGACGGCGTGGGCCTGCTGCTGGGCAGCGCCGGCACGCTGAGCCTGCTCAACGGCCTGGTGGCGCTGCGCGCCGGCCCGGCCGCCGAGGCGGCGGCGCTGCTGGCCGGCGCCGGGGCCTGCCTGGCCGGCTTCATCGGCTGGCAGCGCCGCTGCGCGCGCACGGGGCGGGCGCCGCTGATGAACCTGCGCCTGTTTGCCTGGCGGCCGTTTGCCATGGGCGCGCTGGTGGCGCTGATCTATGGCACGGCGCTGTTCGGCTCCACCTACCTGCTGCCGGTGTACATGCAGATGGGGCTGGGGCTGTCGGCCTCCAGCGTGGGCGGCATCCTGCTGCCCTCGGGCCTGGTGCTGGCGGCCACCATCCCGCTGGTGGCGCGCTGGGCCGACCGCCTGCCGGCCAGCGGCCTGGTCAACACCGGGCTGGCGCTGCTGGCGCTGTCGTTCGCCGCCATGGTGACGGTGGGCCTGGGCGCCAGCCTGTGGCACCTGATGGCGCTCAGCCTCATCGGGCGCGTCGGGCTGGGCTTCATCCTGCCCTCGCTCAACCTGGGTGCCATGCGCGGGCTGGAGCTGGCGCTGATCCCGCAGGGCTCCAGCGTCATCAACTTCGTGCGCACGCTGGGCGGGGCGGCCGGCATCAGCCTGTGCGGCATCGCGCTGGAATGGCGGCTGGCGGCGCACGGCGCCTCGCTGACCGATGGCGCGCCCACGGCGGCGCGGCTGGCGGCGTTCGACGAGGTGTTCCTGATGCTGGCCGCGCTGTGCGCGCTGGCCATGCTGGCGGCACGCCACCTGGGGGCGCCGGGCGCTGCCGCGGCCCGATAAACTGCCGGCCATGTGCCAGCTGCTGGGGATGAACTGCAACACGCCGACCGACGTGAGCTTCAGCTTTTCCGGCTTCGCGCAGCGCGGCGGGCGCACCGACCACCATGCCGACGGCTGGGGCATCGCGTTCTTCGAGGGGCGCGGCGCGCGCGTGTTCCTCGACCCCGGGGCGGCGGCCGATTCGCCGGTGGCGGCGCTGATTCGCCGCTACCCAATCAAGAGCCGCAACGTCATCTCGCACATCCGCAAGGCCACGGTGGGCGCGGTGACGCTGGAGAACTGCCATCCCTTCGTGCGCGAGCTGTGGGGCCGCTACTGGGTGTTCGCCCACAACGGCGACCTGAAGGACCACGCGCCGCGCCTGCACGGCCACTTTCGGCCGGTGGGCGGCACCGACAGCGAGCTGGCCTTCTGCTGGCTGCTGCAGGAGCTGGCCAAGGCGCACGCCGACGTGCCGTCGGTGGCCGAGCTGACGCGCACGCTGCGCGAGCTGCTGCCGCAAATCGCCCGCCACGGCACCTTCAACATGCTGCTGTCCAACGGCCAGGCGCTGTGGGCGCACGCCAGCACCCAGCTGTCCTACATCGAGCGGCGCCACCCCTTTGCCAGCGCCCGCCTGGCCGACGAGGACCTGAGCATCAACTTCGCCGACTGCACCACGCCCACCGACCGCGTGGCGGTGATCGCCACCCAGCCGCTGACCCGCGACGAGCGGTGGACGGCCTTCGAGCCGGGCCAGCTGAAGGTGTTCGTGGACGGGGCCTTGCAGGCACGGTGAACGCCTTTGCGGCGGTGGCGATTACTGCAAAATCAATAGCTGCTGGCGCTGTTTCGGCGAGCCCTGCAAGCCGGTTTTCGGCTCTACGCGCGAATGATGGTGAGGTGCTCGATCAGTGCCGCACCGCAGAGGACGCTAAGAAAACCGATGGATCTTCTTGCTTTCTGCGCCCTCTGCGAAACCTCTGCGTCCTCTGCGTTCGGATGTTGGCGGTTTCCAATAAACCACCATTCAAAGCCTTGTCTTGCAGGCCATCACCATCATTCGCGCGTAGAGCCCGGTTTTCTACAACGCCTCGCTGCGCTCGGCGCGCACCGTGCTCTCGCGCACCGCGCGCCGGATGACGGGCGGCTGCGCGCCGATGTGGAAGGCCAGCTTGCGCTCGCGCAGCGCGGCGTCGTCCACGCTGACGCGCTCGAAGCGCCGCAGGTGCTCGGTCCAGGAATCGTCCTCGATCACCTCGACAAAGCGCCCCGGATCGTTGATGTCGGCCAGCAGCTCCCAGGCCAGCGCGCCCTGGCGCAGGCGCGCGCGGCGGCTTTCCTCCATCAGGGCGCGGAAGGCCGGCGCGCGCGCCGGGTCGATCTGGAATTCGATGGTCACCAGCACGTGGCCGCTTTCGGGCGGCTCACTGACGCTGGGGCGCGGCTGCGCGCCGGCCGGGCGCGGGTCTTCCATCACGCCGTGGTCGGGCCAGCGCCGCATGGCCAGCGCCATGGCGGCGCTGCCGCTGGCCGCGCCCAGGCCCAGCGCCACCGGCACGCTGCTCCAGGTGGCCACCTGGCCCCACACGGCGGCGCCCAGGGCGCTGGCGCCCATGATGGCCATCTGGTACATCGACATGCCGCGCGCGCGCACCCAGTCGGGCAGGCTGAGCTGGGCCGACACGCTGAGCGAGTTGGCGGTGGTCAGCCAGGCCGCGCCGCCCAGCGCCATGGCCAGCACGCCGACCCACAGGTGGCTGTTGACGGCCATCACCGCCATGCCGAGGGCCTGCGTGACCGCGCCGGCCAGCACCAGGTGATCGCGCGAGAGGCGCCGGCGCAGCGCGGGCAGCACGAAGGTGGAGGCCACCGCGCCGGCGCCCATCGCCGCCAGCAGGGTGGTGAAGGTGCCGGCGCCGCCGCCCTCGACCAGGCGCGCCACCAGCGGCAGCAGCGCCATCAGCGCGGTGGAGTGAAAGAAGAAGATGGACACGCGCAGCATCACCCCCTTCAGGTGGTAGGACTGGCGCACGTACTGCAGGCCCACGCGCATGGCGCCGGGCAGGGGCTCGCGGCCCAGCGGGTGGGGCCGGTGCTCGCGCCGCCAGCGCGAGATGATCAGCGCCGCTGCCACCGACAGCGCCGCGTTGAGCAGGAACACCCAGGCGCTGCCGGCGCCGGCGATCAGGGCGCCGGCCACCAGCGGCCCCAGGATGCGCGCGGCGTTCATCGACACGCCGTTGAGCGCCAGCGCCGCCGGCAGCTTGGTGCGTGGCACCAGCTCGGGCACGATGGCGGCGAACACCGGCCAGCGCAGCGCC
>MKTG01000057.1:178912-186289 GCA_001897615.1 Burkholderiales bacterium 68-10
CACCACCGCCACCCAGATCTGCGTGAACAGCAGGAAGCGCCGGCGGTCCAGGATGTCGGCCAGCGCGCCCGAGGGCAGGCCCAGCAGGAACACCGGCAGCGTGGCCGCCGTCTGCACCAGGGCCACCCAGATCGGCGTGGCGGTGAGCGTGGTCATCAGCCAGGCGGCCGCCACGTCGTTCATCCACATGCACAGGTTGGCGATCAGCCAGGTGCCCCACAGCATGGTGAACACGCCATGGCGAAACGGCGCCAGCGCGCCCAGCTCGTCGGCGGGCGGGGCGGCGTCGGCGCTGGCCGGGCGGTCGGTGTCGGGCATGGGGGGGTGGCAGGTCAGCGACCGTGGTCCGGCCTTCGCCAGGTTGCTATGAATCGAGAAGCTGCTGGTGCATGCTGCAAGCCGCTTTCAACCATATTTCCTGAATATCGAGCGATCAACGCGCGGCCGCCTTCTCGACCGCGTCCAGGTACAGCGCCGGCACGTCGCAGCCGGTCTGGTCGAGGATTTCGCGAAAGCCGGTGGGGCTGGTGACGTTGATCTCGGTCACCCGGGTGCCGATGATGTCCAGCCCGATCAGCAGCAGCCCGCGCGGGGCCAGCGCCTGGCCGATGGCGCGCGCGGTGGCGCGGTCGGTGTCGGTGATGGGCTGGGCCACGCCCTTGCCGCCGGCCGCCAGGTTGCCGCGGATCTCGCTGCCCTGCGGGATGCGCGCCAGCACGAAGGGCGCCGGCTCGCCGTCGATGATCAGCACGCGCTTGTCGCCGGCGGCAATCTCGGGCAGGAACTTCTGCACCATCAGCGTGGTGGCGCCATGGTGGTTGAGCGTCTCGATGATCGAGCCCAGGTTCAGCCCGTCCGGGCCGACGCGGAAGATGCCCATGCCGCCCATGCCGTCCAGCGGCTTGAGGATGATCTCGCCGTGCTCGGCGTGAAAGCGCCGCACCGCCTCGGCCTCGCGCGTGACCAGGGTCGGGCCGATGAACCGCGGCCACTCCATGATGGCCAGCTTCTCCGGGTGGTTGCGCAGCGCCGCCGGGCGGTTGATGACGCGCGCGCCCTCGCGCTCGGCCTGCTCCAGCAGATGGGTGGCGTAGGTGAATTCGGCGTCGAACGGCGGGTCCTTGCGCATCAGCACGGCGTCGAAGTCGCGCAGCGCCTGGGTGCGTCGGCCCTGCTCGGCGAACCAGTGCGGCTCGTCGCCCGTCAGCGCGATGTCGCGCACCTCGGCGGTCACCGGCTGGCCGGTCTGCCAGCGCAACTGGCGCGGCTCGCACACCGCCAGCGCGTGGCCGCGCCGGGCGGCTTCGCGCATCATGGTGAAGGTGGTGTCCTTGTGGATCTTGAAGGACTCGATCGGGTCGGCAACGAACAGCAGCTTCATGGCGGCGGGCGGGCGGGCGGCGGTGGAAGGGCCATACTGTTGCACAAACCGCCGCGCGGCGCGCGCCCGACCATCCGCGGCACGGACGCGCGCCGCACCCACGACATGGAGACGACCGCATGAACCCCCAACCCAGCGCCGCCCTGGCCGGCCTGCGCGTGATCGAGATGGGCCAGCTGATCGCCGGGCCGTTTGCCGGCAAGACGCTGGGCGACTTCGGCGCCGAGGTGATCAAGATCGAGCCGCCCGGCAGCGGCGACCCGCTGCGCGGCTGGCGGCTGCTGAAGGCAGGCACCTCGGTGTGGTGGCAGGTGCAGTCGCGCAACAAGCGTTCGGTGGCGATCGACCTGCGCCAGCCCGAGGGGCAGCAGCTGGCGCGCCAGCTGATCGCCGAGGCCGACGTGCTGATCGAAAACTTCCGCCCCGGCACGCTGGAGGGCTGGGACATGGCGCCCGAGCAGCTGCACGCGCTCAACCCCGGGCTGGTGATCCTGCGCGTGTCGGGCTACGGCCAGAGCGGGCCGTACCGCGACCTGCCGGGCTTTGGCGTGGTAGGCGAGGCCATGGGCGGGCTGCGCCACCTGACGGCCGAGCCGGGGCGGGTGCCGGTGCGCGTGGGGGTATCGATCGGCGACACGCTGGCGGCGCTGCGCGAGCGCGGATTGATCCAGTCACTAACTTGACCCGAACCGGCGCCGCCGCGGCACCAAGATCCTTGCAGTGACGCAAGTCACTCCGTTGGCGGACCGCCGCACATTACCCATGGTGATCACCCGCGCAGCGTGGTTGTCTTCCGACTCGGGCTGTACCGCCTGAACATTCCGCGACTCTATCAAAGCGATGTGACATCATGAAAATCCTGCATTGGCTCTGGATTCTGGCATTGACCCTGTCGGCTGCGGCCCCGGTTTCTGCACAGGGATGGCCGACCCGGCCGATTCAGGTCATAGTGCCTTTCCCGCCAGGATCGGTGGATTCGAAAGCACGCATCGTCACCGAAAAGGTTGGAAAAATACTCGGCCAGCCGCTGGTCATGGTCAACAAGCCGGGTGCCGGAATGCTCATCGGTACCGAACAAATGGTCCGATCGGCCCCCGACGGCTACACCATCGGCCTGGCGCTGCAGGCCAGCACCTGGATCAGTCCCCTGCTGGACCCTGCGAGTGCCAACTACTCGGCCAACGACATGACGATGCTGGGCGTCGCATACGACGCCACGACGGTCCTTGTTGCGGGACCCAAGACCGACATCCACTCGGTGCAGGATCTGTTGCGAGTCGCGCGCGCCCAGCCAGGCAAGCTGAACTATGCAGCGCCAACGGGTGGTTCCATCTTCCGGATTGCCTTCGAGAGTCTGAAGACACTCACCGGCATCGATGTCACCTTCGTGCCTTACCGCGGCCTGGCGCTTGCCCTGCAGGACGTCATCGGAGGTCAGGCCGAGGTGGGCTTCGCGGACACCGGCTCGCTGCCGTTGATCCGCGCAGGGCGCCTGCGCCCGCTGGCGGTGACATCGCCCGAGCGTTGGGCACAGCTGCCGGACGTGCCGACCCTTCAGGAGCTGGGCATCCCCCTTGAGGTGCAGCCGTGGGTTGGATTTGCCGCACCGCGTGGCCTGCCACCGGCGATCGAGAAAAAATTGGTCGCTGCCATCGACGAGGCGCTGCAGTCGACCGAGGTGCGCGCAGCCTTGAACAAAGACGGTGTGGCGTCCGTGGTTCCAGATACCAGTCCAGCGGCTATGCGAGAACGCATCCAACGCGAGATTGCCGAGTTCCAGAAAAACGTCAAGCCAGGTGCGATCAGCTTCAACTGATCACCGACTGCGCCGCGCTGACGACTCAATCAGCCATCGCCAGATGAATGGCGCATACCGCTCACGCCCGCAGGACACGCTGGAACGCGTTGTCTACCCACTCAATCATTGAAAGCGAGGATTCCCATGGATTTCGAAACCCTGAAATACGAGAAGGCCGATGAGGGCTACGTCGTCATCACACTGAACCGCCCGGAGCGGCTGAATGCCTTCAGCCGAAAGCTCAACGAGGAGATGGGTCTGGCGATTCACGAAGCTCTTCAGGACGACGACGTCAAGTGTCTGATCATCACTGGATCCCCGCGCCCCGACGGGCGCCCCTGCTTCAGCGCTGGTGGGGATCTCAAGGACGACACGCTCGGCATACCGCGCTGGGACTACCCGGATCACATCGGACCGCTGCAGCGCAAGGAAGACCAGTTGTTCCAGGCGAACACCCCCGCAGGTCGGCTGTGGTTCAAGCGGCCGCGGCTCATTGCACCCAAGTACACCAACCTCCTCTGGTCGCCCAAGGTCGTGATTGCCGCTGTCGATGGTGTCGCCACGGCGGGTGGACTCGAACTCGCCCTCGCATGCGACATCATCATCGCTTCGGAAACAGCGCAATTTACGGATTCCCATGTCAAGAACCTGAAAATTGCCATTGGCAAAGGTTCGGTGACGACAGGGCTGGCCCGGCGGGTCGGCTACAACAAAGCGCTGGAGCTGTGCTTGTTGGGTGAGTTCATCGACGGCAACGAAGCCTACCGGATCGGCCTGGCCAACCGGGTCACGGCACCCGACAAGCTGATGGACGAAGCCCGGGCAATGGCGACCAAGATTGCCGGAATGCGTCAGGAAGCCGTGCAGGTTACCAAGCTCGCGTGCCGGACCGCCGAGGACACGAATCTGAATGACTCCTGGACATACGCCGACGAACTGCTGGAGTGCATGAAAGCCGACCCCGGGTATCAGGGGCTGCAATCCGTCACCTCGGAGTGGGCTGGCCGCGCCCGCTGACAGCTACAAAACGGTGCCTCCTCCAGAAGCAGCCGCTCAGCGGCTGCTTTTTTTCTGGCGGACTGCATTGCTCCGGATCACCACGGATACCGATCCAGGGACTGCGTCGAACACCCGTTCATGACGCCATCGACCGCACGGCCTCAAATCTCGGGCGTGCCTTTGCAGGGGAGAGCCGCCGATCACTGCGTCCCGGATGTCGATCCAGACGAAAAAAAAGCCCAGAGGGCGTTTGCACAGGTTACTGAAGGGTGACGGGCGGGTTGGCGATGTCGTTCAACCGATCGAGCACCACGGCCGATTCGGCGACGATCCGCCGCACGACGTCGCCGGCCGACGGTACGTCGTCAAGCAGGCCGATGCACTGACCGGTTGACAGCACGCCGCGATCGGTTCGTCCCTGGAGAATCGTCTCCAGATAGGCCGCTCCGCCAATGATGTGGCGCAATTGTTCAAATCCGGCGCCCTGGCGTTCGAGTTCGAGCACGGTTTCGGCCTGGGGCGTACGCAGGACCCGGCGAGCTTTGCGCAGCGAGCGTTCGATCATCACGGTGTCGTGCTCGCTCGCCTGCTGCAACGCCTGTTTCATGTCGGTATGCAGCACGGATTCACGTGTCAGTACGAAACGCGTGCCGATCTGAACACCTTCCGCACCCCAGGCGAGAGCGGCCAGCATGCTGCGGCCATCACTGATTCCACCGGCCGCGATCACCGGGATGTCGAGTTCGGCCGAGGTTTTTCGAATCAGCACCGACAAGGCTATGTCGTCCATCCCCGGGTGACCGCCCGCTTCGAAGCCAACCAGCACGACACCATCGGCGCCCAGGTTTTGCGCCTTGTGGGCGAAACGCACCGCCGGCGCAACGTGGATCCACTTCATGCCATGGCGCTTGACGCGCTCTACAAAGGGCTCGGGATTGTGTCCCGAAGTGAAAACGACGCGGACGCCCAGGTCGCAAATGCAATCGACGAACTCGCTCATATTGCGCCGCGTGCCGATCGAGATGTTCACGCCGACCGGCTGGTCCGTGAGTGCGCGGGCGCGGGCGATCTCGGCTTCCAGCTCGGCCCGGGTATCGAAGCAACCCGCGGTAATGAGTCCCAGCCCGCCCGCGGCAGACACCGCGGCCGCCAACTCGGCTCGACCCAACCCCTGAAGCCCGCCTTGGATGATCGGGTAGCGTATTCCGAGTAAATCGGTCACGCGAGTCTTCATGATCAACCTCCCTGAAATTGCAAAACGGCAAAGAATCAGTCACGCAAGATTCAAATGGACTTCCGGGAAAGACTCAGGGGTCCACGCTGTCGCGTTCGCCAAGTTCGCGCAGCAGCCGTCGCAGCGCCCGATCAATCAGATCAAGTTCGCGACCCACGAGGTCTTCGCCCCTTGGGTAGCCGATGGCGGTCACTTGCGCTTGCAGCGCCTGCAAGCGTTGCAGCAACGCTTCGGTGTCGATTTGGGCAAGGGCGTTCACAGCTGCTCCCGACGTTGATCTTTCCATCGTTTTTCCTTGTAAGCGAAACGCTCGACTTCACCCGAGGCCGCTTCGCACACTTCCATCCCCACCCCAGTGCACTCCTTGATTTGCGAGCGCAACTGTTCGAGCACGTGCGCCCGATGCGCCGCACTGGAGGACGCGGTGGCCTTGAACTCAACCAACACTCTGGCAACTTCACGGCCGTTGTCCGCAACGCCGAGGCGACCGTTGTATTCGTCGATTTCCGGATGCGCGAGAACAATCGCATCCACCGCCTCAGGCCACAGATTCATGCCGCGAATCTTCAGCATCGTGTCGTAGCGCGAGACGGTACCGGCCTCAATGCCGTCGAAGGGTCGGCCGCATGCGCACTGTCTGTGCGATTTGAAGACAACCTTGTCACCCGTCCGAAAGCGCAGGATCGGCATCGCTTCGCGTCCAAACGCGGTCAGGATGACCTCACCCTCCTCGTCTTCGCGCGCCGGCTCCCCGGTCTGCGGGTTCAACACTTCGGCCCACACCTTGTGCTCGGGAAAATGCATCATGCCGCGTCGACCGTCTGCAAGATACGTACCATGCTCGCAAGTGCTGGCAATGCCGCCGCCGCACTGTGTCGACGCGTAGGTGTCGATCAGCTTCGCACCCCAGAACGCTTCCATTTCGCGCGCCCATGGCACATCGAAACCAAAACTGCCCAGCTTGATCGCCTTCAGTGCGGGAAAGTCGCGCCGAGGGTCGATTCCCATCTCGCGGCAGATTGTTGTGAGCCGTCGCAGATAAACCGGCCCCGTGGAGAAGAAGTTGGGAGGAAAGCGCCGCATCATCTCGAGCCGCGCTTCGCCTTCCATGTTGCCGACCGCAAAGGTACGCAGCCCATAGCGCTGGAAACTGGCGAGCAGGGTGACAGGCCCCGCCGTCACGCCAATCGGCACCATGTGGTAAGCAACGTCACCCGGCATCACCCCCGCCCAGTGCAGCGAGGATGCCCAGCTCGTCAGCGATTCGGTGACATCCGCACCTGTGTAGGCGTGGACTTCCTGCCCCTTGCCCGAGGTGCCGCTGGTCAGAAAGCAGTACTCGAGCAACGCATCGGGCACCGCAATCGCCGAGCCGAGCGGCGGATGCTCACGTTGATCGGCGAGAACGTCGAGCTTGTCGACCATCGGCACGCGATTGCGGAAGTCTTCCGGCGTCCGGATATCGTCCGGCGTCACACCTGCGCGCTGCATCCGCTTGCGGTAAAACGGACTGGCAGCGTAGGTGCGCTCCAGGGTCGAACGCAGCCGCCGCCAGCGCAACGCTTCCAGCTCGGAACGCGACATCCGTTCAACAATCGGATTGAAGATTCTTTGTTCCACGTGTTTCCTCATCTCTGTAGATCGATCGGTGAAACCACCATCGGGAAATCTTCATCCGATCCATGGGTGTGAAAAAGACAGCCGCCGCCCCTGCGCGCTCACCGGCGGTAATCAGGGTCGTCCATCGCCGCCCGTATTGCGCGACATTTGGATGCGTGCGTTGTCGAACGACCGCACCGCACCAGGAGACACATTCGAGAGAGCCCACACCGGACCGCTCATGATCAGGACGCGGATGCGCCGCCGTCGACCGACAGCACCTGGCCGCTGACGTGCCTGGAGGCCTCGCTTGCCAGGAAAACGACCGCACCCTTCAAGTCCTCGTTGCTTCCGAGACGGCCCAGT
>MKTG01000057.1:186297-189425 GCA_001897615.1 Burkholderiales bacterium 68-10
ACCCGCTGACATCTTCGACGGGAAAAACCCCGGACAGATCGCGTTGACATTGATGCCGTATGGTCCCCACTCGCAGGCGAGAGTGCGGGTGAAATTGATGAGCGCCGCCCTTGAGGTGTTGTAGGCGATGGTGTGGACGCCTGGCCGCGTTCCCCGCAGCCCAGCAACCGACGCAAGATTGATGATCTTGCCGCTGCGCTGCGCGATCATGCAGCGTCGCCCTACCTCGCGAGAAAGAAAGAAAGGCGCGTCGATGTTGAGTCGCATGACTTTGTGCCACGCCTCGTCCGGGTAGTCCTCGGCCGGCGCCGCCCACGTCGTGCCGGCGTTGTTCACCAGGATGTCGATGGTGCCGAAGCGGTTGAGCACGGCGCTGACCAGCTCCGGGGCGGCAGCCGCTTGCTGCAGATCGCAGGCAAAACCTGCAGCCTCGATCCCTGCTGCCTTCAGCGTCGCCTCCGACTCAATCAGTTCAGCCTGCTTGCGCGCGGCGATCGCCACACGGCAGCCCATCTCCCCCAGTGCGTGCGCCATTTGCAAGCCCAGACCGCGGGAGCCTCCGGTCACGAGCGCCACTCGCGCGGACAGATCGAACAGTTGCCTGACGTTCATCCGCAAGCCATCCGAATTCAGGCCTGACCCAGGATGGTCGTCGCCGAGACGGCCTCTTCTCCGTCGTAGCTGCCGCCCCCATTGCCAGCCACGGCAATGCGGGCACCAGCCACCTGCCGCTCGCCCGCTTCACCGCGCAACTGCGTCACCAGTTCGTGCACCTGGATGGCGCCGGTGGCAGCGACCGGATGCCCCTTGGCCAGCAGTCCACCGGAGGGGTTGACCGGCACACGACCACCAAGCCGGGTCTCTCCACGCTCGGTCATGGCGCCGCCCTCACCGACAGGACACAACCCCAGCGCTTCGATGTGCTTGACCTCACCGAACGCGGTGGCGTCGTGGACTTCAGCCAGCGAGATGTCCTCAGGTCCTACACCGGCTTGCTCGAAGGCCTTCAACGCAGCCAGTCGCGGCACCTTCTTCTGCTCATCGTCGGGTGCGTGAACGACGCCCGAAGCAAGCGTAGTGGCCAGAACCCGAACCGCACGCTTTCGGTTGAAGCGCGCCAGCGCGTCCCTGGAGCAGACCACGAGCGCTGCCGCCCCATCGCTGATGGGCGCGCACATCGCACGCGTCAGCGGCCACGCGACGATGCGGTCGGCCAGCACCTCTTCAATCGTACGCGGCGTCCGGTAGTGCGACAGCGGATTCATCGACGCGTGCCAATGGTTCTTCGCAGCAACCGCTGCAAGCTGGCGCTGCGTCAGTCCATGCTTGAGCATGTGGTAGCGTGCGCTGGCGGCATAGGCATCCATGAAGATGCTGCGTTCACCAACATCGGCTTGCGCTTCAGGCGGCAGGGGCAAGTCGGCGGCAAGCGCAATGCTGCGCTTGAGCTGCTCCTCCCCAAGGTCCAGATCCATTGAGCCTCTGAACGCCTCGAACATCAGGCCCCGCTTTTCGGGATAGTTCATTTTTTCCGCACCAACGACCAGCGCCACTTCGGCCATGCCGGCGCGCAGATAGGCGACAGCCTGATTGAGCCCGGTGGTGGAACTGGCGCAGGCATTGTCGGTGTTGATGATCGGCAGCCCTTCAAAACCGTAGGCGCGCAACGCACACTGACCGCGAATGCCATGCTGGCCTTCCATCAAGCCCTGACGGGTATTGGAAAACCAGGCGGCATCGATCACCTCCTTGGCGCAGCCGGCGTCCGCCAGTGCGGCGTCGATGGCGATCCGGGTCAATTGCTTGACCGATTTTTCGATATGCCGCCCAAGCGGCGTCATGCCAATGCCGACGATGTAGACAGGGTCCATGGTGTATGCCTTTGAAAAAGCCCGATATCTCCGCTTGCGGCGCCGCCCGGCCTGCGCGGCAAGCCGCCGAATCGAGAGCGAGGCGATCCAGCCGGGCAGTCGCGCGATAGAGGTGAGCAGCGATCCGATGCGGGAGCGCGTGGCGATAAGGTACCGCCGAGCGCCGCGCTTCCATAGACAGGCGCGACAGGCGCGTGATAACCGGTGGTTAAAGCGTCAGATCAAGTCCGCACAGACATCGATCCTGCACGACGGTGGGCATAGATCGCGGCTTCTTCGCGGCATCGCCGAGCCAGCTCGCCGGCGATGACGTTCTGAGGGAAATCGGTGCGATGAACCAGCGAAACAGACACTTCGCGCAGTGGAGGGCCGTCGTAGATGATTTGAGCGCCTGCCACCGAGTTGTCGTCCAGCTTGGTCGCCAACGACAGTCCCAGCAGATCGGTGTGGGCAATCAGATCCCAGTACATCGGCGATGAATCGCATTGGATCGGGCGATTGAACGGCGGCAGTTGCATGCCAGTCGCCAAGCGTTCGACCATGCCATCGAGCACCCCGCGGCGGTGGGGCGTGATCCAGTGACAACCGGTCAGCTCAGCCAGGCTCCGCGCCGAGGCACAGGGGTGGCCAGCGCGGCCAACAACCACGACGCGCGTATGAAACAACGGTCGCGCCCGCAAGTCCAGGAGCGGATCGCGCTGGGTCACCGGCATGATTGCGAAATCGACGACCCCCTGGCGCACGTCGGCGATCATCTTGGCCTGAACGCCTTCGAAAATCTGCACGCTCAGGCCAGGATCTTGCTGATGGAGCGCGGCAACTGCGCGCGCAATGAAGTCCAGCGGCGTGGCCATGGACACCCCCACCGACACCGATCGGACGGTACCTCCACGCAACAGCTCCAGATCTTCGGCGGTGCGTCGCAGCTCGGACTCGATCAGGCGGGCCCGTTCGACCAGGTGCTGGCCCGCGCTGGTCAACGTCACCCCGTGCTTGCTACGCACGAGCAACGCCAGCGCCGTCTGCTCTTCGAGCTGGCGCAGGCTCTTCGTCAGCGACGGCTGCGTCAGCCCAAGCTTGCGGGCGGCCGCCCGCAAGCTTCCGGTTTCCACGACCGCGAGCAGATCGCGCAAGTGATGCAACCGGATGGTGGACCAGGAATCGGCTGTGCTCATTATTGATATTCTCTAAATACATGACAACCGTTTTGCTGTTCGTGCGTTATGTCTTCAGGCTTGTTCCTGGAGGTGATGGACA
>MKTG01000058.1 GCA_001897615.1 Burkholderiales bacterium 68-10
GAGCCGCAACATGCCGCACAGCAGGCTCTCGTCGCCCCGACAGAGGTAGCTTTCGCCGCTGCAGGCGACGGTCACCGTTGGCTGCAGCGACGACGCGGGGGCGTCGCCGCATTGGTTTTCGCAGGTTGCCGCATCGATTCGCATCGGCATCTCCTACAAGGCCCGGAACAGCGGGCTGCGCCGCGACGACGCGGCGGCATCGGCGGCGGTGATGAATTTTTCGGTGTAGATGTCGCGCTCGAACAAGCGCCCCTGCATCAGGGTTGCGATGCAGGCCTCGATCATCGGCGGCGGGCCGCACAGGTAGGCCTGGTGGCCGCGGAAATCCGCACTGGCGCCGCCGTCCTGGCTGAAGCGCCGCTTCAACTCTTCATGCACGAATCCCCGCGCGCCGGTCCACGGATCATCGTCGGCGAGGTTGGACAGCACCGGCACGTAGTGCAGCCGCGGATGCTCCGCCGCGAGCTGCTCGAAGTGCTCGGCGAAGTACAACTCGCCGCGGTCCCGCGCGCCCTGGAACAGCCAGATGTCGTGCGGGAAGTCTTCAGCCAGCAAATCGGCCAGCATCGATTTCGGGCTGGAAAGGCCCGAGCCGCCGGCCACCAGGATCACCGGCAGGGCGGCCGACTTGCGTACGAAGAAACGGCCCATCGGCGCCGTCAGATGCAGTCGGTCGCCGGTCCTCAGCGCGTCGTGCAGCCAGCCTGTGGCAGCACCACCCAGCACCTTGCGCACGTGCAGTTCGATCAGTTCCTCGCCCGGCGCATTGGCCAGCGAAAACGCGCGCGGCCCTTCGACGTCCGGCAGGTGGAGGTTGAGGTACTGGCCAGCCTGGAATGACACGGGTCGGTCAGGGCGCAGCCAAATGCCCTTGACCGTAGGTGTCAGATCCTCGATTCGTACAACCTCAGCCTGGTGGTCCTCCAACGGGAGGTAAAGCGCATCCGGGTCCTCATCGACATCCGCTTCGATCACCGCATCGTCGAGCAGGGTCGCGCAGCAAGCCAGCGCCTGGCCCTCCTCCCGTTCGAAATCCATCAAGGCAAATGGACTGGCGTTGCCTTGTTCGAACTCGCCTTGCACGACCTTCACCTTGCAGGTGCCACAAAGCCCATGGCAGCACGCATGCGGCAACCACACGCCCCGACGCAGGCAGGCATCGAGGATGGTCTGGTCTTGCTCGACCTCCACGGTCTGCCCCATGGGCTCGATGATGAGCTGGTAGGTCATGCAGCGACTCCTTACGAACCACTGCCGGCGATGCCGGTCAGCCCTGGTGTGCGAAACTGCACCAGTGATTTGTGCACCAGGCCGTTGTCCGCCAAGCTCTTGGCCTGTTCGGGCGTCCAGTCGTCCTGGCCGTGCTGCCACTGCACCTTTTCCCAGTCGATCTTGTCGAAGTCCGGATGCGAGCCGTACAAACCGGGCAGCACCTCGTCGCGCAAGACGGCAAAGGGCATATCCGGCGGCACCGGGATGCAGATCGGCGAGGCGAACATCAGGTGATTCCGCCAATGGAGGTAGAGCAGGCGGTTGCCGTGGAAGTTTTCCTCGGCGTCGCGGGGAACGCCGGTGTAATTGGGTGCGAGTGCCTTGACGGCCATGCGCGAATCTCCTCGTAAGGTTTGGCAGTCCGTCTCAATCGGCGGCGCGGGTGCCGGTCCAGCGATCCCAGTTGGCCCTGTCGGGCGACAGGTCGTAGTCGCCGTTGTCGACTCCTGGCTCGAAGTGGTACCAGGCCAACACCTCGGGCAAGGTGGCGCCGCCGCAGTTGCCCTGGAATATCTGGTGCACCGGTAGCCACGCCTGGACGTACTTCTCCGGCTCGTAGTCGAAGATGTCCTTGCAGCCGTCCGAGCAGAAGTGGTACTTGGCGCCCTTGTAGTCGCTCTCGCGGAAGCTGATGCGCGTCGGGTCCGTGTCGACCTCGGTGAACACCATCGGAATCTGGCAGACCTGGCACAGCATCGGGAGCCCGTCGTTGAACCAGCGTTCGTCTTTCTTCGCCAAGTCTTCCCAGTGCTTGAAACGCGGGCGATAGAGCTTGTCGAAGGTGTCGGGATATTTCTCCGAGAGCCAGTCCTTCTCGCTGTCCTTGGGTATCCAGGTGTGCAGGGCCGCAGCATGCGAATAGTTGTAGAACGTGCTCCAGATCTGGTGCGACAGGTGCGCTTTTTCCTTCTGCGCCACCTCGTGATACTTCGGCATGCGCACCCCGTAGCGGGACAGGTCTTCGAACAACGCGCCGCCGTTCTTCTCGAAGTAGATCTCCCAGGCTTCCGACCAGGACATCACGCGTTTGGGCAGCATGTAGTCCATCATCATCGCCACCAGCGCCAGCAGCCGGTAACCGCGCCAGAACCACTTGTCGATCCAGCGCTGCACGATCGGCAGGTTGGCGGGGTCCTGCTCCAGCAGAAACTTCACGATCTCCAACCCCAGCGTCATGTGGCGCGACTCGTCCGACTGCGCGGAAAAACCGAAGGTCACCGTGGCCATGTCGCCGTTGAACGCGGCGCCGGACATAAAGGGCATGAACAACAGATTGGTCAGCACGTACTCGAACGAGAACGAGATCGACGTAACGAACTCGAACGGACCGGCCGTCATCGCGTCCTCGAAGTAGGACTTGGGCACCGACAGGTACCAGACGCGGTCGTACATGTGGACGTTTTCGTGCAGGCCGCTGAAGAACTTGTTGTAGTGACTGATGGTGTGGATCTGCGTCTGCGCATGGCGCAGCTCGTCGATCGCCTGCATCTGGCAGGCGACCCGCGCACCGACCCCACGCAGGTTGCGACCCGCCAGGGCATAGCCACGGCTGGCGGCATATTCCAGTGGCGACACGCCCTGGAAGAACAGCTTCAGCGCATTGATGTAACGCCCATCAGTGACGTTGAGGTGGCCGTTGTTCTGCTGGAAGGCATCGATGATGGCGTAGAGCTTGCGTTCCTTTTCGCCCTGGAACTTCCAGTAGGCATCCATGGTGAGCCGGAACGGATCCTGCCAGCCTTCCCAATCGTGGATCTTGATGCCCTCGAACTCGTCGAACGGGAAGACCTTGTCCATCGGCTGGTAGGTGGTGTCCCAGCCGAGGTCGCGCGTCATCAGGTTGTAGCGCTCTTTGAGGCCCAGCTTGCGCGGGGTTGTCTTGGCGGTGTCTGCGCCTTTCATCGCGATATCGGAGGCTTGCTTGTTCATGGTGCTCTCTTCGGTACGGAATGTGATGCCCGCACGGTGTCAGCCGCGGACCAGGCAGAATTCGTCGTCGCTTTCGTCGATGTTTCCCGACAGCGAGATCAGGCTGAGGTGCAGCTCCTGCAGGTTCCAGTCGCGACCCAGGCGTTCGCTCACGGACTCGCGCCGCACGACAAGCCTCCCTGGCGCGTCGATCTGCACCATGGCGGGAAAATCCGAGCGCGTGGCGGCGGGGTTGTCCTCGAGGATCGCGTCGATGATGGCGCGTGCCTCGTCGCTGGTTTGCAAGGCGATGAAGACGTTGTTGTTCATGGCTTGCCTCCGCGCGGAGCGGACGGCGACGAAACCACCGCGGCGATGCCGGCGCGCTCGGCGCGCGCGACCAGTTCGTCGACGGCCTCGCCGACGGCGGCTCCGGCCTGGTCGCCGAACGCCGCCGTCGCCCACGGCCAGAACGCATCGATCCACGCCGGCAACCAGCGTTCGATCCACTGCTTGAGCAGGGCCGCGTTGGCCGGCGACTCGGCGGCCGCGGTGCGCAGGTTGGCGTCCATCCAGCGGACGTTTTCTTCGTGCCAGTTGGTGGCGAACTCCGTGCACAGGGCGTAGCCACTGGCCGCCTGCGGGCCGAGCACCTGCTCCAGGCGGCTCATGGCCAGTGGATACACCAGGCCATCGAAGAGGAAGTTCTGCGCTAGCAGCACTTCGAACCAGTCGGCGGTGACGAACAGCTCTTCCATGCAGGCCCGCACGCCCTGCCAGCACGGGTCGCCCAGCCAATCCTGCCGGGCCTGGTCGAGTACGGCAGTGCCGTTGCCGTCCAGCAGCAGGCCGATCCGGGTCAGGTACTGCGCCAGGCCGAGGCGATCCATGGTGTGAAACTGCGCGGCCTGCGTGATGGCCGCGCCGTAGCCGTAGGCCACCACGGCGCAGTTGTTCATGTTGGCGCCCCACTCATAGTGGCGCAGTGGCACCAGCAGGCGGGTCAGAAGCGCACGGTCAGCTTCCGCGGCGTCACGTAGCATCCCGCGGCGGTCGACGAACTCGAAATTGCTCTCCTGCACCTCCTGCTGCCTGGCTCGCGCTTGGACGTACACGCCGTAGTAGTAGTGGCGGGGATCGCGGAAGGCATACCAGTCGCCCATCACAATGGCAGTACGACGCACGTCGTACAGGTCGTACTGGGGTTGCCAAAGTGGCTTGTAGTGAAAGTTGACCTCAGGCTGCAGGTCGAACGTCGCCTCTTGATAACGTGTGGCCGGCTTGTCGGCTCCGAATCGGCGCGCGATATGCGAGAAGGTCTGCCGAATCGGCCGGATATCGCTTATCTTGATGTCGGGCTGCATGAAAAACTCCTGTGATCGTGTATCGGTAGTGCGGTAGTGCCGG
>MKTG01000059.1:0-1009 GCA_001897615.1 Burkholderiales bacterium 68-10
ATCGGTGCCGCCTATGCTGATCCGGCCGCGCGTCGGCGCGTAAAAGCCCTGCAGCAACCCGGTGATGGTCGATTTTCCGGCGCCCGAACTGCCGACCAGTGCGACGATCTCTCCGGGAGCGATGACCAGCGAGACCCCGTCAAGCACCTGTCGATCGGGCGCGTAGCCGAACGCCACGTCGGAAAAGGCGACCGGACCGGAGCCGGTCAGCAGGGCGGGCCGGGGATCGAAATCCGGCTCCGGCTCAGGCTGGTCGAGGAAATCGTACATCTTCTCGATGCCGACAATGTCGCGCTGCAGCAGGACATGCGCCTTGGCCAGCCGCTTGGTCGGCTCATAGGCAAGCAGGAAGGCGAGGATGAAGGCGATGAACTCGCCGGCAGACTTGTCGGCGGCGACGGTCTGCCAGCCGGCATAAAGGATGAACCCGGCGATCAGGCCGCCGCCGAGCCCTTCCATCAATGGGGAGGTCCAGGCGCGAATCCGCACCACGCCATTGGCCCGCCCCAGTGAATCGCGGCTGGCCGCCTCGAAGCGCTGCCGCATGGCTGCTTCGGAGGTGTAGGATTTCACCACCCGCATGCCCTGTACCGTCTCCTGCATCGACTGGATGACGCCGGCGACGCTCTGCTGCTCGCGCGCCGCGAGGTCGCGAATCCGCCGCATGATGCGGTTGAGCCCCAGCAGGGCGAGCGGCGCCACGAGGATGGTGGCGAGGCCCATCGTCACGTCCTGGGCGATCATCACCGCGGTCAGCAGGATCACCGTCAGCAGGTCGCATCCGACGCTGGTCGAGACGCGGACCAGTACATTGCGGGCCGCACCGGCGTGGCCGATGAGTCGGTTGATCAGCTTGGCCGAATGCGAGCGCGCGACATCGTCGACGCCCAGGGTCAGCACCTTGTCGAAGATCCGGCGCTGCAGGCCGGCGACCAGGTCGTTGCCGACGCCGGCGAGCAGAACCGTCTGCCCATAATCGGCCAGGCCCCTCAGCAGCGAGACCGCGAGC
>MKTG01000059.1:1056-5673 GCA_001897615.1 Burkholderiales bacterium 68-10
ACCAGCACCATGCAGAACACGGCGCCGGAATAGCTGCCGCGATGGCCGCCTATGGCGTCTGCCAGCAGCCGCCTGACCAGCGGCAACTGCCCGGGATTCGGAGCCGCATCAGTCCGCGGTTTTCGGCTGTTGCTGGTCGTCACGCCCGTTGGTCCACAGTTTTCGGCAGAGCGGGTCAGTATCCCCGAATAGGGAGCGGTGACAACTCCGGGCCATCCGATCGTCGCCCCTGCGGCCGCTCTGTGAACAGGACGGGTCCAGTCATTTTGGGTTCAGGAAGAGCGGCTTAGCACTGAAGCACCGCCACTGTTCGGTCGCGACAGTTGCCGTTGGGCAATAATGACTGTCGCTACGCGCATACCGTGATAACGATCATCATCTCCCCCTGTTCATGAGTTCGATGCTCCACGCCAGAATATTCACCGACAGCGTCAGTTTTACCGACATCTCACGCTTCGGCGTTGAAGGAATGCGGGTGACCCCCACCAGCGGCTGGCTTTACCAGCCCTGTGACGTGGCGATTATGTACGGGCTCGCCAATCCGCAACGCCGGTCGTTGCAGGGGCAGTTGCGCAACTCGATTTACCGCGAACACAAGGGACCGATCGTCGTCGTCGAGAGCAGCCTGCTGGGGCGTAGCTTCAGGCCGGCAGTGCCGAACTGGGTGGCGGCGCTGCGTCGCCGGCCACTGCGACCGCGCCAGGTTCACCCCTATTTCAGGGTGGCGCTCGACGGGGCGCTCGGTGACGACGCCGATTTCTGTGCGACCGGCAGCCCGCCGGACCGCTGGGACGCCCAGCGCCGCGAACTCGGCATCAAGGTTGCACCCTATCGTCGCCGGGGCCGACACGTGCTGATCCTGGGGCAGGTTGGCCGCGACGCCTCGCTGCGTGGGCTGGATATCGCCAGATGGCTCGGCGAAACGGCGAGGCAGGTGCGCCAGCGGACCAGCCGGCCGATCGTCGTGCGCCTCCATCCGAGCATGCGCTGGCGTGATCGTGTGAGGGCCATCGCCGAATGCAGCGAGGTCGCCGACCTGACGATCTCGCCGGTCGAGAACAGCTTCTCCGCCGACATCGGCGATGCATGGACCTGCGTCACCTACTCGTCGGGCGGAGCGGTGGATGCGCTGCTGGCCGGGGTGCCGCCGATCTGCCTGTCGTCGGCCAACCTCGCCTATCAGCTTTGCTCGCAGAGTCTCGACGACATCGAGGCGCCGCTGGAGCCGGATCGCCAGCAGTTCCTCTGCGACCTGGCCTATAGCCAGTGGACGCCCCGCGAGATCGTCAGCGGCGCCGCCTGGCGGCATCTCCTGCCGGCCATCCAGCGGCGTCTCGAAGAGACGACCGAGGCGCGGGCGGCGCAGCGGCCGCCCGATGGCGATCTTCCGCCCGGCACCCGGCGGCAACTGATCTGGCGTCTCAATACCTTCACCTGGTTGGGCCAGTTGTTGCCCAGGTCGACGCGCGCTCTGCAGGGCAGGGCGGAAGCGCTCTTGCGCCTCGGCCATGCAGTGGAAGCCAAGGCGACGTTCGAGACCTGGCAGCAGTTGCAGCCCAACCGGGCCTCGGCCTATCGCGGCGGCGCCAAGGCGGCCGAGCAGCTGGAACTGTGGGAAGACGCTTTCGCCGCCTGGGGCACCGTCAGCCGGCTGCGACCGCAACAGATCGGCGCGCTCACCGGCACGGGGCGTGCCGCGATGCGGCTTGGTCGGCTGGACGAGGCCGAGCGGGCCTATGGCAGGCTCAGCGCGCTCGTTCCGGATCAGCCGGAAGGTCTGCGTGGGCTCGAACGGATCGCCGTCGAACGTGGCCGCTGGGCAGAAGTCCTCGAGCTGCAGCGAAAGATCTGGGCCCTGTCGCGAGACCCCGCCCTTGCGCAACGTCACGCTACGCTGCTGTGCCGCCTGGATCGGCTCGATGAGGCGAACCGGTTCGTCGCCGGAATCAGCGAACAGGACGACACGCTGGCCTTCCTGTTCGCAGCCACGCAACTCCAGGGAGCCACCCATGACTGGGCAGGCACGGATGCGTTGCTGGCCCGGCACCGGGCGCTGACCGACACCAACTGGTCTCTGCTGGGCATGCACGTTACCGCGCTGCGGCGGCTGGGTCGCATCGACGATGCCTTGCTGATGCTGCAGCGCAGCCCGGCCGGCAGCACTACACAACGAGCCTCGCTGACCATTGGATGCCTGGTCGAGGCCCGGCGCTATAGCGAGGCCGACCGGCTGCTGCAATCCGCGTGGGAGCATGGGACCATTGACAGGATCGGCGGCGGCAACCTGGCCGCGATGGTGACGGCGGCCCAGGAAACCGGCGGCGTTCCCCTGGCACGATCGGTGCTGAACGGATTGCCGGCCTCGGCCGGGCGGGCCGGGCGGGCGTTGCACCTGAACCGACAGTTCCAGCATCTTCGCCTCGACAGCTATGAGGCGCTGACCGAGGGCAGGTTGATGGCGCCCGAACAGCCATCCGAGCAACTGGTGCTCTCGGCGCTGCAGGCGGAAGGTGCCGAAGCGCCGGGTGATCTGAAAGACTTTTCCGAGACGTTGGCGCGGCATCGTCAGCAGAGGTCGGACGGCCACCTCCTCGATGCTTCATTCCTGCTGCGCGACGCGCTGGAGGTTGCTCTAAGCGTCGCCGACGCGGCCGATGCTAGACGCCCCTTCTCGTTGCTCCGGCTCGGCGACGGAGAGGGCGCCGTGTTGCCGTACCGACCCGAGCTGCAGGGGTTCCGCGCCAACGATCTTGCCGAGAACAGCAGGACCTGGTGGGGGCAGGGCAGCTCGCCGACCACGGCTCTGGCGGAAGATCTCGAAGTCGCCATCCGCGCCGCTGATGTGGTTGGCATCCCCGAACTCGATCGTGCAACCCGCATATTCTATCCGACGGAACCCACCGCTCTGCTCGCCAATGGCCGAAATATGCGCGGGCTGCTGGCGGTGATCGACTTCGTCGCCGTGCACTGTCCCTTCGCCGTCTGGACCACCTGCCATGTCCATCAGTCGCTCGCCTTCTGGGGATTGTGGGACATCCTCCTGCCACGTCTCGGGCGGCTCGACTTGGTCACTTGTCACGGCCAGCTCGGCGACGTGCTGGCGCGTACGCACGGCGTCAGCATCGGCCTAACCCACCGCATCCCGCCGGAGCGGAAATATGCGGCCGCCTTTGCAGAAACCAGCGACGAGGCGCACTTCCCAACGGTGTTCGAAAGGTTGCGCGGCCCGTTGCAGGAAATTGCGCCGGGGCAGGTTGTACTCGTATCGGCGGGCATGCTGGGCAAGATCTACTGCCACTGGATCAAGCAGGCGGGTGGCATCGCCATCGACATCGGCAGCGCCGCCGACCATTGGTGCGGCTATGGCACGAGGAGCATTACCGACGTCGCCATCTACCGTTCCCCCACCGGGACGACCGAGAGGGTGCGCTCGCTCATTGCAGCGCATCCGCGCTACGCGCGCCTGCTGGGAGATATGGGGCCGTCGCGTGCGCTCGAGGCGTCCCGCGCGTGATGCAACCTGAACTCGCCGTTGTGGTGCTGTCGGTCGGTGCGCCGCCGGAATTGCGGGCGGCGATCGACTCCTTGCTCCGCCAATCCGAGCCGCTCGAGATCGTCGTCGTGAACTCCGGCGGTGGGAGCCTTGCCGACCTGTTGCCGGAAGGGCAGGCCATTCGCACCGTCGAGGTGCCCGAGCTGCTCTGGCCCGGTGCGGCGCGCAATGCCGGGATCAGGGCGACGCGGGCGCCTTGGGTGGCCTTCCTCGCGTCCGATCTGGTCGCGGCGCCGGATTGGGCGGCCCAGCGTCTCGCCCTGCACCGGGCCGGCAAGGCCTCGGTGGCCTCCGCGGTCAGCAACGTCCAGGCTGGCAACATCTTCGCCTGGGCCGCCCATGTGACGCTGCATGCGCGACGGATGGCGGGCCTGCCGAAGCGACGAGCGCATCGCTACGGCGCCAGCTACGCGCGCAGCCTGTTCGACCGCTACGGTCTGTTCCGGGAGGACCTGCGCATCGGCGAGGACACCGAGTTCCATCGCCGCATGCGGCGCCGGGACCGCCCGGTCTGGGCGCCGCAGGTGGTGGCCGCGCATCGCTACCCGCAGACCTGGCGCCAGTTAATCGACGACCACAAGCTGCGCGGTGAGCGTTGGGCGGTGCACTGGCCGACGCCGCAGCACGGCACGTGGCCGGCACGCGTGCTGAGGCGCTTTGCCGGCACGCTGCCGCTGGCGCTGCGCGCCTCACGCGGGCGCGACAGGTTGATGGTGCTGGCAGCCTCGCCGATCGTCCTTGCCGCCTGCATGGCCTATGAAGCCGGAGCGTCCCGCGCCGGCTCCCGACAGCAGGGCGCAGCCCGCTACACCGTCGCCGTAGCGATACTCGACCGCGACGACTGGGCGGCCAACACCGACGTCATCGTGCTCATTGACCCGGTTCTGCGACACCTGACCTGGGTGCCGCGCGACCTCTGGGTTCCAGGCCTCGAGGATCGCATCAATGCCGCCTTTGCGCGCGGTGGCGGGGCGCGACTGATCGAGGCGCTGGCCGAGGTCCGGCTGTCGGTCGAGGGCGTGCTCTGCCTGCGCCGGGCGGCGACCGAGGCCGCGCTGGATGAG
>MKTG01000060.1:0-3881 GCA_001897615.1 Burkholderiales bacterium 68-10
GCCAAAGCGCTGGCCCGCCAGCGGCCAGGGACCGCTTTCGATGTCGGCCTCGATCACCTGGCCCCAGGCCTGCGCCGCCGCCAGCGCGGCCGGGTCGCGGTCGATGCCGGTCACCGAAAAGCCTTGCCCGGCAAACCAGCGCATGTGGCGCCCCGACCCGCAGGCCACGTCCAGCACCGGCGCACCGGCGGCCAGCAACGGCGTCCAGCGGCAGACCCAGGGCGACGGGGGCGGCGCGGCGGTGCGGACAGACGGGTCGGGCATGACAGGGGCAGCTGGTGAAAGACTATATTAATCATAGCTGCTTGCGCAGATCAGCAGGGCGCTGAAGGCCGATCTGATGCTTGATATTTTGCTGCCCATGTGCCGCTTCGTCAGAATTATTCTGTATTTACGTACAGTGAAATTGACGACGGCCGGTTAAACTGCCCGCCTATGTCCAGTTCGTCCCTCTCGCCATCCAGCGGCTACTCCGAAGGCTCGATCAAGGTCCTCAAGGGCCTGGAGCCGGTCAAGCAGCGCCCGGGCATGTACACCCGCACCGATAACCCGCTGCACGTCATCCAGGAAGTCATCGACAACGCCGCCGACGAGGCGCTGGCCGGCTTCGGCAAGAAGATCCGCGTCACCCTGCACGCCGACGGCTCGGTCAGCGTCGAGGACGACGGCCGCGGCATCCCCTACGGCCTGCACCCCGAAGAAAAGGCCCCGGTGGTCGAGCTGGTGTTCACCCGCCTGCACGCCGGCGGCAAGTTCGACAAGGGGCAGGGCGGGGCCTACAGCTTCTCGGGCGGTCTGCACGGCGTCGGCGTGAGCGTGACCAACGCGCTGTCGCGCCGGCTTGAAGTGACCAGCCACCGCGAAGGCCAGTGCGCCCGCATCGTGTTCGCCGGCGGCGACGTGGTCGAGCCGCTGACGCTGCGCCCGCTGGAGCCCGGCGAGCGCAAACAGGGCACCGCCGTGCGCGCCTGGCCCGACGCCAAGTACTTTGAAAGCGCCGCGCTGCCCGCGGCCGAGCTGGTGCACCTGCTGCGCAGCAAGGCGGTGCTGATGCCGGGCGTCAGCGTCAGCCTGACCCACGAGAAAACCCGCGACACGCAGACCTGGCAATACAAGGGCGGCCTGCGCGACTACCTGGAGCAGACGCTGACGGCCGACGCCGTGATCCCGGTGTTCGAAGGCGAAGGCTATGCCGGCAAGGACGACGGCAGCTTTGCCGATGGTGAAGGCGCGCAGTGGGCCGTGGCCTTCACCGAAGACGGCGCCACGGTGCGCGAAAGCTACGTCAACCTGATACCCACCACCGCCGGTGGCACGCACGACAGCGGCCTGCGCGACGGGCTGTTTCAGGCCATCAAGGGCTTCATCGAGCTGCACGCGCTGCTGCCCAAGGGCGTCAAGCTGATGCCCGAGGACGTGTTCGCGCGCGCCAGCTACGTGCTTTCCGCCAAGGTGCTGGATCCGCAGTTTCAGGGCCAGATCAAGGAGCGGCTGAACTCGCGCGACGCCGTGCGCCTGGTCAGCAGCTTCGTGCGCCCGGCGCTGGAGCTGTGGCTGAACCAGCACGTCGACTACGGCCGCAAGCTGGCCGAGCTGGCCATCAAGGCCGCGCAGACGCGCCAGCGCGCCGGCCAGAAGGTGGAAAAGCGCAAGGGCTCGGGCGTGGCCGTGCTGCCCGGCAAGCTGACCGATTGCGAAAGCCGCGACATCGCCGACAACGAGGTGTTCCTAGTCGAGGGCGACTCGGCCGGCGGCAGCGCCAAGATGGGCCGCGACAAGGAAACCCAGGCCGTGCTGCCGCTGCGCGGCAAGGTGCTCAACACCTGGGAGGTCGAGCGCGACCGCCTGTTTGCCAACACCGAGATCCACGACATCTCGGTCGCCATCGGTGTCGACCCGCACGGCCCCGCCGACGAGGTCGACCTGAGCGGGCTGCGCTACGGCAAGATCTGCATCCTGTCGGACGCCGACGTCGACGGCTCGCACATCCAGGTGCTGCTGCTGACGCTGTTCTTCCGCCACTTTCCCAGGCTCATCGAGGCTGGCCACGTCTTCGTCGCCCGCCCGCCGCTGTTTCGTGTCGATGCGCCGGCGCGCGGCAAGAAGCCCGCCGCCAAGCTGTACGCGCTGGACGAGGGCGAGCTCACCGCCATCCTCGACAAGCTGCGCAAGGACGGCGTGCCCGAGGGCAAGTGGACCATCGGCCGCTTCAAGGGCCTGGGCGAGATGAACGCCGAACAGCTGTGGGAAACCACGCTCAACCCCGACACCCGGCGCCTGCTGCCGGTGCGCCTGGGCCGTTTCGACTTCGTGCAGACCACCGCCGAAATGACCAAGCTGATGGGCAAGGGCGAAGCCGCCTCGCGCCGCGAGCTGATGGAGTTGCACGGCGACGCGGTGGAAGTCGACATCTGAGAGCCTGTGAAAAAATACCTCACACCCGCCCGAGCCGCCAAAACGCGCCCGCTCTTCGTTGCAAATCCTCGCCGTAGCCCTGGCTACGGCTGCGGTTCGCGCCTCGATCGGACGCGTTTTGACGGCCCTTTCGGGCGCGATCAATTTATTCACAGGCTCTGAGCTGCCTGAGCGCCATGCGTGCCCCCGCTTTTCTGCGCATTCCGCCTGGCCGTTGGGTCGCCTGGCCGCTGGCCGCGTGCCTGCTGGCCGGGCAGGCGCCCGCCCATGCCGACCTGTGGGCCTACGTCGACGAGCAGGGCATCACCCATTTCGCCGCCGAACAGATCAGCGAGCGCTATCAGCTGTTCTTCAAGGGCAGCGATCTGGGCCGGATCGACCTGGTGTCCGACATGGCGCTGGCCGGCAACCCGCCGGGCAGCCCCGGCGCCGCCGGTGATATCGGCCTGGCGGCGCCCCGGCATCTGGTCAACCTGCAGGGCTCGCGCGGCTTCCGCGCGGCGCTGCCGCACATCGAGGCGGCGGCGCGCGGACACGCGGTCGACCAGCGGCTGCTGCAGGCCGTGATCGCCGCCGAATCGGGCTTTGACCCGCAGGCCGTGTCACCCAAGGGTGCCGTCGGCCTGATGCAACTGCTGCCCTCCACCGCCGAGCAGTACGGCGTGCTGGCCGATCCGCCCGGGCGCAAGGACCGGCGCGGCCGCCCGCTCACCGCGCTGAGCGTGGAGCAAAAGCTCACCGACCCGCGCACCAACGTCCTGGCCGGAACGCGCCACCTGGCCTACCTGATGAAGCGCTTCAACGGCACACTGGAGTTGGTGCTGGCCGCCTACAACGCAGGCGAAGGCGCCGTGCAGCGCGCCGGCAACCGCATTCCCAATTACCAGGAAACGCAGGCCTACGTCAAAACCGTGCTGGGCCTGTACCAGGCCTTCAAGCCGCAGGCGGCGCCCGGCGCCCGTGCGGTGGTGCCGACACCGGTGCAAACTGGTGTCGCTGGCCGGGCGGCCGGCCGGGTGCGGGTGGTGCTGGCGCCGCAGGCAACCGGGTCACAGGATGACGCCACAAGGCCGGCCGACTCGCCGGTTCGCTCGCTCGAGTGATGTGCGCGGCGCATGGGGAGAGACGGTTTGAACAATGGCAACCTCCTGAACCGGTGGCTTCACCAGACCCCTGCCTTTTGCACTCATGCAATAGTCCTGAATTGATAGCTGCCTGCGCAAGCCAGACAAACCCCAGAGCCCTTTTTTGTTTTTGAACCCATGACCGACCAGCCTGTTTTAGACCTCCCCCCCGCCGACCCCGGCGACGACCTGGCGCTGGCCACCTACGCGCAGCGAGCCTACCTGGAATACGCGCTGTCCGTCGTCAAGGGCCGCGCGCTGCCCGATGTCTGCGATGGGCAAAAGCCGGTGCAGCGGCGCATTCTGTACGCCATGGAGCGCATGGGGCTGGGCTACGGCGGG
>MKTG01000060.1:3908-13311 GCA_001897615.1 Burkholderiales bacterium 68-10
CGGCGACAGCGCGGCGTATGACGCGCTGGTGCGCATGGCGCAGGACTTTTCGCAGCGCTACCCGCTGATCGACGGCCAGGGCAACTTCGGCAGCCGCGACGGCGACGGCGCCGCCGCCATGCGCTACACCGAGGCGCGCCTCGCCAAGATCACGCGCCTGCTGCTGGAGGAGATCGACGAAGGCACGGTGGATTTCGTGCCCAACTACGACGGCTCGACCGAAGAGCCACGCCAGTTGCCGGCGCGTCTGCCGTTCGCGCTGCTCAACGGCGCCAGCGGCATCGCCGTCGGTCTGGCTACCGAAATCCCCAGCCACAACCTGCGCGAAGTGGCCGATGCCTGCGTGGCGCTGGTGAAGAACGCCAAGCTGAGCGACGACGAGCTGTTCGCGCTGCTGCCGGGGCCGGACTACCCGGGCGGCGGGCAGATCATCAGCAGCGAGGCCGACATCCGCGCGGCGTATGCCAGCGGGCGCGGCAGCCTGAAGGTGCGGGCGCGCTGGACCATCGAAGACCTGGCGCGCGGCCAGTGGCAGATGGTGGTGACCGAGCTGCCGCCCGGCACCTCGGCGCAAAAGGTGCTCGAAGAAATCGAGGAGCTCACCAATCCCAAGGTCAAGACCGGCAAGAAAGCCGTGACGCAGGAGCAAAACCAGCTCAAGAGCACCATCCTCGCCGTGCTGGACGCGGTACGCGACGAGTCGAGCAAGGACGCGCCGGTGCGCCTGGTGTTCGAGCCCAAGAGCCGCGCCATCGGCCAGGACGAGCTGGCCAACACCTTGCTGGCGCACACCAGCCTGGAATGCAGCAGCCCCATCAACCTGACCAGCGTGGGGCTGGACGGTCGGCCGGTGCAAAAAAGCCTGCGCCAGATGCTGGTGGAGTGGGTCGAGTTTCGGCAGCAGACCATCACGCGGCGCAGCGAACATCGCCTGCAAAAGGTGCTGGAGCGCATCCACATCCTCGAAGGCCGGCAGCTGGTGCTGCTGAACATCGATGAGGTGATTGCCATCATCCGCACCAGCGACGAGCCCAAGGCGGCGCTGATCGCGCGCTTCAACTTGAGCGAGCGGCAGGCTGACGACATCCTCGACATTCGCCTGCGCCAGCTGGCGCGGCTGGAGGCCATCAAGATCGAGCAGGAATTGGCCGAGCTGCGCAAGGAGCAGGGCGGCCTGGAAGACGTGCTGGGCAGCCCGGCCACGCTGCGCCGCCTGATGGTGAAAGAGATCGAGGCGGACGCCAAGGAGTTTGCCGACGCGCGCCGCACCCTGATCCAGGCCGAGAAGAAGGCCGTGGTCGAGGTCAAGGTGGTGGACGAGCCGGTGACGGTGGTCGTGAGCGAAAAGGGCTGGGTGCGCGCGCGCAGCGGCCACGGGCACGACGCGGCGGGCTTTGCCTTCAAGGCGGGCGACGGGTTGTATGGCACCTTCGAGTGCCGCACGGTGGATCAGCTTTTGGTGTTCGGCAACAACGGGCGCGTGTACAGCGTGCCGGTGGCCAGCCTGCCCGGCGCGCGCGGCGACGGCCAGCCGATCACCACGCTGATCGAGCTGGAAGCCGGCACGCAGCCGGCGCACTACTTTGCCGGGCCAGAAGCCGCGCTGCTGCTGCTGTCGGGCAGCGGCGGCTACGGGTTTCTGGCGCGGGTCGAACACATGGTGTCGCGCACGCGCGGCGGCAAGGCCTTCATCAGCCTGGGCCAGGGCGAGCAGGTGTGCCGGCCCTCGGTGGCTGACCCGGGTGTGGAGCAAAAACAGGCTCCGGCGCAGGCGGGGCAAGCGCCAGCAGCTCCTGTTTGGATAGCGGCGACGCACGTGGCCTGCGCCTCGGTGGGCGGGCGCATCCTGAGCTTCGAGATCGGCGAGCTGAAGCTGATGGAAAAGGGCGGCCGCGGCCTGACCCTGATCGACCTGGAGCCCAAGGACAGCCTGGCCGGCGCCGCCGCCTACACGCGCAGCGTGCGCATCCTGGGCATCGGCCGCGGCGGCAAGCCGCGCGAGGAGCAGCTGGAAATCCGCAGCCTGAACAACGCCCGCGCCGCGCGCGCGCGCAAGGGCAAGGCGGCCGACCTGGGCTTCAAGCCCCACGGCATCGTGAGGGTGGAATGATGGGCGGGCTCGACCTTTCCCCGATCGGGCTGCTGCTGTTGGTGGTCACCGGCGTCGTCAGTTTTGCCCTTGGCCGCTGGTGGTCGCGCGGCTGGCACGCGCGGCGCGCGGCGAAAAAATTGACCGAGGCACGCGCGCGCGAAACGCGCCAGCAGCGGCGCGCGCGTGAGCGCTCGCAGGCCAAGCGCCACTGACGCTCGTCCCCAGGCACGAAAAAGGGCAGCCGCCTGACGCGACTGCCCCCGGATGGGTGCGTCAGCTGGGCCGGCTTATTCGACCTTGGCCTTGCCGCGCAGATCCTGCTGGAACTGCACCAGCTTCTGCTGCTGCAGCTGCTGCACGATCTGCGGCTTGACGGCGTCAAAGCTGGGCAGTTCGGGCGCCTTGGCGTCGCGCACGTCGTCGACGCGGATCACGTGCCAGCCGAACTGCGACTTGACCGGCGCCTCGGTCATCTGGCCCTTGGCCAGTTTGCCCAGCGCGTCGGCGAACTCGGGCACGTAGCCGGACGGGTTGGCCCAGCCCAGATCGCCGCCCTGGGCACCCGAGCCCGGGTCCTTGGACTGCTTCTTGGCGATGTCCTCGAACTTGGCGCCCTTCTTGATCTGGGCGATGACGGCCTTGGCCTCGTCTTCCTTCTCGACCAGGATGTGGCGCGCCTTGAACTCCTTGGCGCCGGCGGCCGGTGCCTGGCTGCCGATGACCTTGTCGTATTCGGCCTTGGCTTCGGCGTCGGTCACCGGGCTGTTCTTCTGGAAGTCGGCGAACAGCTCGCCGATCAGCACGCTCTGGCGCGCCAGTTCCATCTTGGCGCGGTAGTCGGGCGAGGCTTCCAGGCCGCGGCGCTGGGCTTCCTGCATGAAGACCTCGCGCGCGATGATCTCCTCGCGCAGCTGGCCCTGCACCTCGGGCGGGATCGGCTGGCCGGTGCGGGCGGCCTGGGCCTTGATCTGCGCCTCCAGGGCGTCCAGGCGCGCCTTGGGCACGGGCTTGCCGTTGACGATGGCCACGTTCTGGGCCTGGGCCGGCAGGCTCAGGGCACCGGTCAGCACGGCCGCCGCCGCGGCGGCCAGAAGGGTCTTGCTCATGTGGATGAAACCTCTAAGACGCCCCGAGTTGGGGCAGGGGAAGAAAACCGTGAATTATCGCGCCTCGATGGCCAGCGCATGCACGCCGTCGCGGTCGATGAAGTCTTGCAGCGCCTGATACACCAGCTGGTGGCGTGCCACGCGCGACTGGCCGTCGAACAGCGGCGAGGCGATGCGCACGCGGAAATGGGTGCCAAAGCCCGTGCCGTTGGCGCCCGGGTGGCCTTCGTGCTGCCAGCTTTCGTCCAGCACCTCCAGGGCGCTGGGTTGCAGTCGCTCGCGCAGGCGCGCGGCCATGCGGTCGGCCAGTTCGGTGCTCATCAGGTGCTTTCTGGCGGGCTGCCGGCCGCCGGTTCGTCGCTCAGGTGGCGCGCCACGTAGATGCCCTGGCCGACGATGAAGGCGACCGGGAACACGTAGCCCCACAGCTTGAAGTCCATCCAGGCGTCGGTGGACCAGAAGGCGGCCACGTAGCCGTTGAGGGTGGCCATGAACAGGCAGTACAGCACCCAGGCCACCGTCAGCCGGTGCCATACCGGCTCGGGCAGGTTGAGCTGGCTGCCCAGCATGATCTTGAGGAAGTTCTTGCGGTAGGCCCACAGCGCCACCGCCAGCGCCAGCGCCATGGCGGCGTACAGCGCGGTGGGCTTCCACTTGATGAAACGCTCGTCCTGCAGCACCAGGGTCAGCGTGCCGAAGACCAGGATCAGGGCCAGCGTGGCCTTGTGCATGGTCGTCAGCTTTTTGTCGATGGCGTAGATGATGGCCATCTGGGCGGCGGTGGCGGCCATCAGCACGCCGGTGGCCGGGTAGATGCCGTACAGCTTGTAGGCGCCGAAGAACAGCAGGATCGGCAGGAAGTCGAGCAGGGCTTTCATGCAGGCGCGCAGTTTAGCGGGGCTCGAAGTCGAGCGCGGCCGAGTTCATGCAGTAGCGCAGGCCGGTGGGGGCCGGGCCGTCGGGGAACACGTGGCCCAGGTGGGCGCCGCACTGGGCGCACAGGGTTTCGACGCGCACCATGCCGTGGCTGGTGTCGCGCCGCTCCTCGATGGCACCGGGCACGGCGGCCTGCCAGAAGCTGGGCCAGCCGCAGCCGGCGTCGAACTTGGTGCCCGACTCGAACAGGCGGGCGCCGCAGCAGGTGCAGCGGTAGCTGCCGTCCTGCCAGTGCTGTTCGTATTTGCCGGTGAAGGGCCGCTCGGTGGCGGCCTGGCGGGTGACCTGGAAGGCGCCCGGTTCGGCGCCCTTGTCGGCCAGCAGGGCGCGCCATTCGGCGTCGGTTTTCTGGACGGGATAACTCATGAGGAACAACTGATCTGGATCTGTGATGCCCAGTCGGGCGGAAAGTTGCACCAGTCGGCGTGCCCGGGCTGCTCGTCGAACGGGCGTTGCAGCGCCTCGTGCAGGGCCTGGACCATGCTGAAATCCTTCTGTTGCGCCAGGGCGATGGCTTGCTCGGCCAGGTGGTTGCGCAGCACCAGGCTGGGGTTGTGTTTGAGCATCAAATCGGCAGTTTGCGCTTTATTGGCGTGCGTCAGAAGCTCTTGATATTGTAGCAAAAGGTGATCCATGGCGGCCCGATCGTGGAACAGCTCGCGTACCGGCTGCTGCGTGTCGCCGGCCACCTGGCGGGCCAGGCGGCGCCAGAAGATGGTCCAGTCGGTGCGCTCGCGCGCCAGCAGCGCCAGCAGTTGCTGCACCAGTGGGCGCGAGCCGGCGCTGGCCCGCGGCAGCCCCAGCTTGAGGGCCATGCGCTGGTCGAGTTCGGCGGCGAACAGCCCGGGGTAGGCTTGCAGCGCCGCCAGCGCCTGGTCCGACTGCCCGATCAAGGGCAGCAGCGCCTGGCCCAGGGCAAACAGGTTCCAGTGGCCGATCTGCGGCTGCCGTTCGTAGGCGTAGCGGCCCTGGTGATCGGAGTGGTTGCAGATGTGGGCCGGATCGAAGCCGTCCATGAACTGGAACGGGCCGTAGTCGATGGTCAGCCCCAGGATGCTCATGTTGTCGGTGTTCATCACGCCGTGCATGAAGCCCACCGCCTGCCACTGCGCGATCAGCGCCGCCGTGCGGCGCGTGACCTCGGCCAGCAGGGCGGCGTACGGATTGGCGGCGTCGCGACACTGCGGATAGAAGCGCGCGATGACGAAGTCGGCCAGCGTGCGCAGCGCGTCGTGCTGGCCGCCGTGGCTGAAGTGCTCGAAGTGCCCGAAGCGGATGAAGCTGGGCGCCACGCGGGTGACCACGGCGGCGGTCTCCATCCGTTCGCGCCGCACCGGTTCGTCAGAGCCGGTGACGCACAGCGCCCGCGTGGTCGGCACGCCCAGCGCGTGCATGGCCTCGCTGCACAGGAATTCGCGGATCGACGAGCGCAGCACGGCCCGGCCGTCGCCCATGCGCGAGTAGGGCGTCAGGCCGCTGCCCTTGATTTGCAGCTCTTGCGTGCCGGCGGCGGGCGTGCGCACCTCGCCCAGCAGGATGGCGCGGCCGTCGCCCAGCTGGCCGGCCCAGGCGCCGAACTGGTGGCCGCTGTACACGCTGGCCAGCGGCGTGCTGCCAACCAGTGGCCGGTTGCCACTGACCGCCTGCAGCACACCCAGGGCCTGCCACCAGTCGTCGGCCAGGCCCAGCTCGCACGCCATGGCGGCGCTGCGGGCCACCCAGTACGGCTGGCCATGCAGCGGCACCGGCGGCAGGCGCGTGTAAAACTGCCCGCCCAGCCGCTCAAAGGCGTTGTCCCAGGTCAAGCCCAGATCGGCTGCGTGGGCGGATTCGGCAATGTCCAACATGCGGCGATTGTCACTTGGGCGGCTCCGACGCGCAGCGACTCGCGAGCGCTGAATTACCATTGCGGCTGTCCATGACCCTGCAAGCAAGACGAGGAGAAACATGCTAGGCCTGATGCAGAACCAACCCCTTCTGATTTCGATGTTGCTGGCGTTTGCCGAGCGCCACCACGGCGACGGCGAGATCGTCTCGCGCCGCGTCGAAGGTGACATCCACCGCTACACCTATCGCGACCTGGCCGGGCGCGCCCGCCAGCTGGCCAACACGCTGGACAAGAGTGGCCTGGGGCAGGGCGACCGCGTGGCCACACTGGCCTGGAACGGCTATCGCCACCTGGAGCTGTACTTCGGCGTGACCGGCTCGGGTCGCGTCGTCCACACACTCAACCCGCGCCTGCACCCCGAGCAGCTGGTGTGGATCATCAACCACGCCGAAGACGCGGTGCTGTGCTTCGACATGAGCTTCCTGCCGCTGATCCAGGCCGTGCACGCCAAGTGCCCCACAGTCAAGACCTGGGTGGCGCTGTGCGACGCCGACAAGCTGCCCGAAGGCAGCGGCATCCCCAACCTCGTCAGCTACGAGGCCTGGATCGGCGGCGCCTCCGACCAATACGTCTGGCCGCAGTTCGACGAGAACAGCGCCGCCGGCCTGTGCTACACCAGCGGCACCACGGGCAACCCCAAGGGCGCCCTGTACAGCCACCGCTCCACCGTGCTGCACGCCTACGGCGGCGCCTTGCCCGACGCCATGAACCGGTCGGCGCGTGACTCGATGATGCCGGGGGTGCCGATGTTCCCCGTCAACGCCTGGGGCCTGCCCTACGGCGCCGCGCTGACCGGCTGCAAGCTGGTGTTTCCCGGCCCGGCCATGGACGGCAAGTCGCTCTACGAGCTGATGGAGGCCGAGGGCGTGACCATGGCCGCCGGCGTGCCGACGATCTGGCAGATGCTGCTGGCCCACGTGCAGGGGGGCAAGCTGAAGTTCTCCACGCTCACGCGCACCGTCATCGGCGGCTCGGCCTGCCCGCCGGCGATGATCGATACCTTCCGCGAGGACTTTGGCGTCGACGTGCTGCACGCCTGGGGCATGACCGAAACCAGCCCGCTGGGCTCGGTCAGCACACTCAAGAACAAGCACTTGAAGCTTCCCGCCGCGCAGCAGATGGCGATCCGCGTCAAGCAGGGCCGCGCCATCTGCGGCGTGGACATGCGCATCGTCGGCGACGACGGCCAGGAGCAGCCCTGGGACGGCAAGACCTACGGTGACCTGCAGGTGCGCGGGCCCTGGGTCATGGCGTCCTACTTCAAGGGACAGTCGCCGCTGGTGACCGACCAAAACGGCGTGCGCTGGTTCCCGACCGGCGACGTCGCCACCATCGACGCCGACGGCTACATGCAGATCACCGACCGCAGCAAGGACGTGATCAAGTCCGGCGGCGAGTGGATCAGCTCGATCGACATCGAGAACATCGCCATGGCGCACCCGGCCATCGCCATGGCCGCCTGCATCGGCATGCCGCATCCCAAGTGGGACGAGCGCCCCATCGTCGCGGTGGTCACCAAGCCGGGCGCCGAGGTCACGCGCGAGGAGCTGCTGAAGTTCTACGAGGGCCGGACGGCCAAATGGCAGATTCCCGACGACGTGGTGTTCGTCGAGGCCATTCCTCTGGGCGCCACCGGCAAGATGCTCAAGACCAAGCTGCGCGAGCTGCTCAAGGACTACAAGCTGCCGACCAGCTGAGCCGCGCCTGGCGCCTGGGCGACAGCGATTGGGGCAAACCCCGGCACGTGCAGGCCGGGGGTGACGGTACGCTTACGACCGTTCGTTTCAAATCAGGAGACCGCAAATGAAGTTCGTCTGGAAATCCGTGGTAGCCGCCTCTGCGTTGCTGCTGGGCGGCGCCGCCCTGGCCCAGCAGGGCGAGGTCGTCAAGATCGTGCGCATCGACCCGCTGACCGGCCTGATGGGCCCGGTCGGGACCAACCAGGACAAGAGCTACAAGTTCTTCGCCGAGAAGTTCAGCGGCAAGGGCAACCCGGCCGGCGTGACCTTCGAGTTCCGCACCATCGACAACAAGCTCAGCCCGACCGAGAGCCTGAACGCCCTGAAGTCGGCGCTGGACTCCGGAGTGCGCTACATCGCCCAGGGCAACGGCTCCTCGGTCACGGCGGCGCTGCTGGACGCGGTCAACAAGCACAACGAGCGCAATCCGGGCAAGGAAGTGCTGCTGCTCAACGACGCCTCGGTCGACCCTGATTTCACCAATAGCAAGTGCAGCTACTGGCACTTCCGCTTCGACGCCGACACCTCGATGAAGATGGAGGCCATCACCACCTTCATGAAGGACAAGCCCGACATCAAGAAGGTGTACCTGCTGAACCAGAACTACTCGCACGGCCATCAGGTGGCCAAGTACGCCAAGGAAGGCCTGGCCAAGAAGCGCCCCGACGTGCAGGTGGTCGGCGAGGACCTGCACCCGCTGGCGCAGGTGCGCGACTTCGCGCCCTACATCGCCAAGATCAAGGCCGCGGGGGCCGACACCGTGATCACCGGCAACTGGGGCTCCGACCTGTCGCTGCTGGTCAAGGCCGCCAACGAGGCCGGCTATGAGGGCAAGTTCTTCACCTACTACGCCGGCGTCACCGGCACGCCCTCGGCGCTGGGTCAGGGCAGTGCAGGTCGGGTGTACCAGGCGTCGTACCTGCACCCCAACATGGGTGGCCAGATGCAGCAGTGGATGAACGAGTTCAAGGCCAAGTACAACGACGACTTCTACACCGGCTCGATCCCGCGCATTTTCGCCATGCTGGGCGCTGCCATGGCGCAGGCCAAATCCACCGATCCGCTGAAAGTCGCGGCGGCCCTGGAAGGGCTCAAGGTGACGACCTACAACGGCGAGATCGAGATGCGCCGCCTCGACCACCAGCTGCAGCAGCCGTTGTACATCTCGGTCTGGCAGAAGACCGACGCCAAGCACAGCTACAGCCCCGAGAACACGGGCATGACCTTCGTGTCGCAGGTCGAGTACCCCAACTATGTATCCAGCACGCCGACCAGCTGCCAGATGAAGCGGCCCGGCAAATGATGACGCCGGCGGCCTGAAGTCGCCGCCGTGACTGCGAAGGCCCGAACGGGGTTGCCGTCTCGGGCCTTCATTTTGGAGAATCGCCGGCCATGGAATTTTTTGTCATCTCGCTGCTCAACGGCCTGAGCTACGGTCTGTTGCTGTTCATGCTCAGCTCCGGCCTGACGCTGATCTTCAGCATGATGGGCGTGCTCAATTTCGCGCATGCCAGCTTCTACATGCTGGGCGCTTACCTGGGCTACAGCATCGGTCGTGTCACCGGCTTCTGGGTGGCGCTGCTGTTGGCGCCGCTGGCGGTGGGCGCGCTGGGCGCCTTGTTCGAGCGCCTGGCGCTGCGGC
>MKTG01000060.1:13320-47405 GCA_001897615.1 Burkholderiales bacterium 68-10
GCTTCGGCCATGTGCCGGAACTGCTGATCACCTTCGGCCTGTCGTATGTGGCCCTGGAACTGGTGCAGCTCATCTGGGGCCGGCTGGCGCTGGAATTCCATCCGCCCGAGGTACTGCAAGGCCCTGCGTTCACCCTCATCAAGGACGCCACCGGCGCTCTGGGGCTGGCCTGGGGTGCTGCACCGGCCCAGGTCTGCCAGGCCGCCGGGGCCGTCTGCTCGCCCTTTCCGGCCACGCGCGGCTTCATGATGCTGTCGGCGGTGGTGATGCTGGTATCGGTCTGGCTGCTGCTGACGCGCACCCGCATCGGCCTGGTGATCCAGGCCGCGCTGACGCACCCGGAGACGGTGGAAACGCTGGGCCACAACGTGCCGCGCGTGTTCATGCTGGTGTTCGGGGCGGGCTGCGCGCTGGCCGGGCTGGCGGGCGTTGTGGGCGGCATGACCTTCCTGACCGAGCCGGCCATGGCGGCCACCGTGGGCTCGATCATCTTCGTGGTGGTGGTGGTCGGCGGCATGGGTTCGCTGGCCGGCGCCTTCGTGGCCTCGCTGATCATCGGCGTGGTGCAGACCTTTGCCGTCGCCCTGGACTATTCGCTTGGCTCGCTGCTGGCGCAGTTGGGCGTGACGCTCAGTCCGGCGCTGCAGGGCAACACGCTGGTCAAGATGACCGTCTCGCAGGTGGCGCCGATCCTGCCTTATCTGTTCCTGGTGCTGATCCTGATCTTCAGGCCCCGGGGTTTGCTGGGCACACGCGAGGGTTGACGCGCCATGCTTGTTTCCTCCCGTTCATCGGCCAGTCGCGCGCGCTGGATCACCTGGTCCGGTTTTGCGCTGCTGCTCGTCGTGGCCCCGCTGCTGCTGTCCAGCGGCCTGTCCATCACCATCCTGTCGCAGATCGGCATCGCCATCGTCGTCTGCCTGTCCTACAACATGTTGCTGGGGCAGGGCGGCATGCTCAGCTTCGGTCACGCGGTGTATTCCGGCCTGGGCTCGTACCTGGCGATCCACGCCCTCAATGCCGCCGCGGCAGGGGCGTTGCCGATCCCGGTGTCGCTGGTTCCGCTGGTCGGCGGCCTGGCCGGCCTGCTGTTCGCCGTGCTGCTGGGCTATGTGACCACCAAGAAGTCCGGCACCACCTTCGCCATGATCACGCTGGGCGTGGGCGAGCTGGTGTTCGCGATGTCGCTGATGGTGCCGGAATTCTTCGGCGGCGAGGCCGGGGTGGCGGGCAACCGCGTGGTCGGCGAGCCCTTCCTGGGCATCAGCTTCGGGCCACCGATTCAGGTGTATTACCTGATCGCGCTCTACACGTTCCTCAGCGTCGCCGGCATGTACGCCTTCACGCGCACGCCGCTGGGGCGCATGCTCAACGCGGTGCGCGACAACCCTGAGCGGGTCGAATTCGTCGGCTACAACGCCCAGCACGTGCGCTACCTGGCGTTCATCGTGGCGGGGTTCTTTGCCGGCATCGCCGGCGGGTTGGGGGCGCTGAACTTCGAGATCGTCACTGCCGAGGTGGTGGGGGCAGGGCGCTCGGGCGCCTATCTGCTGTTCACCTTCCTGGGTGGCGCCACCTTCTTCTTCGGCCCGATCATCGGCGCGGTGCTCATGGTGCTGGCCTTCGTGCTGTTTTCCGAGCTCACCAAGGCCTGGCTGCTGTACCTGGGGCTGATCTTCATGTTCATGGTGATGTACGCCCCGGGCGGTATCGCCAGCCTGATCATGATGAACGTGCGGGTGGCACGCTTTGGCCGACTGCGCGGTTTGATCCCGCACTATGTCGTGCTGGCGCTGACCGCCAGCGTGGCGTTGGCCGGCGCCTCGGCCTTGATCGAGATGATTTACCAGGTGCAGCTCGAAGGCTCCGACGCGGCACTGCGCTTTCTGGGCGTGACGTTGCAACCGGCGCAAGCGCTGCACTGGCTGCTGGCCGGTGCGGTATTGCTGGTGGGTGGGGCGTTGTTCGAATGGGCGCGCCGTCGCTTTGCGCGCCAATGGGGCGCCGTGCAGGAAGACATCGAGTTGCGCGTCCGACAGATGGAGGCATCGGCATGAGTGGGCCCGCCCTGCAATTGAAGGACGTGCGCAAGAGTTTCGGCAAGACCGAGATCATTCGCGGTGTCAGTCTGAGCGTGCAACCCGGCGAGCGCGTCGGCGTGATCGGCCCCAACGGCGCCGGCAAGTCCACGCTGTTCAACCTGATCAGCGGGCGCTTCGCGCCCAGCAGCGGCGAAATCCTGCTCAACGGTCAGCGCATCGACGGCCTCAAGCCCTACGAGATCAACCGCCAGGGACTGTCACGCAGCTTCCAGATCACCAACATCTTCCCCAAGCTCAGCGTGTTCGAGAACCTGCGCTGCGGCGTGCTGTGGAGCCTGGGCTACCGCTACACCTTCCTGCGCTTTCTGGCCGGCCTCGACGACGCCAACCAGCGCGCCGAGCAGCTGATGCGCAGCATTCACCTGGGGCGCAAGCGCGACACGCTGGCCATGAACCTGACCTACGCCGAGCAGCGCGCGCTGGAGATCGGCATCACCATTGCCGGCGGTGCCGACGTCATCCTGCTGGACGAACCCACCGCCGGCATGAGCCGCAGCGAGACGCGTCACTTCATCGAGCTGATCAAGGAAGTGACCGTGGGCAAGACCTTGCTGACCGTGGAGCACGACATGGGCGTGGTGTTCGGCCTGGCCGACAAGATCGCGGTGGTGGTGTATGGCGAGGTGCTGGCCTTCGACACCCCCGAGGCGGTGCGCGCCAACGCGCGCGTGCAGGAAGCCTATCTGGGCTCGGTGGTGGCACAGCAGCAGGAACAGGGGCATTGACGATGCTGAGCGTGCGCGACCTTCACGCCTATTACGGCAAGAGCCATGTGCTGCATGGCGTGCAATTCGACGTCCAGCCCGGCGAAATCGTGGCGCTGCTGGGGCGCAATGGCTCGGGCCGCTCGACCACCGCCAAGGCCATCATGGGGATGGTGCAGGCACAGGGCACGGTGCGCTTCAAGGAGCACGCGCTGCTCGGCCGCAAGCCGTTCGAGATCGCCCACCTGGGGCTGGGCTACGTGCCGGAAAGCCGCGACATCTTTCCGACCCTGACGGTGCAGCAGAACCTGCTGCTGGGGCAGAAGGGTTCGGGCAAGGGCAGCCGCTGGGGCTTTGACGACATGTACGCCATGTTCCCGCGCCTGAAGGAGCGCGAGCACACCGAAGCCGGCGTGCTGTCGGGCGGCGAGCAGCAGATGCTGACCCTGTGCCGCACCCTGATGGGCGATCCCGATCTCATCATCATCGACGAGCCGACCGAAGGCCTGGCGCCCAAGATCGTCGAACTGGTGGGTGAGTACCTGAGGAAGCTGAAGGAGCGGGGCATTTCGGTGCTGCTGATCGAGCAGAAACTGACGATCGCCATGCAGATCTCCGATCGGGTGCTGGTCATGGGGCATGGGAGCATCGTGTTTGAAGGCGCGCCCGAGCAACTGCGCGCCGATGCCGCGATCCGCAAGGAGTGGCTGGAAGTCTGATTTGGGCGCGGTTGCCGGGTCATGATCAGGCCATCGCCGCGGGCACCGCCGCCCAAGAGAATTTTGGCTGCAAGAATCGCCAAACCGGTGAACTACCGGCGCAACCAGCTATCAAATTCGCAGCGCGCGACGCCATCGTCTCTCCCGTGACAGCCGCTGCGCCACCCGATGGCGCATACTACGGACCACCTGTTTGATCGTGGCCGCGCCTGGTCTTGACGGGCGTCGCTGAAGGCCGCGCAACCACTACCCACCCTTCCTGCATCCGAGCACACTTGAGGAGCCCGCATGAGCGCTGACTACCAGTTGGACGGCGACGTCGCCGTCATTACCCTGAACAACCCGCCCGTCAACGGCCTGGGCTACGCCACACGGGTGGGCATCACCAGCGGGCTGGAAAAGGCCAATGCCGACCCGGCGGTCAAGGCCATCGTCATCACCGGCGCCGGCAAGGCGTTTTCCGGCGGAGCCGACATTCGCGAGTTCGGCACGCCCAAGGCCTTGCAGGAGCCCAATCTCAATTCGGTCATCCTGACCATCGAGAACTCCGCCAAGCCGGTCGTCGCCGCGATTCACAGCGTCGCCATGGGTGGCGGGCTGGAACTCGCGCTCGGCTGCCATTACCGGGTGGCCGCGCCGGGCGCCCAGATCGCGCTGCCCGAAGTCAAGTTGGGCATCCTGCCGGGGGCCGGTGGCACGCAGCGCCTGCCGCGCGTGCTGGGCGTGGAAACCGCGCTGAACATGATCGTCAAGGGCGATCCGGTACCCAGCGAGGTGCTGGCCGGCCTGCCGGGGCAGAAGCTGTTCGACCAGATGGCGGCCAACGCCGAATCGCTGCTGCGAGAAGCCGTGGCCTTCGCGGGTCAGGTGGCCGCAAAACAGGCGGCTGGCGAGCCACTGCCCCTGGTACGCAACTTGCCGTGTAAGCACCCGCAAGGCGACGCCTACTTCCAGTTCGCCCGCAACATGGTCAAGGGCATGGCCAAGAACTTCCCGGCTCCCGCGCGCTGCGTAGATGCGGTGGAAGCGGCGACGAAGCAGAAGTTCGACGCCGGCATGGCGACCGAGCGCGCGATCTTCATCGAGCTGATGACCACGCCCGAGAGCGCCGCGCTGCGCCATGTGTTTTTCGCCGAGCGCGCGGCCAGCAAGATCCCCGACGTGGGTGACGACGTCAAGCCGCGCACCATCAACAAGGTGGCGGTGATCGGCGCCGGCACCATGGGCGGCGGCATCTCGATGAACTTCTTGAACGCCGGCATTCCGGTCACCATCCTGGAGACCAAGCAGGAAGCGTTGGACCGCGGCCTGTCCACCATCCGCAAGAACTACGAGGCGCAGGTCAAGAAAGGCAAGCTGAAACAGGACAAGTACGAGCAGCGCATGGCCTTGCTCACGCCCACCCTGACGTATCAGGACATCGCCGACGCCGATCTGGTGATCGAGGCGGTGTTCGAGGAACTGGGCGTCAAGGAGCAGGTGTTCAAGCAGCTCGACGCCGTGATGAAGCCCGGCGCCATCCTGGCGAGCAACACCTCGACGCTGGACGTGGACAAGATCGCCGGCTTCACCCAGCGCCCGCAGGACGTGGTCGGCATGCACTTCTTCAGCCCAGCCAACGTGATGAAGCTGCTCGAAGTGGTGCGCGGCGCCAAGACCGCCAAGGACGTGCTGGCCACGGTGATGCAGATCGCCAAGAAGATCAAGAAAACGGCCGTGGTCTCGGGCGTGTGCGACGGCTTCATCGGCAACCGCATGATCGAGCAATATAGCCGCCAGGCCGGCTTCTTGCTGGAGGAGGGCGCCACGCCGCAGCAGGTGGACAAGGCGATCGAGAAATTCGGTTTCGCCATGGGCCCCTTCCGCATGGGTGACCTGGCGGGCAACGACATTGGATGGGCCATCCGCAAGCGCCGCTACGTCGAAAAGCCCGGAATGAAGTACAGCAAGATCGCCGATCTGCTGTGCGAGCTGGGCCGCTACGGCCAGAAAACCGGCGCCGGCTGGTACGACTACCAAGCCGGCAAGCGCGACGCCCTGCCGTCCAAGCTGGTCGAGGACATGATCGCCACGCATCGGCAGGCGCAGGGCATCAGCCCACGCAAGATCAGCGACGAGGAGATTGTGCAGCGCCTGGTGTACGCGCTGGTCAACGAAGGTGCGCGCATCCTGGAAGACGGCATTGCCAGCAAGGCCAGCGACATCGACATGGTGTACCTGACGGGCTATGGTTTTCCGCTGTGGCGTGGCGGCCCGATGAAGTACGCCGACCAGGTCGGCTTGTTCAACGTGGCCGAAAGCATGAAGCGCTTTGCCCGGAACCCGCTGGACGACGCCAGCTTCTGGCAACCCGCACCACTGCTGGCCAAGCTGGCGGCCGAAGGCAAGTCATTCGGCTGACCGAATACCGGACGCGAAAGGCCCGCGAAGGGCGCGAAAGAATTCAAGGAAATCCTCTTTAGGTCTCATTTGCGTCTTTCGCGCTTTCTTTGCGTCCGGCTGTTCTCTAGCCCACACTCCACCCCCCGCATACAGCTATTGAATCAGGAGCAATCCAATGACATCCGCCCTCATCGTCTCCACCGCCCGTACCCCGCTTGCCAAGAGCTGGAAGGGCGCCTTCAACATGACGCACGGCGCCACGCTGGGTGGCCACGCGGTGCAGCACGCCATTCAGCGCGCCGGCATCGAAGCCGCCGCCGTCGATGACGTCATCATGGGCTGCGCAAACCCCGAGGGCGCCACGGGCGCCAACATCGCGCGCCAGATCGCGCTGATGGCTGGTTGCCCCGTCACCACCTCGGGCACCACCGTCAACCGTTTTTGCTCCTCCGGCCTGCAAACGATTGCACTGGCGTCGCAACGCGTGATTGCCGGCGAAGCCGAAGTCTTTGTGGCCGGCGGCGTGGAGAGCATTTCCTGCGTGCAGCAGGAAATGAACAAGCACATGCTGGCCGACCCAGCGCTGCTCGCCAGGAAGCCGGAGGTCTACTGGAGCATGCTGCAAACCGCCGAGCAGGTGGCCAAGCGCTACGGCATCGGCCGTGATGCCATGGACGAATACGGCGCCGCCAGCCAGCAAAAGGCCTGTGCGGCCCAGGCCGCGGGCAAGTTTGACGATGAGATTGCGCCGATCACCGTCACCGCCGGCGTGGCCGACCCCGTGCTGGGTCTGCGCACCCGGCAGGTGACGTGCAGCAAGGACGAAGGCACGCGCGAAGGCACCACCAAGGAAGGCATCGCCAGCATCAAGCCCGCGCTGCCCGGCGGCCTGATCAGCGCCGGCAACGCCAGCCAATTCTCAGATGGCGCTGGCGCCTGCGTGGTGGTCAGCGAACAGTACGCCAGCCAGAAAAACCTCAAACCCCTTGGCCGCTTCCTGGGCTTTGCCGTGGCCGGCTGCGAACCCGACGAGATGGGTATCGGCCCCGTGTTCGCGGTGCCGAAGGTGCTGGCCAAGCTGGGCTTGAAGGTCGGCGACATCGACCTGTGGGAGCTGAACGAGGCCTTTGCCGTGCAGGTGCTGTACTGCCGCGACAAGCTGGGCATCCCGGCCGATCGTCTGAACGTCAATGGTGGCGCCATCGCGCTCGGCCACCCGTACGGCGTCAGCGGTCAACGTCTGACCGGGCACGCGCTGATCGAGGGCAAGCGCCGCGGCGCCAAGCGCGTGTGCGTGACCATGTGCATCGGCGGCGGCATGGGTGCTGCCGGGGTATTCGAAGTGCTGTAAGCACACCCTGCAAGCTGCCCGCGCCTTGCCCGGATGTCATGGTCCGCGCAAGGCGCTTTTTTTCTCGCGACTCTGGTGGCTTGGTTGTTCACCGTCGGAGCGACTGGCAGAGGGAAATCGCGGCGATCATATGGCCTCTGCGTTGGTGTCTGGGCGACCCGAGTGTGCTATCCGGGAGGCCACCCTTAATGCTTCATACGATGTGTATTATGTAAATACGCGATCACCAAGCCGCTGTCGATCGTCGCGATGTGCTGAACTCGGGCCTTTGCCCATGTTCCAAGCGCCCACGTCGGCCGGTATCCCGCCGCTCTCCGTACTGCTCGACTCCATCCCGGCCCGGCCGCACCAGCTCGCGCGCCACCTCGGGGTTTCCGTCGCCACCTTGAACCGCTGGCGCCGCGCCGATCAGGCGCCGCGCGCCGCGATGCTGGCGCTGTTCTGGGAAAGCCCATGGGGCCGCTCGTTCGCGCATGCCGCAGTGTTCAACGAGGCGCGCCAGCAAGCGGCGCTGGCGCGGTCGCTGGCCGATGCCTTGCACCAGGCGCGCGGGCAGCTCGGCCGGATGCTTCTCGATTACCACGCGCCGCGCGCGGCCAACTGGCCTCTATTTTCGGTAAATTTCGGATCGGTGGCCCACGTCGATCACGGTGATGGTGATGATGTGGTCTTCGATCAGCACGATCACGCGCCAATCTCGCACGCGGTAGCGCCACAGGCCGGCCATGTCGCCTTCCAGCGGCTTGCCCTTTGATCTGGGGTTGCCGCTGTCTGCCACGCCTTGGACGTACAGCAGCAGCTCGCGGGTGATTTGTGGATCGAGCTTGCGCAGCTTGCGCGCGGCCGACTGGCCGATCTGAACGCCCCAGGCCTTCACAGGCCAAGCTCTTCCATGAATTGCTTCAGGGGTATGGGCTTGTCGATGCCGTCTTTCATGCGCTGCACTGCGCGCGTGGCGTTGCGCACGTCTATCCAGTCTTCGATGATTTCGGCGATCTTGCGATCGAGCGCGCCACGAACGCCGCTGGCACGCCGGAACTCTGCCAGAAGCTCGCCCGGCAGCGCCACAAGCTCGCCACCTCGCGGGATGTTCGATTCGTTGGCTGTGTCGCTCATGGCGCGATTGTAGGGCGCGTGAACGAAAACGACCACTGCCGGCGCGATCCGTTCAATACGCGCCGGCATGGTAGATGTGCGAATTTTTAAGGATCTCCGGGTCTCGCGATGCGATCATCGCGCCGGCCGGCCGGTTCAGCGCTTGCGCTTCTTGAATCGGCCCTTGCTGTCTCGCGCCGGGGTGCGCTTCTTGCGTTTTGGCATGGCAGCTCCTTTCAGTGTCCGCTGGGTGTTCCCCAGGCGTTTTTGATCCAGTCGCGCAGCGCTGGGACGTTGGAAATGATGGCGGCGGCGAGGATCGCGCCACCCAGAACGATGATGGTTTCGCGGGCCAGCTCGGGCGCGGTCGGTATCCAGGATTTCACGCCCGCCCCTCCTTCAGCCCGGGCAGGATGTAGCCGGCTTGCACCAGCAGCATGCGAACCTCAGTTTCGAGCCGCGTCAGGCGCGATTGATAGGACAGCAGGCCACCGACCACCGGAATCAGCAGCACATTCAGCCATGGCAGCAGATCGGCAATCATGCGGACTCGCCAGCGGCAGGCGTGCCGGCGCTGGCCGGTTGCTCGATGGTCGGCGCGGTATCGGCGATCTGCGCGCTCAGCTTGCCCATCGCCATGCGCAGGAAGATGCCAACCAGCCCGGTGGCGACGGTCTGCAAGGCGGCGCCGGTTGTCAGTATGCCGTCCGCGTAGCCGGCGCCGGATGCCGCGATGGCGGCGATGGATGTCCAGAAGGTTTTGCTTTTCAGGATGTTTTTCATGGGTGCTCTCGGGGTTACCAGGAACCGGACGCGCCGCCGCCTTGGTACGGTCGGACGTCGGGCAGGTCGTACCATGCCCAGCTGCCTGGCGGTGCCGGCGCGGGCGTGGGTTCGGGGTTGAAAACGTCGTAAAGCCAGCCGCCGAGTGACCATGAATCGTCATCCGCGATCACGCCTCCCACGGCGTTGACTGACCGATAAACGATGTTCTGATCGCTGGCCGGGTTGAAGGTCGTTCCGGCGTGGTGCCCGACAAAATCCGCCGCGCCAGAGACGCCGCCGGCGAAGCCATCCCAGGCCGCGCCGGCCACGCCGGCCGCGCCGTCCCAGGCACGGCCAGCGGCGCCGCTCGCGCGGTTGACCAGGTACAGCGCCAGCAGTGCGGCCGTGCCGGCGAAAATGGCGGCGGTTGCGGGTTTCATTGACCAGGGAACAAATATCCGCCCAGAGTGCCAGGCTTGCCGGCCGCCTGATCTGCCCAGATGGCCAACAGTTGCTGTCTGCGCTCGGGCGTGTTTGCAATCGGCTCGGATGTGCCGTCAGAAAATGTCCTGATCCCGTCGGCATCGACACGCGCGGGCTTTGGCGCGCCGCCTCCGCCGGCGCCCCACGTGCCCCACGTGCTGAAGTCGTTCACATGATGGCTCGGATTCAACATGTTGCCGCCGGTCGTCGCAAGGTTGGGATCGATGGCAGGACCCGAGTTCTTAAGTTCTGCGACGTTGTTCGATGGAAATACAGATTCTCTGCCGCCGGTTCCCCAGCTGGCAGATCCGCCGGTCTGGAACGGTGCGACGGCCGGCGCGTTCTGCGTGCTGGCGCTGCTGCGCCGCACCAGCAGCCACGCCAGCACGCCGGCGCCGGCCAGCATGATCAGCTGTTGTCGTTTCGGTGCCATGCGCGGTCAGCCCAGGTACTGCGCGAAGGCCCACGGGTCAACATTATTCGGCGGCGAGAACGCAACCGCATCGTTTGCGCTGCTGGCGTACCAGGGTTTGCTGAAGTCGGGCGCTGGCGGGTTCTGAATCGGCCCGACAAACTCAGGGCTCCCTGGGATGTTCCCGCCCCGCGAGACGTACTCATAACCCGGGCCCGAATACTGGCCTCGCGACGCGCCGCCGAACATGCCCGCGATCCCGCCGGCGATGGCTTGCGCCCATCCGGCGGCGCTGTTGCCGCCCGGGCGCTGCGATGGCGCCAGCGTGCCCGACACGGGGCGGCGCTGCATCATCCAAAACGCGCCCAGGCCAATGACGCCAAGCAGAATGATTTTGTCGGTATCTTTGCTCATGATTTCATAGCGTGATGGTGCCGCCAGCGTTGACGTAGGCGGCTTGCAGATAGGACATGCTGCGCATGCCCTGGCCTGAATAATTCGCGCCCGGAAGGGATGCCCACACCTTACGGACCTTGGTCACAGCATCGGTCAGCCTGCCGGATCGCACATCGGCCAGCGCTCCGCGCTCTCGGATCAGCTCGATGGCGGCTCGGTCCTGCGCGGCAGGCCCGAAGTCGGGCAGCTCGCTGCGCCCCAGCTTCGCCACCAGGGAATCCCAGGTCCGGGCCAGAATTTGATAGCGGCCTGCTGCCGTGCTGTAGGTGCGTCCGAACGGTACTCGGATGCGCGGATGGTCACGGAAGCTGTCAAAACTGCCGTATCCAAAGAGGGTGCGATACCCATCATCGGGCTGGCCGGCCGTGCCCTCGGCAGCGGCGATCATGTCCAGGAACGCCCGGGCATTGATGTCTCCCTGAGCTGGCGATGATGTGTCTCTGCGGTAGGTGGTAGGGTTCAGAATCACAGCGGCAGAATCGAATGGATCAGGCATTTGCGACGGCTCTCCGCCCCAGCTCACCAGGTCAGCGAAGGCTGTCACCACGTCGCCGGGCGCCGGCAGATATTCGCCGCCGTCGCCGTCGCCAGCTGGCGCCATCTCGCGCGCCATCTCGCGCGCGATCAGCACGGACACGGCGGCGGCGGCGATCAAATATGCATTCACGGGGCGAACACCTCAAAATGGCATTCATCGATAAACGTGGTCACATACGATGAGCCTGATTTTGACCAGGTTTTCAATTGAAAAGAACTTGCGGTTTTTCCGACAACCCGAACTTCATAATCAAAAAATTCGTCGTTTATCAGCTTGATCACATAATGATCTTTGGTTGGAAGCGCGACAGACAAATTGACTGTGAGTACCCCAGACGAATATGAGGTTGACGCGATCCCGGAGGACGCAATGATTGACCCGTCCCCTTTGGCCAGGCCCCACGCAACAGGCCGGAGTCCCTGCGGTCCATTCGATACAGCGCCTTGTGAAATCATCGTCATCAGCCCTCGACAGCCACGACGTTGGCATTACTCTCCACATCGCCGATTGCGTTGATCTGCTGCGTCGTGACCACGCCGGAACCCAGCTCGAACGCGCCGCCGGGTATGATCTTTACGCAGCCAGTCAGCGCAGCAGCCGCGCCGAAGTTGATGAAAACGGACGCACTCGGATGGTTGTTCTGGATAAGCAGGTATTCACGACTCGCGTTTGCGGCCACCAGTTGAGCACTGGCATTCGTCACGGTCTTTGCCGCAGACACAAAAGCCGCTGTCCTGGCCGGCACGGTGTCATTCACGGCCAGCACGCCGGACATTCCGTCGATGAAATTGCGATCCCCGATCAGAACCTCGACCGTGTTCGGTGATGCCGTGCCGTTGATCAGTTCGAGATACTCGAACGGCGTGTTTTCCAGGCCCTGACCGGCCACCAGGCCAGAAAGCCGGCCCCAGGTTGACCGCACGGACACAATGCCGCTCGCCTGAAGAACCTTGAAGTATTCGCCGGCCACGCGAAGCACGTGCGTGCCGTTGGCCGGCAAGTTGATGCTGTAAATGTTGGTCGGTTTCATTTCTGCACTGCCATCAATGCCACGGCGCCCATTGCTGCCACGGCCAGCATGATCATGGTGTCGGTCTTTGCCCCGCGTCCCTTCGCATCCGCGTAGGCGGTCGCCACCATGTTGCCGGCGCCGGCGATTGCGTCATAAGCCTGACCGAACGTGCGCCCGCTCAGCGCGAAGGCGGCGCCAATCGTGTCGGCGTTGGAATCCAGCGCCATGCGCGCGGCCGCCAGCGTTGACTGTTGCGCGGCGATCGATGTAGACATCGCCGATTCTGAAACGTTCGCCAGTGATTGAAGCGCGGCTCTCGTTGATGCGTTATTCGCGTTCAACGCCTCCGCTCCGAAGTCCAGCACGCGGCCGGTCACGTCGCGCCCGAAGCCCCAGGCGCCGCCGTCCAGCACGTTGGACACAATGGTGACGTTGGATTGCTCGGCACTGACGCCGCCCTGACCGATAACGCGGCGGTTGTCGGTCTGGTGCGCAGTGGTGTTGCTCTCGTTGCTGGTGTCAGACATGGTTAACCTGGCCGACCATGACAACGCCAGTAGTGCGCCAGCCGGCGCGCATGCAGGCGCGCGCCACGTGGTCACGCCGCGTCATCATTGTCATGTAGTTGATGCCGTGCAGCATGGCGAATCGCCGCAGCGCATCCAGTGCCGGCGCGGATTCGATTCGTTCGCCGTCGCTCACCAGGCCCACCACGTCCAGGCGGTTGCCCAGCGGCAGCGCCACGCCCTTGACGGCCAGCAGCGCGCGCTGATCGCCGCGCCGGTATTCCAGCAGCGTGGAATCGCTCAGCACGCGCTCAGGCGTCACCAGCGGCGCCATGGGCGAAGCCTCAACGGATGGCGCGAACGCGGCCACGTGCTCGGGTGTCCAGTTGATGGCTTGCATCATTTTTTGATCACCAGCCACGCCACCACGCCGGCGGCGATCAGCAGCCAGTTGACGCCACTCGCCGACGTTTGCAGGCTCGTGCCTGATCCGGCGAGGTTAACGTTCCAGTCACCGGCGCCGGATGCACCCCAGCTCGTACCACCGAAGTCCTGCGCCATGGTGGCCGGCGCGCCGATGCTCAGCGGCGGAAGGCTTGGCAGTCCCAGTGCGGCGAGCGGGTTCACTTGCTCAGCACGAAGTAAGCGGCAGCGCCCAGCGCCATCAACACCATGGCGGGCGAGATGTACAGGCCACCGTTATTTGTGGTCGAGAACGGCCGGCCTTCCATGCCGACGCCGGTCGGCCCGATCACTTGATAGCGGCCGGGCACATTAAAGGCGTAGGGGTCGGCGCCGTACAGGCTCTGATCGGCCGTCAGTGCGCCTTGCAGCGCGCCGACGAACATCCTGAACGGCCTCAGGTCATCCTGCGAGCGTGCGAATGCAACATCGTCGCCCATGATCAGTAGGCCGCGATGGGAAGCAGCTCGTCAGTCTCGATGGTCACCGTTTCACCGGCACTGAAAGTGCCGTAGACCTGCGCGGATCGCACACCGGACACTGGCCGGGTGTCCCAGGTGCGTCCGGTCAGCTGGCCGTCCTGGCACGGATCGAAGACAAACAGGTTCGCCTGCGGAACGCGGCCGTTGTCCTTTTGCGCGGCCTCGTTCTGCGCCTTGGTCAGCTCGTGCTCGGTCACACCCTCGCGCATCGTCTTGATGGCGTTCATGTTGGCCGAGTAGATGAAAATGCGGCGGAAGTTTGAGCCTCCACCGGCGGGATCGATGTGCGGGATCGGAAGCGCGAACGTCCCGGCCGCACCGACAACCACCGTCGCAGCGTGGCGGCGCGCAATCAGCGGCCGGATGCCGGCCTCTGCCGGGTCATTCGTGGGCGGCGACACGTCAACGAAGCCGCCCAGAGTCGGCGCCGTCGCGCCGGAAATGGTCACCTCGATGCGCGCCGACGTCACGCCGCTTCCGGCGCTCAGGTCGATGCTGCCGACCTGCCGCGCGTTGACCGTCACGGCCTTGCGGTCCATAAAATCGATCTTGAGCTTTGTCGAGTCAGTTGCGCCACCGAGGAATGTATTCGATGCCACCAGGCGCGATCCGCTTGACTCCCATACGACCTTGCCATTCAGCTTCAGCTGGATCGACGTGATATGCGACGGCGTGAACGTGCCTCCGAGGTCGAGCGTGATTTTCTCGACCACCGTGCCGAGGAACTTGTTCATGTCGCCGACAGCCACACCGCTGGCAACCACGTTCGAAAACGGATCAAGGATGATCTGCTTATTCATGCTTTCCCCCGGGATCAGGCCAGCGCGTCAGACAGGTACGGAACCTGACGGCCGATGATCACGCCGGCGCAGCCCAGCGCCATGGCCTTGACCGCCGAATTGCTGGCGAACTTGTAACCGGCGTAGCAGATACCCAAGCCGATGGCCAGCTTGGTGAGTTGCGAAGTTGTGAGGTTCATTTGGATTTCGTTGATGGTTGAAGCGAACGGATGCCGCCACGTTGAACCAGGTCGGCGTTTATGCAAAATCAGCCGCCTATGCTGGCGCGCCTACGGTCGGTTTTCGAGGTCTGCGTTTTTTTTCAAAATCGAGCGTGCCACGTTGCACGCCCGCAACGCTGGCTTGCTTTTCGATCCATGCGAGGTCGGGCAGATTGGTGATTTCGGCCGGATCGATGCCCCACATCCTGGCGAACATGCGCGCGTCCTCGGCATAGGCCAGCCGGCCCGTGTGGATCACGTCGCAATTGCTCAGGAACGACTTGTCGACCTCGGTAGGCCGCTGGCCGGCGGCGATGATCGACAGCCATTTCGTCCCGCCGTCGTAGTCGCGCCCGACGTTCACGCATCGGCGCCACGCGGGCGGCGCTCGGTTGGCCCGGGTCACCTCGGGCAGCTCGTCAACAAACATCGTCAGGCAGCCGGCCGCCCACGCCACGCGACAAAACGCCTCGAACTGCTGGTGAACGTCGCGCCCTTGATCGACCAGCCACCTGGCGCGGAACGCCGGCCGGCCGCACGCGGACACGAAGGCGCGCCAATCGGCATAGGGCGTGCCCACGTCGCGCAGGCTCGCATCGTGCTTGAAGTCCCACACCATCAAGCGCGGCGGCGCCGCGCTCGCCAGCTGCTGCCGTATCCATGCCGTCTTTCCGGTGCCGCGCGCGCCGAACGCGGCCACCGTCAGCGCCTTAGCCGACACGGTAAACGCCATCCGGCCCCGGTTGCGGTGCCGTGCTGGCCGGCGGCGGCGCGCCCTGCCGGTCGGGCGCCGGTTTCGGGCTCACGTCCTGCACGGTGCGTGCGTGCTTTTCGACCGCCGCCATGTAGCCCATGGCGAGCGGCATGCACGACACCCCAAGCACCACCAGCTCAGGGAAGCGGTCGGCCCACTCACTGACCTGGCCGGCGTAGCGCTTCATTACCGGTGGCAGCGCATCGGCCGGGCCGCGAAGCACCTCATCCGGCCATTCGTCGCGCAGCTCGGGCAGGCGGCGAGACAGCACGGTACGCATGGTGCGCAGGATGCCCAGCGCCAGCGCCGACACAGCGGCATCAAGATGCGCCGTGGCGGCGCCGTCGCCGGCCGAGTCGGTGTTCGGGTCCTGGCCGGGCATGCTGCCCGCGTCGCCGGCCGGGTCGAATTGCAACCCGGCCAGCTGTACCAGGTCGGGATTCATCGGCTCGGTCATAGCGCCCCCAGGTTGAACGCGCCGCCGGCGGCGCGTTTCACGCGCTCGGGCAGCTTGCCGGGGTCGGGTGCCGGGTCGGCGGGCGGCGCGGCCGGATCATCGGCCGCGACTGGCACCATGCGCGCCAGCAGGCGCCGATGCGCGGCGCTGCCGGGTTTCGGTTGCTGGGTCATTTCGCACCGATGGCACGCCGCGTAGACCTTGCCGCCGGCAGTGCGGTAAACCGGTATGTCAGCCGCGCCGCACTCGCGCTCGGTGCATGCTGTGTGACCGATCAGCGCCATGTCACAGCGCCCGCAGGTCAGCCACGGCCACCAGCTCTGTAACGCCGGAATCCCAGGCCACGGCCACGCGGTAGGGGTCGTTCGCGTTCGTGCCGACCACCGTCCCGGCCTGGCCGGTGCGCGGGTCTTCCTCGGTCTGAAATACCACCTGCTGCCAAACACGCATTTCCGATCTCCTATGGATCGGCAGGATTGGCGCCCTGGCGCGATTCTATGGCCTGCCGCACCCTACCCCCACAGGGTTCAAAAAAATCGGCTCCTGGCGCGTTCTGGTGAGTCCGTCGCGGCGCATCGCAATCCCCGATCACTGGTGACGGCTGTTTTGCAGCGCCTCGCCGGCGCGGCGCCGGTTTCGGCCCGGCGCGTCTGGCATGCCGCGCAGCAGGCATGCCCCGGGGCCATGCCCTGCCCCGCTTGCGGGGCCTGTTGATAAGTCGGTGAACAAGTCGGGGGATTTTCAGGCCCTACGCGCGCGTAGATAGAGAAAGAATTCCTCAGTGATACCCCTGCCCTATACCCTGCCCTAAATAGGCGAAATGCTACGTTTATTGTAGCTGCCAGCGCAGTCTATATGCGGCCTCTAAGGCAGCTAGATTGATCGCGTACCCTGCCCTAAATCCTGCCCTCTAGTTGCCCAGAAACGACGACGCCCGCGAGGTTGTAAAGCCTCGCGGGCGTTGGTTGTGGGGTGCGTCTATGCGGTCTTCTTGGACTTCTTTCGGCTCGCCAGCCACAGGCGAAGCTGGCCCTGTTCGGCGTTGCGTTCATCGCGCCGAACCATGCCGGCGCTCACCAGTGATTCCAGCGCGTTGCGCAGCTGCTTGTACGTCGGCCCAGCGCGCCGCCGGCCGCGCTCGGGCTTCGGCGGGGTCATCAGGTCCATCAGGCGAGCGTAGGTGCCCAAAAAATGGCCATCGCTGTACTGCATCTGCACCAGCAGCAACAGGTACAGGTGAACCGACAGCGGGTCACGCAGCACGTGCAGCAGGGACACCAGCTCGGAGCCCTCCAAGCGCATGAAGTCAGGCAGTCGCAGCGCCGCAAGGCGCGGCTCCGCACCACCCGGAGCGCCTGCGGCCGGGCCGTATTCGTATCGAGCCACCGGGCCCCGATCAGCTGATCGTGTAGCGCATCCCGGCGTAGACCTGAGCGGCCTCGCTGGCTTTTTCCAGCGCGAAGGCCAGCGCGCGCGCGGCATCGTCCGTCAGGCGGCGCGGCATCACCAGGGTGCGCGTGGTGATTGTCAGCATCACGCCAAGTGCGTAGGGCTTGGCGTGGATGGTCTCGCCACGGTCAAGGATCACGCCCAGGCCGCACACGCCGCCCTGAGCGGCCTCGGTCAGCAGGTAGGCAAGCGACTCGGCTTGCTCGATGGTGACGGTTCGTGTGATGGTTATCACGCCGGAGAACGTGACCTTTATGCCATCGGCAACGGGCTCGATGGTGGCGCGTTCCAGCGCGTTGAGGCAGACAGTGGTTTTCATGGTCAGTCCCCCCGAACTTCGGTGGAACTGACAACCATCACGGTGGAACGGCTGATTTTGCACCAGCCTGCCAAGAAATTCAGCAGGTGCGATGTGTCATCCATAAACCGCGCTTCAGGCCCATAAACCGTGTTGTACGTGAACACGCACGGCGGGCGCGCGTCGTCGCGCGGCTGGTCGCTGGTTTGGGTTTGTGCTTGCATGTGTGGCGCCCTTTCTGTTCCCGGTCGGCGCGCCCTTGCGGGGTCTGCCCGGAGTGACCAGCGGGCGCCAACCTGCCGGGGTTCTGGAGGAACTGGAGTCATAGCCCCGGGCAGACGTGTGTATGGTGATGCTTGACGCTCAAAGCGTCAAGCGAAACCTGACACTTGACGTCAAGCGTTGTGAAACTACCATAGGGCCATCACAACCTAAGGGGCGCCACCTATGAAAGCAGTTGAATGGATCGATCGCGTCAAGCGCGTACGCTCGATCGAAAGTGATTACGCCGCCGCGAAGGCGATCGGCATCACCAGGGCCGCAATGAGCGAGATTCGCAACGGCCACACGCTCACGCTGAAGGAAGACACGGCGATCAGGGTCGCATCGATCATCGGCGAGCGCCCCGAGATGATCATCATCGATCAGACTGCCGAACGGGTGAAGGAACCCGCCGCGCGCGCCGCCCTGTTCGAAACAGCACGCCGGCTCTGTGTATTATGTAAATAAATATCCACATGGGTCATGAAGCAAGGTGCGTCTGCTCAAGACTGCGTCGAATCACCAAAGAGCGAACGCGTGGCCGCAGCGCCAGGCGGTGCGGTTCTGGCGGCTGTCACGTCGAACGCCACGGTCGCAGCGCTGAAGTCGCTGAACGGTGCCCCCAGCGCGATTTCACCGGTCGCGTGCAGGATGCATTGGTTGCGGCGCAGCAGGATTTCCGATCCCGGGTTGTCCGTGAACCGAACCCAGGAGCCGAAGCTGCTGACATCGCTCAGCACGAACGCACCGTTGATGAACTCAATGCGGGCGTGCGTACGCGAGACCCGTTGATCGCTGACAACGAAACCGCTGTCGGGAATACGGCCAATGGTGATTGGCAAATCCCTCGCCGCATAGACGCGTGAGGTCCCCAGCCAGGCCAGTGCGATGCTGCCGCCCGGAGACAGCGCATCGCGCGTCAAGTCCTGCAAAGCGCCGCGCACGGTCATGCGGTCGGACGACGCGTCCTCGCTCCACTCGATCTGGAACACCGACTGCGGCTGCGACAGGCCACGCACGCGAATCAGGCCCAACGAGCGGTAGCGCACTTTGTCGACCACCGGCATGCCGGCGTGCCGATCGGGCGACTGCTGCCCTCTTGGAAAGCTCTGACGCAACTGGGCAATGACCGCATCATCGGCCCAGATCGTGCGCGCGCCGGCCATGTCCGAAAGTCGGGCCGCGAGATTCACCGGGTCGCCATAGGTGTCACCCTCCTTGTGTACGACGGAACCGTGGGCCATGCCGATCTTCAGGCCCATGCGCAGCGGTGGCGGCCATTTCTGCAGGCGTTCGGTATGGCTTTGCTGCATGAAAACCGTTGCCTCGACCGCATCGTGCGCGGCGGCAAACTGGGCCAGTACGCCATCACCCAGGTATTTGATGATGCGCCCATGGTGGGCCTCGCACACCCGCCCAATCCATTGCGTTACCTTGGAAACCACGTCGGCGACCTGCGCGTTGTCCAGCTCGGCATAGGCAGCCGTGCTGTCCGCAAGATCGATGAAGACCATGGTGACCGGAGAACTCATTGCAGTGTGTGCGCTGCGCCGTTCATCGATCGTCAGAATCCCCTCGAATACCCTGATCAATGTGCGCTAGATCAATGTAAAAAATACTAGCATGCGAGCCATGTCCCCGTATGCCTGCAGTGAGGCTGGGCACTTCAACGTTGTATTTTTTCCAATGCGTCACGCGGGCGACAGCGCACTTGGCACCGGTGTACCATTCAGCGTATTATGGTTACCAATCGTTATCAGACACACCGACCGGTAACAACCCGATGAGATGGTTCAAACACGGGGGGCTTTCTGCTCTGTACGGACGCTTGTCGGGCCCGACGCCCGATCCTGAGCGCATGGCCCATCGGGTGGAAGACATCCGGGTGGCCATGCTGGACATGCTGGGCGAAATCGGCGAGCAGACCTATCCCCAGGTGGCGCGTCGCATTCGCTACGGCGGCGACGCCCTGGCCCTGTGGTATGCGCGCGCCGACCTGATGGCCGCGCTGGCCGGACTGCACGGTGAGCAGTTGGCCCGCACCCGCATGGTCAGCCTGTTGGTGCTGTTCGAAGGTACGCTGCCCAAAGGCATGGCGTCGCGGCCGTCAACGCTGTCGCGTTTCTGATCCGCTGCCCGCCACATCATTTCATCCGAGCATCCCGAATCTCTTTGAGCCCGCTGCCCTGGGCGCTCAGTGCAGGTGTCCCCATAGCAGCAGCGCATCCCTGCCCTCCACCAGCGCCTGCACCGGCTGGCCGACAGGAAGCAGCACCTTGGTCGGCACATGGCCGAACGGCAGCCCGGTCAGCACCGGGGCCTTGAGCTGCGCACGCAGCCAGTCAACCACCTTGGCCAGCGAGTAGCCGCGGTCGTGCGGTGTGAGGCTGTAGTCGGTGAACCGGCCCAGCACGATCAGTTTTTGGCGCGCCAGCACGCCGGCGTGGAGCAATTGGGTCAGCATGCGCTCGATGCGATAGGGGTGTTCACCCACGTCCTCCAGAAACAGCACGCCGCCCTTGATCTCGGGCCACCAGGGCGTGCCCAGCAGCGAGGTCACCATGGCCAGGTTGCCGCCCCACAGCACGCCGTGGTCCGCCAGCACGCCGCCGTGGCGGCCTTGCAGCGCTTTCAGGTCCGCCGCCGGCAGGCGCCAGCCGGTGCCTTCGCCGGAGCCGCTGGTGAGGTCCTCGAAACACGCCAGCATGATCTCGTCCGGCCCGCTGGTGGTGGCGTCGCCGCCATGGCCCTCCCCGGCGTCCGTGCCATCGGCGGCGCCAAAGCCCTCACACAGCGCTGGTCCGGCCCAGGTGGTCGCGGGGTGCCGCGCCAGCAGGCCGAGTTGCAGCGCGGTGAAGTCGCTGAAGCCCACCCAGTGGGTGCCGCGCTCCGCCGCGCGCGCAATCGCGCGCCAGGGCAAGTCGGGCAGCAGGCGGCTCAGGCCATAGCCGCCGCGGCTGATCAGCGTCACGTCGGCGCCGCTGGCGGCCGCGCGGCCGATGGCCGCCAGACGCGTGGCGTCGTCGCCGGCAAAGCGCTGCCAGCTGAGCAGCGCCGCCGTGTCCACTTCGACGTCGTGGCCGAGCGCCTGCAGCCGTCGAACACCGCGGCGGAAGGCCGCGCGGTCGCGCACGGCGCCGGAAGGAGAATAGACGTAGACATGGGCCATAAGTGGGACTAAAAAACTGCCGTTGGCGATTGTCTGGCGTGCGCCAGCAGCTATCAAAATTATAGATTCCTGACGACCTCTGGATCATCAGGGTTGAAAGTGATGCAGCGCGCGCTGTGCAATCTCGCGCCCGTGCTCCGGCACGAAATGTCCCGCCTGAGGAAGAACCCAGGGTGGCGGACAGTCACGGATCAGCGCGGCGAGGTCAGTCATCACGGCCTCCCCCAGTACCGGGTCGCGCGCGCCGACCACCAGCATGCTGCGGCCGTGCCAATGATGGCGCCAGAAGTCACGCGCCGCGCGCGCGATGCCGGCGCCATCATCATCGGCCTGCTTCGGCACCAGGCGTGGAAACGCCCGCGTCGCCGCCCGGTGCCCGGCGTCGGGAAACGGAGCTGCATAGGCGGCGCATTCGTCCTTGGCGAGTGAGGGCTCGGCACGCCCCAACAGGCGCGCGATGTCGTAGGCCGGGTGGTCGGCGCACCACTGGCGCCAGTCGATAAAACCCGCGGGCAGTGGCGCATCGCCGGTTGCCAGCAGCGTGTTCATGGCCAGCAGGCCCTGGTAACGCGTCGGCGCGGCCATCGGCAGCGTCAGCCCCAGCAGGCCGCCCCAGTCCTGCACCACCAGCACGATGCGCTGCAAATCCAGCCGCTCCACCAGCTCCAGCAGCACCTGCCGGTGCCAGCTGAAGCGGTGGGCGCCCTCCTTCTTGGGCTTGTCGCTGCGGCCAAAGCCGATCAGGTCGGGCGCCACCACGCGGTGGCCGGCGGCGCCGAAGGCGGCGATCATGTGGCGGTACAAATAGCTCCAGCCAGGGTTGCCGTGCAGGCACAGCCAGGTGATGGGGGCATCCGGCGGACCTTCGTCCACGTAATGCAGGCGCAGCCCAGCCAGCGCCGGCAGCTCGCTCAGGTAGCGCGGCGGCCAGGGGTAGCCGGGCAAATGCTCGAACGCGATGTCCGGCGTGCGCAGCGCATCGTCACGCAAGGGGGCGCGGTTGACGCGGCGGGGCCGGAAGAACTCGCGCAGCAGTGCCCCGCACTCGTCGGCCAGCACGCCGGCGCTGACCTGCGTCCGGTGGTTCAGGCGCGGCTGGGCAAACAGATCGAGCACCGATCCAGCCGCGCCGCCCTTCGGGTCGGCCGCGCCGTAGACGACGCGGTCCAGCCGCGCGTGCAGGATGGCGCCGGCGCACATGGCACAGGGCTCCAGCGTGGCGACCAGCGTGCAGCCATCCAGTCGGTAGTTGCCCAGGGCCTGCGCCGCCGCGCGCAGGGCGAGCACTTCGGCGTGGGCCGTCGGGTCGTGGGCGCCGACCGGGGCGTTGTGGCCGGTGGCGATCACACGGCCATCCTTGAGCACGACCGCGCCCACCGGCACCTCGCCCAGGGCGGCGGCGGCTTGTGCCTGTTGCAGCGCCAGGCGCATGGCCTGTTCATCGCTCAGAGGGCCTTCGGTCACCGCAATTGCTCCCGAAAAAATAGCTGCTCGCGCTTTTCAGGAGCGCGCCAGAAGCGGATTTGACCGAGAAATCGGCTCACCGTGCATCCACCGGCAACTCGCGCGTGGGTGACTGCAACGCGCTTTCCAGGGCTTGCTGGTACTGCTGCTGAAGCGCCTGGCTTGGCTGGCGTGCCGACGCCCCGGCGGCGGCCGCGGCAGGCGCCGGCGCGCGGTGCGCCGCCAGCTGGCGCCGGGCCAGCCAGCCGACGACCGCCAGCGCCAGCACGAGGCTCAGCAAGCCAACCACACGCATGCCTCAAGCCCCTGGTCGCCCGGACGCACCGCGCGCCAGGCCCAGGCGCTCCATCCAGCCGGCCAGTGCCTGCTGCGGCGCGCCGCCTTGGGCGTACGTCGCGTGCAGCGCCGCGTGAGACTCCGGTCGGTGCTGGTTGAGCTTGAGCTTGCACTGCCAGTCGTCCACCCGCAGCTCGAACGCCACAATGCCGGCCAGCAGCTGACGCGCCAGGCCCGGCGCCATGGCCTGCCACTGAGGCGCGTAGCCCGGCTCGTGGTCGGCAATCAGCTGCTTGAGCAGCGCGTCCTTGGTGGCGGCATCGTCATGGTCGATCAAACGCGCCGTCACGGTGCAGTGCACGGCGACGTAGTTCCAGGTTGGCACGCGCGCCAGGTCAGGATAGACGCGCGGCGACATGTAGGCGTGCGGCCCCAGGAAGCTCACCACCGCCCGCGGCCGCTGCTGCAGGTGCCGCCATTGGGGGTTTGGCCGCGCCACATGCCCCAGCAGCACGAAGTGCCCGCCCTCCTCCTTCCGCAGATGCAGCGGCAGATGGGTCACAAACGGCAAGCCCTCGTCATCCAGGGTGATCAGGCTGGCAAACGGGTGTTCGCGCATCAACCGAGCGGCCAGGCGCGGGTCCTGGCTGGCGAACTGCGGTGGCAGGTACATGGCGGGCGGTTCCGGGCAGGGGGCTTGCTGAGTCGGCATCCTAACGCATCCACCATAACGCTATAACTTACATAGCTGCTTGCGTTGATCAGTCGTGCGCAGGAGCCCAGTTTGATTCTGGATTCAGTCGGCCATCACCGAATCACCGTCCGTGAAGCCGATGGCCGGCAACACACCCTGAGCGCCGCCAGCGACCCCGACACCAGCGTGCACAGTCGATGTCCTGGCGTTGCGGCTACGCCGTCGTCAACGGAGCAAATCCGTGCGTTCGAAGTGACGAAAAAGCACACGCAGCGCAAAAAAAAACAACGGTCAAGGTCGCTCACGCGCGATAAAGCGTGTGGGATTCGGCGCTCCAGCCCCTGTTGACGCCGGATGGCCTGCCAAATACGGTCATAATCAGCGCGCTCCAAGTAAGTCGATGTTATGCGTGCTACACGGGTCAGGAGGAGACGGCCTGTTCACGCGACGGGGATCAAGGTCAGGCAATTCATGGCAAAAAGCGTCTTTCGGCGACCACATAAGCGACGCGCCATTTCATGGCCATTGCTGGAGGCTTTGGTTTGCCTGGTGTCATTGTCCGGCGTCTCCAGCGCCCATGCCCTGGCATTCGGCCCGGTGCGGGTGCTGAGTGCCACGGGTCAACCGCTTCGACTCGAGGTTGATCTGCTGGACGTGCGGGAGACCCCCGTCTCGGCACGCGCGTTGCCCACCAGCGAAGAGCGTGATCGCTTTTTCGACAAGCCGCTGGGCTATGACGTCAAGACCGAGATCAAGCGCCAACCTGACGGGCGCTACATCCTGCGCCTCACATCCAGCCAACCAATTGCCCAGCCGGCACTGAAATTCGCCCTCGAGGTCGATGACGGCGAAGGCGTGCTGGCGCGTGATTTCTCCGTGCGGCTGGGGGCCGCCGAAACTGCGACGCGCGCCCCGGCGCCAGCGCCGGAGCCAGCCCAGACTCGGGCAGCCCCCCCCATGCCGGCACCGCCAGCCGCTTCGGCATCGCCGGCAGCACCCGCGACGACGGCACCGTCGCCCGCTGCCCCAGCGCCTTCACCCACCCCCTCGGCGGCCCCCGTGGCCCCGACCACGGCAGGGGCGGGACTGGCACCGGCGGCTCCCGCACAGCCATCGTCCCCCGCCGCCCGGGCGTCTTCCCCTTCCCGACCGGCAGCGGGCGCCAGTGCGCCGCCGGTCGCCGTACGCGAACCCGTGCGCCCGTCCGCGAGCTCGGTGGCTGCCGGCGAATTTTCCGGCGGTGCACCGGACGACGCCGCCGCGCGAGGACGTGGCCGCTCCCGGTCGGCCAACGAGCGCGCCGAGTTCGAAGCGCTGCTGAAACCGCCCCAGTTGGAGCTCGGCACGGAGCCCGCGCCGCCCGGCAGTGCACCGACGCGGGCCAAGCCAGGCCCCGTCTTGCGGGAACCTCGCGTCGCAGCGGCCAGCCCTCGCCCGCCGTCCTCGGCATCGATCTACTCCTACGGCGACACCGAAAGCGCCGATACCGGTGCCCGAACCCCCACGATCGCACGCGCCGCGCCCGGCACCCCGCCAGTGTCAGCCCGACAGGCGGCCCCGGCCTCACCAAAGCGGGTGGACAGCGGCGTGCGGCGCGCGACCGGTGATGCGGTCAAGCCCAAAAAGGCCCCCAAACACCGCACGCGACCGCAGAAGGTCGCACCAGCGCCCACCCCACCCACCACCCCTCACCCATCCACGCGCAAACCCACCACCGTGGTTCAGGGGCCGGAGAAGAGCCCATCCAAAGCCGCGGCAGAAGCACCGAGCCAGGCGCTGGTGCCGCCGCAAGACAGGCCAGCCAAGGAGTCTGCGACGCGGGCTGCGCCAACACCTCCATCGGCCGGCGTCGACGCCACAGCCGCCAGGCCCAGCGCCACCACGGCTTCGCCATCGGCGTCGCGGCCGTCGGTGGGCGCGGCAAGCCAGCCCGAGCGCGGGGCATCGGCCGCACCACCCGAAAAGACCGCCGACGCAGCGCAAGCTGCAGCAGCAGCCGGTGTCGCAGCGTCCACCGTCACCCCGGCTTCGGCGCCAGCGGTGGCAGCGTCTGCAGCAGTCGCCGCACCCAGTGGGCCGGCCAGCGAGGCGGCGTCTGTCCCAGCTTCGGTGGCCAGCCAGGCGACCGCCGCTCCCACGCCGAAAGCGCCCGTCCCTACCACCGCATCCAGCGAGTCCGAACAGGACAGCCTGTCGGGCTACTGGGTCGGCCTGGGCGGGGCGGCCCTTGTGGCGGGCGCCTTGCTGGCCTGGCGTCGGCGCCAGCGGCAACAGCGCAACGACTACATCGATCTGGCGTCGCTGCGCGCACTCCAGCCTACCGGCGACGGCGTCCGCGACGACATCGCCGTCTGGCCGAAACCGCCAGAGACCGCCCAAGCACCTGAGGCGGACGCCTTGTCGCGCTTTCCGGCGCAGGACGAGCACACGTTCGGCGATTCCCTGGCACAAGCCCGCGAGGCGCAGCAGCCCCCGGGAGGTGTGGCGGAGGAAGCGGCTCAAGCGTTCGAGGGCTCGGCGCACGCGTCCGTGGAACACGGATCCTCGGCCCCGCACGCGGAGGCTGGCGCAGCGACCCTGGCCGGCGAGTTCGAGGCCCTGTCGGCGCGGCTGTCGGAGGCCCGGGCGCTGCTGGAGCAGGGACGCCATGAAGAAGCCGGTGCGTCGGCGCGGGACATCGTCGACCTGTGCGAGGCACTGGAGGCTGAACTGGCCGATCTGAACAAGAAGCTGCGAGGCTGAACATGCAGAATCGCTGCCTTGACTCGACCCTTGTATTTTGTGGAGACCACGAATGTTTCACCGACCCAGCATGAAGCCGATCGGCCTCGGCCTCGCGTGCTTTGTCATCGGCCTGCTGACGACCACCGGGGTGCACGCCCAGCAGGTATCCAGCCGCAATGCGCTGGGCATTGCCATGGTGACGCTACCTGCTGGCAGCTTCCGCATGGGCTCCTGCCTGGTTCGCCCTGAGCGCGATGTGTTCCTCGGCCGTGCCTGCGAGAACCCCGATCACGATGCGAAGATCAACGAGACCCCGCAGCACGTCGTGAACGTGCCGACGTTTCAGCTGGCCAAGACCGAGGTGACGCTGCGACAGTTCAAGCAGTTCATCGTGGCCACCGGCCGGGAAAGCCTGGTCGACGCTCAGTTCATGCAGCATAACAACCAGGGCGACAGCTCGCCCGTGGTCCGGGTGAGCTGGAACGATGCGCAGGAGTTTGTCCGCTGGCTGAACCAGGTCGATGGGGGCGGCTGGCGCTTGCCCAGCGAAGCCGAGTGGGAGTACGCCTGCCGCACTGGCGGCGCTGCCCGGTTCTGCTCCGTGTCGGCCAACGAAAGCGTGAGCGCCTGGACGGCCGACAACAGCGGCGGGCACCAGCACCCGGTCGGCCTGATGCTGCCCAACGCCTGGGGCTTGCACGACATGTCCGGCAACGCCTGGGAATGGGTACAGGACTGCTGGTCGGACAACTATGCTGGGGCTCCGACGGACGGATCGGCCGTCCAAAGCACGTGCAACACTCGCGTGCTGCGCGGCGGTGCAGCCAACAGCGCGGTCTGGGAAACCCGATCCGCCACGCGCACGAACAACGCAGCAGACTATCGCGGCAACCTGTACGGCTTCAGGTTGGCTCGCAGCGTGCGGTGATGGAAGCACTCCTGCCCTCGCGGGAGCTTGCACATCGGCAGAACGTGGCTTCAGGGAGATGGTCGATATGAAAAAAAAACGAAAGTCGACTGACAGGTTTGCGCGTCACCACAGCCGTCTGGCGCTGGCCAGCGGAGTGCTGGTTTCTGTCGCGTTGGGGGGTGCAGCCCACGCGGTTGTGCTGGGCGGTGTTCAGGTTCATTCCAACCTTGGCCAGCCTCTGGTGGCCGAGGTTGAGGTGCTCAACGTCGATCAGGACAGCCTCAAGGCCAGACTCGCACCGCCCAACGTTCATCAGGCGCACAGTTTTGAGGTGCCGCACCAACTTGGTAACGTCAACGTTAGGCTGGTGAACAAGCGGGATGGACGCCATGTGCTGCGCGTCACCAGTGACCGCGCAGTGACCGAACCCACTCTGGAATTGCTGCTGCAGGCCGAAGACAACACGGGCAGCATCGTCCGCTATGTTCCGCTGCTGATTGATCCTGCGCCCACGGGAGGCAGGCCAACGCCGGTCATGGTGCAGGATCAGCCTGCGACCCGCACGGTTTCCACCCCATCGACATCAGCACCGTTCCAGGTGTCCCGCGCTCCGAGCGCCGGCGGGGCCGAGCCAGCGCGCTCGTCGCCTGCGCGCAAGGCGACCCGGGTGGCTGACGCCGCGAAAAAACGTCATCAGAACGCGCCCAAGTTTGCCAAGGTCCAGGCCGGGCAATCGCTGGATGTCGGGCGCAGCGTGTCCGACCAAGCGGCAGATGCTCCGAAGCCGCGTGTTGCCAGTGTCGCTCCTGGTCGGAGCGATGCGGTCAGCAAAGCCGACCTGGCACCGGTAGCCACTGCGTTGGTTCCCAAGACGACCGACGCCGGATCGTCGAAGTCCGAATCAACACCCCAGACCGTGGCCGGTGCGGGGACCCCTGGAACGGCTGGAAACGCTGAAGGCGTGGCACGCCCAGGCACCCCCAGCCCCAAGGGCAACCAGGAAACGGGAGCGATTGCTGCCTCGACACCGACTGCGGGAGCTGAAGCGGCCGGGCTCGCTTCGCCCTCTGTCCGATCCAGTGGCGGCGCAGAGGTGGCCAGCAACACCCCGGTGATTGCCAAGACGGCCACGCCAGCCGCAGTGGAAGGCAACGGTCGACCGGGGAATTCGGACGAGGAAGGTTTGCTTGGCAACCCGCTGCTGGTTGGCGCCGGCGCGTTACTGGCGGGAGGGTTGCTGGCCTTCGGATGGCGCCGACGTCGTCGCGACGATAGGCCGTTTGGCGCTGCAATCGCACCGCCAGCGGCCGAAGCGACACCCACGCTCGGTGGAGACAGCCGAGCGGCTGCCACGGGGTTTTCGCTGAAATCCGGGTACCCCGGCTCCAAGCGCCTGCCCCCGCGCGGGCCCAGCGTGTTCAGCACCAGCGCATTTGAAATGATGGACGACGTCGACCCGGTGGCCGAGGCGGATGTGTACATCGCGTACGGACGCACGGACCATGCGCGGGCCATTCTTGAAGACGCGATTCGCGTACAGCCGAACCGGGCTGCCCTGCACTTGAAGTTGCTGGCGATCCATCTCGAGCGCCGAGATGCGCGGGCTTTCGCGGACCAGGCGCGCGTCCTGGCCCAGCTCACGGATGCCCAGGGGCCCGAGTGGCAACAGGCCGTGGCCATGGGTTTGCGGCTCGATCCGGAAAACCCCTTGTACGCCGCATCGTCGGACAATGGCCCACACGGCCGTCTGGTCGATTTCGATCTTTCATCCGACGTTCAGGCACTGGCGCGGGACGAAGAGCAGCGTGCGAAAACCCCGGTCCGTACCAAGGAACCACCGTCCACGCTCCACATGGAGGCGGCATCCACCTCCGGGTCGCGGACACCTTCAGCCGAGGACTGGCGCAGCGGCGGCCCAGATCAGGGTGGCAGCCGGTTCAATCAGGCCCCGTCGGATGAAGGGGTTGCACTCAGTCCGAGTCGCGATGACCACCTGATCGATTTCGATCTGACGGAACATCCGCCGGAAGTTCGCCGAGGGGTCGCTTCTCCACACGCTAGCCCGATCGCCGGGCGGACAGCCAGCGCTGTGCCAACCTCGTCGATCGAATCCATGCCTGAGCGGACAGGCGCCACTGTACAACCTGTTCAGGGTGCAGTTTCGGAGGCGGCAAACCTCAGCCGCTTCGACACCTTGCCGGCCAAGCTGGCCCTCATCAAAAACCTGCTGGACGGCGATGACCGCTACGGCGCCGCAGAGGCCGTTGAAGACGCAGCGCAAATGGTGGCCGAGTTGCGCAGCGAAGCATTTCACATCATGACTGCCGCCTTGCGGCGCGCCTGAGGCCGTCAGTCACGACGATACCGAGCCACGCGCCGTTGGCAGGAGTAGCCTGCCTGCCCTGAAAGATTGCGCGCGACATGGAGCCGGTCGGCTATTGGATCACTCCCACTCCATCATCAACAGGTCTCGCAAGCCCGCGTGGTTAAAGGGATTTGCGATGATCGACATGGGCCATTACCGTCGCTTTTACCGTCATCCGACAAGAGCTTTGTCTGGCGCGGAGGATGGAGGGATTTAAGGGGCGACGACTCTAGCAACACCATCGTCAATCGCCCTCTAGGATATCGCAGAGCGCAGCGATTCTCCTCCAATCCTCACTTCGTTGCGACCTTTGGGATCGCCTGCCCTCCCCTCTTAAACCCACGATCACCCGACATGAAGGCTTCCAGCATGTGCGGTATCAGGGTCATGGCATCGACTGCCTCGCCATACGTCTGCGCGTGCATCGCCGCGTAGCGGTCGAGGTCGGCTTTCAGGCAGGCCGGGCACGCGAAGGTCAGCTTGATGTTCTCGGTCTTGGGCAGCGGCCCGAGCCGCAGCTTCTTGGTCGTGCTCATTGCGAGACTCCCCGGCCCCGGTTGAAGAACAGCGGCTGGTACGGCCGCAATACCAGATCCCGGTTCACGATGATGCGTACCGGCAGGCCCGGCCGGCTGGTCAGCGTCGGCTGGATGTTCATGTTGCGCCGGGTGATTTCCTGCCCGACCTGATTGATGCCGTCCTGTGCGCTATCGCGCCCGGCGATGACGATGCGGTTGCCGTCCTGGCGATTCTCCGGCGCGGCCAGTTCGGCACCCACGCCCAGCAGCGTGGTCAGCACCGCGCCCGCGACGATGCGATTCCAATGCCAGTCCACGTCGTCCTCCAGGCCGGCATAACCGGCCGGATCGGTGCCGACAAGGTTGTCGAGCGTCAGCGAGGCCGTGTCGGGCAGGATGACGCGGTTCCATACCACCTGTACGCGGCTCTGCCCGTAGCTGACCTGGCTGTTGTAGCGCCCGAGGATGCGCGATCCCTGCGGGATCAGCAGGAATTTTCCCGTGGCCGTGTCATAGACCGGCTCCGTCACTGTGGCGATCACGTCGCCCGGAAGATCGGATTTGATGCCCGTCACCAGCGCCCCGGCAATCACCGTTCCGGCCATGACTTGATACGGCGACGCCGGCAGCGCCAGATTGCCGGAATTGCGAGTTTCCGTAGAGCCGCCTTTCAGGAACGCCTCTTTCTGGTCTTGCCGGTTCTGCACGGCGCTCGGGTCGGCAGGCTGGGCCGCCGTCGAGGCCGGCCCGGCAGCGAGCGGGTCGAAGGCCGCGAGCGCGCTTGCCGCGCCAGGCGCACCCGGTGCTACCTGAGTCACCGCGGCGACAGCCTGGCCTTGGCCGCCCGAGCGGAAGAACACCGACGAAGCCGCTGCTGCCTCCGCCTCCTTGCGCAAGGCGTCATTCGGATCGTGGCCGGGAGCCGCGTAGGCGGCCACGGCCGGTTGCTGCGAGGCCACGATGGCCGGGCCGAGGTCGCCCGGCAGCGGCGGTCCCAGCTCGGGCACCTTCGGCGGCAGCTTCGAGTAGTCGGCCGGCAGGCCATCCAGCCCTTCGGACTTCGACACGCGATCGACGTTGTAAAGCTCGGTCTGCTCGTTGGCCCCGCGCCGCTGCGGTTGCAGCGACCAGATCGTGGCCCCGAGCACGGCAACCGACAGGCCGCCGACGAGGATGGCCAGCGTGCTCCGGTTCAGGCGCGTGACCGGGCGCGGCTGGGCGCGCAGCGCCACCGCCTCGGGCGCCACCTTGCCCGCCTGCGGCGCGGCAAGGTCGGAAGTGTCGTCCTGGCTCATGGTCAGTTCCTCTGTGCTGCGCCCACAGCACCTTCATTGCGCTCGATCCGCACCACCTCGCCCTTGTCACCGCCCAGGCGCAGTTCGGCCGCGCCGAACAGCCGATCCACGATGTAGTACGGCGAGCGGAAGCGGTAGTTGACCAGTTGCCCGTCGCCTTCCGGCCCGATCACGAACAGCGGGGGCAGCTCGCCTTGCGCGATGCCGGCGGGGAACTGGATATAGACTTTCTGCCCGTCGTCGAAGGCGCGCAGCGGCTTCCACGGCGGATTACTGCCGCTGACCGCGTAGCGGAAGCGCAGGTTCTCCAACAACAAGCCGGAATCCACCGGCGCGGCGGCACTGGCCGCCTGCGCCTGGCGCTGCAAGGCCAGCATCCGGTCGCGCGGATAGTCCCAGGAAACGGAGGCCATCCACGTCTTCTCCGTCGAAGCCAACTCCAGCAGGTACGTCCTGCGGCTCGTGGTGATGACCAAGTTCGTCTTGAGGCCCGAGCGGATCGGCTTGACCAGCACGTTCACGCGCAGGTCGGCGCCGCTGCCGCTGGACGTGTCGCCCACGATCCAGCGCACGGTATCGCCGGCGGCGACCGTCACCAGCTCCTCGCCCGGCTGGAGCGAAACCACGGTCACGCGGCCCACGGCCGCATAGACTTGGTACAGCGCGCCATCGGTGAAGGGCCACACCTGAATCGCGTTGACGTAGCCCTCGCGCGTGGGCGCGACGCGGGCCTCGGCATTGGCACGCGAGACGCGCACCTTCTCGTCGGCTGGCTCCGGCGTGGGCTTGGCGTCCTCGGCCTCGGGCAATGGCTTCAACTGCGCCGGCATCGGCAGCACCTCGGGCACGGCCACCACCTCCACCGGCGCAGGCGGCTCGGGCAGCGGCTGGGCCTGCACCAGCTCATCGAGCGAGATGGTCGGCGGTTTGCCTTGCGTGGCGCAGCCCGTGAACAGAACAGTCGATGCAAGCAGGATCACCGGCAAGGCAGATTTACGGAAAAGATCATTCATGGCTTGGCTCCTTCAGAAGAATCCAGTTCTCGGCTCCACGACAGGCCGTTGACGTAGATGCCCAGGGGGTTCTTGCGCAGGCGTTCTTCGGTGCGCGGCGGCTGGACCACGATGGACACCACGGCCGTCCACCGCTCCAGGCCTGTCGCGGCACCGTTGACGTAGCGGCGTTCTGTCCAGCGCACGTTGAAAGACGTGTCGCTGGCGCGCACGACGCTGCTGATCTGCACCGTCACCGACTCCTTGCCGATGCGCGCGAACGGGTCGTTGACCCGCGCGTAGTCGTTGAGCACGGCCGCACCCTTGTCGGTCGTGTAGTCGTAGGCGTCCAGCCAGTTCTGGCGGACGACGATCGGGTCGATGGACAGCGAGCGCACCAGCGTCACGAAGCGCGCGATGTGGTGCGCGGTCTGCGCATCGCCCGGCCGGTACGGCGCGGCGGCTTCGCCCACGGCGCGCACCTGGCCCGCGCTGTCCACCTCCACCACGTAGGGAGTCACGATGGACTGCGCCGAGCGCCACACCAGGCCGCCGGCCATCAGCAGCGCGAGCGTCAGGCAGCCGAAGGCCATCAAGCGCCAGTTCTTCGCCTGCACGCGGGACGAACCAATGCGCTCGTCCCATACTTGGCCGGCAGCTTGGTACGGCGTGGCAGGCTGCGGCGTGTCGGCGTAGCGCACCTGCGGTCGTTTGAATTGCATGGTCAGTTCTCCTTATGAATCGGAATCACGCAGGCTCGGCCCCTGGCCGGAGCCGCCGCCATCGCCACCGCGCAGCGTGTGGGCGGTGGTGGTCGCGGCATGGGTGAGTTGTTGGCGGCGGTTCAGCCGCTTGGCCCAAGCGGGCTGTTCTTGCTTCTGCGCGTTGGCGCCGCCCGCTGCGGCTTCGCCTGTGGAGGCCTGGCCGGATGCCGCACTCGCGCCGTCGTCAGCCGGGCCATTCCACCCGCCACGGAAGGAGCTGGTCATCTTCTGGCCGAAGGCGGATGCGCGGGACGCTGCGCCCCGTCCGGCAGACTGCGCGCCAGTCTTGGCGACGTTTCCCAAGCCGGCCATTGCGCCCTTCGCACCACCGCCTGCGGCGGAAGAACCCGCCTGGAACGCCGACCGGGCACTGTTGGCCGTCGAAGCGGCCGCACGCGCACCACTTCCGGCCAGCTTGGCGGCGGCCGGCGCCATGCGCGCCCCGGCCATGACGGCGCCACCTACGCCAGTCGCGACGGCGCCGACAGCAACGGCCGTCCCGGCGGCGCCGACAACGGCACCCGCCATCGCACCCGCGCCAAGCTGCGGCGCACCAGATACGAGGCCCGTGGCGATGCCAGGGCCGAAAATGCCAAGCGCCAACAAAGTGAGCGAGGCGAGCATGATGACCAGCGCGTGGTCGATCGACGGCTCGGCGGGAGGCACCTGAAACTCCGCGAACAGGCCCGAGCCGATGCCCACGATCACGGCCAGCACCAGCACCTTGATGCCGGCGGACACGACGTTGCCCAGCACCTTCTCGGCCAGGAACGCGGTCTTGTTCCAGAGCGCGAACGGCACCAGCACGAAGCCAGCGAGGGTGGTCAGCTTGAACTCGATCAGCGTGATGAAAAGCTGGATCGCCAGCACGAAGAAACACAAGACCACGACCAACCAGGCAAGGAACATCACCACGATGGGATCGAGGTTCACGAACACCTCGGGAAAGCCTGCCATGTCGCCGATCTGCTCCAGAATCGGCGCGCCAGCGTCGATGCCGGTTTTTGCCAGTCGACCAGGCTGCAAGAAGTTCTCCATCGTGATGGCCGAGCCGGTGGCCGTCAGGCCCAGCCCGGCGAAGGAGCGGAACACGATGCTGGCCAGCCAGTTGAAGTTGTTGAGGATGTAGGCGAATGCGCCGACGTAGAGCACCTTGCGCAGCAGCTTGGCGATCACGTCATCGCCCTGGCCGGTGGCGTGGCTCATCGCCCAATACAGTCCGGCGA
>MKTG01000060.1:47691-48262 GCA_001897615.1 Burkholderiales bacterium 68-10
CGGCTGCGCATTGCGCGCGTAATGCCTTGAGCCGCACGGGATCGGCGGCCAGGGCATCGGCAAGGTTGTCGGCTGGCTGCTCGCCGCAAGCGGCCAGCAGCGCCACAAGCAGCGAAACCGACAGGACGAGGACGCTTTGCATGGCGGCCTCCCGTCAGTTGCTGTAGAAATCCACGCGCTGCGGCGTGTACGGCGTGCCATCGCCCAGGAAGCGCCGCCGCACTTCGCGGGCGCGCTCCGTAGCCGCAGCCTGCCGCGCCAGCTCCAGCGAAGCGGCCCGGTCTTGCGTGATCTGGAGCCGCTGCGATTGGATCGACTGCTTGGCCTGCAAGGCCAGCAACTGGTTCATGGCCTGCATAGCTTGCAGCGCGCCTTGGGCCGACTGGCTCTTGCCAACAAGGTCGGCCAGCACGCTTTCGTCTTCGCCCAGGTTCTGCGACACCTGCGCCTGCATCTGCATGGTGGTCTGCAAGCCGTTGAGCGTGTTCTTCCAACGCTCCTGCGCGTCGCGGACCATCTGGTCGCCGCTCACGGTAGCGGCGTACTGCTCGGGGTACAGGCGCGCGAACTC
>MKTG01000061.1:0-514 GCA_001897615.1 Burkholderiales bacterium 68-10
GTCGCCGGTGCGGGCGAGGTACCAGGCGTTCATCTTCTCGTTGTGCAGCTTGTTCAGGTACTCCCATGCGCCGTTCCTGCGCTGCTGCTGGATCGGCTGCGTGGCGAGCTTCAGTGCCTCGGCCTCGGGCATCAGGTTGGTGTAGAACGCGCTCGTCGCGTTGCCGAGATCGACGACGCCCGACTTCACCGCGTTGCCGACCTCGAACGGCGGCATTGCCTTCGGGCCGCCGATGTACTGGATCTGGATCACGCCCTTGCCGTCGGCGTTCACTTTCTGGATGAAGTCCTCGAAGGGCTTCGCGAAAGCCGTTCCTTCCTGGAACGCATTGACGCCGCGCAGCGTGACCTGCTGCGCCCATGCACCGGTGTTCGCGCACAGCGCAAGCGCGGCCGCGAGCGCGCCGGTCTTCCATCGAGCCACCATCGTTTCCTCCCGTTGCGAGCCTGGTCGGCGAGTGTATCCCGACTCGGCCGGTCTGCCGTGGGGCCGGCTGCCTGCTCCACGGCAGCCG
>MKTG01000061.1:540-4455 GCA_001897615.1 Burkholderiales bacterium 68-10
TGCGCGAGCAATGCGTTTCGCGAGCGGAGTTGCTGCTTTTGGCAGCGCAGGCGCCGCCTCGTGTCCGCGACCGAAGACCGGATAAACTGCTCGGTTCCACTCCGCCTGCGCATTCGATGATCCACGCGACTTTCCGGCCCGTGGCGCCGGGGCCGCAGCCGGTGCGAACGCCCCGCAGGTCGGCGCTCGCCGCACCGCTGCTCGCCTGCGCGGCAATTGTTCTCGCCGGTTGCGCCGTCATGCCCCCGCCGGCGCGTGCGCCCGAACTCCCCGCTGCCGAGTGGTCGGCGCCGCTGCCGCACGAAGGCAGCGCCCAGGCGCTGGCCGACTGGTGGTCGCGCTTCGACGATCCGTCGCTCGCGCAGCTGATCGATCTCGCGCAGCGCGAGAACCCGACGCTCGCGCAGGCGGGGCAGCGCATCGTCGAAGCGCGCGCGAACGTGCGCGTAGCGGGCGCGGCGCTCGCGCCGACCCTCCAGGCGAACGCGAGAACGACGCGTGGCAACACGCTGATGATCGGCGCGGGGCTTCCCGCGGCCACGACGATGAGCAGTGCGACGCTCGACGCGAGCTGGGAGCTGGACCTGTTCGGCGCGGCGCGCAACCGCGAGGCGGCCGCGCTCGCACGCGTCGAGGGCAGCCGCTGGCAATGGCACGACGCGCGCGTGAGCCTTGCCGCCGAAGTGGCCGACGCGTACGTGGGGCTTCGCATGTGTGAAGCGCTCGTCGACCTGTTCGACGCGCAGGCGCGGTCGCTGGCGACCACCGAATCGCTCACCGAGCGCAAGACCGACGCGGGTTTCGCCGCGCCCGCCGATCTCGCGCTCGCCCGCGCGAGCGCCGCCGAGGCGCGCTCGCGCGCGACCGCGCAACGTGCCGATTGCGAGGTTGCGCTCGGCCAGCTCGCGATGCTGACCGCGCAGCCGGCAGCGCCGTTGCGCGCGTCGCTTGCAGCGCGGCGCGCGCAGTTGCCCGAGCCGCGCGCCTTCGCCGTCGATGCCGTGCCGGCGCGGGTGCTCTCGCAGCGCCCCGACCTCGCCGCGGCCGAGCGCGCGGCGCTCGCCGCCGCCGCCGAGGTAGGGGCGGCGCAGGCCGACCGCTTCCCGCGGCTGGCGCTCACCGGGTCGATCGGCCGGTCGGCGCTGCATTTCGCCGGGCAGACGCTGACCGGCTCGACATGGTCCTTCGCGCCTTCGCTCGCCGCGTCGTTGTTCGATGCCGGACGACGCGAGGCGAGCGTCGACGCCGCGCGAGCGAGGCTCGCGATCGCCGAGGCCGACTGGCGCGCCCGCGCCCTGGGTGCCGTGCGCGAAGTCGAGCAGGCGCTCGTGCGACTGGACGCCGCCGATCACAGGCTCGACGATGCGCGCCGCGCCGTCGACGGCTACCGTTCGTTCCTCGACGCGGCGAGCGCGCAATGGGAGGTCGGCGCCGGCAGCCTGCTCGATCTCGAGCAGGCGAGACGCAATGCGCAGAACGCCGACGTCGCGCTCGTGCAGACGCGGCGCGAGCGCGTCTCGGCCTGGCTCGCGCTATACAAGGCGGTAGGCGGCGGCTGGACGGTGACGCAGTAAGAAGAACGAGCGAATGACGAACAAAACGAAGACGATCCTCGGCGGCATCGCCGTCGCGATCGCCGTCCTCGCCGGTGTGCTGGCCTGGACTTCCTCGCCGGGCGACGATCGCGCGACCGAGGCCGCGCGCGGGCGCGACGACGCAGCGGACGCCGCGCGCGGGCGCGACGACGCAGCGGCGAGCGGCGTCGCGCGGGTCGCGTCGCCGACGGCGGGCAGTGCGTCGAGCGCGTCCGGCGCCGCGCGTCCCGCGCTCACCGTCACGACGGCGGCGCCGCGCGAGGAGTCGTGGCCGGTGACGGTGGCTGCCAACGGCAGCGTCGCCGCCTGGCAGGAGATCGTCGTCGGCAGCGAGGTGAGCGGCTTGCAACTCGCCGAGGTCCTGGTCAACGTCGGCGATCGCGTGCGACGCGGCCAGCTGCTCGCGCGCCTGTCGGCCGACACCGTGCAGGCCGAGCGCGCGCAGATCCGCGCGGCGCTCGCCGAAGCCGAGGCTACGCTCGCCGATGCGAACGCCAACGCCGAGCGCGCGCAACGGCTCGACCGGAGCGGCGCGATCAGCGCGCAGCAGATCGAGCAGTACCGCACCGCCGCGCAGACCGCGCGCGCCCGCGTCGAAGCGCAGCGCGCGCGCCTGCAGGCGCAGGAGCTGCGCCTGTCGAACACGCGCATCGTTGCGCCGGACGACGGCATCGTCTCGGCGCGCAACGCGACGATAGGAGCGATCGTGCAGCCGGGCGCGGAGCTTTTCCGGCTCATCCGCGGCGCACGCCTCGAGTGGCGCGCGGAAGTCCCCGGCGCGGAGCTGCCCCGCGTGAAGCCCGGTCTTCGAGCGGCGCTAACCAGCGCGGACGGCACGACGATCGAAGGGCGCGTGCGCGTCGTCGCGCCCACCGTCGATCCGCAGACGCGCATGGGCCTCGTCTACGTAGACCTGCCGCAGCCCGGCTCGGCGCGCGCCGGAATGTTCGCGCGCGGAACGATCGCGCTCGGCGAATCGCCGGCGCGCACGATTCCGCAGTCGGCGCTCGCGCTGCGCGACGGCTTCGCCTACGTGTTCCGCGTGGGCCCCGGCGACAAGGTCGAGCAGCGCAAGGTCTCGGTCGGCCGCCGCATCGGCGATCGGGTGGAGATCGTCGACGGCCTCGAGGGTCCTGGCGCCGATGCGCGCGTCGTCGACTCGGGCGTCGGCTTCCTCGTCGACGGCGACCTCGTTCGCATCGTCGATCGCGCACCGTCATGAACTGGAACGTCTCGGCGTGGTCGATCCGCAATCCCACGCCGTCGGTGCTGCTCTTCGTGCTGCTCACCTTCGCGGGGCTGCTGTCGTTCCACGCGATGAAGGTGCAGAACTTCCCGGACATCGACCTGCCCACGGTGACGGTGAGCGCGCTGCTGCCCGGCGCCGGCCCGGCGCAGCTCGAGACCGAGGTCGCTCGCAAGATCGAGAATTCCGTCGCGACGGTGCAGGGCGTCAAGCACATCTACACGCGGCTGCAGGACGGGGCCGCGACGATCACCGTCGAGTTCCACCTCGAGAAGCCGGTGCAGGAGGCGGTGGACGACGTGCGTGCGGCGGTCGCGCGCGTGCGCGCCGACCTGCCCGGCGACCTGCGCGATCCGGTGATCACGCGGATGGATCTCGCCGGGCTGCCGATCCTCACCTACACGATCGCCTCCGCGCGGATGGACGACGAGGCGCTGTCCTGGTTCGTCGACAACACGGTGAGCAAGGCGCTGCTCGCGGTGCCCGGCGTGGGTGCCGTGGCGCGCGTGGGCGGCGTGACGCGCGAGATCGCGATCGACCTCGATCCGCACCGGATGCTGGCGCTCGGGGCGACAGCGGCCGACGTTTCGCGGCAGTTGCGGCGCATCCAGCAGGACGCTCCGGGCGGGCGCACCGACATCGGCAGCGCCGAGCAGTCGGTACGGACGATCGCCACCGTCGCCTCCGCCGACGAACTCGCGCGCATGTCGATCCCGCTGTCCGACGGGCGCAGCATCCGGCTCGCCGACGTCGGCAGCGTGCGCGACACCGTGGCCGAACGCCGCTCCACGGCGCTGCTCGACGGCGCGCCCGTCGTCGGCTTCGAGGTCACGCGCAGCCGCGGCGCCGGAGAGGTCGAGGTCGCCGAAGGCGTGCGCGCGCGGCTCGCCGCGCTGCAGTCCGAGCGCCCGGACCTGCGCGTGGCCGAAGCGGTGAACTTCGTCGCGCCGGTCGAGGACAACTACGAGGGCTCGCTGCGCCTGCTCTACGAGGGCGCCGCGCTGGCGGTGATCGTCGTCTGGTTCTTCCTGCGCGACTGGCGCGCGACCTTCGTCGCGGCCACGGCGCTTCCGC
>MKTG01000062.1:0-4267 GCA_001897615.1 Burkholderiales bacterium 68-10
CGGCGCAGCGACCTGAGAATCCGCGCCCTCGCGCCGGCAGCAGTGCGGCCGATGCGCCAAACCGGGGGGCAACGCCCTTACACTGCGGCTATCCGACTGCCCGCCCACCTATGGTTCCCCACCTCGTCACCGCGCTGACCGGCCCCATCAACGAGCTGGAGCAGCGCATCCTCGACGCCACGCCGGTGATCGAGCGCTGGTTCCGGCTGGAATGGATGGAGCACACGCCGCCGCTGTACTGCGCGGTGGACATCCGCAATGCCGGCTTCAAGCTGGCGCCAGTGGACACCAACCTGTACCCCGACGGCTGGCACAACCTATCGCCCGACACGCTGCCGCTGGCGGTGCAGGCGGCGCAGGCGGCGATCGAAAAAATCTGCCCCGAGGCGCGCAATCTGCTGATCGTGCCGGAAAGCGGCAAGCATTCCAGCTTCTACCTGGCCAGCTTGCAGCGGCTGCAGGAAGTCTTTCGCATGGCCGGGCTGAACGTGCGCCTGGGCTCGATCGACCCGGCGCTCAAGCGCAGCACCAGCCTGGCGCTGCCCGACGGCGAGAAGCTGACGCTGGAGCCGGCGCAGCGCACGCGCTTCCGGCTGGGCTTGAAGCACTTCGACCCCTGCACCATCCTGCTCAACAACGACCTGTCGGCCGGCGCCCCGGGCATCCTGGAAGACCTGCCCGAGCAATACCTGCTGCCGCCGCTGCAGGCCGGCTGGAGCGTGCGACGCAAGAGCCGCCACTTCCAGTGCTACGACGAAGTGAGCAAGCGCTTCGGCAAGCTGCTGGGGGTCGATCCGTGGCTCATCAACCCGCTGTTCGCCACCTGCGGCGAGATCGACCTGCACGCGCCCGACGGCGGCGAATGCCTGCGCACCCATGTCGACGCGCTGCTGACCAAGGTGCGCCGCAAGTACAAGGAATACGGTATCGCCGACAAGCCCTTCGTGGTCGTCAAGGCCGACCAGGGCACGCGCGGCATGGGCATCATGACGGTGCGCGACGTCAAGGACCTCGCCGCGCTGCAACAGCCGGCGCGCAAGGCCGACAAGGGCGCGGCGCCCGACATCCCGCGCGGCGAGGTCATCATCCAGGAGGGCGTGCTGACCAACGAGCGCGTCCACGACGCGGTGGCCGAGCCGGTGGTCTACATGATCGACCGCTACGTGGTGGGCGGCTTCTACCGCATCCATGCCGAGCGTGGTGTCGACGAGAACCTCAACGCCCCGGGCGCGCGCTTCGTGCCGCTGCCCTTTGCCGGCAACGCCCACCTGCCTCGGCCGGGCGGCAAGGGCGAGGCGCGCCCGCCCAACCGCTTCTACATGTACGGAGTGATCGCCCGCCTGGCCATGGTGGCGGCCAGTTACGAACTGGAAGCCACCGACCCCGAGCTGCAGGGCATGGCCTGAGGCGGACCGCACCACCCCGGCGGGCGCACAATCACGCGCCCGCAGACACATCCCCGCACCATGTCGGCTTCCAAGTCTTCCCTCGCCAGCCTGACGCTGGGCGCCATCGGCGTGGTGTATGGCGACATCGGCACCAGCGTGCTCTACACGCTCAAGGAGGTGTTCGGCAGCGGCCATGTGCCGTTCACACCCGACAACGTGCACGGCGTGCTGTCGATCGTGTTCTGGACGCTGACGATCATCGTCTCGCTCAAGTACGTGACCCTGGTGCTGCGCGCAGACAACCACGGCGAAGGCGGCCTGGTGGCCATGCTGGCGCTGGCTTCGCAGTCGGTCAAGCACAAGGCGCCGGCGCTGCGCAAGTGGATGCTGCTGATCGGCATCTTCGGCACCTGCCTGTTCTACGGCGACGGCGTCATCACCCCGGCCATCACGGTGCTGTCGGCGGTGGAGGGGCTGGACGTGGTCTCGCCCGCGTTCCGCAAGGCCGTGATCCCGCTCACGCTGCTGATCCTGCTGGCGCTGTTCTGGGTGCAAAAGCGCGGCACGGCCGGCATCGGGCGCTTCTTCGGGCCGATCATGGTGCTGTGGTTCATCGCCATCGCGGCGCTCGGTGTCTGGCACATCGCCAGCCACCCGGAAATCCTGGCCGCGCTCAGCCCGCACTACGCACTGGGCTTCATCTGGCGCCAGCCGGGCACCGCCTTCATCATCCTGGGCGCGGTGGTGCTGTGCGTCACCGGCGGCGAGGCGCTGTACGCCGACATGGGCCATTTCGGCAGGCGGCCGATCCGCGTGGCCTGGTTTTCCATCGTCATGCCCTGCCTGACGCTGAACTACTTCGGCCAGGGCGCGCTGCTGCTGTCCGAGCCCGAGGCGGTCAAGAACCCGTTCTTCCACATGGCGCCCGACTGGCTGACGCTGCCGCTGGTCGGGCTGGCCACGATGGCGGCGGTGATCGCCTCGCAGGCGCTGATCAGCGGCGCCTACAGCGTCACCAAGCAGGTGATCCAGCTGGGCTACCTGCCGCGCCTGCAGATCCAGCACACCAGCACGCGCGACACCGGCCAGATCTACATGCCGTTCGTCAACTGGAGCCTGTTCGTGATGATCGTGCTGGCGGTGGTGCTGTTCCGCTCCTCGTCCAACCTGGCGGCGGCCTATGGCATCGCGGTGACGCTGGACATGACCATCACCACGGTGCTAACCTTCTTCGTCATCCGCTACGGCTGGGGCTACCCGCTGGCGCTGTGCATCGCGGCCACCGGCTTCTTCTTCGTCATCGACCTGGCGTTCTTCAGCTCCAACCTGCTCAAGCTGGCCGAGGGCGGCTGGTTCCCGATCCTGATTGGCGGCGCCGTGTTCATCCTGATGGTGACCTGGAAGGACGGCCGCGAACTGCTCAGCCGCAGCCTGCGCGACGGCTCGATCGACCTGAAGTCCTTCCTCGAATCGGTACTCCTCAGTCCGCCCACGCGCGTGCCCGGCACCGCGGTGTTCCTGAGCGCCGAGCCTGGCATCGTGCCCAACGCGCTGATGCACAACCTCAAGCACAACAAGGTGCTGCACGCGCAGAACCTGTTCGTCACGCGGCGCGCGCACGAGGTGCCCTGGATCGGCCTGGACAAGCGGCTGGAGGTGCAGGCGCTGGGCAGCGACTGCTGGCAGGTGGTGGTGCACCACGGCTTCAAGAACGACCCCGACCTGCCCAAGGCGCTGGAGCTGCTGGCCGGCCGCGGCATCGACCTGAACCCGATGACGACCAGCTACTTCCTCTCGCGCGACATCGTCACGCCCACCCTGGGCTCGGGCATGGCGTTCTGGCGCGAGAAGCTGTTCGCCGCCATGCACCACGGCGCCTCGGCGGCGTCGGAATACCTGAACATCCCGAGCAACGCCGTGGTGGAGCTGGGCAGCAAGGTCGAGATCTGAATCAAATCCGGCCCTGGCGCTTTACCAGCAAGCGCCAGAAGCTATATTTATCATAGCAACCCAAGGCCGCCAGACATCACTGCACGATACCGCGCTGGCGCAGCGCGGCGATCTGCGCCGCGTCCAGCCCCAGCTCGCGCAGCACGGCGTCGGTGTCGTCGCCCAGGCGCGGCGCGCTGGTGCGCAGCGCCCCCGGCGTGGCCGACAGCTTGGGCACCACGCCGGGCACCTCCACCGTGTCGCCGTCGCGCGTGAGCTGCGGCACGATCATCTCGCGCGCCCGGTAGTGCGGGTCCTCCATGATGTCGCGCGCGGTGTAGACCTTGCCGGCCGGCACGCGCGCGGCGGCCAGCGTGTCCAGCACCGCCTGCACGACGCGCGGCTGCGTCCAGGCGCCGATGGCGGCGTCGATCTCGGCCACCCGCGCCACGCGGCCGGCGTTGTCGGCCAGGTCGGGCGCGGCGGCCAGGTCTTCGCGGCCGATGGCGCCCATCAGCCGCTTGAAGATGCTGTCGCCGTTGCCGGCCACCAGCACCCAGCCGTCCTGGCAGGGGTAGGCGTTGGACGGCGCGATGCCCGGCAGCGCGCTGCCCGCCGGCTGGCGCACGGTGCCGAAGGCGCTGTATTCGGGGATCAGGCTTTCCATGCAGTTGAACACCGCCTCGTGCAGGGCCACGTCGATCACCTGGCCCGGCCCGCCGTGCGCGCGGCGGTGGTACAGCGCCAGCAGCACGCCGATCACGCCGTGCAGCGCCGCCAGCGTGTCGCCGATCGACACCCCCACGCGCACCGGCACCCGCCCCGGCTCGGCCGTCAGGTGGCGCAGCCCACCCATGGCCTCGCCTACCACGCCAAAGCCCGGCAGATCGCGGTACGGCCCGCTCTGGCCGTAGCCCGACACGCGCAGGATCACCAGCCCGGGGTTGAGC
>MKTG01000062.1:4499-5797 GCA_001897615.1 Burkholderiales bacterium 68-10
CAGCGGGGAGCTTGAATTCGCACTCATGGCCCATTGTGCCGCGCGCCAGCGACCCAGCCACGCAGCCGGCACAATCGCGCGATGCAGTTTTTCAAGGATCTGAGCCTGTCGTCGGTCAGCGCGGGCTTCGTGGCGGTGCTGGTGGGCTTTACCAACTCCGTGGCGCTGCTGTAATCGAGGTGGCCCATTGCCATATTCGCACTGGCACGCTTTGTAGTAAGCGCATCCTTGGTGGGGGAATGGGGTCAGTCAACAGAGCCCATCCGGTCTCGGAGTTGCGGCGGCGACACTTGCACTATGGTCTGCGTGCAGAGAGTAAGAATCCACACGTATTTGGTCACATTTTCTTCTATTGAGCTTTTCCAAACTCATGACATTACCAGAGCGTAGCCTGCATCCAGCAAGCGGCGATGATCGAAGGACGCTTTTGGGCGCTCTTGAGTTTGTTGCGCGCCGTCGCGTGCAGCTCTGCCAAGTCGTTGGGGCAGTAGTTGGCCAGGGCGTGCCGCTTGAGCCAAGCCCACAGGTACTCCACCGGATTGAGGTCGGGCGCGTAGGGCGGCAGAAAGGCAATCTGGATGTGGCCGTGCAAGCTGTCCAGGTAGTCGCGCACCAAGCGGCTTTTGTGCGCTTTCAAGCCATCCCAGATCACCAGCAGCGGCTGGCTCAGATGGGCTTTGAGCGCTTTGAGGAATTCGACGATCTCTTCCTTCTTGATGCTGCCTTCGTGCAGTCTGAACAGGCAGTTCGTGCGTGTCAGGCCGGCAATGACCGAGACATGGGTCCAGTTGAAGTGAAACTGAATGATGGGAGTTTGTCCCTTGGGCGCCCAGGTGCGCACCCGCGTGGGGCGCTCGCTGATGCCCGACTCGTCCACAAAGACGATCAGCCGACCGTCTCGCTGGGCTTTTTTTTGAGCGCAGGCCAGGTGCGGTGCTTCCAAACCCGCACAGCATCTTCGTCTCGTTCGATGGCGCGCTTGTCGGGCTTCTGGGGACTAAAGCCCAGGGAGCCCAGAATTCGCCAGACGTGCGCTTGGCTAAAACGCACGCCGTGCATGCGTTCGATGACCGCGCCCACGCGCTTGATCGTCCACAGCTCGGTGCCAAACCCATGTTCAATCGGGCCTTGCAGCAGCGCTGCGCGCACGCTGGCCAGCTGTGCCTGGTCAAGGCGCGCTGGTCGGCCCGGCTCGGGCACGGCGCGCAAGGCGTCGATGCCGCCTTCATCAAGCAACGCCTTCCACGTGTACACGGTCTGGCGCGCTACGCCCACGGCCAGCGCCACCTCGGCGCAGC
>MKTG01000063.1:0-515 GCA_001897615.1 Burkholderiales bacterium 68-10
AGGAGGCCACGGGCAACATCGAGCGCGCGCAGTGGCTGATCCGCGACGTGCCCAAGGGCTTTGCCGTCTATTCGGGCGACGACGCCACCGCCGTCGCCCTGATGCTGTGCGGCGGCCAGGGCAACATCAGCGTCACCGCCAACATCGCCCCGCGCCTGATGCGCGAGCTGTGCGTGGCCGCCATCGCCGGCGACCGCGTCAAGGCGATGCAGATCCAGTTCCAGCTGATGCCGCTGCACAAGCACCTGTTCGTCGAAGCCAACCCGATCCCCATCAAGTGGGCCATGGCCCGCCTGGGCCTGTGCGGTGGCACGCTGCGGCTGCCGATGACGCCACTGTCCACAGCCTGTCAACCGGTGGTCGAGCTGGCGCTACGCGACAGCGGCCTGCTTTGATAGCTTCAATTTCGATAGCTGCCTGCGCTCGACTGGCGCGCGCAAACCACCGATTTCATTCATAGGAACGCCGATCGTGACGTCTGTCCACCGCTTCTGCCTGCCCCTGCTGGGCGCCGC
>MKTG01000063.1:540-4303 GCA_001897615.1 Burkholderiales bacterium 68-10
GTGCTGGAGCCCGACCGGATTGACTACAAGAGCGCTGGCCGCGGCGTGGCGCTGGAGGTGCCGCCCGACCTGTCGCAGATGCCCGGCCAGTCGCGCTACGTGGTCACCGGTGGCAGCGTCAGCGCCAGCGCCTATCAGGCCGGACAGGCCGCCACCGTGGCGGCCGGCACGCCCACGGCTTCCAACACCATCGCCGACGTGCAGTACATGCGCCAGGACGGCGAGCGCTGGCTGCGCGTGGCCCGGCCGGCCGACAAGCTGTGGGGCGAGGTGCGCGACTTCTGGCTGGAAAGCGGCTTTTTGCTGGCCGTCGATCAGGCCAGCATGGGCCTGATGGAAACCGACTGGGCCGAAAACCGCGCCAAGATCCCGCAGGACATCATCCGCCAGACCATCGGCAAGGTCTTCGATTCACTGTATTCGACCGGCGAGCGCGACAAGTTCCGCATCCGCCTGGAGCGCAACCCCAGCGGCGGCACCGACATCTTCGTCACCCACCGCGGCATGGAAGAGGTGTATTCGTCGGCCCGCAAGGACAGCACCATCTGGCAGCCGCGCGCGCGCGACCCCGAGCTGGAGGCCGAGTTCCTGCGCCGCCTGATGGTGCGCCTGGGGGTCTCGCAGGAGCAGTCCAAGGCCGCGCTGGCGGCGGCCGCGTCGGCGCCAGCCACCGCGCCGCAAGCGCGCGTGGTGGCGGCGGCCAACGGCGCGCCGCAGGTGCAGCTGACCGAAGACTTCGACCGCGCCTGGCGCCGCGTCGGCCTGGCGCTGGACCGCACCGGCTTCACCGTCGAGGACCGTGACCGCAGCAAGGGCATCTACTTCGTGCGCTACGTCGACCCGTCGGTGGAAAAGCAGGAGCCGGGCTTCTTCGGCAAACTGTTCGGCCGCGGCAGCGCGCAACTGCCGACCCAGCAGTACCAGGTCGTGGTGCGCACCGAAGGCCAGAGCAGCCAGGTCAGCGTGCTCGACCGCGCCGGCGCCGCCGCCCCGGCGGCCGATGCCCAGCGCATCGTCAAGGTGCTGGCCGACGAGCTGAAATAAGCGCGGCGCGCCACGGCACACGATGCTGCGCTTTCGCAGCCTGGCCAGCGGCAGCTCGGGCAACGCCACGCTGCTCGAAGCCAGTGACGGCCTGCGCCGCACCCGCGTGCTGATCGACTGCGGGCTGGGCCTGCGACAGTTGACGGCGCGCCTGGCTGCCGAAGGGTTGGCACTGGCTGACCTTGACGGCGTTTTCATCACCCACGAGCACGGCGACCACCTGGGCTGTGCGCGCAGCCTGCTGCGGCGCCACGGCGTCCCGGTGTGGACCAGCGCCGGCACCGCCCAGTCGCTGGCCACGCCCGGCACCGATGCCGCCGACGCGCCGCAACCCCGCCTGGTGCGTGACGGCCAGGTCTTCAGCATCGGCGGTATCGAATTCCACCCCTTCGCCGTGCCGCACGACGCGCGCGAACCCCTGCAGCTGCGTTGCACCGACGGCGCCCGCTCGCTGGGCTTGCTCACCGATCTCGGCCATGTCACGGCGCACGCCCTCGCCGCCCTGGGCGGCGTGCATGGTCTGCTGCTGGAAAGCAACCACGACAGTGAACTGCTGGCACGCGGCAACTACCCGGATTTCCTCAAGCGCCGGGTGGGCGGATCGCACGGCCACCTCAGCAACGCGCAGGCGACGGCGGCGCTGACAACGCTGCACCACGATCGCCTGTCGACCGTGATGGCGGCGCACCTGAGCGAGCGCAACAACCGGCCCGAACTGGTGCGCCAGCAGTTTGCCGCCGTGCTCGGCTGCCACGCGGCCGACGTGCTGCTGGCCGAGCGGCACGGTGCCTGCTGGCTCGGCGTATAGCGACTGGCGCCCGGCACCCAAACAAAAAAGCCACCCGAGGGTGGCTTTCTTGTTGCGACGTGGTGCGTCCGTCGCCGCCGATCAGGCCGGCCGCACAGACACACCGGATCCGCTCGGGATCACTTGGCGGCGCTGGCCGCGGCGTCCTTGGCAGCGGTGGCTGCAGCGGCAGCGGCGTCGGCCGCAGCGGTGGCGGCGGTCGAGGCGGCAGCGCCAGCGGCGGCGGCGGCCGTCGACGCAGCGTCGGTGGCGGCGGCAGCGGCTTCGCTGGCAGCGCCCTGGACCGCGCTGGCGGCGGCGTCAACGGCCGAAGCAGCGGCGGTGGCGGCCGCGGCGGCGGGGGCTTCAGCCGCCGGTGCCGGTGCCGGAGCAGGTGCCGGTTCTTCCTTCTTGCCGCAGGCGGCGAGCGAAGCGGCGGCGATCAGGGCGGCCAACAGGAGCGATTTGTTCATGTCAAGGTTCCTTGTTCAAAAAAACGGGAAATTGCCGGAAAGCGCCAAGACACCGGCTGAACCCCGATGCCCTGCACCGCGAGAAAAGCGCAGACGCTGTTTCCGCTCAGCCATTGATTATAAACAGCAGACTAATCAATTGCGGCAAACCCTGACGCAACCACGCCACGCTTGTGACCATTGCTCACAATCCCAGCGTATAGGCGGGAAATCCCGGCGTGCCACGCGCCAGCCAGCCGTCGATCTGTTCGCGCAGCAGCAGGCGCCGCGCCGGATCGTCGCCGCACAGGCCGTTGCTGTGCAGCAAATCCAGGCGCTGCAAGACCCAGCCGGGCGACCACAGGGCGCTGGGCAGCGCCGTCGCATCGGCCTCGCGGCAGACACGGCAATCGATCTTGTGCGACCACAGCCGGCGCCACTCGACGAAGCGCGGGTGCAGACGCGGCACCTCGTCGTAGGTGCGGGCCAGCATGGTGAAGCGCTGGGCGCCACGCACCCACCGGGTCAGCGCCTCGACGACTTCGCGCTCGCCCAGGGGCCAGTGGCGAAAATCGGCGTCCGACAGCAGCAACGTCGACCAGCCCTGCTCTGCCGCCGCCCACAACCCCGCGCGGACGTGGCCGCGAAAGCTTTCGTGGCCGCTGAAACTGCCCGACGGCAGCTCACCCGCCGTGGCGTCAGCGACCATGCAGCCACCCGGCCTGGCGCCACTGTTCGAGCAGTTCGCGTGCCCCGTTGCTCAGGCGCTGTACCTGGGCCGCGCCCAGCTGGCGCGCGTCGGCCAGCGCGCGCATCAGGCGCGCGTCGGCGCCGGTGGCGCGAAAGCCTTCGCCATTGATGAACACATGCCGGCTGTCGTAGAGCATGCGCGTGCGGCGATCGAGCCGCACGCCCCCGTCCACCCGCCCGGCGCCATCGCCGTCGCCGAACCAGACGTTCGGCTTGGGTTCGGTCATCAGCTCGCCCAGCAGCAGCGCCAGGTGATCGGGCTGGTTCAGCGCCCGTTCCACCGCGTCACGGGCAAATTCCAGCATGGCCTCGGGCACCAGCGCGGGTTGGGCCGTGGCCGGCTGGCCGGGGTCGCGATAGGCCGCGTCGCCCACCAAGTCGGTGGCATCGTCGGCCACGCGCTGCAGCAGCTCGCGCACCATCTCGTCGCGCGCGGGCTGGCGAAAGCCGATCGAGTAGGTCATGCACTCCCCGACCGCAACCCCGTCGTGCGCCCAACCGGGTGGCAGGTAGAGCATGTCGCCCGGATCGAGCACGTACTCCTGCTCGGGCTGGAAGTCGGCCAGGATCTTGACCGGCAAGCCCTTGACGAGCGTCAGGTCCTTCTGCCGCCCGATGCGCCAGCGGCGCTGGCCATGGGCCTGCAGCAGGAACACGTCATAACTGTCGAAATGCGGGCCGACGCCGCCGCCGTCGCTGGCGTAGCTGATCATCAGATCGTCCAGCCGCG
>MKTG01000064.1:0-8109 GCA_001897615.1 Burkholderiales bacterium 68-10
GCGCCCCACGGGCCGCAACGTGCGCAAGACACCGCGCATGTCCATCCCCGAACTGGCCGCGAGCATCCAGCGCGTGGGCCTGCTGCAAAACCTGATCGTGATTCCCGCCGCCGATGGCGAGCATTACGAGGTGGTGGCTGGCGGGCGCAGGCTGGCCGCATTGAAGCTGCTGGCGAAGAAGCACCGCATCGCCAAGGATTGGGATGTGCCTTGCCTGCAGGTGGCCGATGGCACGGCCCGCACCGCCAGCCTCACCGAGAACGTGCAGCGCGAAGCCATGCACCCGGCAGACCAGTTCGAAGCCTTCGCGGCACTGGTGGCCGAGGGGCGTCCCATCGAAGACATTGCGGCGGACTTCTCCGTCACACCGCTGGTGGTGCAGCGCCGCTTGAAGCTCGCCAACGTGTCGCCGCGATTGATGGCTGACTATCGGGCGGATGCCGTGAGCCTTGACCAACTGATGGCCCTTTCCATCACTGACGACCACGCCGCGCAGGAAAGCGCGTTCTACGATGCGCCGCAATGGCAGCGCCAACCGTCCGCACTGCGCGAACGCCTCACCGAGCGCGAAATCGACGCCTACCGGCATCCGCTGGTGCGCTTCGTCGGGCTGGACGCCTACGAGCAGGCAGGCGGTGGCGTGCGCCGTGACCTGTTCGCGGAAGGCGATGCGGGCGTGTACTTGACCGATGCCGCCTTGTTGGAACGGCTGGCGCAAGACAAGCTGGCAGGCATTGCCGCCACTGTCCGCGCCGAGGGTTGGGCGTGGGTCGATGCCACGCCGGGCGTGACCCATGCCGACCTGCACGCCTTCCAGCGTGCGCCGAGGGAGCGGCGCGAGCCGAACAAGCGCGAAGCCGCACGCATCGAGAAGCTGCAAACCAAGATGCACGAGCTGGCCGAAGCCGTGGATGCCGCGCTGGACGCCGAGGACGAGGACAGGGCCGACGCCTTGCAGGAGGAAGGCGAAGCCCTGGGCGAGCAGTTGCAGGCATTGGAGGATGGCTTGCTGGATTACAGCCAGACCGTGAAGGCCGCAGCCGGGGTCATCGTCACCATCGATCGCAACGGCGAGGCCGTGATTCATCGCGGGCTACTGCGCGAAGCCGAGGCCAAGGCGCTGCGCACGCTGGAAAAGCTGCGCCAAGGTTTCAGCGACCCGGTCGCCGCGAACGATGACGAAGGCGAGGAAGACGAGCAGCCCAAGGCCGCAGCGATTTCCGACCGGCTGGCCCAGCGCCTGAGCGCCCATCGCACCGCCGCGCTGCAAATCGAAGTCGCCCGGCATCCGCAGGTGGCGCTGGCCGCCCTGGTGCATGGGATGGTACAGACCGTCTTGCAAGAACGTCACTACGGGCACGACCTGCCGCTGGGCGTGCGCCTCACGGTGCAAGCCCGGCTGGAAGGCATGGCCCCGGACTGGCCCGAGTCGCCCGCTGCCGTGGCGCTGCGCGAACTGCAGGAAGCCTGGGATGGCAAGCTGCCCGAGAACAGCGCCGACCTGTTCGCCGCGCTGCTGGCGATGGAGCAAGGCGAATTGGTCAAGCTGCTGGCCGTGTGTGTGGCTTCGACGGTGGATGTGGTGACGCCGCGCGCCACGCAGCAGCAACCGGGCGCGGAACTGGCGCAGGCAGTGGGCCTCGACATGGCCGTATGGTGGCAACCGACTGCGGAAGGCTACTTCAAGCACGTTCCGAAGGCGGCTGTTCTGCAAGCCGTGGGCGAGTTCGCGCCCGAGAGCGTCACCCGGCTGGCGAAGCTCAAGAAGGCCGACATTGCCAGCGAGGCCGAGCGGCTGGTGAACGGCAAGGGCTGGATGCCTGCCATCTTCAAGGCCGGAGGGCCGCAGGATGGTGCGGAGGAAGTCGCCATCGAGGCGGATGAACCCGCCGAAGCGCTGGCCGCCTGAACCGCGCCGAATGCAAGCGCTCCGGCCTCGACCGGGGCGCTTCGCTGCAAGGAGTAACCTCCATGACCCGCACCACCACCAGCCGCCCGCGCATGGCGGCGATCTACGCTCCCGGCACGGTACGCGCCCGCCGCTGGCACGGCAATGGCGACGTGCGCGGCCACCGTCCGCCTTCGGGCTGGACGGCCCGCGCCGACCTTACCGACATTCACCCCATCACGGGCCGCGCCTTGCCGCGTGCCGTGTGGTGGCTCATCGAGACGAAGGAATGACAGCGATCAACACCGCGCCGAGGCCGTTGCGGCCTGGGCGCGGTGTTGAAGCCGAACAGCCCAGCCAGAATGCCGCCGCCTTCGCATGGACTCAGGCAGCGGTTTTGGCGCTCTTGGCCTTGAACGCTACGGCCATCAAGTCCGGCAGCGCCTCCAGATAGGGGCGGCTCGTGAGCGTGGAACTGGATGCGTTGATCGTGATGACTTCGCCAGTGCCTTCATCGGTGGAGATTCCATCCAATGGTGTCACCACAAATAGCCTGAAGCACCCGAACAGTTCAACGGAAGTCACCAGCCCAGCACTGAACACGGCGCATGTGATGGCATGTTCACTGTGTCCTGCGGAACGAGCAAGCCCCGGTGGTAGATCGACTCCACCAGTAATTCCGATGGCAGCCAGAGCCTCGTCGGTCTCAGCCATCATCGCGGCTCGGAGTTGCTGACCACTTGACCCGGTGATCGCTTCATCGCCGAAAATTCGGACGGTCATGAGATAGGCAATCTTGAACAGTTGCCGCTGGATCATGAGCATGTCGCCGCCCAAACCCAGGTCGAGTTGAGGCCGCCCTTGGCTGGTTTCTGGCCCAAGCTCGACGGCAATGCCCTTTTTCGCATAGTTCGCCGCGATCTGCTCGGCCATCTTCCTGGCATCTTCGCCAAAGCCGCGCACACCGATAACTCGCCCTTGGCTGTCGGTGTCCACCGGTGGATGGAACTTTAGATCCACACCGTTCTGAGAAAACGTGGCCTTCACGCTTTCGCCGCTGCCGCGAACTGCCCCATCCACAGTCGCTCTGACGCTGCCGGAGCGGGAGGTCACCCCCTGGGACATCGCCATAAAACGAACCAGCGGATCGATGATCGTCGGCTCGTCGATGAGGTCATTCATGCGGCTGTTTTCCGCGACAAGCGCGCGAACCGTGAAGTTGTCCGGAGCGCCCAAGGCAACGGGAAGGATGTGCTCGTCGTTGCTTTCCCCCGCTGTGAGTGGCGTCAGGGCATATGGGCACAGTGTCTGAGTCATTGTTAAACGTGTTGGGGTTATTCGATTTGCGCTGATGTCGATTCCAGCCGTTACATGGTGCCCGGTGCTGGTGTTTCAAGCGTGTCGGCGCACGGCGCCACCGGGCTTTGCGGGCTGCGCCCCGTGCCGTCTTTGCCGTCACGGCCATTCGGCTTCAATCCCTCACGCCTTCGCGCCTGTGGCGCTGCGCGCTTCGCTTGCCTCCGGGGGATCGGCCAAGGCCCATCCCCGCCGCGCGAGCTTGGCGCCCCTCGATGCCGCCGAACCGGCTGCGCCGGATCGGCCAGGCCAGTGCCCCGCCGCGATGGACGGGGCACTGGCGCATACGCCGGGGCTTGCTGCGGCAGGTTGTGCGAATGCGTGCCGTCCTCAACGCTGGCGGTTCTTGCCCATCACGTCACGAAGGACGGTTCATGGACATCTCGCCCGGCATCGCCATGGAGCTTCCACGCCACGCCTCAAGACCGGCGCCGCAAGGTGCGGCAGGGGCGTTCTCGCCTGTCGTCGGGTGGCTGACCTGGCCCGCGTCAGTGGGCGAGCCGGTGCAGCCTTCGTGCGGGGATGCCGGGCCTGCCCTGTCTCCTTTCGATGCGGTTCGGCCCAAGGCGTCCTTGTGTTGTTGTGAATCCTGGCGGGGGCGCGGCTGCGCCTCGGGCTTCATGGCTGCAACCGTCCAGCGAAAACAATTTCCCCTCTGTTGCGCAGATTCCTCGCGGGACAAATTTTTTTCGCCTCTCGGCTCTCCACTGCGTTGCGACCGCAAGCGGTGCAGCTCGCCCGTCCCCCGCCGGCCGGATCACAACAAGGACGCGATGGGCGCGAACCTTGTTTCACCAAAAGGAGATCCATCATGGCCAACATCGGCAGCTTCACCGCAGACAAAGACGGCTTCACCGGCACGCTTCGCACCCTGACGCTCAACGTCAAGGTCAAGCTGGTGCCCAACGACAAGGGGGACAACGAGAAGGCCCCAGACTTCCGCCTGCAGGCCGCCAGCCACGACATCGGCGCGGCGTGGAAGAAGACCAGCGAGGCCGGGCGGCCCTACATCTCCGTGACCCTGGATGATCCCTCGTTCCCGGCCACGGTCTATGCCCGCCTGATCGAAGGCGAGGACGACACGCACGACCTGATCTGGTCGCGCAGCAAGCCCCAGGTGGCCTGACGGCCGCCAGCGCCCCGCCCATTGCGGCGGGGCGCAGTGCTGCTGATATGCAGCGCTGTATCCGTTGTCGGGAAGGGGCGGCCAGTTGCAACCGCCCTCGGCCAATGCAATTCGATGCGATACCATGTTGCCAGCAAGACTTGGCAGCAATGCTGTCTACCGTTACCTCAGTCCAAGACCTTGTAAACGGCCTGGCGTTTTCTCTCCTTGTTCTGGTTAATTTCTCTTTCACCATCAACCTGGAGTTCATTATGAAGACTAACCTGCTCACCGTTTTCGAAGCTGTGAAGTCCGAGTGCGCGTCACTACATGGGGGTTAAAGCGCCGGGCCGAAAGTGCAGGGATAGCTGAGAGCGGGGTGATAGTTGTCAAGAGATGACGGCCTCCACCAATACCAACCCCATCGGACAGTAAGTTCGATGGGGTTTCCTCTTGGGCTCGGCCTACGTGCCGCAATCACGGATCTTCCGCAGGGCTTTGCGGGCTGCGCCCGTGCTGACTTCGCTGCCACGGCCATCTGGCCTTCATGTCAGCGGCGCTGCGCGCTCCTCTACGCTAACTCCAACACGGTTGCTATATCGTGCAGAGGGCCAAGCTCAACAAAGAATGGCTTTAGATCGCTAGAGTCCTCCGGCTTCCATGCAAATCGATATTCTTTTTGATAGAGATAGCGAAGATGTTTGCTGAAAATAGGAATGAGTTGCGAGCGATGTGCGGTATAGGGATCGTAGTACCTAATCTCGCCTGATGCAAATACGGCTGAAGGAAGTTGGGCATGCACAGCATCTATAAATCTTTTTATGAATGCATTGATGTCTTTCACAATCAATGCCGCATCTGCACCAAATTCTTTGAATAGCCTGGCGTCATACCCTAATCCGCAGCACCAAACGTAAAAATTCGGAACCTCCATGTATCTGAAGAGTTCAAGAGGCTTGGCCTGCAGTTCAACTTGATGCCCTTGCTTGTCTAGGCCAAACAGTTTGAACTTGATCTGTTCATTGGGAGTCTGGACATGGTGGCTCAACTCATCGTCTTTTTGTGCAGGGTTTAAGGACGGATCTTGATATGATTGTGCGGGGGCAATGCGAAGGAGGGCCTTGTTAAGGGCATCTAAAGCATATTTTTTCTTGGTAAATTTTGCGAGGCATGTCGGCTCGAAGTCGACGGGGTTTTTCAATTTTGGCGGAGAATATTTTTCGGACATTTTTCTCCGCAAATTAGCCTCATTGAACTCCAGGTCGGCAGGATTTCTCAAATGTTGCTCATGAAGCGTATCGATATATAGCTTTAGCAAGGTTGCTCGATGCGCTTGATCACGGGTTGAGATTACATTTCCATCGCGATCTGTTGACCATAGATTTAGGCCGATATCTTCAAGTCGCTTGACCAAGGCCTCGTCTTTCGCATTGCGCAGGTAGCGAGTGGCCTTGTATTGCTGAAGTTGTTCTTCAGGATTCATCCGTCTTTTCCTCCGATCTAGGCGCAGCGATTGGGTTCTTGAGCCTTACGGTGTGCTGCCTTGGCCGATTACAGCTTCCAGTTCCTGCCGTACTAGCATCAGAAGCTGGTCAGCGTTGCGTGTGTTGCTGCCGGCGTAGGCCAGCGTCAGCAGCGTGAGCGGATGCACTTCCATCACCTCGCACAGCTCGGCCAGCTTGTTCAAGGTGGGGCTTTTGAGGTTGCGCTCCAGCGTACTCATGTAGGTGCGGCTGGAGACGTCGGAGAACGCTTCCTGGCTCAAACCCCGCGCCTTCCGGATGGTCTTCAAGGCCTCCGACAATGTGTGCTGCGCTGCCAACCTAGATCTCCCCAAAATCCAAGATGACAGCCGATTGCGCCCTATGGGGCTACAATCTATAGTGTTCGTTTTGAGGTTTTCCGGTTTGGCTCTTTTACGGAAATCCGCCTTTGCGGATTCCCACGCAAGCACAGAGCCGCATTTGTGCATCAGCGCAAATCTGCCGATACGGCTTTACGCTTTCACGCTTTGGCGGATGCGTTCAAAGAAGGAGACGCCCATGAACCGACTCATCACCGACGAGGAGCGCGTGCAACTGCTGGCCCACGGCCAGGCGCGTGCCGCTGGCCGGGCCATCGACCCACTGCCCGTGGTACGGCTGTTCACGCCGGACGCGCATGCCACTTGGCTGCTGGCGGCGCTCGATCCTGAGGACGGTGATACCGCCTGGGGTGTCGTGGACTTGGGGATCAGCATGCCCGAGTTGGGGATCGTGAAGCTGTCCGACCTTGCCTCCATCGTCGGCCCCAACAAACAGCCCGTGATGCGGGATCGGTATTTCGAGGCGGTGCGCCCGCTGTCGGAATATTTGCGGCTGGCCCAGGAGAACGGCTCCATCGTGGATTGAGCATGCGCGCCACGGCTAGGCTGGGCGCATTGAGACTATTTCGGTCTTATTCAAGACCCGTTGGGTCTTGATCCGCAAAGTACGGTGAAAGCAGTACAAACCAGACGCAAACGGTCATGATGCAGCGGGCGGTATATGGCAGCGTGGATGGCGCAGGAGGAGGCTTTTCTCATGCGTTGCCGCTGCATCCAGACGGTTTGCACCATACACCGGATTCAAATCGTCTTGACACAGAAGTTACGCCTAGTCCGGTTTTCTCGCAACCGGATTCTTTCGCCGTAATGCTTGCGTGGTAACGCCTGTGGCGCCGCTCCTGTGGTTTCACAGGAACTGGCGTCATGGTCGATCCGCAGCATCACGCGCTCTGGTATCCCACCGCGGCCTACCTCTACATCCTGGGCCTGGACATGCTCGCGCTGGCCTGGGAGTACCTGCGCCGCCATCCTGACTACCGGCTCGACTGGCTGCGCCACCATCGCCGGCCGCACGCTGCCCAGCAGGCGGCGCAGCCCTGGGGCCTGCGCCTGTGGGAAGACCCAGCCCTCGATGCGCGCGACGCGCACCCGGCCTGGCTGCCCGGCCATGAGGCCGTGGTGCAGCTCTACCCGGATGCCGACCCGCCGCCGGATGCAGCTACTTTTGACTTCTGGCACATCCACGGCCACAAGCAATTGATCCACGATGGCCGGGCCCTGGCGCTGATCGCGTGCAGCCCCGGCTGCTGCCTGCGCTACGTGCTCGCGCCCGGCCTGGAAGACGGCATGGTGGTCGCCTATGCCCAGCGCGGCCGTGGTGCCCCGCACGTGCCCGATGCGCCCGCGCCCATGGCCCGCCCCCGGCCGCCGCCTGCGGCGCTGCTGGAGCTGCACACCTTGCAGGCGCTCGACGCCACCCTGGCGGGTGCGTCCTTGCGCGAGGTGGCCGAGGGCTTGTTCGGCACCGACGCCGTGGCGGCCGACTGGCATGCCGACGGCGAGCTGCGCGCCCGCGTGCGCCGCCTGGTGCGCAGGGGCAATGCGCTCATGCGCGGCGGCTACCGCCGCCTAGCACGAATCGACCCGCCTGGGAAGGGACGTTTTGCAGGGGACGCAAAACGTCCCTGAGCAAGAGGGCTTCGTTTTCTGAGACTGCCTCCATCCGGTTGCGCTGTGTGGCCGGAGCTTTGAAAGCCATGGAGGTTTCTGTCATGCGTCCCGCTCCCTTGCGGCCTGCCGCCGCTCTCGCTCCCACATCGACCGCTGCAGCGCAGCCGCAGCGCTATCTCACCAACGACGAAGCCGCAGACTACCTGCGGCTGTCGCCGCGCACGCTGGAAAAGCAGCGCGTACTGGGTGGCGGCCCCAAGTTCCGCAAGTTCGGCCGCCGCGTCA
>MKTG01000064.1:8177-8619 GCA_001897615.1 Burkholderiales bacterium 68-10
GCGCGGGTGGCCTTCGCCATGTCCAACCCCTCGCAGGAGCGCGAACAGCTCGACCTGTTCCGCGCCCTGCCGGGCGAGATGGCGCCGCGCGACAGCCAGGACTTGATGGCCTTGCCGTCCGACTACTCCAAGCTGCCGAAGGTGCCCGAGCTGGGGCCGCCGCTGCCGGGCGACCTGGGGCCGGCCATCGTGGCCGCGCAGCAGCCCACCTACATGCCGCCGGGCCACGACCCCAACGATGCCTTGCGCAAGGAGGCCGAAGCGGCGGCGGCCTCGTCGGTGTTCTTCCGCTCGGGCCAGCAGGGCAAGGCCGCAGCGCCTGGCGCGGCCCAAGTCGCGGCGGCTTCGCCCGGTAGCGCCTTGGCGGGCTTCGATCCGCTGGCAGCCGGGCCGGGCTCGACGGCGGCCCAGCCATCCGACCCGACCGCTGTGCAGAACCGGC
>MKTG01000065.1:0-1649 GCA_001897615.1 Burkholderiales bacterium 68-10
AGCGAGGCGGCATCGAGGAAGATGGTGCGGCCGCCGGCCTTGAGGGTGAGCTTGCCGGTCTGCCTGGCGTCGGCCCGGGCGGCCTCGGCTTCACGGCGATGCTCTTCGAGGCTGCGCTGCAGGCCGAGCATCAGGATCAGCACGGCATAGGGAAAAACGTCCTTGCGATACTCGTAGAGCAGGTCAGTCGGCAGGTCGGTGAAGAAGCCGTAGCTCGTGCCGAGGATGAGGGCATAAGCAAGCGTGCGCAGCACGATGAACAGCCCGACATGCAGCATTGAGAAGGCGATGCTGCCCAGCGCGTGCCAGACGAGGGCCGAGCGCCAGGTCTCGGCAGTGAACGGGACCCGGCGCTCGAACAGGATGACCAGCGGCGCCAGCGCCATGATGGCGATGACGCTGGTCAGCTCGAGGATGAACGGGACCCGGGGATCGAGCGTCCGCCCGTCGCGTTGCGCCTCGGTCAGCAGGCCCAGCGCATTGAGCACCCCGATGGCGACGAGGAACAGCGCCATGATGAGGAAGACGCGGGCGGCGACGCGATGTTCAAGCGCCGCCTCCTGGGTGAGCTCAGTCGCCATCGGGCACGCCTCGGCCGCCGCCGATCCCAGTGCCGCCGACGCCGGCCGCCGCTCGTCCCGCCGGCCCGCCGCTCGCACCAGCGCGATTGGGCGCGGCGAAGCCCCGCCCTAGCTCTCGTGGCCTCGCAATCTGCTCAGGAGCTGGAGCCATCATGTCAGCAGGGACCCTTCCCACGATCACCGAAAAGGCTTGCGGTTCGGAACGCCGCTACGACCTCGACTGGCTGCGCGTCATCGCCTTCGGTTTTCTGATCTTCTACCACATCGGCATGTTCTACGTGACGTGGGGCTGGCACGTGAAAAGCCCGCATGCCGGACCGTGGCTGGAGCCGGTGATGGCGCTGATCAACCCGTGGCGGCTGCCGCTGCTGTTCCTCATCTCGGGCATCGCGCTGCGCTTCGCCATCGACAAGAGCCGGCTCACCCAGTTCGTGCCGCGGCGCTTCATGCGGCTGTTCGTGCCGATCGTTTTCGGCATGCTGGTGATCTGTGCGCCGCAGGCCTATTTCGAGCTCTATTCGAAGGGCGAGACGGGTTCGGATTTCTGGGCGTTCTACGGCCAGTATCTCGATTTCGACATGGAGTTCTCGATCCTGACGCCGACCTGGAACCACCTGTGGTACCTGGTCTACATCCTCGCCTATACGCTGGCCGTGGTGGCGCTGCTGCCGCTGCTGCGGTGGCTCGATGGCCCGGCGGAAGCGCTGTTCAGCTGGCTCGGACGTGGCGCACTGGGCTGGCGCCTGCTGCTGGTGCCGGTGCTGCCGTTCCTCTGTTACGCATGGCTGCTGGCGCCGCGCTTCCCCTCGACGCATGCGTTCTACAATGACTGGGCCAACCATGCGGAGCTGTTCAGCATTGTGCTGATCGGCTGGTTCGCGGCGAAGAGCCCGGCATTCTGGGGCGCGGTGCAACGGCATCTCGGCCCGGCAATCGTGCTGGCTCTGGGGCTGCTGCTGGTGCTGGGGGCGGTGCGGCTCACCTGGGGCGCGGTGCGTGCTGACCAGGGCCTCGTCACGCTGATGGCGCTGCTGCGCGCGGAGTTCATGTGGGTGGCGATCATCGCCA
>MKTG01000065.1:1752-5544 GCA_001897615.1 Burkholderiales bacterium 68-10
GGAAGCCGGGATCATCACCGTCGCGACGGTCGTCGGCTGCGTGGTGCTGACCGAAGCGATCAAGCGCCTGCCGCCGCTGCGCCCGCTGTTCGGGCTGCCATGGCGGGCCGAAGCGATCCGGCCCGCGCGACAGGTGGCGATGGCGCGTTAGGCCGCAGCGGCGATGGCGCCCTCGAGGCTCCGGGTGATCGCCGCGTGGTCGAGCGGCGATTCCCCGATCACCACCAAAGCGGTCTGCCGCGCTTCGCCCGGCTTCCACGGCCGGTCGAAATAGGCGCTGACGCGTGGGCCGACGGCCTGGATGGCAAGCCGGGCCGGAGCGCCGGGCAGCGCCGCAAAGCCCTTCAGGCGCAGCACGTCGTGGGCGCGGATGGTCGCCTCGATCGTCGCCAGCAACTGATCCTTGCTGGTGACGCCGTCGAGGGTGACCGAGAACGAGTCGAAGTCGTCGTGCTCGTGGCCTTCGCCGCCATGCTCCAGCTCATGGTGGCTTTCGCGACCGGCGAGATTGTCCTCGGTGGAGAGACCCATGCCCAGCAGCGCCGCGACATCGACATGGCCGTTGCGGGCGCGAACGACACCGGTGCCAGGACGCATCTCGGCCTTGAGGTGGGTCTCGATGGTGTCGAGCTCGGCATCGGGGACGAGGTCGGCCTTGTTGAGGATGACCATGTCGGCAGCGATCAGCTGATCCTCGAACAGTTCGCCGAGCGGCGTTTCGTGGTCGAGCATGGCATCGGCGGAGCGCAGCGCATCCACCGCCTGTTCGTCATTGGCAAAACGGCCTTCGCTGAGGGCTGCCGCATCGGCGACGGTGACGACGCCGTCAATGGTGACCTCGGACTTGATCTCGGGCCAGTTGAAGGCGCGGATCAACGGCTGCGGCAGGGCGAGGCCGGAGGTCTCGATGACGATGTGATCGGGCCGATCCTCGCGTTCGAGCAGCGCCTGCATGGTGGGGATGAACTCGTCGGCGACGGTGCAGCAGATGCAGCCGTTCGACAGCTCGATCATATCCTCTTCGCGGCAGGTCTCGTCGCCGCAGCCGGCGAGGATTTCCTTGTCGACGCCGAGCTCGCCGAACTCGTTGATGATCAGGGCGATGCGCTTGCCCTTGGCGTGGGCGAGCAGGTGCCGGACCAACGTGGTCTTGCCGGCCCCGAGGAAGCCGGTGATGACGGTGACGGGGATCTTTTCGGTCGTGCTCATGCGTGGGCACCTTTCAGGGCGAAGGCGGAAGACCTGGCGAAGCGCTCGTTGAGCCAGCCGAACAGCGGGCCGACGATCAGCCAGAACAGCGCGCCGGTGGCGAGGGTCGCCGCAGCGAAGCTGGTGGCGAGGTTGGCGGGCACGGCGCTGGCGTGCTCGCCGGCGAGCTGCGGTGCGCCGATCACGTGCGGCGCAAGGATCAGCACGGCGGCGATGACGATGCCGGTCCAGTTGCGCAGCCTGGCGATGGCGAGCATGCCGGCGCCGGTGGCGACGGCCGTGCTGACCCACCAGACCTGGCGGGCGACGAGATCGGCGGCGGGCATGCCGGGAAGCTCCGGCGGCAGGCCGAAGGCAGGAGCGAGTTGCAGCGCCACGAAGCCGCCAATGCCCCAGATCACGCCGTTGCGGGCGGTGACCTCGATACCTGACAACACCGAGACGGCAGCCAGCACGAAGGCGAAGCCGATGCAGCCGAGGAGGTTGGCGAGCACGGTGTAGAAGATGCGCTCGGCGCCGTCCTGCGGCGCCCAGGCGTCCTCGTCGTGCTCATGGGCAGGCGCCGCTGCCGCGTCGGAATGCGCCGGAGTGCCGGCGTCGTGGCTGTGCTCGGCGACGGCCGGCGCCTCAGGGGCGGCGTTCTCATAGACTTCGGCGGCAAGGATCAGCGGCGCGACGCGCCATTGCTGCACGGCGCTCATGGCCAAGCCGGCTGCGAGTCCGGCAAGGACCGCAGCGAAAAAGATCCGCTGGAAGAGTTTCATCGATGTCTCGTTTGCTTAGAGCTGAGCTGGCTCAGTGGCAGGGGAAGCCGAGCGCATGGCGCGTATCGTGCGCGCCATTGTGGATGGCCATGTCGCTGGCAAAGCCGACGCCGCCGACAAGGACGAAGCCGATAAACAATGCCAGCACACCTGCGATGAGCCGCTGCGAGACAGAAAGACGGGCGACCGACGCCGTCTGGACCTGAGTGTTCATATGCCTGCACCCTCCGTGCGGATGAAAGAGGGCTCTTCGCCCGGTTGCACGCTGGCAGGTCTCCTGACTCGCGGGTCACCGTGTTCTCCGGCCTTCCCAACATCCCGAGGGATGTCAGTGGCATAGTCGGAGGCACTCGCCGCTTACAGTTGCGGGGGCAGCCACGGATTTGGTCCCTGATGGGTACGCCGCACCGTGTTCCCTTTTGATCCCCTCGCCCGAACGGGTTTGAGGAACCAACGTAAGGCTATCGTTACGCCGCGAGAGGGGGCGCGGTCAATCTTCCGCCGCGTTGGAATCGGGGTAGCCGACGGTGATGGTATCGACGCGGGCATCGACCTTTTCGAGCAGCGGCTCGCTCGAGGAGATCTGCATGTCGCCGGAGATGGCATCGACATTGAGATCGGCCGGGTAATCGCCGACGGCGAAGCGGACGCTGACCGAACAGCCGTCGGTCGCCGCTTCGAGCTTGCCGCCGTCGAAGATAGCGGCGCCGCCATAATCCCAGAAGAAGCCATAGAGCTGGAACGGCCCGCCATTGAGCGCCTCAACCTCCTTGACCGTCAGGCCCTTCCTGAGGCCGCCCGGCGCCGTATCATCCGGCGGCACGGTGAAATAGGCGACGCGCTCGTGCTTTTCCTCGTCCCACCAGCCGAACTCGATGGTCCTCGCGGGGTCGTTGGGAAAGATCGTGGTGGCAAGGACGGTCGAGCCCTCGGGGCCGGGCACATCGCCGGTCACCACATTGTCCTTGCCGAACGCTTCGATCAGCCGCGCCTCCGAACTGTCGGCGGCGAACGGGCCTTCGCAGGCGATATCGGCAGCCATGGCGGGGGCCGCCAGCAGCAACAAGGGGAACAGGACCAGCGCGCGCATGTCGACCTCCGTTGATCAGCCGATTCTAGCTGAGCCCCGTGAGTCTGGGCAGAGCTTGCGGCAGAAGCTGGGCGCCGGGATCAGCCGCCCGACTGCAACTGCTCGGTCATCTGCTCCTGGATGGCGAGCACCTCTTCGATCACCTCGGTGAGCAGACGCAGTTCCTCGATGCTGCGCCGGCCCAGCGACGCAGCGCCGGCGATGGCCATCGGGGCATAAGCCTTCTCGATGACCGCGGCGGTCGCCTCGGCGGCCTCCACCAGCACCTTGCGCCGGTCATGCGGATCGGCGCGGCGGCGAACGAAATTGCGGGCCTCCAGCCGGTCGATCAGCGAGGTGACGGCGGCCGGCGTCAGGCGGGTGGCGCGGGCGATGGCGCTGGCGGTCTGCGGGCCGCTGGTGAGAAAGCTGAGGCACAGCCGTTCGGCCGGACCGAGCTGGAACATCGCCCCCACCTCCTCGTCAAAGCGCTGCGTCGCCTCCTGCCAGCGCACGATCAACGTGCCGAGCCGCTGGACGAGTTCGGCCTTTCCGTCACTTGACGAAGTTATTTCGATCATCTAATTATATGTCCATCAAATAATACGACGTCCGCATGATATGCGGCGTAGCTCAGGCGAGGCAAGAATGAAAGCACGCATCGGCATCGTTGGGGCAGGTTCCGCGGGGCTCGGCCTGGCCCTGGCGCTGGTCAGGCGCGGCTTCGCACCCGTGGTCTTCGAGAAGCGG
>MKTG01000066.1:0-4462 GCA_001897615.1 Burkholderiales bacterium 68-10
CGGGCTTATCGATGATGCTTAACTTAATGCCATTGGGGAGATGCCGGGGCATTGGGAGGTGCGGCGCATACGTGACCTCTCCAGTTTTCTGACCAGTGGGCCACGCGGGTGGTCAGAGCGCATAAGCGAGGAAGGCGCTAAGTTCATTCAAAGCGGTGACCTCACGGACGAGCTGTCCATTGCGTTCGATGAAGCCAAACGGGTAGCGGTGAATGATGACGCTGAGGCGGCGCGGACTAAGTTGGCCGACGGTGATGTGGTGGTCTGCATCACAGGCGCAAAGACAGGAAACGTCGCTTTGTGCGGAGTGGTTCCCGAGGATGCCTATGTAAACCAGCACTTATGTCTGATTCGCCCACGTCCAGACATTCTTCCCGACTTGCTGGCCATATATCTGAAAAGCGACGCTGGCCAGAGGCACTTTGCGGTAGCTCAATATGGTTTGAAGCAAGGGATGAGCCTTGAAAACATCAAAGAAACTCCGGTGCTCGTGCCACCAATCCATGAACAACGCCAAATCGTGGAAATCGCACGGAGTACATCAGTAAGCATTGGTGCTCTCATCACCGCAGCCCGCACCGCCATCACCCTCCTGCAAGAACGCCGCACCGCCCTGGTCTCCGCCGCCGTCACCGGCCAGATCGACGTGCGCGGCTGGGCGAAGGCCGCCTAGTGCAACATCAAAAACCATAGCTGCTGGCGCTTGCCTGGTGGGCGCCAGAGGTTGATTTGGCTATGTTTTTTGAATGAATGGCCCGCTGGCTCGCCACGGCTGCTACCATGCTGCGGCGCAGCAAATCATGGAACTCGACGACCCTTACCGCGAACTTGGCCTGGCACCGGGCTGCAGCGATGCCGAGGTGAAGGCGGCGTGGCGCCGCCTGTCCGCGCGCTGGCACCCGGACCGCAACAGTAGCCCGCAGGCCCTGCGCAAGATTCAGCGCATCAACCGGGCGCTGGAGATGATCCGCAGCGCCCGCGACGAGCCGCAGGCCCAAGCCGACGACCCCGCCCCCGATGCGGAGCCGTCCCCCATCGAGCACACCATCCGCCTCACTCTAGAGGACGTGGTGGCCGGCTGCGTCAGGGAAGTGCGGGGCGAGGTGGTCGAAGACTGCGCCGACTGCGAAGGCAGCGGCCTGCAACTGCAGGCGACCACGTGCAGCGTATGCCGTGGCACTGGCCGCATCCGGCAGCGTCTCTTGTTCGCCTGGATCTCGCCCTCGGTCGAATGCACGGCCTGCCAGGGGCACGGCGAGACGCGCCAGGGCTGCACGACCTGCGCGGCCAGCGGCAAGGCACCGCCCGGCAAATACCGCTGCCGGGTGCGGGTGGCGCCGGGCGCGCGCGCGGGCGACGTGCTCGATGTCACGGCCCGCGTGCAGGGCAGTCGCCAGCGCACGCTGGCGCTGCGCGTGCGCGTGGTGCTGCAGCCGCACGAGTTCTTCACGGCCGGGGCCGATGGCACCTTGAAGTGCGAGCTGCCCGTGGACGGCTTTGCATGGATGGCCAACCGCTGGATCGAAGTCCCCACCCCGCGCGGGCTGCAACAGATGCGGCTGCGGCGCGGCCACCTGAACTACCGCATCAGGAACGCGGGCTTGCCGTGGACGGGCGAGGCCGCGGCGGCCGACTGCATCGTCACCGTCGTGCCGCTGTTTCCGGACGAGCTGAGCCCCGAGCAGGAGGCCGCGATCGACCGGCTGGTGGCCAGCAACTCCGGAGCAGCCGGCACGCCCGCCGGCGACCGCATGGCGGCGTGGAACCGGGTGGTGAGTGGCTGGCGGGATCGGCGGCGGTGAGGCCGACGGTGGCCATCAGCGGGGTGGGCTGATGGGGGCTTGCGTTGGCCGAGGCCATGCGCTGAAAGATGCTCCGCGCCAGTTGATCGGCAGGACGGCGCGGCTTGGCAGCGGCTGGGCTGGTGCTTGGAAATATCAAAATACATAGCTGCTTGCGCTTTCCCACCAAGCGCTGGAGCCCGATTTGGCTCATGAAATCCAGCCCAAGCCCGTGCACACCGAAATCGAGTTCGAGCGCGACGCCTGCCAGCACCTGGCCACGCACCCCTGGTGATACGCCGAGCCGGGCAATGAGCGGCTGAAGAAAAAAATCCATCAGCCGGCGGGTTCTGAAGAAAATCTCTGGCTTCTGAAGATTTTGTCTGTGCGGCGCCGCTTCAGCAGGCTGCTTGGCTTGCTGAACGTCGCCTTTATAGCGACAATCGTCGCCGTATGAGCAACATTCGGGACGCGATGAATCTGCTGTTTCCGGCCCACCGCCAGCAGGTGCTGGCGGCTTTGCTGCTGGAGCCGGGCCGCAGCCTGCACCTGCGCGAGCTGGCGCGGCTGGTGGGCAGCCATGCGGGCACGCTGGCGCGCGAGGTGGACAAGCTGACCCAGGCCGGGCTGCTGCTGCGCACCGACCAGGGCAACCAGGCGCATTACCGCGCCAACGCGCAGCACTCGCTGTTCCCCGAGCTGGCGGCCCTGCTGCGCAAGACGCATGGTGTGGTGCCCGCGTTGCGCACGGCACTGCAGCCGCTGGCCGACCGGATTGCGCTGGCCTTTGTCTACGGGTCGGTTGCCAGCGGCACCGCCACCGAGCACAGCGATGTGGATGTGCTGCTGGTGGGCACGGCGAACTTCGTGGCCGTGGTGCAGGCGCTGTACCCGCTGCACGAGCAACTGGGCCGCGAGGTGAACCCGGTCATCTGGGCGCCGCAAGAGCTGGCCGACAAGGCCCGCGCGGGCGATGCCTTCGTGCGCGACGTGCTGCACAAACCCAAGTTGTGGATTCAGGGAGACGAGCATGAGCTTGAGCAACTTGCAGGCCATCGGCCGGCTGCAGCCCCTGCCGCCTGACCCGGCAGGCATGGCGAAGCTGCTGCACGCGGCGCGGCAGAATCTGGCCGACGCAGGAAGACAGGCTGTTTAGAAACTCTCAAAAAAATAGCTGTTTGCGCTTGTCTATAAAGCGCTAGAGCCCGATTTGATTCATCAAACCCAGCCCATGCCCCTGCACACCGAAATCGAGTTCGAGCGCGACATCTGCCAGCACCTGGCCGCGCACGGCTGGCAGTATGCGGAGCCGGGCGCCGAGGGCGATGCACGCGGCTGGGACACGCCGCGCGCGCTGTACCCGCCCGATGTGCTGGCCTGGCTGCAGGCGTCGCAAGCCCAGGCGTGGGCGCAACTGAGCAAGCTGCACGGCGCGGCGGCCGAGGCCGTGGTGCTGGAGCGCCTGCGCAAGGCGCTGGACGAGCAGGGCACGCTGGCGGTGCTGCGCCACGGCGTCGAGCTGGTGGGGCTGAAGGCGCCGCTCAAGCTGGCGCAGTTCAAGCCCGCGCTGGCGATGAACGCCGAGCTACAGGCGCGCTACGCGGCCAACCGCCTGCGCGTGCTGCGCCAGGTGCGCACGAACCACGACGACATCATCGACCTGGTGCTGTGCCTGAACGGCGTGCCCGTGGCCACGGCCGAGCTGAAGACCGACTTCACCCAGGACGTGAACCGGGCCATCGACCAGTACCGCTTCGAGCGCCTGCCGCGCCCCAAGGGCCGGGCGCAGGCCGAGCCGCTGCTCGACTTTCCGCGCGGCGCGCTGGTGCACTTTGCGGTGAGCAACCGCACGGTGTTCATGACGACGCGCCTGCTGGGCCCGGCCACGCGGTTTTTGCCCTTCAACCAGGGCGACGGCGGCGGCGCGGGCAACCCACCCAACGGCCAGGGGCACCGCACGGCCTACCTGTGGGAGCAGGTGTGGCAGCGCGACAGCTGGCTGGAGATCATCGGCCGCTATCTGGTGGCGCGGCGCAACGCGAAGAAGCAGGTGGAGGCGGTGCTGTTCCCGCGCTACCACCAGTTGGACGCCACACGCAAGCTGGTGCAGGCGGTGCTGGCCGAGGGGCCGGGGCACCGGTATCTGATCCAGCACAGCGCGGGCTCGGGCAAGACCAACTCGATTGCCTGGACGTCGCACTTTTTGAGCGAGCTGCACGACGCGCAGGACCGCAAGGTGTTTTCCAGCGTGCTGGTGGTGAGCGACCGCAACGTGCTGGACGCGCAGTTGCAGGAGGCGATCTACGACTTTCAGCGCACCACCGGCGTGGTGGCCAGCATCACCGGCAACGATGCCAGCAAGAGCCAGCAGCTGGCGCAGGCGCTGTCGGGCGACAAGAAGATCGTGGTCTGCACCATCCAGACCTTTCCGTTCGCGCTGGCGGCGGTGCGCGAGCTGGCGGCCACGCAGGGCAAGCGCTTTGCCGTGATTGCCGACGAGGCGCATTCCAGCCAGACGGGCGAGGCGGCGTCCAAGCTCAAGCAGGTGCTCAGCAGCGAAGAGCAGCAGGCGCTGGCCGATGGCGGCGAGGTGAGCAACGAGGACATCCTGGCCGCCCACATGGCCGCGCGCGCCGGGCAGGACGCGGGCGTCAGCTACTTCGCCTTCACCGCCACGCCCA
>MKTG01000066.1:4473-29351 GCA_001897615.1 Burkholderiales bacterium 68-10
GCCGCAGGCGTTTCATGTGTACAGCATGCGCCAGGCGATCGAGGAGGGCTTCATCCTCGACGTGCTGCAGAACTACACGCCCTACAAGCTGGCGTTTCGCCTGACGCACGAGGGCCGCGATTGGACCGATGCCGAGGTGGACAAGGGCGAAGCCGTCAAGGGCCTGATGCGCTGGGTGCGCCTGCACCCGTACAACATCGCGCAGAAGGTGATGCTGATCGTCGAGCACTTCATCGACAACGTGCAGCCGCTGCTCTCGGGCCACGCCCGCGCCATGGTGGTGACGGCCAGCCGCCTGGAAGCGGTGCGCTTCAAGCGCGCGATGGACAAGTACATTGCCGAGCAGGGCTACGCCATCGGCACGCTGGTGGCGTTTTCAGGCGAGGTGAGCGACGAAGCCAGCGCGGGCGAGATGGTGAGCGAGAAATCGGCCAGCCTGAACCCGCAACTGAAGGGGCGGGACATCCGCGAAGCGTTTGCAGGCGACGACCAGCACCTGCTGATCGTGGCCAACAAGTTCCAGACCGGGTTCGACCAGCCGCTGCTGTGCGGCATGTACGTGGACAAGCGCCTCGGGGGCATCCAGGCGGTGCAGACGCTCAGCCGCCTGAACCGCGCCTACGATGGCCCGTACGGCAGGAAGGACACGACCTACGTGCTGGACTTCGTGAACGACCCGGACGAGGTGCTGGCGGCGTTTCGCGTGTATTACGAAACCGCCGAACTGGCCGGCGTGACCGACCCTGCGCTGATCCTGGACCTGAAGGCCAAGCTGGACGCCTCGGGCCACTACGACGAATTCGAGGTTGAGCGCGTGGTGGCCGCCGAGCTGAACCCCAAGGCCACGCAGGCGCAATTGGTGGCCGCCATCGAGCCGGTGGCCGACCGGCTGCTCAAGCGCTTCCAGGCGGCCCGCCAGCAGCAGGCGCACGCGCCGGGCAGCGCGCAGCACCGCGACGCCACGGACGCGCTGGAGGCGCTACAACTTTTCAAGCGCGACGCGGGCAGCTATGTGCGCGTGTACGCCTTTCTGAGCCAGTTGTTCGACTACGGCAACACGGCGGTCGAAAAGCGCGCCCTCTTCTTCAAACGCCTGCTGCCGCTGCTGGACTTTGGCCGCGAACGCGAGGGGATCGACCTGAGCCAGGTGGTGCTGACGCACCACAAGCTGAAGGATCAGGGCCGGCGCGGCCTGAACCTGGCGATGGAAGGCGACGGCGACTACCGGCTGCAGCCCATGCAGGAGTCTGGCAGCGGGCAGTTGCAGGACAAGCAGAAGGTGCTGCTGTCGGAAATTCTGGCGGGGGTGAACGAGCTTTTCGAGGGCGATCTGAGCGACGACGACAAGCTGGTCTACGTCAACCAGGTGCTCAAGGGCAAGCTGATGGAGTCCGAGCTGCTGACCCAGCAGGCGCGCAGCAATACCAAGGCCCAGTTCGCCGCCTCGCCCAACCTCGACGCCGAGCTGATGGAGGCCATCATGGCCGCCTTCGAGGCCCATCAGAGCATGAGCCGGCAAGCGCTGGAATCGGAGCGGGTGCGCGCCGGCATGAAGAGCATTTTGCTGGGGCCGGCGGGGTTGTACGAAAGCCTGCGCGACGAGCGCCCTTTGCCGTAAACGGGGGAACAAGCTGATGATGCACAAGGTCCTGATTGCCAATCGCGGCGAGATCGCCGTGCGCATCGCGCGCGCCTGCCGCGACTACGGTGTGCGGTCGGTGGCGGTGTACGCCGACCCGGACGCCGACGCGCTGCACGTGCGCGCCGCCGACGAGGCCTGGGCGCTGCCGGGCACGCGGCCGGCGGACACGTATCTCGCCATCGACAAGCTGCTCGACGTCGCCCGGCGCGCCGGCGCCGACGCCGTGCACCCGGGCTACGGCTTCCTGTCCGAGCGCGCCGAGTTCGCGCGCGCCGTGCGGGACGCGGGCCTGGCCTGGATCGGCCCGCGCCCGGAGACGATCGAGATGCTGGGCGACAAGGTGGCGGCGCGCCGGATCGCGCTGCAGGTCGGCGCCCCGCTGGTCGCCGGCACCGCCGAGCCGGTGGCCAGCGTCGCCGAGGTGCTGGCCTTTGCCGAGCGTCACGGCCTGCCGGTGGCGATCAAGGCCGCCTTTGGCGGCGGCGGGCGCGGTCTGAAGGTGGCCTGGCAGTTGGACGAGGTGGCCGAGCTGTATGAGTCGGCGGTGCGCGAGGCCACGGCCGCGTTCGGGCGCGGCGAGTGCTTTCTGGAGCAGTTCCTCGACCGCCCGCGCCACATCGAGGCCCAGGTCATCGCCGATCGCCACGGCCAGGTGGTGGTGGTCGGCACGCGCGACTGCTCGCTGCAGCGGCGCAACCAGAAGCTGGTGGAAGAAGCCCCGGCGCCCTTCCTCACCGACGCCCAGCGCGCGCAGGTGCACCAGGCGGCACGCGCCATCTGCGCCGCCGCCGGCTACGAGAGCGCGGGCACGGTGGAATTCCTGCTCGGGCAGAACGGCCAGATCTCGTTCCTCGAAGTCAACACGCGCCTGCAGGTCGAGCACCCGGTGACCGAGGAAACCAGTGGCGTGGACCTGGTGATCGAGCAGTTGCGCGTGGCCGACGGCTTGCCGCTGACGTTTGCCGAAACGCCGCCGGTGCGCGGCCACAGCCTGGAGTTCCGCATCAACGCCGAGGACCCGGGGCGCGGCTACCTGCCCACGCCGGGCCGCGTCACGCGCTTCGACGCGCCGGGCGGCCCGGGCGTGCGCGTCGACACCGGCTTTGGCGCCGGCAGCACGGTGCCGGGCAGCTACGACTCGCTGCTGGCCAAGCTCATCGTCACCGGCGCCACGCGCGACCAGGCGCTGGCGCGCGCGCGCCGGGCGCTGGCCGAGTTCGAGATCGAGGGCGTGGCCTCGGTGCTGCCGTTCCACCGCGCGGTGGTCGCCGACCCGGCCTTTACCGCCAAGGATGGCTTTCAGGTGCACACGCGCTGGATCGAGACCGAGATGCAGGCCCGCTTCGAGCCCGCGCCGCGGCCCGATGCCGAAGATGGCGCCCCGGTGGTGCGCAGCTTCATCGAGATCGACGGGCGGCGCCTGCGGCTGGGCCTGCCGGCCGGGCTGGCGCTGGGCGTCGGTGCCGGCAGTGCGCCCCCAGCGGCGTCACCGGCAGCCGCGACAGCCGACCCGGGCGACGTGCTGGCGCCGCTGACCGGCAGCCTGGTGCGCTGGCACCGCGAGTCGGGCGAGCAGGTGGACGCTGGCGAGGTGATCGCCACGCTGGAGGCGATGAAGATGGAAACCGCGGTGAACGCCCCCTGCGCCGGCACGCTGGAGTGCATGGCGGCGCCCGGCGAGCTGCTGCAGGCCAACACACTGCTCGCGCGGATTCGGGCCTCAAGCCACGGCGGATGAGACTTCGCCGCTCCAACGGCCGCGGAGCAGGCCATGCGCGGGCACCCGTGACCAGGGCCCCCCTGGGCACAGGGTGCGTCCCCCTTGCAGGGGGAAGGCGCGCAGCGACATGGGGGGTGGCGTCATTTAGCGCGCCAGTTTGAACACCGCCGTGCTGGCACGCGTGTTGGGCAGCCAGCGCACCACGCGGCCGTCTTCCAGGCCGAAGGCGTCCAGCACCTTCAGGCCGTTCCTGCGCGCCAGCGCCTCGAAATCCTTGAACGTGCCGACGCGGATGTTGGGCGTGTCGTACCACTGGTAAGGCAGGCGGCGGGTGACGGGCATGCGCCCGCGCAGCACGCTCAGGCGGTTGGGCCAGTGGGCGAAGTTGGGAAAGGCGACGATGCCGATGCGCCCCACGCGCGCGGTTTCGCGCAGCATGACCTCGGCATTGCGCAGGTGCTGCAGGGTGTCGATCTGCAGCACGACGTCGAAGCTCTGGTCCTGGAACGCGGCCAGGCCCTGGTGCAGGTTGAGCTGCAGCACGTTGACGCCGCGCTGCACGCAGGCCAGCACGTTGTCGTCGTCGATCTCGATACCGTAGCCGGTGCAGCCGCGCTGGCGCGCCAGGTGCGCCAGCAACGCGCCGTCGCCGCAGCCCAGGTCGAGCACGTGCGAGCCCTGCGGCACCAGGCCGGCGATGACGCGGCGGATGGGTTCGTCGCTCATGCGTGCAACTCCTGCGCGATGCGCTCGAAGTAGGAGCGCACCACGCCCAGGTAGCGCGGGTCTTCCAGCAGGAAGGCGTCGTGCCCGTGCGGGGCGTCGATCTCGGCGTAGCTGACGTCGCGGCGGTTTTCCAGCAGGGCCTTGACGATCTCGCGCGAGCGCGCGGGCGAGAAGCGCCAGTCGGTGGAAAAGCTGACCAGCAGGAAGCGCGCGCGCGTCTGCGCCAGCGCGGCCGTCAGGTCGCCGCCGAAGGCGCGCGCCGGGTCGAAGTAGTCGAGCGCGCGGGTGATCAGCAGGTAGGTGTTGGCGTCGAAATACTCGCTGAACTTGTCGCCCTGGTGGCGCAGGTAGCTTTCGATCTGGAACTCGACGTCCTGCGTCGAGTAGCGGTAGCCGCTGCCGTTGCCGGCCACCGCCTGCCTCAGCTCGCGGCCGAACTTCTCGTTCATCACGTCGTCGCTCAGGTAGGTGATGTGGCCGATCATGCGCGCGATGCGCAGCCCGCGCGCCGGCACCACGCCGTGGCGGTAGAAGTGGCCGCCGTGGAAGTCGGGGTCGGTGACGATGGCGCGCCGCGCCACCTCGTTGAAGGCGATGTTCTCGGCCGACAGGTTGGGCGCGCTGGCCACCACCACCGCGTGGCGCACCCGTTCGGGGTATTGCAACGTCCAGCCGAGCGCCTGCATGCCGCCCAGGCTGCCGCCCATGACGGCGGCCAGCTGCCCGATGCCCAGGCCGTCCAGCAGTCGCGCCTGGGCGTTGACCCAATCCTCCACCGTCACCACCGGAAAGTCGGCGCCGTACACCTGCCCGCTGGCGGGGTTGACGTGCATCGGCCCGGTGGAGCCAAAGCAGGAGCCCAGGTTGTTGATGCCGATGACGAAGAAGCGCTCGGTATCCACCGGCTTGCCGGGGCCGATCATGTTGTCCCACCAGCCTTCGCTGCGCGCCTGGCCTTCGTACACCCCCGCCACGTGGTGCGAGGCGTTGAGCGCATGGCAGATCAGCACGGCGTTGCTGCGCTCGGCGTTGAGCTCGCCGTAGGTCTCGTAGGTCAGGTCGTAGCCGCCGATCGACGCGCCGCTTTGCAGCGGCAGCGGCGCCTCGAAGTGCATGGTCTGCGGCGTGGCAATGAAGGACATGGCAACAAAAAAACCCGGCTTCGCCAAATCGAAACCGGGTTGCACGCGTGTCTCGGATTTAGCGGTATTTGTAGAGCGCCCGCAAGCAGAGGCAAATCGGCGCTGTGGCGTGCAGTATAGCGGTCGGCGTCATGCCTGGCCACTGCCGCCGGGGTCGGGAGCGTCACGGCTGGGGTCTTCGGCGTCGCGCGTGCCGGCAACCGAGGCGCCGCCCTCCACCGGCGGCTCCCACTCGTGCCAGTCGTCGCCGAACAGCTCCGCCGGGTGCGGCGTGCGGTCGGAGCCGTTGCCGCAGGCCATCGAGCCGGCCGGGCAATACTTGTCGCAACCCCAGCAGATGCGCTCGGGGTGCGCTGGCTTCAGAGGGAATTTCTTCGCCATGGCGGTGCGGCAGAACCCGGCTCAATTATCCCAGCCGAACAATGCCAGCACCCCCAGTGCCAGAAAGATCAGTGCCGATACGCCATGCACCAGCCGTATCGGCACCCGGCGCACCAGGCGGTCGCCAAACCACACCACCGGCGCATTGGCCAGCATCATGCCCAGCGTGGTGCCCGCCACCACCGCCAGCCATTGCGGATACTGGGCCGCCAGCGCGACGGTGGCCACCTGGGTCTTGTCGCCCATCTCGGCCAAGAAGAACGCCAGCAGGGTGGTGCCGAACACCCCCAGGCGTGGCGCGGCGGCCGGGGCGTCGTCGTCCAGCCGGTCTGGAATCAGCATCCACACCGCCATGGCGATGAACGACACGCCCAGCACCCAGCGCAGCACGTCGGGCCCCAGAACACGCATCACCCAGTGCCCGACCGCCCCGGCCAGCGCGTGGTTGGCCAGCGTGGCGACGAAAATTCCCCACACAATCGGCCACGGCCGGCGAAAGCGCGCCGCCAGCACCAGGGACAGCAATTGGGTCTTGTCACCGATTTCGGCGAGGGCGACGATGCCGGTGGCGACCAGAAAAGCTTCCATGCGATGGAGTGTTTGAATAGTGGGAAAAAGGCAATCAATGGCTTGTCAATCCTGCGCAAACAGCTATTCAATAGATAGCATATTGCGTGCCTGTGACCGCCACGCCGTGCCCAAATGCGGCGGCAGATTGTAGGTAGCCGCGGCCCGTCATGCGGCCGGCGCACCGCCGGCGCGTCATACCCGATTTTTTCAGTCGGGTAAAAATCATGCGCTTGACTTTCGCAGTTCTGACGCATAATCGCGCGGGTGTCCCAGCGGTTGGGGCGCACCACGTGGCTTTTGCGGTGATTTCACAGTCTCAGTTGCCCTTCTTGGCCGAGCCAAGGTTCGTTGAAGGCGTTTCGCGGACTCCATCGCTTTTCATTTGTTATTTAGGAGTCCCTTTCAATGGGCAATAAACTTTATGTCGGCAACCTGCCGTATGGCGTGCGCGACGCCGATCTGGAGCAGGCGTTTGCACAATTCGGCTCGGTCACCAGTGCCAAGGTGATGATGGAGCGCGACACCGGTCGCTCCAAGGGCTTTGGTTTCGTCGAGATGGGCAGCGACGCCGAGGCGCAGGCCGCCATCAACGGCATGAATGGTCAGCCGCTGGGTGGCCGCAACGTGGTGGTCAACGAAGCGCGCCCGATGGAAGCGCGCCCCCCGCGCTCCGGCGGCTTCGGTGGCGGCGGTGGTTACGGCGGCGGCGGTGGTGGCTACGGCGGTGGCCGTCGTGAAGGCGGCGGTGGCGGCTACGGCGGCGGCGGCGGCGGTGGTGGTTACGGTGGCGGTGGCGGCTATGGCGGCGGCCGGCGCGAAGGCAGTGGCTACGGCGGCGGCCAGGACGGGAACTTCCGCAGCCCCTACGGCCAAGGCCCGCGCGGCGGTGGCGGTGCGGGTGGTCGTCGCGAGGGCGGCTACGGCGGTGGTCGGCGCGAAGGCGGTTACGGCGGCGGCCGTGACGACGAGTGAACCAGCGCGCATTCTGAACGCGAGGCCGGCATGTCCCGGCCTGGCACAAGAAAAGGCTCCTGACGGAGCCTTTTTTCATGGCCCTGGCATCGTCGTCGGACCGGCCCGTGCCTTGCGCGGGCGCCCACTCAGCAGGCGATCGAACAGGGCGTTGGGCAACACCCGCAGCAGCTTGGCGACCACCGCCATTTGCCACGGAATCACGCGGTAGCTCACGCCCTGCCCGATGGCGCGCAACGCCCACTCGGCAAAGCGGTCGGCCGGCATCAGAAACGGCATCGCGTAGCGGTTCGCGCGGGTGAGCGGCGTGTCGATATAGCCCGGCAGCAGCGTGACCACCCGGACGCCGCTGCCACGCAGCTCCCCGCGCAGGCTCTCGCAGTACGCCACCACACCGGCCTTGCTGGCACAGTAGGCGGCGTGACCCGGCAGGCCACGGATGGCGGCGACGCTGGCGATGCCCACCAGGGTGCCGCTGCCGCGCTCGCGCATCGCGGCGATGAAGGGCTGGAAGGTGGCCGCCATGCCGACGTTGTTGACCGCCAGCGTGCGCGCCATGACGTCGATGTCGGCACGCTCGGCGGTGTCCATGCCGACGCTGATGCCGGCGTTGGCCACCACCACGTCGGGCACGCCCTGGCGCGCCAGACAGGCCTGGCCTGCGGCCACGACGCTGTCGATGTCCGCCACGTCCGCTTCGTACACCTGCCAGCGCTCGGCTGGCCAGTCCCGCGCGCGGGCCCAGTCGCGCAGCTCGACCGGCCGGCGTGCCACCAGGGCCAGCCGCCAGCCGTCGGCAAAGCAGCGTTCGGCCAAGGCCTGGCCGATGCCGCTGGACGCGCCGGTGAGGTAGATCAACCCTGCCATGGTGGGCGCGGCGCGGGATCAGCGTCGCGGCTGCAGCACGCCCCGCACCTGCCCGGTGAGCACGGCCACGCCGCTGCGGTCGTCGTAGGAGAAGCGGTCGCCGGTGAAGACGTCGGCGCCGCGGCGCAGCTCCACCGGCTTGTCGGAGCTGACGCGATCCTCGTCGATGAAGGCGTGCAGGTACGCCCCCAGAAATTCCATGCGCGGCAGATCGCCGCCCCGCGGGCGCGTGACGGCCTCGCGCACCACGCGTGCGTTGTCGAACAGCTCGGCCTCGGAGCCATCGCCCTTGGCCACGGCGCGCCGCGCCGTGGCCACCGTGGGGTTGCCCTGCTCGTCATAGGAGCGGATGCGCGGCTGCTGGACCTCCAGCGTGTCCGTCAGCGGAAAGTGCTGGCCTTCGCTGCCCACGATCTCGGACTTCAGGCGCCCATCGGCATCGAAGCTGCGCACCGAGAATTCGCGCATGAAGTAGTCCGGCTCGGCCGAGGGCGGCGGCCCGCCGCCCTCCGGACCAAAGCGCGGGGCGCTGCGCACCAGCCACCAGCTGCCCAGCGCAAACAGCATCATGACCAGCACCGGCAACCAGGCGGCCAGCTGATCCCGTCCCTGGCGCCACAACCGGGCGGTGTTCATGCGGCACCACCCATCTGCGCCTCCAGCAGGCGCCGGTAGTGCCCGCCGGCCACCAGCAGCAGGTCGCAAAATTCGCGCGCCGCGCCTTCGCCACCGCGCGCGGCGGTCACGTGGTGTGCGCAGGCCAGCGCTTCGGCGTGGGCACCGGGCGGCACGCAGGCCAGCGCGGCGCGGCGCAGCAGCGGCAGGTCGGGCCAGTCGTCGCCCATGGCCGCGGCCTGCGACCAGTCGAGCCCCAGTTCGGCCAGCAGTGCCGCGGCGGCGGGCAGCTTGTCCTCGGTGCCCAGGCGCGCCTGGGTGACGCCCAGCGCCCGCAGGCGCAGGCGCAGGGGTGCCGAATCGCGCCCCGAGATGACGCAGGGCACGATGCCCGCGCGCGCCAGCAGCTTGATGCCGTGCCCGTCCAGCGTGTGAAAGCGCTTGAGCGTCTCGCCCTCGGCGCTGAAGTACAGGCCGCCATCGGTCAGCACGCCGTCGACGTCGAAGAAGGCCACGCGCACCCCCTGCGCCCGCAGCAGCAACTGCGGCGGCCAGCTGAGCGCGGGCGATGCGGGCGCGGATGGCATCAGATCACCTTGGCGCGCATCAGGTCGTTGCTGTTGACGGCTCCCACCAGGCGACCGGCGGCATCCAGCACCAGCAGCACCGTGATGCGGTGCTTTTCCATGGACTCGGCCGCCTCGGCCGCCAGCGCATCGTCGCGGATGTGGCGCGGATTCGGGTGCATGACCTCGTGCGCCACCAGCGCGCGCAGGTCGCGCCCGGTCTCGACCAGGCGGCGCAGATCGCCATCGGTGAAGATGCCTACAGGCCGGCCGGCCGCATCGACGATGGCCGAGGCACCCAGGCCCTTGCGCGTGATCTCGCGCATCAGCGTGCTGAAATCGGCGTCCGGAGCGACCTGTGGCACCTCATCGCCCTGGCGCATCACGTCGGCCACGCGCGTCAGCAGGCGCCGGCCCAGCGCGCCGCCGGGATGCGAGCGCGCGAAATCCTCGGCCCGGAAACCCCGCGCATCCAGCAGCGCCACCGCCAACGCATCGCCCAGCGCCAGCTGCGCCGTGGTGCTGGCGGTGGGCGCCAGGTTGAGCGGACAAGCCTCCTTCTCCACGCTGCCGTCGAGCACCGCGTCGGCGTGGCGCGCCAGCGTGGAATCGGCGCCGCCGGTAATCGCCACCAGAGGGGCGCCCAGGCGTTTGACCAGCGGCAGGATGGCGATCAGTTCGTCGCTTTCACCGCTGTTGGAGATGGCCAGCACCACGTCCTGCGCCTGGATCATGCCCAGGTCGCCATGGCTGGCCTCGGCCGGATGCACGAACATCGCCGGCGTGCCGGTGGACGCCAGGGTGGCGGCGATCTTGCGACCGACATGGCCGCTCTTGCCCATGCCCATCACCACCACCCGCCCGCTGGCACGCAGGATCAGTGCCAGCGCGCGGGCAAAGCTGTCGCCCAGCCGGTCCTTCAGCCCGAGCACGGCGGCGGCCTCGATGTCCAGCGTTTCGCGGGCCAGGCGCAAGGCCTGGGCAGGATCGAAATTCATCGCACGATTCTAGGGCGCTGCGCTAGCATCCGGCCATGAGCCCGCTGGAGCTGACCCTGCTGTACCTGGCCGCCGCCGTGCTGGGCGTGGCGGCATGCCGCTGGGCGCGCCTGCCCGCCATCCTGGGCTACCTGGTGGTGGGCGTGCTGATCGAGCCGCACACCCTGGGCTGGGCGGTCGGGCAGGACGCCGAAGGCATCAAGCAGCTGGCCGAGTACGGCGTGGTGTTCCTGATGTTCGTGATCGGGCTGGAGTTCAACCTGCCCAAGCTGCACGCCATGCGCCAGCACGTGTTCGGCCTGGGGCTGGCGCAGGTGCTGGTGACCATGGGCGTGGTCAGTGGCGGCGCCCTGCTGCTGGCCTGGCTGCTGCCGCAGCACTGGCCGATGAGCTGGCAGGGCGCGCTGGCCCTGGGCGGCGCGCTGGCCATGAGCAGCACCGCCATCGTGGTCAAGATGATGAGCGACCGGCTGGAGCTGGAGTCCGAACACGGCCAGCGCATCATCGGCGTGCTGCTGCTGCAGGACCTGGCGGTGGTGCCCCTGCTGGTGCTGATCCCGGCGCTGGGCTCCAGCCCCGAGGACCTGCTGGCCGAGCTGGCGGTGGCCGGGCTGAAGGCGGTGGGCCTGATCACCATCCTGCTGTGGGGAGGCCAGCGCGTGATGCGCTGGTGGCTGACGCTGGTGGCGCGGCGCAAGAGCCAGGAGCTGTTCGTGCTCAACCTGCTGCTGATGACGCTCGGCCTAGCCTGGCTGACCGAGCTGGCCGGCCTGTCACTGGGACTGGGCGCCTTCATCTGCGGCATGCTGATTTCGGAGACCCAGTTCAAGTACCAGGTCGAGGCCGAGATCCGCCCCTTCCACGACGTGCTGCTGGGCCTGTTCTTCATCACCATCGGCATGCTGCTGGACTGGCGGCTGGTGATGATGCAGTGGCCGGCGGTGGTGATTCTGCTGGTGCTGATCCTGCTGGCCAAGCTCGTCGTGGTGGCGGGTGTCGCGGCCCTGCTGGGCGCCAGCGCCGGCACCGCCCTGCGCACCGGGCTGTACCTGGCGCAGGCGGGCGAGTTCGGTTTCGTGCTGCTGACGCTGAGCAATCGCCAGGGCCTGCTGGCGCCCGAGCTGTTCAACCCCATCCTGGCGGCGATGGTGGTGTCGATGCTCACCACGCCCTTCATCATCATGGCCAGCAACCGCATCGTGCTGCGCCTGGTGGCCAGCGAGTGGATGCTGCAATCGCTGCAGGTCACGCGCATTGCCCGCCAGTCGATGGACGCCGCCGGCCATGTGCTGATCTGCGGCTACGGGCGCAGCGGCCAGGCCATGGCGCGACTGCTGCGGCAGCAAAAGATTCCGTTCATCGCCCTCGATATCGACCCCGACCGGGTGCGCCTGGCCGCCGCCGCTGGTGACAGCGTGGTGTTCGGCGATGCCGCCACCACGCCGGCGCTGATCGCCGCCGGCCTGGGCCGCGCCAGCGCCGTGGCCCTGACCTATCTGGACCCACCCAGCGTGCTCAAGGCCCTGGCGGCCATCCGCGCGCACGCGCCCCAGGTGCCGGTGATCGTGCGCACGCAGACCGACCGCGACCTGGACAAGCTGCGCGCCGCCGGCGCCACCGAAGTCGTGCCCGAAGGGCTGGAAGGCGCGCTGATCCTGGCCGGCCACGCGCTGGCGCTGTCGGGCACGCCGGTGCGGCGCGTGGCGCGGCTGGTGCAGCAACAGCGCGAGCAGCGCTACGGCATGCTGCGCGGCTTCTTCCCCGGCGCCGACGACGACGTGAGCACCGATCCGATGGAGGAAATGCGGCTGGGCATGTTCACCGTGCCAACGTCGATGGCCGGGCAATCCCTGGGCGAGGTGCTGAACCGCCTGGGCGGCCTGCGCGCCATCAGCCTGCGGCTGCCCACCGGCACACCGGCGATGCCTGACGACGCCATCGTCCTGCAGGGCGGCGAGACCGTGCTGCTGTCCGGGCGTCCCGACGCGCTGGCGCGCGCCGAGCATGGCCTGGCCGCTTGAACACGCCCTGATAATGCCCGCATGAGCACCGCCTTTTCCGTCTCCGACTATCTGCGTCAGCACATCCGCACCGTGCCCGACTGGCCGGCACCGGGCGTGCAGTTTCGCGACATCACGCCGCTGCTGCAGAACCCGCAGGTGTTCCGCGTGCTCATCGACGCCTTCGTGCACCGCTACATGGACCCGGCGTTGCGCCCCGACGTCGTCGCCGGCCTGGACGCGCGCGGCTTCATCCTGGGCAGCGTGGTGGCCTATGAGCTGAACGTCGGCTTCGTGCCCATCCGCAAGAAGGGCAAGCTGCCCTTCACCACGGTCGAGGAAACCTACGAGCTGGAGTACGGCAGTGCCACCGTCGAGTTGCACACCGACGCCGTGCAGCCCGGCCAGCGCGTGCTGCTGATCGACGACCTGATCGCCACCGGCGGCACCATGCTGGCGGGCTGGCGCCTGCTGCAGAAGCTCGGCGCCAACGTGACCGAGGGCGCCGCCATCGTCGATCTGCCCGAGCTGGGTGGCTCGGCGCGGCTGGCGGAAGCTGGGTTGCCTCTGTTCACGCTGGTCGAATTCGGCGGCCACTGAGCGCGGCCCGCCCCGACGCTCACCCGGCGCGCCCAGCCTGCACGGCGGCCTGCCGCAGAATCAGTGTCCTGCATCGCCAAGCCAGGCATTTTTACAAAGCAACCGCTTGATCAAATTAAGAACCCTTGCTATGCTTGGCGCATGAACGACGCTGACGCCAGGACTCCCGCACCGCCTGCCCCGCGGCGCGGGCGCCCGCGCAAGAGCGCCGAGCAGCGCAGCGAAAGCCAGCGCCACGCCGACGTGCTGCGCGAAGCGGCACGACTGTTTCGCACCCAGGGGTTCGACGCCACCAGCACGCGCGACATCGCGGCCGCCGCCGGCATGCAGAGCGGCTCACCTTTCTACTATTTCGAGAGCAAGAGCGCCATGCTTTTCGCGGTCATGCGCGATGGCATGGCCCAGGTCACGGAGAGCCAGGGGCAGATCCTGCGGGCGCTGGGCCCTCGCCCCGCGGCACGCGATCGCCTGCGGGCACTGATCCGGCACCACTTCAGCGTGGTGGTCGGGCCCGATAGCCATTTCATCCCGGTGATGCTGTACGAATGGCGCGCGCTCACCCCGGAGCAGCGCAAGGAGATTTCGCTGCAGAAAGACGCCTATGAAGCCGTCTGGATGCCCGTCCTCAACAGCCTGCACCGGGCCGGCGAGCTGAAAGCGCGCCCCACGGTGGCCCGCCTGTTCATCTTCGGCGCCCTGAACTGGGCCGCGCAATGGTTCAACCCGCAGGGCCCGCTGTCGCTTGATGACCTGACGGAGCAGGCCATGCGCCTGTTCACCGGGCAGGCCTGACAGAGGCGAGACATGCAGATGCACCTCGATCGAGTTCAAGAGCGTCGCTCCCAAAGAGCGGGTGCGGCGCCGCTGAGTCCGACCTGACTCCACACGTTCAAACCCACATCCCCATGAGCACTTTCCAATCCGGCTGGAATGCCAGCAGCCCCCAGGCCGTCGAGCGCCGGGCCTTCATGCTGGAGCGCATCGCCCAGTGCCGCGCGCTGGAGCAGCGCACGGCGCAACAGTCCGCCAAGGCCGCCGAGCGCTTTGCCAAGCGCCATCAGTTGCTGCCGCGCGAGCGTGTGGCGCTGCTGCTGGACCGTGGCGCGCCCTGGCTGCCGCTGGCCTCGCTGGCCGGCTATCTGCGCGACGACCCGGACCCGGCCAAGTCGGTGCCCGGCGGTGGCCTGATCGCCGGCATCGGCTTCATCGAAGGCACGCGCTGCATGGTGGTGGCCAGCGACTCGGGCATCGATGCCGGCGCCATCCAGCCCGGCGGACTGGACAAGATGCTGCGCGTGCAGGAAATGGCGCTGGCCGAGCGCCTGCCCTTCATTCACCTGGTCGAGAGCGCCGGCGCGGACCTGATGCGCTACCGCGTCGAGGGCTTCGTCATCGGCGGCTCGCTGTTCCGCAACCTGGCTCGGCTGTCCGCCGCCGGCATCCCGGTGATCACGGTGCAGCACGGCTCCGGCACGGCGGGCGGTGCCTACATGCCGGGGCTGTCGGACATCGTCATCATGGTCGAGGGCCGCTCGCGCGCCTTCCTCGCCGGCCCGCCGCTGCTCAAGGCCGCCACCGGCGAGGTGGCGACCGAGGAGGAACTGGGCGGCGCGCTGATGCACACCACGGTCTCGGGCCTGGGCGAATACCTGGCGCGCGACGACCGCGAGGCGCTGGGCATGGCGCGGCGCGTGGTGGCCGAACTGGGTTGGGCGTTGAGCGTTGAGCGTTCAGCGAATCCCGCCCAACGCCCAACGCCCAACGCCGAACCTCCCTGGCCGGCCGACGAGCTGCTGGGCCTGATGCCCGCCCACCACCGCGAGCCGGTGGACATGCGCGAGGTGGCGGTGCGCCTGGTTGATGGCGGCGCGCTGCTGGAGTTCAAGGCCGGCTACGGCAGCGCCACGGTGTGCGCGCAGGGGCGCATTGGCGGTCACGCGATCGGCATCATCACCAACAACGGCCCGATCGACAACGCCGGCGCCAACAAGGCCACGCACTTCATCCAGTGGATGTGCCAGCTGGGTCATCCCATCGTCTACCTGCAGAACACCACCGGCTACATGGTGGGCAAGGACGTCGAGCAGGCCGGCATGATCAAGCACGGCAGCAAGATGATCCAGGCCGTCACCAACGCCACCGTGCCGCAAATCACCATCCAGTGCGGGGCCAGCTTTGGCGCCGGCAACTACGGCATGTGCGGGCGGGGCTTTGCGCCGCGCTTCCTGTTCAGCTGGCCCGGCGCCACCACGGCCGTGATGGGCGGCGAGCAGGCCGCCGGCACCATGCGCATCGTCACCGAGGCGGCGCTGAAACGCAAAGGCATCGAGCCCGACGCCGCCAAGATGCAAAAACAGTTCGACGCCGTGGTGGCCATGTTCGAGCGCCAGCAGGATGCCTTCACCACCAGCGGCCTGCTGCTGGACGACGGCGTGATCGACCCGCGCGACACGCGCGCCGTGCTGGGCTTCTGCCTGGACACCCTGGCCGAGGGTGCGGCGCGCACCATGCGGCCGATGCAGTTCGGGGTGGCGAGGATGTGAGAGGGAGCCCCTGAGCAGCCGAACGCAGAGGGCGCAGAGATTTCGCAGAGAACGCAGAAGAATCCAAATGATTTTGGTGAACCCCTCTTGCTGGTCGCTCCGTGAAGCTGGGGCATTGTCCTGCGCTTGTGATTACTTATTGATTTTTTCTGCGCCTTCTGCGAAATCTCTGCGCCCTCTGCGTTCGGCTGCTGAGATCTGGGCCTTGCAAGACGCCACCGCAATTCAAGGAGACAAACCATGCAACTGACCCACGACCACGAGCAAATCCGCGACACGCTCAAGCGCTACATCGACGAGCACATCAACCCGCATGTCGATGAATGGGAAGAGGCCGAAATCTTCCCTGCCCATCAGGTGTTCAAGGACCTCGGCAACCTGGGCCTGCTGGGCCTGACCAAGCCGGTGGAGTACGGCGGCATGGGGCTGGACTACTCCTACAGCATGGTGATGGCCGAGACCCTGGGTCTGATCCGCTGCGGCGGCGTGCCCATGGCCATCGGCGTGCAGACCGACATGTGCACGCCGGCGCTGGCGCGCTTTGGCAGCGACGAGCTCAAGCGCGAGTTTCTGGCCCCGGCCATTGCCGGTGACATGGTGGGCTGCATCGGCGTCAGCGAGCCGGGCGCCGGCAGCGACGTGGCGGGCATCAAGAGCGTGGCGCGCAAGGACGGCGACGACTACGTGATCAGCGGCCAGAAGATGTGGATCACCAACAGCCTGCAGGCCGACTGGATGTGCATGCTGGTCAACACCAGCGACGGGCCGCAGCACAAGAACAAGAGCTTGGTGATGGTGCCCATGCGCGATGGACCGAATGGCAAACTGACCAAGGGCATCGAGGTGGCGCGCAAGATCCGCAAGATCGGCATGCACAGCAGCGACACCGGCCTGATCTATTTCGACGAAGTCCGCGTGCCGCAGCGCAACCTGATCGGCGTCGAGGGCCAGGGCTTCATCTACCAGATGCAGCAGTTCCAGGAAGAGCGCCTGTGGGCTGGCGCCAACGCGCTGCTGGCACTGGACGGCTGCATCCGCGAGACCATCGACTACGCCCGCCAGCGCCAGATGTTCGGTGCCACGCTGCTCGATCAGCAGTGGGTGCAGTTCAAGCTGGTCGAATTGCAGACCGAGGTCGAGGCGCTGCGGGCGTTGACATGGGCGGCAGGCGAGCGCTACATCGCCGGCGACGACGTGTTGCAGTGGGCCAGCATGGCCAAGCTCAAGGCCGGACGCCTGACGCGCGAGGTGGCCGACACCTGCCTGCAGTTCTGGGGCGGCATGGGCTTCACGCTGGACAACCGCGTCTCGCGCCTGTACCGCGACGGGCGCCTGGCCTCCATCGGCGGTGGCGCCGACGAGGTGATGATGGGCATCATCGCCAAGACCATGGGGATGGCGAAACGATGAAACACCCCCCTGAGCGGCTGGCGCCGCTTCCCCCCTCTGCTGCGCGAGGGGGGACGCAGCCAGTGCCCGGCGCAGGTCCGGTCACGGCTGCCGCTGGATTGGCCTGCTCCGCGACCCTTCTTCCTCTCTCTTTGGGAGAGGGTTGGGGTGAGGGCCGCTGCGCTTCACGACTGACTTCTGCATCATGAAGAAAATCCTCATTGCCAACCGCGGCGAGATCGCCCGCCGCGTGATCGCCACCGCCCACCGCTTGGGGCTGGACACCGTCGCCGTGCATTCCGACGCCGACGCGGGCGCCTTGCATGTGCGCGAGGCCACCGTGGCCTATGCGCTGGGTGGCGACACCTCGGCCGACAGCTACCTGCGCGTGGACAAGCTGCTGGCCGCGGCCAAGGCGACCGGCGCCGATGCCATCCACCCCGGCTACGGCTTCCTGAGCGAGGACGCCGGCTTTGCCCGTGCCGTGCTGGCCGCCGGCCTGAGCTGGATCGGCCCGCCGCCGGCGGCCATCGACGCCTTGGGCAGCAAGGCCGCGGCCAAGGCGCTGGCGGGGCGCCAGGGCGTGCCCTGCCTGCCGGGCTACGCCGGAGAGGACCAGTCGGACGCGCGCTTCGTCTCCGAGGCCGACCGGATCGGCTATCCCGTGATGGTCAAGGCTGTCGCCGGTGGCGGCGGCCGCGGCATGCGTCTGGTGACCGAGCCGGCCGCGCTGTCGGCCGCCCTGGCCAGCGCGCGCTCGGAGGCACTGGCCGGCTTTGGCAACGGCGACCTGCTGATCGAGCGCGCCGCGCGGCATCCGCGCCACGTGGAGGTGCAGGTGTTCGCCGACACGCACGGCCAGGTGATCCACCTGGGCGAGCGCGACTGCTCGGTGCAGCGGCGCCACCAGAAGATCATCGAGGAAGCGCCCAGCCCCGCCGTCTCGCCCGAGCTGCGTGCGCGCATGGGCGAATGCGCGGTGGCGCTGGCGCGCGGCGCGGGCTACGTGGGTGCCGGCACGGTGGAGTTCCTGCTGGAAGGCACGGAATTTTTCCTGATGGAGATGAACACCCGCCTGCAGGTCGAGCATCCGGTGACCGAGGCGCTGACCGGGTTGGACCTGGTCGAATGGCAGATCCGCGTGGCGCGCGGCGAGCCGCTGCCGCTCACCCAGCAGCAGGTGCGGCTGCAGGGCCACGCGATCGAGGTGCGCCTGTGCGCCGAGGACGAGAACTACGTGCCGCACGCCGGCCGCATCCGGCACTTCAGCGCACCCGCCGCGGCGGCGTTCGAGCGCGGCGCGCTGCGCTTCGACCACGCGATCGAATCCGGCAGCGAAGTCACGCCCTATTACGACGCCATGCTCGGCAAACTGATCGTGCATGCGGCCACGCGCGCCCAGGCCATCGACGCCCTGCTGACCGCGCTGGCGCAGACCGAGCTGCTGGGACTGCCCTGCAACCGCGGCTTTCTGATGGCCTGCCTGGACGATGCGCGCTTTCGCGCCGGCGACGCGGTCATTTCCTTCCTGACCACGCATGGCGACGACATCCGTGAATCGCTATTACAACAAGAGCGCCTCGCGCACGATCAGTGGGCTCTGGCAGCCTATTTGCCTGTCAACAATGGCGCCTTGCCCTGCCCTCTGGCCGCGCCTTTGCGGCTGTCGCACCGCGAGCGCGACAGCGCGCTGTCCGTGCAGGCGCGCGCTGGCGGGCTGCGCGTGCTGGCCGACCCGCCGCGCGACATCGACGTGCGCGTGCTGCCCGACGGCGCCCGCCTGTGCCGCGAAGCGGGCATGACCCAGCGCGTGCGCGCCGTGGCCGTGCCGCAGCCCGGCGGCGCCTGCCGCTGGCACGCCCAGGCCGGCGGTGTCGACTGGTGGTTTGATGACCTGTCGTTCGAGCCGGTGGCCGCGGCCGGCGGCGCGCAGGCCGCGGTCGAATTGCGCGCGCCGTTCAACGGCCGCGTGGTGCGGCTGGCGGTGCAGGCCGGCCAGTCCATCGCCGCCGGTGAAACCGCGGTGGTGATCGAATCCATGAAGCTGGAGCACAGCCTGTCTTCCCGCGCCGACGTCGTCGTCGCCGAGGTCCTGGTGACCGAAGGTCAGCAGGTCAGCCCAGGGCAAGTGCTGCTGCGCTTTGCCGCCAGCGCCGCCGCCGATGCCGAACCCGCCAAATAGGTAGCCGACATGAACGAGCTGAGTCCTGAGGCGCTGCGCGAGGCACGCACCGCGCTGGCCGATACGGTGCAGCGCTTTGCACGCAGCGAGATCGCGCCTCACGTCACCGAATGGGATGCCGCGGGCGAGTTTCCGCGCCCGCTGTACCGCCGCGCCGCCGAGCTGGGCCTGCTGGGCCTGGGCTACCCGGAAGAGCTGGGCGGCACGCCGGCGCCGTACCGGCTGCGCCTGGCGGCCTGGCGCGCGCTGTGCCGCTACGGCACCTCGGGCGGCGTGCAGGCCAGCCTGTTCTCGCACAACATCGGGCTGCCGCCGGTGGTGGCGCTGGCCAGCGATGCGGTCAAGCGTGAAGTGGTGCCGGCGGTGCTGGCGGGCCAGCAGATCGCGGCGCTGGCCATCACCGAGCCGGGTGGCGGCTCGGACGTGGCGCAACTGCGCACCACGGCGCGGCGCGAGGGCGACGAATACATCGTCCACGGCGAGAAGGTCTTCATCACCTCGGGCATGCGCGCCGACTGGATCACGCTGGCGGTGCGAACCAGTGAAGCCAAGGGCGCCGGCGGCATCAGCCTGCTGCTGGTGCCCGGCGACAGCGCGGGCCTGTCGCGCACGCGCCTGGACAAGATGGGGTGGCTGTGCTCCGACACCGCGCACCTGCGCTTTGACGGCGTGCGCGTGCCGGCGCGTTACCTGCTGGGGGCGGAAGGCCAGGGCTTCAAGGCCATCATGGCCAACTTCAACGGCGAGCGCCTGGGCCTGGCGGCCGGCGCCATCGGCTACGCCGAAGCCTGCTTTGATGAAGCGCTGGCCTGGGCGCAACAGCGCAAGACCTTCGGTCAGGCGCTGGTCGAGCACCAGGTGATTCGCCACAAGTTGGTCGACATGCGCCAGCGCATCTGCGCCTCCGCGGCGTGGCTGGAGGACGTGGCCGCCCGCGCCGATGCCGGCGATGCCGGCAACGACTGGGTGGCCGAGGTCTGCACGCTCAAGAACCAGGCCACGCAGACCATGCAGTTCTGCGCCGACGCCGGCGTGCAGATTCTGGGTGGCATGGGCTTCATGCGCGGCACCGTGTGCGAGCGCCTCTACCGCGAGGTCAAGGTCATCACCATCGGCGGCGGCACCGAGGAAATCATGAAGGAGCTGGCGGCGCGCCAGTGGGGCATCGTGTAATTCGCCGCGACCGCTGACTGAGGCGCCAGCGCCCTATTGAGGAAACCCACCATGGATCAAGGCATTGGCCACTGGAGCACCGTGCACGCCCAGCGCAACCCCGAGCGGGTGGCGCTGGTCGACGCCAACACCGGCCGCCAGTTCAGTTTTGGCGAACTGGAGCAGCGGACCAACGCGCTGGCCAGCGCGCTGCGCACGCGCGGTGTGCGCCCGGGCGATCGCGTGGCGCTGCTGGCGTTCAACAGCCCGCACTTTCTGGAAGTGGCGCTGGCCGTGGCCAAGCTGGGCGCGGTGTTCGTGCCGATCAATTTCCGGCTCACCGCGCCCGAGGTGCGCTACATCCTCGACGATGCCGCGCCCTGCGTGCTGCTTGCGTCGACGCAGACCCTGGACGTCGCGCGTGCCGCCGCGGCGGGCAGCCTGGTGCGCGAAGTGGTGGAGATCGCCTCGGCCGACAAGCGCGCGGCCGGTGACGGCGCGGCGTATGAACAGCTGATCGCGAGCGGCGATACCCAGCGCGTCGTGGCCCGCGTCGGCACCGACGACGTGGCGTCGCTGATGTACACGTCGGGCACCACCGGCTTTCCCAAGGGGGCCATGCTGACGCACGGCAACCACCTGTGGAACGCCTTCACGCACTTTTCCATGACCGAGGGCCTGACGCCGCGCGATGTGTCGCTGGTGGCGGCGCCGCTGTTTCACATCGGGGCCTTTGGCATCTTCACGCTGCCACTGGTCTATCTGGGCGGCACCTCGGTCATCCTGGAGTCGTTCAACCCCGCCACCTGGATCGACTGCGTCGAGCAGCACCGCCCGACACTGGCGTTCTGCGTGCCGGCCATGTGGGCCGCGATTGCCGCGGCGGGGCTGGACGGGCGCCAGCTGTCCTCGCTGCGCTACACCATCTCGGGCGGCGCGCCGTGCCCGCTGGTGCTGATTCGACAGCTGCGCGAGCACGGCCTGGTGTTTACCGAAGGTTTCGGCTTGACGGAAACCGCGCCGGTGGCCTCGGCACTGGGGGCCGACGAGGTGATCAAGCACGCGGGCTCGGTGGGAAAACCAATTGCCCATGTGGAGTACCGGATCGTGGGCGATGACGGCCGCGAAGTGCCCACGGGCGAGGTGGGCGAGTTGCTGATTCGCGGCCCCAACGTGTTCGTCGGCTACTGGCAGAAGCCCGACGCCAGCCGCGAGGTGCTGGACGAGGACGGCTGGTTCCATTCCGGCGACCTGGCGCGCGTCGATGCCGAAGGCTACTACTACATCGTCGATCGCAAGAAGGACATGGTGATCAGCGGTGGCGAGAACGTCTACCCGGCCGAGATCGAACAGGTGCTGTACCAGCGCCCCGAGATCGCCGAGGTCGCCGTGCTGGGCACGCCCGACGCCAGGTGGGGTGAGGCCGTCACGGCCGTGGTCGCGCTCAAGGCCGGTCAGCAGCTGGACGCGGACGAGCTCATCGCCTGGGCGCGCCAGCGCCTGGCCGGCTTCAAGTGCCCGCGCGTGGTCCGCTTTGTCGACAGCCTGCCGCGCACGACCACGGGCAAGCTGCTCAAGCGCGAGTTGCGCCGGCAGTTTGGCGGCGATGGCGCCGCGGTGCAGCGCTGAATGCGCGCGCCGGCCCACCGCCACATCGGTTTGAATTGAAGGAGACAAGACCATGATCGACATGCCCGCCTCGGCGGCCCTGCGCCGCATCCACCGCGTTGCCCTGGGCGACCTGGTGCATCGCAGCGCCCTGAAGTTCCCTGAGCGCACCGCCATCGTCGATGGCGCCACGCGCCTGAGCCACGGCGAGCTGGACGCGCGCAGCTCGCGCTTTGCGCATCACCTGATCGCCAAGCTCGGTCAGGGCAAACAGATCGGCATGCTGTGCGCCAACTCGACCGACATGGTGGTGGCCTACAGCGGCATCCACAAGTCGGGCAACGTGTGGGTGCCGGTCAACATCCGGCTGGATGTGGCGGCGATCGACTACATCCTGCGCCACGCCGAGGTGTCGGCGGTGGTGGTCGACGAAGCCTTTCATGCCGCACCCGGCGTGGCCGAAATGCTGACCAGGCTGGGCGTGCCGTTGATCGTGACCATGGCCATGCAGACCACGAGCGCGATCGCGGGCGCCGTCACGCTGACCCAGGCCGAGCAGGGCCAGCGCGCCGAGCTGCCCGCCATCGACATCGACGGCCATGCACCGGCGCTCATCATGTACACCAGCGGCACCACCGGCCACCCCAAGGGCGCGGTGCATTCGCATATCTCCGTCGCCACCGCGCTGATGGGCAACATGGCCGGCCTGGCGATGACCGAGCAGGACGTGTTCTCTGGCGTGCTGCCGCTGTTCCACTGCGCGCAGCACTGCCTGGCGGCGGCGGTGCACGCCGCCGGCGGCTGCGTGGTGCTGCTGCGCGGCTTCGTGCCGGACGAGGTGCGCGCCTCCATCAAGGCGGAAAAGTACACCGTCTTCACCGGCCTGCCGATGATGTACGCGGCGCTGCTGGCCGACCCGCAGTTCCGCTGCGACGACACCCTGCGCCTGTGCATCTACGCGATGGCGCCGATCCCCAAGCCGCTGATTCCGCAGATCGCCGCGCGCATGTCGGCCAACGTGCAGCTGGCCACCGGCCAGACCGAGATGTATCCCGGCACCATGACCTTCAAGCCTTTGGCTCACCCCGAACTGGATGCCAACTACTGGGGCATTTCGCTGCCGCACAACGAGACCGCGGTGATGGACGACGAGGGCAACTTGCTGGGCGAGGGCCAGCCGGGCGAGATCGTGCACCGCGGCGCCAACGCCATGCTGGGTTACCTGAAGGATCCGGCTGCGACCGCCGCGGCGCAGAAGTTCGGCTGGCACCACACCGGCGATCTGGGCCTGTGGGGGCCGGGCGGGCAGATGCTGTTCCTGGATCGCAAGAAGGACATGATCAAGACCGGTGGCGAGAACGTGGCCAGCGTCAAGGTCGAGGCCGTGGTGCTGGCGCACCCGGGCGTGGCCGGCGCGGCGGTGCTCGGCCTGCCGCACCCGCGCTGGTCCGAGGCGGTGTGCGCCTTCGTGATGAAGAAGCCCGGGACCGAGCTGGACGAGGCGGCGCTGCTGGCGCACTGCCGCCAGCAGCTGGGCGACTTCGAGGTGCCCAAGCTGATCCACTTCGTCGATCAGCTGCCCGCCACCTCGACCGGCAAGGTGCAAAAGCACCTGCTGCGCCAGCAGTTTGCCGACTTGGCCGCCAAGGCCTTCGGTGCGTGAGGTGGGCGCGATGATTCACCTCTACCACTGCATCAACGCCCGTTCGCTGCGCCCGCTGTGGACGCTGGAGGAAATGCGCCTGCCGTATGAGTTGACGGTGCTGCCCTTTCCGCCGCGCGCGCTGGCACCCGAATACAAGCAGCTCAATCCGCTGGGCACCATCCCGCTGCTGCTCGACGGCGACACGCGCATGACCGAGTCGGCCGCCATCTGCCACTACCTGACCACGCGCCATGGACCCAGCCCGCTGGCGGTGGCGGTGGATGAGCCGGACTACGGCGCCTTCCTCAACTGGACGCACTTTGGCGAGGCGACGCTGACCTTTCCGCAAACGCTGGTGCTGCGCTACGCGCGCTTCGAGCCCAAGGAACGACGCCAGCCCCAGGTGGCGCAGGATTATGCGCAGTGGTTCCTGGCGCGGCTGCGAGCGATCGAGGCCGTCCTGGCGGACGGGCGCGAGTTTTTGTGCGCGCAGCGCTTCACCGTGGCCGACATTTCGGTCGGTTACGCCTTGCTGCTGGGCACGGTGCTCAAGCTCGATGAGCAATACCATCCGAACGTGGCCACCTACTGGCAGCGCCTGGGTCAGCGCGAGGGCTACGCGCGCGCGCAGCAGGCGCAGAAGACGGCCATCCAGCGCCAGGGCCTGGCGATCGACGAGGTGCTGGGCATGCCGCTGTCGCATCGCTGAGCAACGGGCCTCTCTTGAGCACTCGGATCGCCCGCTGATGGCGATGAGGGCATCCGAGGACATCGGCAGCCCCTGCACCTTCAGACAGGCGAGCCGAGCTCGCCGTTCAGCAAAAAGGCCGCCCGAAGGCGGCCTTGTCCGTGGCCTGCCGGCCCGGGTTTACTTGAAGTAGTCCGACACCACCTTCCAGCGGCCGTCCTGGATCTGCGACAGGCGCGAGCGATCCGTGCCCAGCCGGTTGGTGGCGCTGAACTTCATGATGTCGCTGCCGAACATGTCGGGCTGGATCGCCGCGCTGTCCATGGCCTTGATGAAGCTGTCGGTGCTCAGGTTGGCACCGGCACGCTGCGCGCCCTGGATGAAGTTGTCCATGATTTCATAGCCGTAGACCGAGAACACGCCGGGATCCTCGTTGAACTTGGTCTTGTACTTGTTGGCCCAGAAGCGGATCGGCTGCGAGGCCTCGTCCAGATACGGCACCTGCACCGCCATGGTGGCGTACAAGCCGTCCATGGCCTTGCCGCCCAGCTTGTGGACCAGATCGGTGTAAGCGGCCGTGGTGCCCAGGAAGGTGGGGCTGAAGCCGGTCTTGCGCGACTCGGCAATGGTGCCGATGGTCTCGCGAATCACCGTGCCCAGCACCACGAAATCGCAGCCGGCGGCCTTCATCTTGGCCACCTGCGAGGAGAAGTCGGTGGCGCCACGCTTGTAGCTGGTCTTCTCGGCCAGTTCCATGCCGATGGTCTTCAGGCCATCCTCGGCGCCGCGCAGCACCTCCAGCCCGAACTCGTCGTCCTGATAGATCGCACAGGCCTTCTTGGCGCCCTTTTCCTTGACCAGGCGCGGCGTGG
>MKTG01000066.1:29410-34838 GCA_001897615.1 Burkholderiales bacterium 68-10
GTAGAAATTGATCACGTTCTTGGGGAACAGCACCGGGAACGTGGCCACGTTGGCGGCGGTGCCGATGTGGCCCACCATGGCGAAGATCTTGTCCTGGTTGACCAGCTTTTGCGCCGCCAGCACCGCGCGCTTGGGGTCGTAGCCCGAGTCCTCGGCCTTGAACACCAGCTTGCGGCCATTGATGCCGCCCTGTTCGTTGATCTCGTCCACGCGCAGCTGCATGCCGTTGCGCGCCTGTTTGCCGAAGCCGGCCAGCGGACCGGACAGATCCTGGATGGTGGCGATGGTGATCTCGGTCTTGCTGACCCCTTGCGACTGCGCCAGTGCCGGCGTGGTCAGGGCGAACGCGCAAGCGCCGGCGGCGATGGCGGTCAGGGTGAAGCGTCGTTTCATGGCAGTTCTCCTGGATGGGTGTCTGTCGTCTGTGGGATCGGTGGTACCGGGGTTCACTTGAAATAGTCGGACACCACGACCCACTTGCCGTTCTTGATCTGAGACAGGCGCGACGCCTCGCTACCCAGGTGCTTGGTCGGCGAGAAGCTCATTTCCGGCCCCCCGAAAATGTCGGGCGGGAAGGTCGTGCTCTCCATGGCGCGCACGAAGCTGTCGGTGTTCAGGTTGGGGCCGGCCTTTTGCGCCACCTTGATGAAGGCGTCCATGATCACGTAGCCGGTGGCCGAGAAGGTGTCGGGCTCCTTGTCGAACCGGGTCTTGTACTTGTTGGCCCAGAAGCGCACGGGTTGCTCGGGCGAGTCGGTGTAGGGCACGCCGATCGTCATCGCGATGTACAGACCGTCGACCGCCGCGCCGCCCAGCTTGGGAACGGCGTTGATGTAGGCCGCCGCCGAGGCGAGGAAGGTGGGGTTGAAGCCGCTCTTGCGCGCCTCCCCCATGGCGCCGATGGTCTCGCGGATGATGGTACCCAGCACGACCAAGTCACAGCCAGCGGCCTTGGTCTTGGCCACCTGCGAGGAAAAATCGGTGGCGCCACGCTTGTAGCTCACTTTTTCCGCCATCTCCATGCCGGCGGCCTTCAGGCCGTCCTCGGATCCCTTGAGCACCTCCAGGCCGAAATCGTCGTCCTGGTAGATCGCGCACACCTTCTTGGCACCCTTCTCCTTGGCCAGCCGTGGCGTGGCCGCGCGCATCTGGCCGTAGTACGGCGCGATGAAGGCGTAGGTCAGGCGGTTGAGCGGCTCATACATCTGGCGCCCGGCACTGAGCGGAAAGAAGCTGAAGACGTTCTTCTTGAACAACACGGGAAAGGTGGCGATGTTGGGCGCCGTGCCCAGATGACCGACCATGGCGAAGATTTTTTCCTGGTCGATCAGCTTCTGCGCCGCCAGCACGGCACGCTTGGGGTCGTAACCCGAGTCCTCGGTCTTGAGCACCAGCTTGCGGCCATTGATGCCGCCCTGCTCGTTGACCTCCTCCACGCGCAGCTGCATGCCTTCGAGTGCTGGCTTCGACAGGCCGGCGGCCGGACCGGACAGGTCCTGGATGGTGCCGATCACGATCTCGCTCTTGCCCACGCCCTGCGTTTGCGCCAGGGCGGGCGTTGCCAGGGCCAGCATGCCAGCCAGGGCCAGAAGGCTTGTTCGCGGTGTCATGGGTGCTCTCCTTGCGGGTGGGACAAACAAAACAATGGACGGTTCAACCACGGTACATGGCCTCGATCTGCTCGGCGTACTTGGTCTGCACCAGTTTGCGCTTGAGCTTCATGGTCGGCGTGAGTTCCTCGTCCTCGGCCGTCAACTGGGTGTCGAGCAGGAAGAATTTCTTGATCTGCTCGACGCGCGCGAATTTCTTGTTGACCTCGTCGATCACGCCCTGGATCAGCGCCTGCACCTCGGCGGCGCGCGTCAGGCTGGCGTAGTTGGAGAACGGCACGTCGTGGTCCTGCGCGTACTTCTCGACGTTCTCCTGGTCGATCATGATGATCACCGTCAGGTACGGCCGCGCATCGCCGATGACCACCGCGTCGGTGATGTAGGGGCTGAACTTCAGCTCGTTCTCGATCTCGCTGGGCGTGACGTTCTTGCCGCCGGCGGTGATGATGATGTCCTTCATGCGGTCGGTGATGCGGTAGAAGCCCTCTTCGTCCACCTTGCCGACGTCGCCGGTGCGCAGCCAGCCGTCATCGGTGAAGGTTTCAGAGGTCTTCTCGGGCAGGTTCAGGTAGCCGGCGAACACGTTCGGCCCCTTGACCTGGATCTCGTCGGTCACCGGGTCGAGTCGCACCTGGTTGTAGCTCGCCGCCGGGCCGATCGAGCCGGGCTTGATGCGCGAGGGCAGCACGCCGGTGGAGGCGCCGCAGGTCTCGGTCATGCCCCAGACTTCCAGCATGGGCACGCCCAGCGACAGGTACCACTTGACCAGCTCGGGCGAGATCGGCGCCGCCCCGGTCACCAGGTAGCGCGCGCGATGAATGCCGATCAGCTTGCGCACGTTGTCCAGCGCCAGCCAGCGCGCCAGCCGAAAGCGCGCCTTGAGCGAACCGCTCACCGGCTGGCCCGCCAGCACGCGCTCGGCGATCTGCCGACCCACGCCGATGGCCCAGGCGTAGGCGGCCTGCTGCAGGCGCGTGCTTTCCTTGAGGGCGATCATGACGCCGGAGTAGAACTTCTCCCACACCCGCGGCACGGCGACGAACACCGTGGGCGCGATCTCGCGCACGTTCTCCGGCACGGTGTCGGGGTTCTCCACGAAGTTCAGCCGGGCCCCGGTGTACAGCGCAAAGTACTCGCCACCCATGCGCTCGGCGATGTGGCACAGCGGCAGGAAGGCCATGCACTCGTCCTGCTCGCTGCGCGCGATCAGCGTGTTGTAACCGCGCGTGGTGTACACCAGCCCGCCGTGCGTGTGCATGGCGCCCTTGGGCTTGCCGGTGGTGCCCGAGGTGTAGACCAGGATCGCCAGGTCCTGCGGCCGCACGGCGGCCACGCGATGCCGCAGCTCGTCCGGATGCGCCTGGTTGTAGGCGCGGCCCAGTTCGCGCAGCGCGGCCAGGCTGATCACGCCCTCGTCTTGCAGCTCGCGCAGGCCTTCCATGTCGAACACCACGATCTTGGCCAGCAGCGGCAGGCGCTCGCGCACCTCCAGCGCCTTGTCGAGCTGCTCGTCGTCCTCGACGAACAGCACGCGTGTGCGCGAGTCCTCGGACAGGTAATGCACCTGCGATGCCGCATCGGTGGGGTAGATGCCGTTGGCCACGCCACCGCAGGACAGCACCGCCAGGTCGGCCAGCACCCATTCGACGACCGTGTTGGACAGGATCGAGGCGGTGTCGCCCGGCGCGAAACCGAGGCTCATCAGGCCGCCGGCGATTTCGCGCACCGCCTCGCCCACCTGGTTCCAGGTCCAGCTGCGCCAGATGCCGAGATCCTTCTCGCGCAGCCAGACGCGCGGGCCGCGCTCGGCGACGGCGTTCCAGAACATGGCGGCCAGGGTATCTCCAGCCAGCACCACGTCGGTGCGCGGCTCGATATGCGAAAGATCCCAAAGATTGGACATCAGGCTTATCTCCAGGTCTTTTTCTTCTTCCAGCGCCGCTCGCCGCGCACGCCGACGTCCTTCATGCCCAGGTAGAACTCCTTGATGTCCTCCTTTTCGCGTAGCGCGGCACAGGTGTCTTCCATCACGATGCGGCCGTTTTCCAGCACGTAGCCGTAGTCGGCGGCGTTCAGCGCCATGTTGGCGTTCTGCTCGACCAGCAGGATGGTAGTACCGCGCTCGCGGTTGATGCGCACCACGATCTCGAAGATTTCCTTGGTCAGCTTCGGGCTCAGGCCCAGGCTGGGCTCGTCCAGCAGGATCAGCTGCGGGTTGGCCATCAGGGCGCGGCTGATCGCCAGCATCTGCTGCTGGCCGCCCGACAGCAAGCCGGCGTCCTGCGCCGCGCGCTCCTTCAGGATCGGGAAATAGGCATAAACCTGCTCCATGTCGCGCGCCACGCCGTCGCGGTCGTGCCGGGTGTAGGCACCCATCAGCAGGTTGTCGTGCACGGACAGCAGCGGGAACACCTCTCGGCCCTCGGGCACGTGCGACAGTCCGCGCTGGACGATGAGCGCCGGGTCGCGGGCGGTGATGTCCTCGCCCTTGAAGTGCACCGTGCCCTTGCCCGGGTCGATGATGCCCGAGATGGTTTTCAGGATGGTGCTCTTGCCGGCGCCATTGCTGCCCAGCACGGTGGCGATCTGGCCCGGCGCCACTTGCAGGCTGACACCGCGGATGGCCTTGATCGGGCCGTACGAGCTTTCGACGTTCAGCAGTTGCAGGATGGGCCCGCCCATGTCACCCCCATGCCCCGCGGCGGCGCTCATGGCTGCCTCCGCAGCGAAGCCACATCGTCGATCGAGCCCAGGTAGGCTTCGGCCACCTTGGCATCGCCCTGCACTTCGGCCGGCGTGCCCATGGCCAGCACCTGGCCCTGGTTCATCGCCAGCACGCGGTCGGACACGCGCGACACCAGGCTCATGTCGTGCTCGACCATCAGCACCGTGATGCCCAACTCGTGCACGATGTCCTGGATCCAGAACGCCATGTCGTCGGTTTCCTCGACGTTCAGGCCGGACGAGGGCTCGTCCAGCAGCAGCAGGCGCGGCTCGGTGCACAGGGCGCGCGCCAGCTCGACCACCTTGCGCACCCCATAGGGCAGGCCGGCCACCAGCGATTCGCGGTGGTGCTGCAGGTCGAGGAAATCGATCACGCGCTCGACCCGTTCCCGCGTCGCCAGTTCGGCCGCGCGCGCCGCCGGGGTGAACAGCAGGTCGCTCCAGAAGCCGGTGCGCCGGTGCGTGTGGTGGCCCACCAGCAGGTTGTGCAGCACGCTGGCGTGCTCGAACAGCTCGATGTTCTGGAAGGTGCGGGCGATGCCCAGCGACGCCACCTGGTGCGGCGCCTGCTGCGTCAGTCTGACCATGCCTTGTGGCCCGGCGAAGTCGATCTCGCCGCTGGTGGGCTGGTAGATGCGGCTGATCAGGTTGAACACCGTGGTCTTGCCGGCGCCATTGGGGCCGATCAGGGTGAACACCTCACCGGCGCGCACGTCGAAGCTCACATCGTTGACGGCCAGCACGCCGCCGAAGCGCACGCTCAGGTTGCGGGCCGAGAGCAGGGTATCGGGCGTCATTTCAGGCGATCCGATTTCTGGAACGATTTCTGCCGCTTGAACATGCCCTGGCGGTAGAACGGGAACAGTTGCAACCAGGTACGCACCTTCAACCAGCGACCGTACAAGCCCATCGGCTCGAACAGCACGAAGGCGATCAGCACCGCCCCATAGACCACGGCCTGCAAACCCGGCGCCTGGCCGATCGCTTCGGGCAGGTAGTCCTTGCCAAGCGATATGAGCTGCGGCATCGCGATCAGGAAGATGGCGCCCAGAAACGCCCCGTGCACCGACCCCAGCCCGCCGATCACCACCAGC
>MKTG01000066.1:34847-48668 GCA_001897615.1 Burkholderiales bacterium 68-10
GGAATTGCAGCTTGTGCGCGTACAGCGCCCCCGCCAGGCCCGCCAGGGCCGCCGACAGGGCGAAGGCCAGCGTCTTGTAGCGCGCCAGGTGGATGCCCATGCTCTGCGCCGAGATTTCCGAGTCGCGGATGGCGATGAAGGCGCGCCCGGTGGGCGTGCGCAGCAGGTTGAGCGTGCCCAGGGTGGCCAGCACGGCGGTGACCAGGCAGATGGCGTAGAAGCCAGCGTTCGAATCGATGGTCCAGCCGAACAGGGCCGGCGGCCCGGCCATCAGGCCGGCGTTGCCGCCGGTCAGGCTTTCCCAGCGCGCCAGCACCTCCTCGACGATGAAGCCGAACGCCAGCGTGGCGATGCCCAGGTAGATGCCCTTGACACGCAGCACCGGCAGGCCCACCACCACCCCCACGGCGGCCGCCAGCAGGGCGGCGCACACCATGGCCAGCGGAAACGGCCAGCCGGCGTTGGTCAGGATGGCCTGGGCGTAGGCCCCCACCCCCAGGAACGCCGCGTGACCGAGCGAGAACTGCCCGGTGAAGCCCGCCAGCAGCATCAGCCCCAGGCCGGCGATGGCGTAGATCAGCACGAAGGTGAGCTGCGCCAGCCAGTACTCGGGCAGCAGCCAGGGCGCCAGCACCAGGCCGACCGCCAGCAGGCCGTACCAGAACAGGTGGCCGCCGTGCTTGGCCAGGCGGATGTCCTGCTCGTAACTCGTCTTGAAGATGAATCGCATGGTGGGCGCTCTACACCTTCTTGCGCAGTTTTTCGCCGAACAGGCCGTTGGGTTTGACCATCAGCATGACCAGCACCACGATGTAGGCGGCGGTGTCCTTGAAGCCCTCGGGCAGATAGAAGCCCGACAGCGACTCGACGACACCAATGATCAGGCCGCCGACGATGGCCCCCGGCAGGCTGCCGAAGCCCCCCACCACGGCGGCGGGAAACGCCTTCAGGCCGATGAAACCCATGTTGGCGTAGACGAAGGTGATCGGCGCCAGCAGCAGACCGGCGATCGCCGCCACCACCGCCGCCAGGCCCCACACCAGGCCGTTCAGGCGCTTGACCGGGATGCCCATGTAGTAGGCCGCCAGCTGGTTTTGTGACGTCGCCTGCATGGCGATGCCCAGCTTGCTGAAGCGGAACAGGGCATACAGCAGGGCGCACAGCACGGCGGTGACGCCGATCACCACGAGCTGCTCGGCGCTCAGCACCAGCTCGCCCAGCTTCAGGACTTCATCCTTGTACGGCACGGGCAGGGTATGGGTTTCGGTGCCGATGCCCGGGATCATGGTGATGGCACCGCGCGCCACATAGCCGATGCCGATGGTCAGCATGACGATCGAGAACGCCGGCTGCCCCAGGATGGGGCGGATCACCAGGCGCTCGGTCAGCACGCCGATCACCGCCATCGCCGCCAGCGTGGCGAGCACCGACACCCAGAACGGAAAGCCCAGCAGGGTGGCGCCCGCCAGGCCGCAAAAGGCACCCAGCATCATCAGCTCGCCCTGGGCAAAGTTGACGGTCTCGGTGGCCTTGTAAATCAGCACGAAGCCGAGGGCGATCAGACCGTAGATGCAGCCCAGGGCCACCCCGCTGATCACCAATTGCACGAACTGCACGCGTTGCCCACCCTGTTGTTGCGCTGAATCAAAGTGCGCCCGACTCTAGCGGCCTTGCCCCACCGCCCAATCCCTGACAAACCCTTAGCGGTGGGGCGCGGTCGTGCAGAAACGGCGCTTTTCTGTCGCACCCGTGACATGAGGCCGGCGCACCGGCAGCGCGCCCGATGCCCATGAACATAAGCTTCTGACGACTTCGTATTTGGCGCTCGCCACGGCAGCCACGACAATGCGGGGCCCTGTCAGAGCATCCTGCCCGTTTCTGCCCTCCATGCATCGCCTGTTCCGTACCGTTGTGCTGGCCCTCGGCTGGGCCGCCGGCACGCTGGCCGCCCAGCCGCTGCTCACGCCCGCCCAGGTCCAGGCGCTGACGCCCGACGCCGCGGTGCGGCTGATCGATGTGCGCGAGGCATCGGCCTATGCCCTGCAGCACGTGCCGGGCGCGCTGTCGGCCCCCTACCCGCGCTGGCGCGCCACCGGCGCCAACCTGGGCCTGCCGCCCACGCTGGCCGAGCTGACGCAGCTGGTGCAGGAGCTGGGCCTGAACCCCGACACGCGCGCCGTCCTCATCCACACCGGCATCGACGCCACCGACTTTGGCGGCGCGGCGCGCGCCTACTGGACGCTCAAGTCGCTGGGCATGACGCGCCTGTCCATCCTGAACGGCGGCCTGACGGCCTGGAAGGCGGCCGGCCTGCCCGTCAGCGACCAGCCCGCCAGCGCGCCGCGCAGCCGCTGGCAGCCGCGCTTCGATGCGCGCTGGATGGCCACGCGCGAGGATGTGCGCGCCAGCCTGGGCCAGCCCGGCCTGCTGCGCGTGGACGCACGCCCGGCGCCGTACTTCCAGGGCCGCCTGGCGCACGACAACGCCCGCGCGCGCGGCACGCTGCCGGGCGCCGTCCACCTGGACAGCGAACTGTTCTTCGACCTCGGCAGCGCGGTGCTGCTGGACCCGGCGGCGCTGCAAGGCGAGGCCGACGCCCTGAACGCCACCCCGGGGCAGCCGATCATCACCTTCTGCAACGCCGGCCACTGGTCGGCCACCGACTGGTTCGTGCTGTCCGAGGTGCTGGGCCAGCCCAACGTGCGCATGTACCCCGGCTCGATGGTCGACTGGACCCGCGCGCCCGCCCCGCTGCCCATGATCCACGAGCCCGGCCGCTGGCAGCAGTTGCGCTACGCGTTGCTGACCTGGGGGCACCGCAACCTCGGAACGCCCGCCCCATGAACACGCTTGCCACCTCCCTGGACACCGACGCCGCGGCCAGGCGCGCGCGCGCCTGGCCGCGGCGCCTGCCGCTGGCGGCGGCCGTGCTGGCGCTGTTTGGCTGGCTGCTGTGGTCGGTGTCGGCGCGCCAGGCGCTGCTGCTGCTGGTGGGCGTGGGCCTGGGCGGCGTGCTGGCGGGCGCGCGCTTCGGCTTCACCACCGGCTGGCGCGTGCTGGTGGAGCAGCGCGACCCCTCGGGCGTCTACGGCCAGCTGCTGCTGCTGGCGCTGCTGTCGGCGCTGTCGATGCCGCTGCTGGCGCGCTTTCCCGAAACCACCGCCGCGCTGGGGCCGCTGTCGGTCAGCCTGCTGGTGGGGGCCTTCGTGTTCGGCCTGTGCATGCAGATCGCCGACGGCTGCGGCTCGGGCACGCTGTACAAGGCCGGGCTGGGCGTGCCGCTGAACATGGCCATCCTGCCGCTGTTCGCGCTCGGCAGCTTTGCCGGCTCGGCCCACCTGAACGGCTGGCTGGCGCTGGGCGCGCTGCCGCCGGTCGGCCTGGTCACCTCACTCGGGGCGGGCGGCGCGCTGGCGGCCACCGGGGTGGCGCTGGCGCTGCTGGCGCTGGGCGTCGGCCTGTGGAGCGGCCAGCGCCTGCACCTGGGCCGCCTGCCGCGCCGCTGGCTGTGGGGCGCGCTGGGGCTGGCCCTGCTGGCGGCGCTCAACCTGCTGATCGCCGGCCAGCCCTGGGGCGTGGTGTACGGCTTCGGCCTGTGGGCGGCCAAGGCGGCCACCGCGCTGGGCCTGTTCGACCCCGCCGCCAACGCCTTCTGGAGCGATCCCGGCCACGCCGAGCGGCTAAGCCAGACGCTGCTGCTGGATGTGACCAGCATCACCAACATCGGCATCCTGGCCGGCGCGCTGTGGGTGTCGGCGCGGCGCCCGGAGCCGCCACGGCCGCTGACCAGCGCGCAGTGGGCCATCGGCCTGCTGGCCGGCTTTGCCATGGGCTACAGCTCGCGCCTGGCCTTTGGCTGCAACGTGGGCGCCATGGTCAGCGGCATCAGCACCGGCAGCCTGCACGGCTGGCTGTGGGTGCCGCTGGCCTTTGCCGGCACGCTGGTGGGGCTGCGCGTGCGCCGCCGTTTCGGTTTCTGAGGACAGGGGTCACCACATGCAAGGCACCACCATGCGCCGCTGGGCTTTCTGGCTGCTGCTGACCGGCTTCGTGGCCTGGGACTTCGCCAGTTCGGCGCCGGTCAACCTGCGGCTGGAGCCGCCCCTCATCACCGCCGGCTCGGGCAGCCCGGCCAGCGGCGGGCACTGCGCCATGCCCAAGTGAGGGCACGGCACCCCGCCACCCAGACATATTCACTATTAAAAACGTAGCTGTTGACGCTCGCCTACAAAGCTCTGGAGCCCAATTTTTCACGATAAGCACTGCCATGTCCGTGGCGGTGCGGCGGCGCGGCCCGCCACCGGCGGCGTTGGCGGCACAATGCCCTGCATTGCCCTGCCCATCCGAGTTCTTGCCATGACTCCGCGCTCGTCCCTCGCCGCCCTGCTCTGCGCCGCCCTGCTGGCCGCCGGCTGTGCCAGCACCACCAGCGGCTCTGTCGCCACTGGCGGCAAGAGCCGCTCGCAGCTGCTGCTGGTGTCGCCCGAGCAGGTGATGCAGCAGTCGCTGCAGTACTACGACGAGCAAAACCGCGAGGCGCGCGCCAAGGGCCAGCTGGTCACCGGCGGGCCGGAGTGGAGCCGCGTCAACGCCGTCATGCTGCGGCTGGTGCCGCCCGTCGCGGCGTTCCGGCCCGATGCCGGCCGCTGGCCCTGGCAGCTGGTGCTGATCGACGAGGACACCGTCAACGCCCACGTCATGGCCGGCGGCAAGATCACCGTCTACACCGGCCTGATCCGCAAGCTGCGCCTGAGCGACGACGAGATCGCCGCCGTCATGGGCCACGAGATGGCGCACGCGCTGCGCGAGCACACGCGCGAGAAGATGTCGCAGGCGGCCGCGGGCGATCTGGCGATTGCCGTCGGCGGCGCGCTGCTAGGCGTGGGCCAGGGCGCGGTGCAGCTGGCCGGCCTGGGCAAGCAGCTGGCGCTGGACCTGCCGTTTTCGCGCCACATGGAAAGCGAGGCCGACCTGTACGGCCTGGAGCTGGCGGCGCGCGCCGGCTACGACCCGCGCGCCGCCATCACGCTGTGGCAGAAGATGGCGCAGGCCGGCGGCGGCAGCGGGCCGGGCTTTCTGTCCACCCACCCCAGCGCGGGCGACCGCATGGGCGCGCTGCAGGCCGCCATGCCGCGCGTGCTGCCGCTGTACGAGGCGGCGCGGCGCTGACGCGCCGTGGCCCGAGCCGCTCGAAAGTTCAGGCCAGCGGGCGCCGGCGTGCAAAGCGCACCACCGTCACCCCCTGGCGCGCCTGGCGCACCGAGGGCATGACCAGCACGCAGTCGTCGTAGGGCGTGACCACGGGCTCACCCTGGCCGGGGCCGTCGTGGTGGCCGATCACGGTGCCGGCGTGCGCAAAGTGCTCCAGCCCGGTGAACGCTTCAGTGAAGGCAAAGCGCGGGCTGCGCGCCACCGCGGCGCCCTCCACCGTCAGCGCCCACTGGCGCGGCGCGTCGAGCAGGCGCCAGCCGGGCAGGGCGGCGTCCAGGGCGGCGGCGTCCAGCGTGCCGGCGGCCTGCAAGAAGCGCCGGCAGATGTCCTGCGCCACGGCGCGGCTGGCCGGATCGCCGTGAAAACCGCATTCCAGCAGCAGCGAGCGTGAATCGCCGGCCTGCGCGTCGGGCAGGCCGAAGCGCCCGAAGTCGCGCAGGCGCACGCCGTCGCTGTGGCCGGCGTCGATGACGATGTGCTCGGGCGCCGCCAGCTGGCGCGCCAGCGCCAGGTTGCGCGGCTGCACGCCGGTGAGCAGCAGCGGCGCGCTGGGTTCGTGCATGGAATGCAGGTCCAGCAGCCAGTCGGCGCGCTCGGCAAACGGCGCCAGTTCGGCCGCGCGGCGGCGCTCCACGCTGTCGGCGGCGCGCAGGCGCTCGGGCGTCCACTGGCGGTTCAAATCCTGCTCGACGAAGCGGGCGGCGTCGTGCCGGTCGGCGTCGAAGCGGTCGAACGCCGCCAGGTTGCACAGCGCCAGGGTCAGCGTGCCGCGCGCCGGCCGCACGCCGGCCTCCAGCAAGCCCTTGAGCGCCCAGGCGCCGCACAGCTCGTTGCCGTGGATCAGCGCCGTGATCAGCACCGCGCGCCCGGGCTGGCCGCTGTCGAAGTGCCACACGCCCTCCACCCCGGTGTTGCCGGCGCGCCAGGGCGCCAGATCGGGCAGCGGCAGCTCGAAACGCGGGGCGGCACTCATTGCTCGATCTTGGCGAACTGCACGATCTTCTGGTACTTGGCCACCTCGCTGGCCAGGAACTGCTGCACATCAGTGCCGGGCGCCGCCACGGTGGAGCCCGAGGCTTCCATCTTCTGGCGGAATTCGGGCGACTTGAGCGCCTCGGCCAGCGCGGTCTTCAGGCGCGTGGTGACGGCCTCCGGCAGCCTGGCCGGCCCCATCAGCACGAACCAGGTGCCGATGTCGATGCCCTTGAGCTGCGGGTGCTCGCCCAGCGCCGGGATGTCAGGCGTGAGCGGCGAACGCCTGGCTTCGGTGGTGCCCAGGGCCACCACCTTGCCGCTCTTGATGTGCGGCAGGCCGCTGGAGAGCACGAACACGCCGTACTCCAGGTTGCCGCCCACCAGGTCGCTGGTCAGCGGCGCCACGCCGCGGTAGGGGATGTGGGTCATGAACACGCCGGCGCGCTCCTTGACCATCTCGCCGGCCAGATGCAGTGCCGTGCCGACGCCGGAGCTGCCGTAGCTGTACTTGCCGGGCGCGGCCTTGGCCTTGGCGATGAACTCGCCCAGGTTCTTCACCCCGGTGGCGGTGGAGGCCACCAGCACCATGGGCTGCGAGGCGATCAGGCCCAGCGGGGTGAAGTCCTTCAGCTCGTACTTGACGGTCTTGGTCACCAGCTTGCTGATGGCCACCTCGTTGTTGGCGCCCACCAGCAGGGTGTAGCCGTCGGGCGCGGCGCTGGCCACCTTCTGCGCACCGATGGTGCCGCCGGCGCCGCCCAGGTTCTCGATCACCACCGGCACGCCGAGCTGGCGCGACAGCGCATCGCCCAGCGTGCGGCCGGTCAGGTCGGTGCTGCCGCCGGGCGGGTAGCCGACCACGATGGTGATCGGCTTGCTGGGATAGGCGGGCTGCGCCAGCACGGCGGGCGCGGCCAGCAGGGCGGCGGCGCACAGGGCGCCCAGGGGGAAGGCTCGGCGTGGGATCATGGGTCGAATCTCCTCGGAAACAGGCGGATTTGCCGTATCAAAAATGGCTCTACTCGCGAATGATGGTGAGGTACTTGATCAGTGCCGCGCTGCGACACGACGCATGAGAAAAATCAACAGCCATACGCAGAGGACGCAAAGGATTCGCAGAGGACGCAAAGAAAACCGATGAATCTTCTTGCTTTCTGCGTCCTCTGCGAAATCTCTGCGCCCTCTGCGTTCGGATGTTGGCGGTTTCCAATGAGCGACCATTCGAAGGCTTGTCTCGCAGGCCATCACCATCCTTCGCGAGAAGAGCCTCAAAAATAGCCACAGCGCCCGTCCGTCTTGCGCCAGCAGCTATCAAAAACAAAGTGCCTGGCAACCCGGCTCAGGCCCTGGCCGCATTCAGCTGCGCGCGCGTGGCCTGGGCCGCGGCGCGCGCGGCGTCGGCAAAGTCGGCGCCGCCGCTGGCATACAGGATGGCGCGCGAGCTGTTGACGACGATCGGGCCATCGGCACGCCAGCCGGCGCGCACGGTGGCCTCGGCGTCGCCGCCCTGCGCGCCCACACCCGGAATCAGCAGCGGCACGGTGGGCGCCAGCGCGCGCACGCGCTCGATCTCCTGCGGGTAGGTGGCGCCCACCACCAGGCCCAGCTGGCCGTTCAGGTTCCAGGGCCCCTGGGCCAGGCGCGCGACATGCTCGTACAGCCGCGGCTGGCCGGGCACGTCGGCCAGGCGCTGGGCCTGCAAGTCGTCGCCGCCGGGGTTGGAGGTGCGGCACAGCAGGAAGGCGCCCTTGCCTTGGTACTTCAGGTAGGGCGCCACCGAATCAAAACCCATGAAGGGCGACAGCGTCACCGCGTCGGCGCCGTAGCGCTCGAAGGTCTCCCGGGCGTACTGCTCGGCGGTGCTGCCGATGTCGCCGCGCTTGGCGTCCAGGATCACGGGCACGCGCGGCGCCACGGCGCGCATGTGGGCGATCAGGCGCTCCAGCTGCGGCTCGGCGCGGTGCGCGGCGAAGTAGGCGATCTGCGGCTTGAAGGCGCACACCAGGTCGGCCGTGGCCTCGACGATGCGGGCGCAGAACCGGTAGATGCCCTCGGCGTCGCGCGCGACGCCGGCCGGAAAGCGCGTCGGCTCCGGGTCCAGCCCCACGCACAGCATGGACTGGTTCTGCGCTTCGGCCTGGCGCAACTGGTCGATGAAGTTCATGGACGCCCATTCTAGGAGCGCGCGGCCGGCAGAGCCGCCCAGCGCCATCAAGGTCTTGGGGCGCCGCCTAGAATTGATTGTTTGTACTTTCGCAGCAAGAGAAAAGCATGACCCGCCCCACCCGCAAGCCCCAGGTTCCCAACTTTTCCTCCGGCCCCTGCGCCAAGCGCCCCGGCTACGACGTGGCGGCGCTCGATCTGTCGGCGCTGGGTCGCTCGCACCGCTCGGCGCTGGGCAAGCAGCTGCTGGGCGCGGCCTGCAGCGAAACGGCCCGCATCCTGGGCCTGCCGGCCGGCTGGCGCGTGGGCATCGTGCCGGCCTCGGACACCGGCGCCGTCGAGATGGCGCTGTGGTCGCTGCTGGGCGCGCGCGGCGTGGACATGCTGGCCTGGGAATCGTTCGGCGCCGGCTGGGTGACCGACGTGGTCAAGCAGCTCAAGCTGAAGGACGTGACGCGCCACGAGGCCGGCTACGGCGAGCTGCCCGACCTGTCGAAGGTCAACTTCGACAACGACGTGGTGTTCACCTGGAACGGCACCACCAGCGGCGTGCGCGTGCCGCATGGCGACTGGATCCCGGATGAGCGCGCCGGCCTGACCATCTGCGACGCCACCAGCGCCGTGTTCGCCATGGAACTGCCCTGGCACAAGCTGGACGTGGTCACCTACTCCTGGCAGAAGGTGCTGGGCGGCGAAGGCGCGCACGGCATGCTGATCCTCGGCCCGCGCGCGGTCCAGCGGCTGGAGAGCTACACCCCCCCCTGGCCGCTGCCCAAGATCTTCCGCCTGACCAGCGGCGGCAAGCTGAGCGAGGGCATCTTCCAGGGCGACACCATCAACACCCCCAGCATGCTGTGCGTGGCCGACTACCTGGACGCGCTGCAGTGGTGCGAGCGCGTGGGCGGCGTGCCCGGCACCATCGCCCGCAGCACTGCCAACCTGAAGGCGATCGAGGACTTCGTCGCCACCCACCCGTGGATCTCGTTCCTGGCCAAAACGCCCGAGACGCGCTCCAACACCAGCGTGTGCCTGTCGCTCGACCTGCCGGCCGAGCAGGTCAAGGCGCTGGTCAAGCTGCTGGAAAAGGAAGGCGTGGCCTACGACATCGGCTCGTACAAGGACGCGCCCCCCGGCATCCGCATCTGGTGCGGCGCCACGGTGGAAACCGCCGACGTGCGGGCGCTGCTGCCCTGGCTGGCCTGGGCTTATGAGCAAGTCAAGGCCTGACGCCCGCCCAGACAGCGCCAGCAGCTATCATTTTTAAAGTCACTCGATGTTCAAGATCAAGACCTACAACGCCATCGCGGTCCAGGGGCTGGAGCGCTTTGGCCGCGACCGCTACGAAGTCGGCGGCGACATCGGCCACCCCGACGCCGTGCTGCTGCGCAGCCACAAGCTGCATGACGAGGCGGTGCCCGTGTCGCTGCTGGCGGTGGCACGCGCCGGCGCCGGCGTCAACAACATCCCGGTGGCCGACTACGGCCAGCGCGGCATCGTCGTGTTCAACACGCCGGGCGCCAACGCCAACGCCGTCAAGGAACTGGTGCTGGCCGGCTTGCTGCTGGCCACGCGCGGCATCCTGCCGGGCATCGCCTATGCGCAGTCGCTGTCCGGCATGGACGACTCGGCCGCCATGCACGCGCTGCTGGAAAAGGAAAAGTCGCGCTTTGCCGGACGCGAGCTGAAGGGCAAGACCCTGGGCATCGTCGGCCTGGGCGCCATCGGCGCCATGGTGGCCGACATGGCGCTGGCGCTGGGCATGCAGGTGCTGGGCTACGACCCGGTGCTGTCGGTCGATGCCGCCTGGCGCCTGTCCAACGCCGTGCAACGCATGGAAAACCTGCCCACGCTGCTGGCGCGCGCCGACTACGTCAGCCTGCACGTGCCGGCCATGGACGCCACGCGCCACCTGATCAACGCCGAGGCGCTGCGCCACGCGCGCCCCGGCGCCGTGCTGCTGAACTTCGCGCGCGAAAGCATCGTCGATCCGGCCGCCGTGCTGGCGGCGCTGGCGGCCGGCAAGCTGGGGCGCTACGTGTGCGACTTCCCCGAGCCGGGCTTTGCCGCCGAGCCGCGCGTGATCGCCATGCCGCACATCGGCGCCAGCACCGAGGAGTCGGAAGAGAACTGCGCCGTCATGGCGGCCGAGCAGATCATCGACTTCCTGGAGCACGGGCACATCGTCAACAGCGTCAACTACCCGGCGCTGCGCATGCACCGCGCGCCCGGATCGAGCCGCATCGCCATCGCCAACGACAACGTGGCCGGCGTGCTGGGCCACGTGCTGGGCGTGCTGGCCGAGGCCCGGGTCAACGTGCTGGACATGAGCAACCGCAGCCGCGACGCGCTGGCCTACAACCTGATCGACGTCGAGACGGCCCCCGCGGCCGACGTGATCGCCGCCATCCGCGCCGTGCCGCACGTCATCCGCGTGCGCGTGGTCTGACGCACCCGGCTGGCACCCACCGCCAGCCGCCACGCCGGGTTGGTGGACGATCAGGATCATGCGAGACACACCGGCCCATGCCACCCAGCCCCGCGCGGCGCTGCACGGCCACTACCCGCACGCGCAGAGCGTGGCCGAGTTCCGCCAGCGCCTGGTGGCCGTGCAGGATCGCATCGCCGCCGCCTGTGCGCGCGCCGGGCGCAACCCAGCCGACGTGCGCCTGCTGCCCGTCAGCAAGACCATCGACGAGGCACACATCCGCATGGCCCATGCCGCCGGCTGCCGCGCGCTGGGCGAGAACAAGCCGCAGGAACTCGCCACCAAGGCCGAGGCCATGGCGGACCTGACCGACCTGCGCTGGTGCGCCATCGGCCACCTGCAGACCAACAAGGCCCGGCTGGTGGCGCGCTTCGCGCACGAGTTCCACGCGCTCGACCGCCTGCGCGTGGCCGAGGCGCTGGAGCGCCGCCTGCAGGCCGAGGGCCGCGGGCTGGACGTCTACGTGCAGGTCAACACCTCGGGCGAGGCCAGCAAGTGGGGCCTGCCGCCCGAGGAAGCGGCGCCGTTCCTGCGCGCGCTCGGAGCCTACCCGGCGCTGCGCGTGCGCGGCCTGATGACGCTGGCGATGTTCTCGGCCGACGCGGACCGGGTGCGCGCCTGCTTTGCCGGCCTGCGCACGCTGCGCGACCGGCTGCGCCAGGACGCGCCGGCCGGGATGACGCTGGACGACCTGTCCATGGGCATGTCGGGCGACTACGAAATCGCCATCGAGGAAGGCGCCACCGTGGTGCGCGTCGGCCAGGCCATCTTCGGCTCGCGCGCGCTGCCGGACAGCCATTACTGGCCGGGCATGGGCGGATAGCGCAACGGCTCAGCCGAGCAGCCGCGCCATCGCCTCGCGGTACTTCGCCGCCGTGGCCTCGATCACCTCGGGCGGCAGGGTGGGCGGCGGTGGCTGCTTGCCCCAGGGCTTACCGTCCACCTGCGCCTGCTCCAGCCAGTCGCGCAGGTACTGCTTGTCGAAGCTGGGCGGGTTGGTGCCTTCGCGGTACTGGTCGGCGGGCCAGTAGCGCGACGAGTCGGGCGTGAGCACCTCGTCCATCAGCACCAGTTGTCCATCGGCGTCCAGGCCGAACTCGAACTTGGTGTCGGCAATGATGATGCCCCGGGCCAGGGCGACCTCGGCGGCGCGCTGGTACAGGCGGATGCTGATATCGCGGATGCGCGCGGCGAGTTCGGGGCCCACCATCTCCACAGTGCGCGCGTAGGTGATGTTCTCGTCGTGCTCGCCCACCGCCGCCTTGGCCGCCGGGGTGTAGATGGGGGCAGGCAGGCGGCTGGCGTTCCGCAGGCCCGGCGGCAGCGGCACGCCGCACACCGACTGGCCCTGCTGGTACTCCTTCCAGCCGCTGCCGGCGAGATACCCGCGCACCACGGCCTCGATCGGCACGGGTTTCAGGCGCCGCACCAGCATGCTGCGGCCGGCGACCTGCGCCACCTCGCCCGGCGCGACCACGCTTTCGGGCGCCTCACCCGTCAGGTGGTTGGGCACGATGTCGCCAAGCTGCCCGAACCACCACAGCGCCATCTGCGTCAGCAGCTGGCCCTTGCCGGGGATGGGCTGGTCCATGATGACGTCGAAGGCGCTGATGCGGTCACTGGCCACCATCAGGATGCGGTCCTCGCCCACGGCGTAGTTGTCGCGCACCTTGCCGCGCGCGAGCAGGGGCAGGCTGTGGATCTGGCTGGTGTGCAGGGCCGGGTTCATGCGGGTGCCGATTCAGTGTTCATGAATGAAAAAAGCTGCTGGCGCTTGTCGGTCAAGCGCGAGCAGCTCCTGTTTTTATAGTATTCAGAGGCTCAGACCACCTGCTGCGCCAGCTCGCCCTTGGCGTATTTCTGGGCCATCACCGACAGCGGGACGCCCTTGACCTTGGCGCCCTGGCCTTCGCAGCCGAACTCCAGGTAGCGCTGCTTGCAGATGGCCTGCGCGGCGGCGCGCGCCGGCTTCATCCACTCGCGCATGTCGAACTTGCTCGGGTTCTCGGCCTGGAACTGGCGCACCGCGCCGGTCATGGCCAGGCGGATGTCGGTGTCGATGTTGATCTTGCGCACGCCGTGCTTGATGGCCTCTTGAATCTCCTTCACCGGCACGCCGTAGGTCTGCTTCATCTGGCCGCCGTACTGGTTGATGATGGCCAGCAAGTCCTGCGGCACGCTGGAGGAGCCGTGCATCACCAGGTGCGTGTTCGGGATGCGCGCGTGGATTTCCTTGACGCGCTGGATCGACAGCACGTCGCCCGTGGGCGGGCGCGAGAACTTGTAGGCGCCGTGGCTGGTGCCGATGGCAATGGCCAGCGCGTCCAGCTGCGTGGCCTTGACGAACTGCGCGGCCTCCTCGGGGTCGGTCAGCAGCTGGTCGTGGCTGAGCTTGCCCTCGGCGCCGACGCCGTCTTCCTCGCCCGCCTCGCCGGTTTCCAGGCTGCCCAGGCAGCCGAGTTCGCCCTCCACGGTGGCGCCGATCTGGTGCGCCATGGCCACCACTTCCTGGGTGACGCGCACGTTGTAGGCGAAGTCGGCCGGGGTCTTGCCGTCCTCCTTGAGGCTGCCGTCCATCATCACCGAGCCGAAGCCCAGATCCAGCGCGCCCTTGCAGATGGCGGGGCTGGTGCCGTGGTCCTGGTGCATCACCAGCGGGATGTGGGGGTAAGCCTCGGCGGCGGCCTGGATCAGGTACTTGATGAAGTGCTCGCCCGCGTACTTGCGCGCGCCGGCGCTGGCCTGCAGGATGACCGGCGCGCCCACTTCGTCGGCGGCGGCCATGACGGCCTGCACCTGCTCCAGGTTGTTGACGTTGAAGGCGGGGATGCCGTAGCTGTGTTCAGCGGCGTGGTCGAGCAGCTCGCGCATGGAAACGAGTGGCATGGTGCGAATCCTCCGGAAGTCAAAGAAGCGGCGCGGGGCGGCAAGCGCCCGTGAATCCGGCCGATTTTACCCGGCCACCCCTGACGGAGACCGTACTTAAG
>MKTG01000066.1:48706-53379 GCA_001897615.1 Burkholderiales bacterium 68-10
CCTGCCCCGCCATGCCGCCTGGACCGCCGCCGCCCTGGCGCTGGTGCTGGCCTGGGACGCCAGCGCGCTGGACCTGCCGCTGGCGCGCTGGTTCGGCAACGCGCAGGGCTTTGCGCTGACGCACGACTGGTGGCTGCAGGAGGTGCTGCACACCGGCGCGCGCCAGGCCGCCTGGGCGGTGCTGCTGGCGCTGGTGGCGATGATCTGGCGCCCGCTGGGGCCGCTGCGCGCCCTGCCGCGCGCCGACCGTGTGGGCCTGGTGGCCGGCATCCTGCTGGCGGCGCTGGTGGTGCAACTGCTCAAGCGCACCAGCCTGACCAGCTGCCCGTGGGACTTGCAGGCGTTCGGCGGCACGGCCCGGTACGTGTCGCACTGGCGCTGGGGCGTGGCCGACGGCGGCGGCGGGCACTGCTTTCCGGCCGGGCACGCATCGACGGCGTTCTCCTTTCTGGCCGGGTTCTTCTGGCTACGGCCCCGGGCGCCGCGCGCCGCACGCTGGTGGCTGGGACTGACGCTGCTGGCCGGCGCCCTGTTTGGCGCCGTGCAGATGGCGCGCGGCGCGCATTACCTGAGCCACGTGCTGTGGGCCGGCTGGTTCTGCTGGCTGGCCGGTGGCCTGCTGTGGCTGGCGGTGCAGGCGTGGCGCGCGCGCCGGCCGCGGCTGGCGCTGGCCACGGGCGTGCGGGGGTTGCCATGAACGGCATCGACCAGGCGCTGTTCCTGTGGCTCAACCTGGTCCCGGACGCACCGGGCTGGCTGCTGGAGGCGGCGCGCGCCATCAGCCTGCAATGGCCGCACTGGATGGTGGCGGCCACGCTGGCGGTGGCATTGACCGGCCGCCCGCCGTGGCGCGCCCAGGCCGCACGCGTGCTGTTCAGCCTGGCGCTGGCCGCCATCGCGGCGGCGGGACTCAAGCACGGCTTTCACCTGCCGCGGCCCTTCATGTTGGGGCTGGGCACGGCCTGGCTGCCGCACGGGGCGACGGCGGGCTTTCCCAGCTCGCACACGGCGGCGGCGGCGGCGTTTGCCGCGTCGGCGGCACTGGCACCGCTGCGCTGGCCGGTGCGCGGGCTGCTGCTGGCCAGCGCGCTGGCGATGGCGTGGAGCCGGGTGGCGCTGGGCCTGCACTTTCCGTCCGACATCCTCGCGGGCTTGTGCCTGGGCGTGCTGTGCGCCGCGCTGGTGCAGTGGGCGGGCCCGGCGCTGGCGCGGTACTCAGCGGGCCGAGGGCGCCGGCCGGAGGCTGAGCTTCTCAGCTGACGCGACAGATCTTCAGCATGTTGGTGCCGCCGGGCGCGCCCATGGGCTCGCCGCAGGTGATGGCGTAGACGTCGCCGGCTTCCACCACGCCCTGGGCCTTGAGGTAGTTCTCGGCCTGCATCAGGGCCTCGTCGCGCAGGGCGCTGGTGTCCATCAGCAGCGGGCGCACGTTGCGGTACAGCGCCAGCTTGCGCTGGGTGCCGATCTTGGGCGTGAGCGCGTAGATGGGGATGCGCACGCGGTGGCGGCTCATCCACAGGGCGGTGGAGCCGGAATCGGTCAGCGCCACGATGGCCTTGGCGCCCAGGTGGTAGGCGGTGAAGAGGGCCCCCATGGCGATCGACTGGTCGATGCGCTGGAAGGTGGCGCCGCTGAAGTCGGCGTCGAGCTCGGCCGGGTCGTGGTCTTCGGCGGCCTGGCAGATGGCGGCCATCTCCCGCACGGTCTCCAGCGGATACTTGCCGGCTGCCGTCTCGGCTGACAGCATGACGGCGTCGGTGCCGTCGAGCACGGCGTTGGCGACGTCGCTGACCTCGGCGCGGGTGGGCACCGGGTTGGTGATCATGCTCTCCATCATCTGGGTGGCGGTGATCACCAGCTTGTCGGCCTGGCGCGCCATGGTGATCATCTTTTTTTGCAGCGCCGGCACGGTGGCGTTGCCCACTTCCACCGCCAGGTCGCCGCGCGCCACCATGATGCCGTCGCTGGCGGCCAGGATCTCGGCCAGGCGCGGGATGGCCTCGGCGCGCTCGATCTTGGCGATCAGCTGCGGCTTGTGGCCCCATTCGGCGCCGGCCACGTTGCACAGCTGGCGCGCCATTTCCATGTCGGTGGCGTTCTTGGGAAAGCTGACGGCCACGTAGTCGGCGCGCAGGGCCATGGCGGTCTTGATGTCCTCCATGTCCTTGGCCGTCAGGGCCGGCGCCGTCAGGCCGCCCCCCTGCTTGTTGATGCCCTTGTTGTTGGACAGCTCGCCGCCGACCTTGACCGTGGTGTGCACGGCCTCGCCGCGCACCGCATCGACGGTGAGCACGATCAGCCCGTCGTTGAGCAGCAGGGTGTCGCCGGGGCGCACGTCCCGCGGCAGTTCCTTGTAGTCCAGGCCGACGCCGTGCACGTCGCCCGGCCCGGCGCGCGCGGCGTCCAGCACGAAGGACGCGCCCGGCTGCAGCAGCACCTTGCCATCGGCAAACTTGCCGACGCGGATCTTGGGCCCCTGCAGGTCGGCCATGATGGCCACCTCGCGGCCGGCGCGCGCGCCGGCCTCGCGCACCAGGCGCGCGCGCTCGACGTGGTCGTCGGCCTTGCCGTGGCTGAAGTTCAGCCGCACCACGTTGACGCCGGCGCGGATCATCTGCTCCAGCAGGCCCGGGTCGCTGGACGCGGGGCCGAGGGTGGCGACGATCTTGGTGGCGCGGTAGGTCATGGGCAGGCTCGGTTCAGGCGGGGAAAACGGTGGCCTGATTCTGCCAGCGCCGGGTGACGGCGCCGTGACCGGGCACCGCGATGTTATGATTTTTATAGCTGTTCGCGCTTGCCTGTCAAGCGCTGGCGGCCCTTTTTTCGAGAATCTCGAAGGCCGGCAGCTGCTTGCCTTCCAGCACCTCCAGAAAGGCGCCGCCGCCGGTGGAGATGTAGCCCACGTCCTTGTCGATGCCGTACTTGGCGATGGCCGCCAGCGTGTCGCCACCCCCGGCGATGCTGAAGGCGGGCGAATCGGCGATGGCGCGGGCGATGGTGCGCGTGCCGTTCTCGAACGGCGCCATCTCGAACACGCCCACCGGGCCGTTCCAGACGATGGTGCCGGCGGCCTTGAGCTGCGTGGCCAGGCGCTCGGCGGTGTCGGGGCCGATGTCCAGGATCAGCTCGTCGGCCGCCACGTCGGCCGCCTGCTTGGCGGTGGCCGCGGCGTCGGCCTTGAATTGCCTGGCCACCACCACGTCGGTGGGAATCGGCACCTCGGCGCCGCGGGCCGCCATGGCCGCCATCACGGCCCTGGCCTCGTCCACCAGGTCGGGCTCGGCCAGGCTGTTGCCGATGGGCAGGCCGGCGGCCAGCATGAAGGTGTTGGCGATGCCGCCGCCCACGATCAATTGATCGACTTTGGCTGCCAAAGACTTCAGGATCGTGAGTTTTGTGCTCACTTTGCTGCCGGCAACGATGGCCACCAGCGGCCGCCTGGGGTGCGCCAACGCTTTCTGCAAGGCGTCGATCTCGGCCGCCAGCAGCGGGCCGGCGCAGGCCACCGGGGCGAACTGGGCGATGCCGTAGGTCGTGGCTTCGGCGCGGTGTGCGGTGCCGAAGGCATCGTTCACGTAAATGTCGCAAAGTGCGGCCATCTTGCGAGAAAGTGTTTCATCGTTCTTCTTTTCGCCCTTGTTGACGCGGCAATTCTCGAGCAGCACGAGCTGGCCCGGCGCCACCGCAACGCCGTCCACCCAGTCGGTCACCAGGGGTACCTGGCGCCCCAGCAGCTCGCCCAGGCGGCGGGCGACGGGCGCCAGCGAGTCGGCGGGCCTGAGCTCGCCCTCGGTCGGGCGCCCCAGGTGCGAGGTGACCATGACGGCCGCGCCGGCATCCAGCGCCATGCGGATGGCCGGCACGCTGGCGCGGATGCGCGTGTCCTCGGTGATGGCGCCGCGCTCGTCCTGCGGCACGTTGAGGTCGGCGCGGATGAAGACACGTTTGCCCTGCACGGCGCCTTGCGCGCACAGGTCGGAAAAGCGGATGACGTTCATGGCAGGCAGCTGAGATGAAGAAAAGCCAGGCCGGTCAGGTGCCGACCACGTGAGTGCGCCGCCATTGTAGGAGCCCAGACCGACGCCGCCCTGACCTTCGTCAGTCCGAACAACGCTATCCAAATGAGAGCTGTTGGCGCTGATTGGACAAGCGCTATAGGCCTATTTCAGGCTCTTCTCGCGGATGCCGGCGAGGCGCTCGATCCGTGCCGTGCCGCGACACGCCCCATGAGAAAAATGAACCTCCATGCGCAGAGCACGCCAAGGATTCGCGGAGGGCGCAAAAGCCGATGGATTTTTTTCTGCGTCCTCTGCGAAATCTCTGCGTGCTCTGCGTTCGGCCGTTGGCGGTTTCAAGTAGACGACCACTCGAAGCCCCGCCTCGCATGCCATCACCATCATTCGCTAAAAGAGCCCAAAATCATCATGAACTCGACTCACCAGCCCAGCCCCACCCGCAGCGGCAGGAACACCGCCATGCCCACCGCGATGGCCACCGGCAGCACGTAGCTGCCGCGGCGGCGCCAGAAGTAGAAGCCCGCCGCCGCCAGCGCGCCCCAGGTGCGGGCGTCGCGCAGCAGCGGGCCGATGGCGCCCTCGGTCAGCAGGATGTCGGGGGCGATCACGGCGGTCAGCGCGGCGATGGGGGCGTACTGCAGGCCGCGCTCGGCCCAT
>MKTG01000066.1:53395-55013 GCA_001897615.1 Burkholderiales bacterium 68-10
CCGCGCGTGATGACCGAAATGGCCGTCATGCCCAGGATGGTCAGCAGCGTCCAGCCGTCCAGCTCATGCATGGCGCGCCCCTTCCCGCTCGCCGCCACGCGGCAAGCGCGGCTCGACGTACAGGCTGATGGCGACCGCCACGGCAATGGCCGCCACGATGTTGAGCCGGTAGGGCAGCTCGAACAGCACGATGGCCGCCGCCGCCGCGGTGATGGCCGACAGCGCGCGCAGCCGGTTGGTCACCATCGAGCAGGCCACCGCCAGCAGCGCCAGCGTGCCGGCGAATTCCAGCCCCCAGCGCGCCGGCAGGGCCGCGCCCAGAAAGATGCCCAGCATGCTGAGCGACTGCCAGAACACCCAGTTGGTGACGTTGCCGCCCCACAGATAGGCCATCTGGGCGCGGCGCTGGCCGTTGGTCTCGGGCGGCCGCGGAAAGCGCCGGGTGAACAGCACATAGGTCACGTCGCCCGTGAAGTAGCCCAGATACAAGCGTGACGATCGACGCAAATGCATGAAATACGGTCGCAAATGCAGACTGAAGACGACAAATCGCAGGTTGACGCAGAACGCCGCCGCCAGCACCACCCACAGCGGCGCGCCGGCGGCCATGAGCGGGATGGCGGCCAGCTGGGCGCTGCCGGCAAACACCAGCAGCGACATCAGCACGCTTTCGGTGATGCTCATGCCACTCTTGACCATGGCCACGCCGGTCATGAAGGCCCAGGCGGTCAGCCCGATCGAGACGCCCGCCATCTCGCGCGAGCCGACCCAGAACAGCGGGTGGCGCGCGGTGTGCGCCCAGCGGTCAACCCGGTGCGACAGCCAGGCGCCCAGCCGGCCGCGCGCCGGCAATTCGCCCGGGTCGGGCGGCAGCGGCATGTTCATGGCGCGTCGCCCGCCTGGCCGAGGCACTGGCCGGGCGCCAGCGCGAAGCCGCGCAGGAACTCGCGCGCCGGCAGGCGCTTGCCGCCGGGGCGCTGCAGCTCGGTCAGGCGCAGCGCGCCGTCGCCGCAGGCCACCGTGATGCCCGCGTCGTTGATGGCAAAAATCTGCCCGCAGCGCGCATCTGGCGTGCGCAAACAGCTATCGATTTCAGAGCGCCACAGCTTGATCACCGCATCGCCCAGCGTGGTGCTGGCGCCGGGGAAGGGGTCGAACGCGCGGATGCGCCGCTCGATCAGCGCCGCCGGCTGGCGCCAGTCGATGGCCGCTTCGTGCTTGTCGATCTTGTGCGCGTAGCTGACGCCCTCGGCCGGCTGCGGCACGGGCCGCAAGGCGCCCTGCCCGGCCAGTTGCAGGGCCTGCACGATCAGCTGCCCGCCGAGGGCGGCCAGTTCGTCGTGCAGGCTGGCGGTGGTGGCGCGCGGGCCGATGGGCAGCGCCTGCACCAGCAGCATGTCGCCGGTGTCCAGGCCGGCGTCCATCTGCATGATGGTGATGCCGGTGCGCGCATCACCCGCCTCGATGGCGCGGTGGATGGGCGCGGCGCCACGCCAGCGCGGCAGCAGCGAGGCGTGGATGTTGAGGCAGCCGAGGCCCAGGCCCCCACGCTCCACGGCTGCGCCTGTTGCGCTGCCCCCCGAGGGGGCCTTCGCGCCTTCGGGCGGCCGGGCGGCGC
>MKTG01000066.1:55047-56002 GCA_001897615.1 Burkholderiales bacterium 68-10
CAGGCCCCCACGCTCCACGGCTGCGCCTGTTGCGCTGCCCCCCGAGGGGGCCTTCGCGCCTTCGGGCGGCCGGGCGGCGCTCATGTCATCCAACACCCACTGCGGCAGGATCAGCCCGTAGGCGGCGACCACCATGACGTCGGCGCGGGCGGCCTGCAGCGCGGCGCGCGCCGCCGCGGCGTCTTCAGGGTACTTGCCGTCCAGGCGCAGGCTGCGCGGCTGGGCGACGGGGATGCCGTGCTGCTCGGCCAGTTGCTTGACGGGCGAGGCGTGCAGCTTCAGGCCGCGCCCGGCCGGGCGGTCGGGCTGGGTCAGCACCAGGGGCACCTCGAAACCCGCCGCCAGCAACTGCGCCAGGGCCACGCGGGCGAATTCCGGAGTGCCTGCAAAGACGACGCGAAAACTCATTTTTTGATAGCTGCTGGCGCTTGACTGGCAAGCGCAAAAGTCTTGTGTTATGGGTAAACGACGGTCGCCGCGGACAAGCCGGGGAGCGGTGCGCTCACGACCTCACCTGGGCTCCGGCGGGTCGGGCAGGTTTTCGTCGCCGCTGGACCAGCCGCGCACCACGCCGGCGCGGTCGATGTCGATGTACAGCAGGCGCCAGGTGGGGCCGTCCAGGTAGCGCCAGACCCAGATGTCGCCGTCGAAGTTGTGCACGCGGGTCACCCGCGCAGGCCGGCCGTATTCGCGCAGCACGTCGTCGCGCGTCCAGCGCCCGGGCCGGATGCGGGCACCGAACAGCCCCTCGCTCAGCGCCTGCTCGACGCGCGCCACGCGGCCCTGGGCGTCCAGGTCGAGGTTGAACACCTGCTGACCGGCCGGCTGGTGGGAATACTGCCAGCGCTCCCCCGCGTCGGCCGTGGCCGGGTAGCGGGCGGTGGGCGGGCCGAGCCGTTGCGCCAGCTCGGTGGCCGGGCTGCCGGGGGCCACGCCACCGGGGCTGGCGCAGCCG
>MKTG01000066.1:56015-91986 GCA_001897615.1 Burkholderiales bacterium 68-10
CAGTAATCGCTGCGCCCGTAAGTAGGCGCTCACGCCGTCACCCGCGCCTTGTCGGTCTTGTCCTGCCGCTCGGCCTTCAGCAGCTTGGTCTTGATGCGGCCACGCTTGAGCGGCGACAGGTATTCGACGAACACCTTGCCGCGCAGGTGGTCCATCTCGTGCTGGATGCACACGGCCAGCAGGCCGTCGGCCTCGATCTCGCGCGCCTGGCCGGTTTCGTCCAGCGCGCGCACGCGCACGCGCTCGGCGCGCTCGACGCCGTCGTAGATGCCGGGCACCGACAGGCAGCCCTCCTCGCCCAGCACGCGTTCGTCGCTGGCCCACACCAGCTCGGGGTTGATCAGCACCAGGCGCTGGTTGCGCTGCTCGGACACGTCCATCACGATCAGCCGCTCGTGCACGTCCACCTGGGTCGCCGCCAGGCCGATGCCCTTGGCGTCGTACATGGTCTCGAACATGTCGTCGATCAGCGTCCTGATGCGCGCATCCACCGCCGACACGGGCTGGGCCACCTTGTGCAGGCGCGGGTCGGGGTAACGAAGAATGGGAAGCAGGGCCATGGGAATAAGGGAACCTCGGCATAAGTTCTGGCGGTAAGCAGGCGCTGCGGATCGGGATGGGATGCAAGGCGCAAACCGCAGCGATAGCCGCAGCTATCGCGAGGATTTGCAACGCCGCAGACCGCCCGAGACCGCAGATGCCTGCGGCGCAGGAGCTTATGCCGAGGTTCCTAAGGTCTCGGATGTGGCGATTTTCGCTACTTTTTGCAGTTCGCGCTGCCTGGGGTGAGTGATTTCGTTGCCGGATCAAGGGCTTGAATGCAAAATGTCCGGTGACTTGTCAAGTTGGCAGCTGCTTTCAGCAAAACAATGAAACTTCTTTTTCCTGGTGCCACGCGCGCGCTGGTCGCGCCCCTCGGACTGTTGACCGCGGCCCTGCTCGGCGCGCCCCCCGCCGCCGCGCAGGCGGCCTCTCGCCTGCCGGTGACGCCCATGCAACGGGCCACCGCCCAGCAGGTGGCCGCGCAAGGCGTGCCGCTGTCGGCGCTGGCGCCCAACGCGCCCGACCAGTACACGGTGCGCCGCGGCGACACGCTGTGGCGCATCTCCAGCCTGTTCCTGAAGTCGCCCTGGCGCTGGCCCGAGCTGTGGGGCATGAACCTGAACGACATCCGCAACCCGCACCTGATCTACCCCGGCCAGCAACTGGTGCTGGAGCGCGTGGGTGACCGCGCCTTCCTGCGCGCGCGCCGCGGCGCCGACGGCGAGCCGGGCGACACCGTGCGCGTGTCGCCGCGCAACCGCATCGAGATGCTGGGCACCGGCCCGCTGCCGACGCTGGAGCCGCACCTGATCGAGCCCTTCCTGACCGAGCCGCTGGTGGTCGATGACGACACATTCCAGCGCGCGCCGCGCATTGTGGCGCTGGCCAACCAGAGCCGCGTGCTGGTGGCCAAGGGCGACCGCGCCTATGTGCGCGGGCCGGCCGACGCGCCCCTGCTCAGGACGCCCGGCCTGCCGACCGAGTTCCGGGTATTCCGCAATGCCACTCCGCTGAAGGACCCGCTCACCAAGGAAATCCTCGGCTACGAAGGCCACTACGTCGGCCAGGCCACGCTGGTGCGGGGCGAAAGCGAATCCGAGGAGGAGCCCGGCAGCGCGCCGGCCCCGCGCCCGACGCGCTGGCACGCCAACGGCGAGGTCCAGACCGAACCGCGCCGGGCCGAGACCCCTGCAACGCCGGCCGGCCTGCCGGTGCCCGCCACCGTGGACGTCATCGGCAGCAAGGAAGAAATGCGCGCCGGCGACCGCCTGCTGCCCGAGCCGCCGCGCGAATACCGCAACTACGTGCCGCGCGTGCCCGAGATGCCGGTGGACGCGCGCGTCGTCGCCGTGCCCGGCAGCGCCGTGCGCTACGCCGGCCAGAACCAGGTGGTGGTGATCAACCGGGGCGTGCAGGACGGCCTGGAAAGCGGTCACGTGCTGGCCCTGATGAGCACCGGCCCGAAGCTGGTGGACAAGACCGACGCGTCGCGCAGCCTGATCAAGCTGCCCGACGAGCGCAACGGCATCGCCATGGTGTTCCGCCCGTTCGAGCGCGTGTCCTACGTGCTGGTGATGGAAATCACCAACCCGGTGCAGGTGGGCGACAAGCTGGTCAACCCCAACTGAGGGGACAGGGCGTCTTTTGCCGGCGCCCAGCCCCCCACCCGCCATGGACCGGCAGGAACTCGAGGCTTGGCTGCGCCTGACGCTGACGCCCGGCGTCGGCAACGACACGGCGCGGCGCCTGCTGGCCGCCTTCGGCCTGCCGCAGCACGTGTTCGCCCAGTCGTCCACCGCCTTGCGCCAGCTGCTGACCCCGGCCCAGGCCAGCGCGCTGGCCCAGCCGCCCGACGACCTGGCCACGCAGTTGCAGACCTGCCTTGACTGGCTGGACGCGGCCGAGGACGGCATGCCGCGGCGCATCGTCAGCCTGGGCGACGCCGCCTACCCGCAGGCCCTGCTGGCCATTGAAGATCCCCCCTGCCTGCTGTATCTGCTGGGCCGGCTGGCCACCCTGGATGATGGGTCCGACACGGCTACAACGCTTACCGGACAAGCGCAAACAGCTATTGAATCAGGAGCAAATCACTGGCCACTGCGGGCCATGGCCATTGTCGGCAGCCGCAATCCCACGCCCCAGGGCAGCGCCAACGCGCGCCAGTTCGCGCGCACGCTGGCGGCCCAGGGCATCTGCGTGGTGTCGGGCCTGGCGCTGGGCATCGACGGCGCCGCGCACGAAGGGGCACTGGACGGCGCACCGCCGTCGGCTCCCGGGCCGGCCACCATCGCCGTCATCGGCACCGGCATCGACCGCGTGTATCCGCGCCAGCACCGCGATCTGGCGCACCGCATCGCCGCGCGCGGCCTGATCGTCAGCGAATACCCGCTGGGCACGCCGCCGCTGCCAGGCAACTTTCCCCGCCGCAACCGGTTGATCGCCGGCCTGAGCCAGGGCACGCTGGTGGTCGAGGCGGCGCTGCAATCGGGCTCGCTGATCACCGCGCGCCTGGCCAGCGAGCAGGGCAAGGAGGTGTTCGCCATTCCCGGCTCCATCCACAGCCCGCAGTCGCGCGGCAGCCACGCGCTGATCCGCCAGGGCGCCAAGCTGGTCGAGACCGCGCAGGACGTGCTGGAAGAGCTGCGCTGGCCACAGGCCGTTCTAGCTATGACAAATGAAGCTGCTGGCGCAGTTTCCGCGCCGGACGACGACCTGAATCACCCTCATCAGGGACTGCTGCAGGCGCTCGGCGCCGACCCGGTAAGCCTGGATGCGCTGCAGGCACGCACCGGCCTTCAGACGGCCACCCTGCAGGCGCAACTGCTGGAGCTGGAACTGGCCGGCCAGGTGGGCCGCCTGCCCGGCGGGCTGTTCCAGCGCCTGGGTCAGGCTTGACGCCTTCGCCCCCTGCTCACTGAAGCAGCCGATCGGGCTCGGCGTTGAGCCGCGCCAGCGCTTCGCGCGTGGCGCGCACGGTGAGGGTTTCGTCCTCCACCGGCACCAGCAGCCCGGCCTGCAGGTAGGAGGCCAGGCGGCGCGTCTGCACCAGGTAGCTCTTGCCCGCGCCGTCGCCGAACAGGTGCAGCTGGCCGCGCTGGCTGCGCCAGACGTACTGCACCTGGCTGACGCTGCCCTGGTAGTCGAGCGAGAACCAGGCGCCCAGCTCCAGCTCCTGCGCCCAGTGCAGCATGCCGTCGCCGGGTTGCGAGCCGCCGCTGGCGATCACCTCCAGCGCATCGCCCTCGGCGCCGAACATCAGCTCGATCACGCCGGGGTCGAGCAGCACGTCGCCCTGCGGGTCGTCGGTGACCACGTCTTCCAGCCCGGCCAGGCTGCGCGACAGCTCCGCCAGCCGCTCCGGCGACAGGCCTTCGCCACGCGAGACGAAGGCCTGCACCACCGCGTCGTTGATGCTCTTGATGTGGGCGTCCTGGTCCGCGGTGCCCAGCGCCAGGCCCTCCATGCCCTCGCGCAAGGTGTGCAGCAGGCTGGGCAGCTGCTGCACCACGCGCGTGCGCTCGGCGCGCTCGGACTTGGGGCTGACGACCCACAGCAGGTCGGCCGCCGCCTGCTTGTAGCGCAGCGTGTCCGCCGCCTGCGGACCGCGCCGCACCGCCGCCATGGCCAGCACCTCGGACCAGACGCGGAACAGGAACTCGCGCACCGGTTCGGGCACCGGCACCGGCTCCAGCATGCGCCGCAGCTCGATGGTGTACTGCACGGTCAGCGCATCCTTTTGCTCGATCTGCTGCGCCAGGGACGCCATTTGCTGGGCCGCGCCGCCTTCGGTCAGCGCGCGACCGAGGAATTTCTTGAACTCCTCGAACACCAGCTGAAAGACACGCCGGCCGGTTTCCGGATACTGCTCGATCACCTGCACGATGCGCTTGATCTCGCGCTCCAGCCGGCTGCCGCTGACGCGCGAGGCGTCGAAGCCGAGGGCGCAGGCCCCCATGCGGTCGATCAGCTGGCGCGCCGGGTGCTGCGCCGAGGCGAAGAAGTCCGGCTCGGCCAGCGCCAGGCGCAGCACCGGGATCTGCAGGCGCGCGAACCAGACGCGGATCGCCGCCGCGATGCGCTCCTCGGCCAGGATGGCCTGGAACATCAGGGCCACGATCTCGATGATGGCCTTCTCGCTCGGCTTCTCGGCCTTGGCCTTCAGTTCGGTGGCGCGCTGGCGCAAACGCGTGGCCACCACCTCGACGTTGGCCATCGGCTGCGCGATGGTGGCGTCGCCCTGGCGCGAGTCCATCAGCTCGGTCACCGCGAACGGCGTCGCCTCGGCGATGGCGCGGGCCAGCGCCGGCGAAGGCGGCCCCGGTGGCGCCGCCACGTCGAAGTTCGACAGCTGGTCGGTCAACAGACGACGCAGTTGCCCCAGCACGCCCTGCGCCCGCTGGCGCACGCGCGTCATGGGCGAGACCGCGGTCATCATGCGGGTTTCCTGGCCAGCGCGCGCCAGGGCCGAATGGCGCACGTCCGGCATCTGGGTGTGGCCGCCTCCGTAGGCGGTGCTCGTGGTCGACGGGGCCGCGCCTGGCATCGTCGGGCGCGCGCCGTGTCCCTCGGCCAAGCGCGTCGCGCCCGCGCCGTGGCCGCCGCCTTGCCAGCCACCACCACCACCAGGCACCGTGGACATCGAGCCACCGCCGGCGCCCGAAGGGCCGCCCGACGCGGCCTGGACCCCGGCCCCGCCGTGGGCACCGCCTGTACCTGTACCTGCGCCCGTGCTTCCGCCTCCGCGACCTCCGGCGTCACCCTCTCCACGGCGCACCAGCGCTTTCAGGTTGATTTCGGCCATCACCCCGCGCTCCACGAGGAAGGCGTTGGCCTGCCGGTACAGCGGCACCATGCGCTCGACCATGGCGGCCTGGACCAGCGGATGCACCAGGGCCCACATCGGCCGGGTCAGGCCGCGGTCCGCCCAGGCCTTGAGCAGCTGCTGGCCGAAGGTGTCTGGCCGCAGCACATCGCGCGCCGGCAGATCGCTGCTGCGCTCCAGCGACTGCACGCGCAGCCGCAGGTCGTTGAATTCGGCGCCTGCCGCATCCTGCACCGCGGCACCCAGGCGCGAGGCGGCGATCTTGCGCTCGACGATCTCGTCGTCCAGCAGGCCCAGATCGGCCGGCAGACTGCCGCCGGGCACGCCTCGGGCATCGGCCATCTGCGCCCAGGCCTCGCGCCAGTGGCGCCGCGCCGCGACCACCCAGGCCTGGCGCTCGCGCCGGAACGCGGTTTCGGTGTCCATCGCCCGCTGCATGTCGGTCACGGAACCACCGCGTGACCCGCCTTGGCCTCCAGTCTGCAACTGGAGCTGGATGCGCTCGCCCAGTTCAACGACGAAGGCGTCGAGCGCATGCACGAAGCGCTCGCGCAACTGGTGCGCGAGGTGCTGCGGGGGCGCGGGCTGCCGAGGCGTCGAAACCATGGGAGCGACTGTGGGCGGTCAGTATCTCACGCCGGACCCCGGCAGCAAGGCGCCGCGGGCGTGCCGGCGGCCGCGGACCTACACCATCGCCCCGGCGTTCGGGTCGCCCGGGTCGCCGTCCTTGCGGCCGGTCTTGATGAGGTCTTCGCGCTTGATGCCCAGCCACATGGCGATGGCGGCGGCGACGAACACCGACGAGTAGATGCCGAACAGGATGCCGATGGTCAGCGCCACCGCGAAGTAGTGCAGCGTCTCGCCGCCGAACAGCAGCATCGACAGCACCATGATCTGCGTCGAGCCATGGGTGATGATGGTGCGGCTGATGTTGGCGGTGATGGAGTTGTTGATGATCTCCACCGTGCTCATCTTGCGGTAGCGACGGAAGTTCTCGCGGATGCGGTCGAAGATCACCACCGATTCGTTGACCGAATAGCCCAGCACCGCCAGGATCGCCGCCAGCACGGAGAGCGAGAACTCCCACTGGAACAGGGCAAAAAAGCCCAGGATGATCACCACGTCGTGCAGGTTGGCGATGATGCCGGCCACGGCGTACTTCCACTCGAAGCGCATCGACAGGTAGATGACGATGCCGACGATCACGAAGGCCAGCGCGTACAGGCCGTCGCGCGCCAGTTCGTCGCCCACCTGCGGGCCGACGAACTCGGTGCGCCGCAACTGCACGTCGGGGCTGGCGGCGCGCAGCGCGGTCAGCACCTGCTCGCTCTGCTGCGCCGAGCTCTTGCCCTGCTGCACCGGCAGCCGGATGATCACGTCGCGCGCGGTGCCGAAGTTCTGCACCTGCACGTCGCCGTAGCCCAGCGCGGCCACCGTGCCGCGCACCTGGCCCAGATCGGCCGGCTGGCTGTAGGCCACTTCCATCACCGTGCCGCCGGTGAACTCGACCGACAGGTGCAGGCCGCGGGTGAACAGGAACACCACCGCCAGCAGGAAGGTGACGACCGAAATGATGTTGAAAAGCCGCGCATAGCGCATGAACGGGATGTCCCGTCCGATCTTGAAGAACTCCATCTGCGTGTTCCTTGCTTGTCTGTCGCCCTGGCCCGCGCGCTCAGCCGCCCGCTGCCAGCGGCTTGTCGGCGTCGGGCCGCCACACGGTGCCGATCGACACCGACTTGAGCTTCTTCTGCCGCCCGTACCACAGGTTGACCAGGCCGCGCGAGAAGAACACCGCCGAATACATCGAGGTCAGGATGCCGATGCAGTGCACCACGGCAAAGCCGCGCACCGGCCCGCTGCCGAAGGCCAGCAGCGCCAGGCCGGCGATGAGCGAGGTGACGTTGGAGTCCAGGATGGTGGCCCAGGCGCGGTCGTAACCGGCGTGGATGGCCGCCTGCGGCGAGGCGCCGCCGCGCAGCTCTTCGCGAATGCGCTCGTTGATCAGCACGTTGGCGTCGATCGCCATGCCCAGCGTCAGCGCCACCGCCGCCATGCCGGGCAGCGTCAGTGTGGCCTGCAGCATGGACAGGATGGCCACCAGCAGCAGCAGGTTGACCGTCAGGGCGATGGCCGAGAACACGCCGAACAGCATGTAGTAGGCGATCATGAAGACGACGATGGCCAGAAAGCCCCACAGCACGCTGTGAAAGCCCTTGTCGATGTTGTCGGCGCCCAGGCTGGGGCCGATGGTGCGCTCCTCGATGATCTCCATCGGCGCCGCCAGCGAGCCGGCGCGCAGCAGCAGCGCCAGGTCGCTGGCCTCGTTCACGGTCATCGAGCCGGAAATCTGGAAGCGCGTGCCCAGCTCGGCCTGGATCACCGGCGCCGTCAGCACCTCGCCCTTGCCCTTCTCGAACAGCACGATGGCCATGCGCTTCTTCAGGTTCTCGCGGCTGACGTCGCGCATCACGCGGCCGCCCTTGGCATCCACCGTCAGGTCGACCTTGGGCTGCTGCGTCTGCTGGTCGAAGCCGGGCTGCGCGTCGGTCAGGCTGTCGCCGGTCAGGATGACCTGGCGTTTGACGATCACCGGGCGGCCATCGCGCTCCAGGAATTTCTCGGAGCCGAACGGCACCGCGCCGCCGGTCTCGGCCGCGCGGCCTTCGGCGCTTTCGTCGACCAGTCGCATTTCCAGCGTCGCGGTGCGGCCCAGGATGTCCTTGGCCTTGGCCGTGTCCTGCACGCCCGGCAGCTGCACCACCACGCGATCGGCGCCCTGCTGCTGGATCACCGGCTCGGCCACGCCCAGTTCGTTGACGCGGTTGTGCAGCGTGGTGATGTTCTGCTTGACCGCCTCGGACTGCACCTTCTGCAGCGCTTGCGGCTTGAAGCTGGCCACCAGGCGCGGCTCGGCGCCTGGCGTCGGCTCCACCTGCAGGTCGGGCTGGGTGTCGGCGATGACGCGGCGCGCGGCCTCCAGCGTGCCGGCATCGCGGGCCCGGATCTCGATGCTGTTGCCTTCGCGGCTGATGCCGCCGTGGCGCACGTCCTTCTCGCGCAGCGCCACCCGAATGTCGTTGGCCAGCGTGTCCAGGCGCTTGGTGATGGCCGTGCGCATGTCCACCTGCAGCATGAAGTGCACGCCACCGCGCAAGTCCAGCCCCAGGTACATCGGCTTGGCGTTGATGGCGGCCAGCCAGGCCGGCGAGCGCGACACCAGGTTGAGCGCGACGATGTGCGCCGGGTCGGCCGCGTCCGGGTTCAGGGTGCGTTCGATGGCGTCCTTGGCCTTCAGCTGGGTGTCGGGCGTGTCAAAGCGCGCCCACACCGAGCTGCCCTCCAGCGTCAGGCGCTGGGGCGTCACGCCGGCCGACTGCAGCGCGCTTTCCACGCGCGACAGCGTGCCGCCATCCACCCGGGTGGTCGCCTTGCCGGCCGACACCTGCACCGCCGGCGCCTCGCCGAAGAAGTTGGGCAGGGTGTAGAGCGCAGCCACCACCAGGGTGATGAGGATGACGATGTATTTCCAGACGGGATAGCGGTTCATGGCAACGGCGGGATGGGGGCGGCCAGGGGGGCGGCGCCGGGACGGCCGAGGCCGGGCTTACTTCAGGGTTCCCTTGGGCAGCACCTGCACGATGGCGCTGCGCTGCAGCTGCACTTCGACGCCATTGGCGATCTGCAGGCCGACGTTCCCCTCCGACAGGGAGGTCACCCGGCCCAGCAGGCCACCGGCGGTGACCACCTCGTCGCCCTTGGCCAGGGCATCGATCATGGCGCGGTGCTCCTTCTGCTTCTTCATCTGCGGGCGGATCATGATGAAGTACAGCACCACGAACATCAGCACCAGCGGCAGCATGCTGGTGAAGGTGGAGGCGAGGTCGGCCCCCGGGGCGGCGGGGGCGGCTTGGGCGTAGGCGTTGGAGATGAACACCGGCAGGCTCCTGAAATGGGCGGTGATGGATGGATCGCGCGCGCATCGGGCGCGGACACACGCCCGAACACAGGCGCGCGAGGTAACCGTGCATTGTAAGGCGCGCCGGCCGGACGGCCCGGGCGCGCCCGCCATCGGCCCACCGGCGCTGCCGGCCCGCCTGACGGCGGACCAGCCGGCCGTGGCTGTCTGTTCAATTTGCTATTGATGCGATAGCTGTTTGCGCAGTTCCGGCGGGCATCACAGGTGTTTTTTCGGTCAGGCGAGCTGGCGCGCTGGCGCCTCCGCCGGCTGGCGGTACTGCGCCAGCAGCTCGTCCCAGCGCGCGCGCGCCGCCTTCAGGTGGCGCTCCTTCACGTGGCCGAAGCCCTTGATGGCCTCCGGGATGCGCGCGATCTCGACCGCGGTGGCGTGGTTGTCGGCGCTCAGCGAGGCCAGCACTTCCTCGATGCTGGCGCGGTACTGCTCGATCAGCGCGCGCTCGGTCTGGCGCTCGTCGGTCTTGCCGAACACATCCAGCGCGCCGCCACGCAGGCCCTTGAGCCCGGCCAGCAGCCGAAACACCCGCCCCATGCCGGGGCCGTATTTCTTCTTGAGCAGCTCGCCACGCTCGTTGCGCTCGGCCGTCATGGGTGGCGCCAGGTGGTAGTGGATCTTGTAGTCGCCCTCGAACATGGCGTCGATGCGCGCCAGGAAGGCCGGATCGCTGTGCAGGCGCGCGACCTCGTACTCGTCCTTGTAGGCCATCAGCTTGAACAGGTAGCGCGCCACGGCTTCGCTCAGCTGGGTCTTGCCCAGCGCGGCCTCCTGCTGCTGCACCCGCGCGACGAAGCCGCGGTAGGCCTCGGCGTAGGCCGCGTTCTGGTAGCCGGTGAGGTATTCGACGCGGCGGGCGACGATGGATTCCAGCGTCTCGCGCGGCTTGAACTCGATCACCTGCACGCCGCCGGCGCTGGCCAGGGCCTGCTCGATGCGGGCGCTGTCGTGCGCCGCCTGGCGGCCCCATTCGAAGGCCGCCTTGTTGTTGTCGACCTGCACGTTGTTCAGCTCGATGGCGCGCAGCAGTGACGCGCGCGTCAGCGGCACCCAGCCCTTTTGCCAGGCGTAGCCCAGGATCATGGGGTTGACGTAGATGGTGTCGCCCAGCAGCCGGCCGGCGACGCGGTCAGCGTCGAAGCTGGCCAGGCCCTGCGCGCCGACGGCGCGCGCGATGTCGGCGGCGCAGCGCGCCTGCGGGTTCTGCCAGCCGCCGTCCTTGACGAAGGCCGCCGTGGGCGTGGCGTGGGCGTTCAGCGCCACGTGCGTGCGCCCCTCGCGCATGCGGGCCACGGTTTCCTTGTTGGCGGTGACGATCGGGTCGCAGCCGATGATCAGATCGGCCGCCGCGGCGCTGACGCGCGTGGTGCGAATGTCGTCCTGCGTGGCGCCGATCAGCACGTGGCTCCAGGTGGCGCCGCCCTTTTGCGCCAGGCCGGCGGCGTCCTGCGTGACGATGCCCTTGCCCTCGATGTGGGCGGCCATGCCCAGCAGCTGGCCGATGGTGATGACGCCGGTGCCGCCCACCCCGGCCACCACGATGCCCCAGGCGCCGCCGGCCTGGGGCTCGGGCAGCACCGGCTCGGGCAGCGCGCCCAGCTCGAACGGCGACACGCTGGCCCTGGCCTTGGCCTGCTTCCTGAGCTGCCCGCCCTCCACCGTGACGAAACTGGGGCAGAAGCCCTTGACGCAGGAGATGTCCTTGTTGCAGGTGCTCTGGTTGATGCGGCGCTTGCGGCCGAATTCGGTGTCCAGCGGCTCCACCGACAGGCAATTGCTCTGCACGCTGCAATCGCCGCAGCCTTCGCACACCGCCTCGTTGATGATCACCCGCACCGCCGGGTCGACCATCGTGCCGCGCTTGCGGCGGCGGCGCTTCTCGGTGGCGCAGGTCTGGTCGTAGATGATGACCGTGGTGCCGGCGATCTCGCGGAACTCGCGCTGCACGGCGTCCAGCCGGTCGCGGTGCTGCACGTCGATGCCCTCGGGCAGGCCGTGCTGGCGCGCCTGGGCGTATTTTTCGGGCTCGTCGGTGACGACGGTGATCTTCACCGCGCCCTCGGCGCGCATGTTCTGCGCGATCTGGATCACCGACAGCCCTTCCGGCCGCTCGCCGATCGGCTGGCCGCCGGTCATGGCCACGGCGTCGTTGTAGAGGATCTTGTAGGTGATGTTGACGCCGGCGGCCACCGACTGGCGCACCGCCAGCGAGCCGCTGTGGTAGTAGGTGCCGTCGCCCAGGTTGGCGAACACGTGCTGTTCGTTGCTGAAGGGCTGCTGGCCGACCCAGGGCACGCCCTCGCCGCCCATCTGGGTGAAGCCGACGGTGTTGCGGTCCATCCAGATCGACATGAAGTGGCAGCCGATGCCGGCCATGGCGCGCGAGCCCTCGGGCACGCGGGTGCTGGTGTTGTGCGGGCAGCCCGAGCAGAACCAGGGCTGGCGGTCGGCGCCGCTGCTGCCGGCCTGCAGCACCTGCAGGTTGCGCTCGCCGGCGTCCAGGATGGCCAGCTGGCGGTCGATGCGGGCGGTGGTGTCGGCGTCGATGCCGAGCTTTTTCAGGCGCTCGGCGATGGCGCGGGCGATCAGCGCCGGCGACAGGTCGGCGGTGGCGCGCAGCAGCACGTTGGCCGAGGGGTTGTCCAGCGACCATTCGCCGCCGCTGTAATCGCCCTCGACGCCTTCGCGGTACTTGCCCAGCACGTTGGGGCGCACGTCGGCGCGCCAGTTGTACAGCTGCTCCTTGAGCTGGTATTCGATCACCTGGCGCTTTTCCTCGATCACCAGGATCTCGCGCAGGCCGGTGGCGAACTGGCGCGTGATCTGCGCCTCCAGCGGCCACACCACGGCCACCTTGTGCAGGCGGATGCCCAGCTGGCGGCAGGCGGCATCGTCCAGCCCCAGGTCGAGCAGCGCCTGGCGCGTGTCGTTGTAGGCCTTGCCGCTAGCGATCAGGCCCAGGCGGTCGTTGGGCCCTTCGATGACGTTGTGGTTCAGGCGGTTGGCGCGCACATAGGCCAGCGCGGCATACCACTTGGTGTTGAACAGGCGCTCTTCCTGCGGCAGCGAGGCGTCGGGCCAGCGGATGTGCACGCCGCCGGGCGGCATCTCGAAGTCGGTCGGCAGCGCGATCCGCACGCGCTCGGGGTCGATCAGCGCGCTGGCGCTGGACTCGACGATCTCCTGGATCGTCTTCATGCCGGCCCACACGCCGGCGTAACGGCTCATGGCGAAGGCGTGCACCCCCAGGTCCAGGATGTCCTGCACGCTGGCCGGAAAGAACACCGGCAGGCCGCAGGCCTTGAAGATGTGGTCGCTCTGGTGCGCGGCGGTGCTGCTCTTGGCCAGGTGGTCGTCGCCGGCCACGGCAAGCACCCCGCCCCAGGGCGTGGTGCCGGCCATGTTGGCGTGCTTGAACACGTCGACGCTGCGGTCCACCCCCGGGCCCTTGCCGTACCAGATGCCGAACACGCCGTCGAAGCGGTTGCTGCCCGGCGGCGCGAAACCCAGCTGCTGCGTGCCCCAGACCGCGGTGGCGGCCAGCTCCTCGTTGACGCCGGGCTGGAACACGATGTGCTGCCCCTGCAGGTGCTTGCGCGCCGCCCACAGCGCCTGGTCATAGCCGCCCAGCGGCGAGCCGCGGTAGCCGCTGATGAAGCCGGCGGTGTTCTTGCCGGCGAGCGCATCGCGCTGGCGTTGCAGCATCGGCAGCTTGACCAGGGCCTGGATGCCGCTCATGAAGGCGCGGCCATGCTCCAGGCTGTACTTGTCGTCCAGCGTGACGGTTTCCAGCGCCTTGCGGATGTGCTCGGGCAAAGGGGCGTTCATCGGGCTTGTCTCCTGCGTCGGGCCGCCTGGCGCATGGCCGGCGGCCGCTTGGGTGGGTTCGATGGGCTAAGTGTAGGGCGCTACGCGCCAAGGGGTTTTCCTCATGCCGCCACCGGGTTGTGGCGCCCCGTCGTGGCGCTGCCGCTGTAGCGCTGCACAGCAGGGGGCACCCCAGCGCGGTCGATCAGCCCGGCCCGTTGTTGCCGTCGCCCTGGCGGATGTTGGTCTGCACCGGCGCGTTGGGGTCGGGCCGCGGCGGCGGCGGGCGCGGGCCGGGGCGGGCGGTGGCGCGCACGGCGGGCGCCTCGGCGCCGGGCTGGTGTTCGCAGTACACCGGCTCGGGGATGCCGGTGTAGTCCAGCCGCGCCAGGCGGCCGTCCAGCCCCAGGCCGAAGCGGGCCTGCACCGTGGGGTCGGCGTAGCGCAACGTGCCATCGGCATCGGCCACGCGCTCCAGCACCGCGTGGCCGCGCAGGCCTTCGAGCAGGGCCATGTCCTGGTACAGCCGGGCCTCGAAGCGCAGCTCGCGCGGGCACTGGAAGGCCAGGCGCGGCGCGTCCTGCCAGGCCGCGCAGCCGCCCAGCAGGGCCAGCGCCAGCAGGCTCGCCGGCCGCCCAGTTGCCACAAAAATAGAAGCTACTGGCGCTGTCTGCACGGGCGTTGGATCCGTTTTATATGCAAATGTCACGTCGCACCCCACCGCGCCACGACCGCCGGTGCACCGCTGTCGGTCGGCGGGCGGGCCGGCATCACCTAGGCCACAGCACCCACAGGCGCAGGGGCTGCTTCATGCGGCCGGCGAAGTCGCCCGCCTCGGCGCCCCAGCCGGCAAAGTAGTCGGCGCGCACGGCGCCGACGATGGCGCTGCCGGTGTCCTGCGCCAGCACCAGGCGGTTCAGGCTGGCCACCGGCCCTTGCGAGGCCAGCCAGACCGGCGTGCCGTAGGGGATGCTCTGCGGATCGACGGCGATCGAGCGCCCCGGCGTCAGCGCCACGCCCTGGGCACCGCGCGGGCCGAACTGCGCGTCCAGCGCCGACAGCGGCTCCTCGCGGAAGAACACCACGCGCGGGTTGCTCCACAGAAAGCCCTGCAGGTGTTGCGGGTTGGCCGCCAGCGTGGCGCGGATGCCGGGCCAGGTGACGTCGCCGCGCAGCAGGCCCTGGTCGATCAGCCAGCGGCCGGGGCTGCGGTAGGGGTGCTCGTTGGTGCCGGCAAAGGCCAGCCGCACCAGGCGCTGGCTGCCGTCGGGCTCCTGCACGCGCACGCGGCCCGAGCCCTGGATCTGCAGGATCAGCGCGTCCAGCGGGTCGGCCAGCCAGACCAGCTCGTGCCCGGCCAGTTGCGCGCGCGCCTCGGGCAGGCTGTCCAGCTCCTGGCGCGAGAACCAGGGCTTGCGCTGGCTGGCGGCCAGCGGCAGGCGGTACACCGGCGCGCCGAAGCCCGGGCGCGCCACGCGCGAGGCCTCGTACACCGGCTCGAAGTAGCTGGTCAGCAGGCCCTCGCCGGCCGGCGCGCCGGCCGCCGGCTCGACCCGGTAGGGCTGCAGGCGCGCGCGCATCCAGTCGCGCTGCTGCTGCGCGCTGGCCAGCGACAGGCGCCGCACCTCGCTGCACAGGCGGGCGAAGGTGGGGCCGGGGCGCTCGCAGCTCTTGATCCAGGCGTTCCAGGCTTGCGCCGTGTCGTCCTGCTCGAAGCCGGGCAGCTCGGCCCAGCGCACCGGCACCCAGCGGCTGCGCGCGCGCTCGATGGCCGGGCCCAGCGGCGCCGTGTCGGCCACCGGGCCGGCGGGCGGCAGGCCGGGTTCGGCGGGCGGCGCCGGGCTGGGCGCCGGCGGCGGCCGCAGGGCGCAGCTGGCCAGCAAGGCCACCATGGCCGCGGCCGCCAGAATCCGTGATACTCGTTGCATGACCCTGATTCTGCTGGAAGCGCTGGGCGCGCTGTTGCTGTTCGTGCTGCTGGTGTGGTGGACCATGTTCTCCGGCCGCAAGAAGGGCGAGCTGCCGCGACCGACCGAGGACGCGCAGCCGCCGACTCAGGGTCGAACCGGGCGATAGCGCGCCCTGGGCAAGCGCCAAAAGCTACAATTGTTGTAGCAATTGAGCCAGCTCGGCGGCCGATTTCACGTCCATCTTCTCGAACACCCGGGCGCGGTGCACCTCCACCGTGCGCACGCTGATGCCCAGCTCGTCGGCGATCAGCTTGTTGGGGCGACCGCTGGCCACCCGCTGCAAGACCTCGCGCTCGCGCTCGGTCAGCTCGTCCAGCCGGGCGCGCAGCGCGCGCTGCGCGCCCAGTTGCGCCACGCGCTGGCGCGACACCGCCAGCGCGCGCTCGATGCGGTCGACCAGCGCGTTGTCGGAAAACGGCTTCTCGCAGAAGTCGAAGGCGCCGCGCTTGACCGCCTCCACCGCGGTGGCGACGCTGGCGTGGCCGGTCAGGAAGATCACCGGCCAGGCGCTGGCGATGCCGCGCTCCAGCAGCCGGTCGAACAGCGCCAGGCCGCTGGTGCCGGGCATGCGCACGTCCAGCAGGATGCAGGCCGGCGACTCGGGCGGCGCGGCATCCAGCGCCTGCTCGAAGGCGCGGGCGCTGTCGAAGCCCTGCGACGGCAGCCGGCGCGAGCGCAGCAGCCAGGCCAGCGCCTCGCGCACTTCGGCATCGTCGTCGACGATGTAGACCATGACATCGGTGGCGGACATGCGGCCGATTCTAGGAGTGAGGGCGGCACGCGCCCTCGCCGCGTCCACGGTGGGACGGACGCCGTCTCGTAACATCACGTGTCTGCGCATTTTCGAGAGGTTCACTTGTCGTTTCCCCATCCCACCCGCCTGGCCGCCTGGGCCACCCTGGGCCTGGCCGCGACCCTGAGCGCCTGCGGCGGCGGCAACGACGATCCCGCCCCGCCGCCACCCCCGCCACCGGCACAGACCGCCGGCAGCCTGCTGTCCAGCACGCCGGTCAACACCTTGACGCCGGAGCAGATCACCCAGGCCATGGCCGATCCGGACAGCAAGGTGCAAAGCGGCGTCGCGCCGCGCTACGCCGTCCGCTCCTGGCGCATCACCTACGTCAGCAGCGACAAGCACGGCGCGCCGGTCACCGCCTCCGGCCTGATCAGCGTGCCGCTCAAGGCCGCCGGCGCGCGCAGCCCGGTGCTGAGCTACCAGCACGCCACCACCTTCCGCGATGACCAGGCGCCCGGCAACAAGGTCGAGCCGGTGGAGCCGCCCATCGTGCTGGCCTCGCTGGGCTACGTGGTGGTGTCGCCCGACTACGTGGGCTTTGGCGCCGCCAAGGGCCTGGAGCACCCGTACCTGACCGCCGCCCCCAGCGCCGCCGTGGTGGTGGACATGCTGCACGCCGCGCAGAGCTGGCGCCAGCAGAACGCCGTGGCCGACAACGGCCAGCTGTTCCTGGCCGGTTATTCGGAAGGCGGCTACGTGACCCTGGCCGCGCAGCGCGCCATCGAGCAGGCCGGCGGCACGCTGCGCCAGCAGTTGCAGGCCAGCGTGCCCGGCGGCGGCCCGTATGACGTGCAGGCCACCATGGACGCCCAGGTCGAAGCCGTGCGCGAGCGCAACAGCACGCTGGGCAAGCTGTTCGAGCCGCATCGCCTGTCCAAGGCGCCGGAATGGGTGCGCCAGGAGCTGCGCCGCCTGCTGCTGCGCCAGATGATCCCCGACGACGCCGACGTGCGCTACCAGACGCTGTTCCTGGACCGCTACATGGCCGACGACCAGGCCGCCATCGCCGCCGAGCACAGCGTGCACCTGGGCTGGGCACCCGGCGTGCCGGTGTACCTGTTCCACGGCCGCGACGACCTGACCGTGCCGTACGCCGCGGCGACGTCAGCGCTGCGGACGCTGCAGGCCGCGGGCGCGCGCGACATCAGCCTGACCGACTGCACCACGCCCGACTACGGGCACCTCAAGTGCGTGCCGGAATACTTCCGCTTCGCCGTCGAGCGCATGGGGCGACTGGCGCGCGACCTCTGATCGGTTGATATCTTTTTGATAGCTGCTGGCGCTTGCTGTACAAGCGCCAGACACCGATTTTGTGCTCTACTCGCGAATCATGGCGAGGTACTCGATCAGTGCCGCACTGCGACACGACGCATGAGAAAAATGAACAGCCATACGCAGAGGACGCGAAGAAAGCCGATGGGTCCTCCTGCTTTCTGCGTCCCCTGCGAAATCTCTGCGTCCTCTGCGTTCGGATGTTCGCGGTTTCCAATAAGCGACCATTCCAAGCCTTGTCTCGCAGGCCATCACCATCATTCGCCAGAAGAGCCCGATTTGGTTCATGACGCCGGCGGCGCGTCCACCAGCGGCGTGGCCACGGCGCCTGGGAGCGACACGACGCCCGATTTGGTTCATGACGCCGGCGGCGCGTCCACCGGCAGCGCCAGCCCTTCCTTGATCTCCTCCATCACCACGTAGCTGTTGCTCTGGGCCGGCACCGGGATCTGACGCAGGATCTGGCCCAGCAGGTCGCGGTATTCACGCATCGCCGACAGGCGTGCCTTGACCAGATAGTCGAAGCTGCCCGAGATCAGGTGGCACTCGATCACGCGCGGCTCCAGCAGCAGCGCCTGGCGCACCGCCTCGAAGGTCTGCGAGGACTTGGACGACAGCGTCAGCTCGACGAACACCAGCAAGCCGCGCCCCAGCGCCTCGGGGTCGACCCGGGCGTGGTAGCCCAGGATCACCTTCTCGCGCTCCAGCCGGCGCACGCGCTCGGAACACGGCGAGGTCGACAGGCCCACGCGCTGCGCCAGCTCGGTGATGGCCAGGCGACCGTCGCGTTGCAGCTCGTCGAGGATTTTTCGGTCGATCCGGTCAAGTTTCAGCATGATTCACTTTTCAATGTCAAATTGAAAGTGATTTTGACCGCTAAATCACTTTATGTGAAGCGACTTCAGTGACTCTTCTTGCCCCGGTCTGCCTAAACTTTCGGCATTCGACAGCAACAGTGGAGACAGGCATGAAAGTCATCGTTCTGGGCGGCGGGGTCATCGGCGTCAGCACGGCGTACTACCTGGCGCGCGCCGGCGCCGAGGTCACGGTGCTGGAGCGCCAGAGCGACGTGGCGCTGGAAACCAGCTTCGCCAACGCCGGCCAGGTCTCGCCGGGCTACTCCACCCCCTGGGCCGCGCCCGGCATTCCGCTGAAGGCCATCAAGTGGCTGTTCCAGCGCCACGCGCCGCTGGCCATCCGCGCCGACGGCAGCCTGTTCCAGCTGCGCTGGATGGCCGCCATGCTGCGCAACTGCACCGACGCACGCTACGCCGTCAACAAAGAGCGCATGACGCGCCTGGCCGAATACAGCCGCGACTGCCTGCGCCAGCTGCGCCAGGACACCGGCATCGAATACGAGCAGCGCACTCAGGGCACCTTGCAGGTGTTTCGCACCGCCGCGCAGATGGAGGCGGCCCGGCGCGACACCGCCGTGCTGGAAGAATGCGGCGTGCCCTACCGCCTGATGACCGACGCCGGCGAGCTGGCCGAATACGAACCAGCCCTGGCCCGCGCCCAAGGCCTGGTAGGCGCCCTGCACCTGCCGGGCGACGAAACCGGCGACTGCCAGCGCTTCACCACCGAGCTGGCCGAGAAAGCGCGCCGCCTGGGCGTGCAGTTTCGCTTCAACACCGACATCCAACGCCTGCAGACGCAGGGCCAGGCCATCACCGGCGTGCAACTGGCCGGCGGCGAGCTGCTGAGCGCCGACCGCTACGTGCTGGCCCTGGGCAGCTACTCGCGCGCGCTGCTGGCGCCGCTGGGGCTGGATCTGCCGGTGTACCCGGTCAAGGGCTATTCGCTCACCGTGCCGCTGCTCGACCCCGCCAATGCGCCGGTGTCCACCGTCATGGACGAAACCTACAAGGTGGCGCTGACGCGCTTTGACCACCGCATCCGCGTCGGCGGCATGGCCGAGCTGGGCGGGTTCGACCTGCGCCTGAACCCGCGCCGGCGCGAGACGCTGGAGATGGTGCTGGGCAACCTGTTCACCGGCGGCGACATGGCGCGCGGCGAGTTCTGGACCGGCCTGCGCCCCATGACGCCCGACAGCACCCCCATCGTCGGTGGCACGCGCTACGCCAACCTGATGCTCAGCACCGGCCACGGCACCCTGGGCTGGACCATGGCCGCAGGCTCGGGCAAGCTGATGGCCGACCTGACGCTGGGCCGCCAGCCCGACATCCGCACAGACGGGCTGGGGTTGGAACGCTATTCAAAACAGAGCGTTTTGCGCTTGTCCGGCGGGCGCCAGAGGCCGATTCATGCCTAATTCTTGACGGCAAGACCCGCAGCGCGCCCGGCGGCATGCGCCAGTCCATCGGGTGCGCGTCCCCTGCGCCCCCATCGCCATCAATAGTCCCAGTCCTCATGCCGCACCGGCAGGCTGTTCAGTTCATCCCGGGCGTGCTGCCATCGGGGCAGGAACAGGTTCATCACCGCCACAAACCGCGCGTTGTGACTGGGCTCGATCAAGTGCGCGAGTTCGTGCACCACGATGTACTCCAGGCACTCCGGTGGTTTCTTGGCCAGGTCGGTGTTCAGGCGGATGGCGTGGCTGGTGGGGTTGCAGCTGCCCCACTTGGTTTTCATGCGCTGCACGAAGACCTTGGATGACTTCACGTTCATCAACGCTTCCCACTTTTGCAGCAGCGGCGGCACGGCCGTTTTGACTTGCTCGCGGTACCAGGCATCCAGCAATTCTTCCCGGCGTTCGGTCGTGGTACCCGGTCGCACGGATAACACGATGCGCTGGTGCTGGCGGTCGATGCCGGGCGCGGCATCGCGCTCCACCACCGACAGCAGATAGCGCTTGCCCCACAGGTAGTGGCTCTCGCGGTCGATGTAGTCGCGCGGGGCTTCGCGCTCCTGCGCCTGCACCTTGCGTTGCTGCCCTTTGATCCACGGCAGCCTGGAGATGGCAAACACCCGAATGGTGTCCAGCGCCATGTGCTGCGGCGCAGAAATCCGCACCTGCCCAGCCGGTGGGTGTGCGCGCCGCCAATGCCGATGATCCTGGCCATGACGCGGCTGACTTCGGCGGGGGTGTAGAACTGGCCCTTGCTCTTGCCACTTTCGGTGGCGAAGTGGCGCATCAGGTACTCATAGGCATCGCCCAGGATGTCGTCGCCATCGGCACGGTTCCTGGAGAAGTCCAGCGCGGGGTTTTCAAACGTGGCGATCAGGTTGGTGAGCCGGTCCACCATCTCCTTGCCGCTGCCGAGCTTGCTGGCGTCGTTGAAGTCGGGCATGTCGGCCAGCTTGTTGGCGGCGGCCAGGGGCCCGACGATGCGCTTGTTGATCTGGTCGCCAATGTCGCTGCTGCCCTTGAGCGCGACCATGTCGGCAAAGCTGGCGCCGGGCGGGATGGTGATGGGCGCGAAGGGCTGGCCGGCGTATTTGTCGCTGACGTACTTGATGAACAGCAGCACCAGCACGTAGTCCTTGTACTGGCTGGCGTCCATGCCGCCGCGCAGCTCGTCGCACGATGCCCAAAGGGAGGAATAAAGCTCGGATTTCTTGATGGCCATGGGGGAAGCGGGTGCACTGGAAGGGGGTGGGCCGATTGTGGATGAGGCCAGCGCGAGGGCCGGCCCCCGGTGGCGCGGCGACGGCTTGGCGGCTGGTGCGCCAAGGCTCACCCGAATCACTATTGAATCAATAGCTGTTCGCGCTTGACTGGCAAGCGCTGGAGCCTTGTTTTATTGAAAACTCAGGCGGGTGTCTTTATCGCCCAGCCGGCTGGCCCGATGATCGAACGCAAGAAAAAAGCCGCCGGCCATTGCGGCTCGGCGGCTTTTTGATGCTGACAGAGCACCCCGTCAGTGCTGGTGGCTCGGAAAGCTGAACACTGCCCCCTCGCGCACCCCCGCCGAGGGCCAGCGCTGGGTGATGGTCTTGCGGCGGGTGTAGAAGCGCACGCCGTCGGGGCCGTAGATGAACAGGTCGCCGAACAGGCTGCGCTTCCAGCCGCCGAAGGAGTGGTAGGCCACGGGCACGGGCAGCGGCACGTTGATGCCGACCATGCCGACCTGGATGTGATCTGAAAAATAGCGCGCCGCCTCGCCGTCGCGCGTGAAGATGCAGGTGCCGTTGCCGTATTCGTGCGCGTTGATGAGGTCCATGCCTTCCTGCAGGGTCTTGACGCGCACGATGCCCAGCACGGGGCCGAAGATCTCCTCCTGGTAGATCTTCATGCCGGGCCTGACGTGGTCGAACAGGCAGGGGCCCATGAAGTAGCCCTCTTCGTGGCCCTTGACTCTCAAGGCGCGGCCATCGACCAGCAACTGGGCGCCCTCGGCCACGCCGCTGTCCACGTAGGCCTTCACTTTCTCGAAGTGCGGGCGGGTCACCAGCGGCCCCATGTCGTTGGCGTTGTCGGTGCCGGGGCCGACCTTCATTTCGGCGATGGCGGTCTTCAGGCCGGCGATCATGGCCTCGGCGGTGTCGTCGCCCACGGCGACGATCAGCGGCACGGCCATGCAGCGCTCGCCGCAGGAGCCGTAGGCCGCGCCCATCATGGCGCTGACGGCGTTGGCGATGTCGGCGTCGGGCATCACGATGGCGTGGTTCTTGGCGCCGCCCAGCGCCTGCACGCGCTTGCCGGCCTTGCAGCCGTCGGCGTAGATGCGCTCGGCGATCGGGGTGGAGCCGACGAAGCTGACGGCCTGGATGCGCGGGTCGGCGAGCAGCGTGTCCACCGCCTCCTTGTCGCCGTTGACGACGTTCAGCACGCCGGGCGGCAGGCCGGCTTCGAGCGCCAGCTCGGCAATGCGCAGTGCCGACGACGGGTCGCGCTCGCTGGGCTTGAGCACGAAGGTGTTGCCGCAGGCCACGGCCATCGGCCACATCCACAGCGGCACCATGGCCGGAAAGTTGAAGGGCGTGATGCCGGCCACCACGCCCAGCGGCTGGAACTCGGACCAGGAGTCGATGCCGGGGCCGGCGTTGCGCGAATGCTCGCCCTTGAGCAGCTCGGGCACGCCCATCGCGAACTCGACGTTCTCGATGCCGCGCTGCAGCTCGCCGTGCGCGTCATTCAGCACCTTGCCGTGCTCGGCCGTGATGAGCGCGGCGATCTCGTCGGCGTGCTGCTCCAGCAAGTTTTTCAATTTCATCATCACGCGCGCGCGCTTGAGCGGGGGCGTGTCGCGCCAGGCCGGAAAGGCGGCGGCGGCGCTGGCGATGGCGCGCTCCACCGTGGCGGTGCTGGCCAGCTCGACGCTGGTGTTCGAGGCGCCGGTGGCGGGGTTGAACACCGGTTGCGCGCGGCCCTGCTCATGGACGATGCGGCCATCGATCAGGTGGCCGACGGTGGCGGTGACGTTTGCTTCATGTTTCATGGCGATCTCGCATTCCTGAACGAAAACAGCGCTTGCGCCCGCCAGGCAAGCGCAAGCAGCTATCAATGATGAAGTGATCGGGAATCAGGCGACTTCGGCCAGCGCGTCATCCAGCGCGCTCACCAGGCGGTCGATCTCGGCCTTTTCGCTGATGAAGGGCGGCGCCAGCTGGATGGTGTCGCCGCCGTAGCGCACGTAGAAGCCCTTCTTCCAGCAGGCCATGGCGATGTCGTAGGGGCGGCGGGCCGGCTCGCCGGCCACGGGCGCGATGGTGAAGCCAGCCGCCAGGCCGTAGTTGCGGATGTCCAGCACGTGCCGCGCGCCCTTCAGGCCGTGCACGGCGGCTTCGAAGTGGGCGCTGAGCGCCTTCACGCGGCCGGGGCCGTCCTCGCGCTCCAGCAGGTCGAGCGCGGCGATGCCGGCGGCGCAGGCCACCGGGTGGGCGCTGTAGGTGTAGCCATGGGCGAACTCCAGCATGTAGTCGGGCCCGCCGGCGGCCATGAAGGTGTCGTAAATCGCCTTGCTGGCCACCACGCCGCCCAGCGGCTGCACGCCGTTGGTGACCTGCTTGGCGAAGGTCATGAGGTCGGGTACCACGCCGAAGGCGTCGGCGCCCATCATGGTGCCGCAGCGGCCAAAGCCGGTGATGACCTCGTCGAAGATCAGCAGGATGTCGTGCTGGGTGCAGATCTCGCGCAGACGCTGCAGGTAGCCCAGCGGCGGGATCACCACCCCGGCCGAGCCGGAAAACGGCTCGACGATGACGGCGGCGATGTTGCTGGCGTCGTGCAGGGCGATCAGGTCCAGCAGGCGGTCGGCCAGCGCCCGGCCGCCCTCGGCGGGCTGGCCCTTGGCAAAGGTGCCGGCGGGCGGCTGGGTGTGGGGCAGGTGGTCGGCCTCGATGCCCTGGCCATAGACCTTGCGGTTGCCCACCATGCCGCCGACCGAGATGCCGCCGAAGTTGACGCCGTGGTAGCCCTTCTCGCGCCCCACCAGCCGCGTCTTGCCGCCCTGGCCCTTCAGGCGCCAGTAGGCGCGCGCCATCTTCAGCGCGGTGTCGGCGGCCTCGGAGCCGCTGCTGGTGAAGAACACGTGGTCCAGCCCGGCGGGCGTCAAATCCTTGATGCGGTTGGCTAGCTCGAACGACAGCGGGTGGCCGAACTGGAACGCCGGCGCGTAGTCCAGCTGCGCGGCCTGGCGGCCCACGGCCTCGGCGATCTCGCGCCGGCCATGGCCCAGGCCGCTGCACCACAGGCCCGACAGGCCGTCGAACACCTGGCGCCCGTCGGCGTCGGTGAAGTAGGCGCCCTGGGCGGCCACGATCAGGCGCGGGTCGCGCTTGAACTGGCGGTTGCCGGTGAAGGGCATCCAGTGCGCGTCGAGCCAGGCGGCATCGCGACGGACGGCGGCAGCAGCGGGGACGGAAGCGGTGGTCACGGGCATGGCGGGTCTCCTTGGGTCAGCCAGCAGTCGGGCCCTGGCGGGCGGAATCGGTGCATTGTCGGCCACCGGTTTAATAGGTTAAATATGCATATATCCAAGTTCATTTGCGTATTCATGCAAGTAAAAGAGAACTCACCGCGCATCCGCGCCGTGCTGGGCCAGGTCAGCGACATGGACCTGCGCCTGCTGCGCGTGTTCAAGGCCGTGGTCGAGTGCGGTGGCATGGCGGCGGCCGAGCTGGAGCTGAACATCGGCACCAGCACCGTCAGCCGCCACGTCAAGGACCTGGAGACGCGCCTGGGCCTGACGCTGTGCCGGCGCGGGCGCGGCGGCTTTGCCCTCGCGCCCGAGGGCCAGCGCGTGTACGACGAGACGCTGCGCCTGCTGGCGGCGGTGGACGGCTTTCGCGCCGGCATCGACGACATCCACCAGCGCATGGGCGGGCAGCTGTCGGTGGCGTTGTTCGACAAGACCGCCAGCAATCCGCAGGCGCGCATCCACGCCGCCATCGCCACCTTTGCCCGCCAGGCGCCCGACGTGGCGTTGCACCTGCACGTGGGCAGCATCCAGACCATCGAGCGCGGCGTGATGGACGGCAGCTTCGCCGTCGGCGTGATCCCGGCGCACCGCGCCTCGGCCAGCCTGCGCTACGAACGGCTGTTTGGCGAGATCATGCACCTGTATGGCGGCAGCGCTCATTCGATATTCAATTCAGAGCATTCGGCGCTTGACTGGCGGGCGTTGCGGGCCAGAAACGACTTTGCCGGCCTGGGCTACCACTCGCCCAACATGCAGCTGGCGCACGGCCAGCGCCTGCGCCGCGGCGCCACCGCCTACGACCAGGAAGCCATCGCCACGCTGATCCTGTCGGGCCGCTTCATCGGCTTTCTGCCCGACCACTACGCCGAAGCCTTCGTGCAGCGCGGCCAGATGCGCGCCATCGCACCCGCGCGGCTGCGCTACGACTGCGACTTCGTCAGCGTGCTGCGCCGCTCGCCACAGCCTTCGCGCGCGGCGCTGGCGTTTCACGCGGCCTTGCTGGCTGCGCATGCGTCAATGACGACGGACGCATGACTTCGCCGCGCCGCGGTGCAATGACGGCGCAGCCGCCGTTATGGAACCCGGTGCAGTCGACCGCTTGCGATCTTCGCCAGTGCCGCGCGAGCGCTGACGCTCATGGCTGCGTTGGCGTTCACCCTGGATCCCCGCTTTTGCGGCAATCACACGGTCTTGTCGCGGGCGCCAGGACTCCACCCACTCTTTTGACTTTTCTGCGTCCTCTGCGAATCCTTCGCGTCCTCTGCGTTCGGTATCCGGTGCTTGGCGCTCAACCCACCGCCGCCGCCAGAGTGAACGAAAACACCGTGCCGCGCGGCGCCTGGGTGGCATGCCGCAGCGTGCCGCCGTGCTGCTCGATCACGGTGCGGCACAGCGACAGGCCCAGCCCCATGCCCTCGGGTTTGGTGGTGAAAAACGGCGTGAACAGGTGCTCGGCCACCGCGTCGTCGATGCCCTCGCCGGTGTCGGCGACGCGAAACTCCAGCACGGCCTGGCCCGCGGCCGGCGCCAGCACGCGGACCTGCAGCGACAGCACGCGCGCGCCGAGCGCCTCGGCCATGGCCTGCAGGCCGTTGCGGGCCAGGTTCAGCAGCACCTGCTCGATCATGGTGGGCTCGCACCAGACGGCGGGCAGATCGGGCGCGACGTCGACCTGCACGCGCGCGCCCAGCTTGCGCGCCTGCAACTGCACCAACGGCAGCACGGTGTCGACCAGGGCCTGCGGGGCCACCGCCTGGCGCGCCGTGCTGCGCTCGCGCACCAGATCGCGCACGCTGTGGATCACCTTGCCGGCGCGGCCCGCCTGCTCGGCGATGCGCTCCAGCGCGGTGCGCAGTTCGCGCGCGTGGGCCTGCTCGCCCGCCGCCGCCTGCAGCAGGTTCAGCGATCCGTTGGCGTAGCTGGCGATGACGGCCAGCGGCTGGTTCAGCTCGTGGCTCATGAGCGAGGCCATCTCGCCCACCGTGGCCAGGCGCGCGCTGGCCTGCAGGCGCTCCTGGCTGGCGCGCGAGGCTTCCTCGGCGCGGCGCTGCGCGCTCATGTCGACCACCGCGCTCATCCAGCCGGTGTGCTGACCCTGTGCGGTGATCAGCGGCGTCTCGAAGATCAGCACCGGAAAGTGCGTGCCGTCCTTGCGCACGAATTCGGTCTCCACGCCCTCGCGCGCCACCGGTGTCTGCCCCGCCAGCCGCAGCGCCTGGCGCTTGCCGTATTCCTGCGCGCGCTCGGGCGGCCAGTATGGCGCGGGCACGGACTGGCCGATCAGCTCCTGCGGCGCGCAGCCGACCATGGCGCAGAACGCCGGGTTGACGTAGGTGATGCGGCCCTGCAGGTCGCGCGCGCGCAGACCGGTGATGAGCGAATCCTCCATCGCCTTGCGAAAGGCCAGCGCCTCGGCCAGCTCGGCCTCGGCCTGCTGGCGGCGACGAAAGTCGCGCGCCAGCAGCAGCAACACCGTGATCAGCGCCATCGACAGGCCGGTGACCAGCGCCGTCAGCACGTTGGGGAACACGTCCGGCAGCGGGCGCGCGCCCTCCAGCCGCAGCAGCATGGGGGCGCCGGCCAGCTCCAGCGGTTGCTGCACCACGAACAGGCGCGCGCCGCGGCGCGGCGTGCCATGCACCGCCAGCCGGGTGCCGTCCAGCTCGGTCAGTGCCACGCTCTGGCCGCGCGTCAGCTCGGCGGGCAGCAGGCGCAGCAGTTCGTCCAGCGTGTAGCTGGCGACCACGAACCCCTGCAGCGACGTGCCCCGCAGCGGCGCGCACAGCGTCATCACCTCGCCCCCCAGGCCGCCGCCGCGCAGCACGAAGCTGGACGGCGCGTAGATCGGCTCGCCCTGGGCGCGCGCCTGCGCGCAGGCGCGTTCCAGGTCCGATGCCGCCGCCGGCCCGTCGGGCGGCAGCGGCGCGTGGAAGGGGCTGTCGGCCTCGGCGCGCAGCGCCAGCGCCGGGTCGCGCCATTGCAGGCGCAGCCACTCGCGGTGGCTATCCAGCAGGCGCGCGGCACTGCCGGCCCAGGCCGCCGGATCGCCTGGCGCGCTGCCCAGGCCGTGCAGGTCCTGCACATTGCGCGCCAGCCGCTCGCGCAGCACCTGGGTGGCGTCGGCGCTGTCGCGCTCCAGCGCGCGCTGCACCTGCTCGATCTCGTGGCCGCGCGCCAGCCACACCAGGATCGCCAGCAGCCCCAGCACCACCAGGCTCAGCACGCCCCACAGCAGGTGGCGCCGCCAGGCCCCCGCGCGCAGCCGGCGCAGGGCGGCGCCGATACCGGCGTCCAGCGGCGCCGCCGCCGAGCTGCTCATCGGCCCATCGCCACGCGGGGGCGGGGCTGCCGCGGGCGGGCCCGGCGCGTGCTCACCCCAGCACCCGATGCCGCAGCGCCGGCAGGCTGGCGCGGCGCGCCGCCAGTTGCGCCGCATCCAGCTCGGCCAGCACCACGCCCGCGCCTTCGTCGCGCAGCGCCAGCACCTGGCCCCAGGCGTCGATCACCATGCTGTGGCCCCAGGTGCGGCGGCCGTTCTCGTGCGTGCCGCCCTGCGCGGCGGCGACCACGCCGCACAGGTTTTCGATGGCGCGGGCGCGCAACAGCAGCTCCCAGTGCGCCTGGCCGGTGACGTGGGTGAAGGCGCTGGGCACCAGCAGCAGGTCGGCGCCGGCGGCGGCGTGCTGGCGGTACAGCTCGGGAAAGCGCAGGTCATAGCAGATGCTCAGGCCGACGCGCCAGCGGTGGCCGTCGCGCGAGGGCAGCTCGAACCGCACCGGCTGGCGCCCCGGCACCAGCACCGCCGCTTCGTCGTAGCGGCGCGTGCCGTCGTCGAACTGGAACAGGTGGATCTTGTCGTAGAGCGCCACTCGCTGGCCCGCGGGCGAATACACCAGCGTGGTGTTGCGGCAGTGGGTGAGCGGCGGCGGCGCGCCGTCCGGTGCCAGCGGCAGCGTGCCGCCCACCAGCCACAGGCCGAGCGCGCGCGCGGTGTCGGCCAGCCAGCGCTGGATCGGGCCCTCGCCCAGGGGCTCGGCCAGGGCCAGCTTGTCGGTGTCGCGCTGGCCCATGAGGCAGAAATACTCGGGCAGCACGGCCAGCTCGGCGCCAGCCCGCGCGGCCTCGGCCAGCAGCGCCTGGGCGTCGCGCAGGTTGTCGGCGAGCCGGGGGCCGGAGACCATCTGGATGGCGGCGACTTTCACGAGCGTTCCTCCTGGGCCGTGTCGGCCGACGAGCGCGGGGCCGACGGGGCGGCGGGTTCGGTCGGCGCGGGGGCGCCGGCGGCCGGCGCGCCCACCGGCGTCACCTGCGGATCGTCCCAGCGCCCGCTGATCTGGAACTCGCGCGTCGCCGCCTTGATGAGCGGGCGCTTGAGCACCAGTTGCGCCACGAAGGCGCCGATGCCGATGGCCGGGTTGATGGCGGTGGCCACCAGCGCGGCGGTGCCGGCGTCGATCTCGGGCACCACCAGCACGCGCAGGCGCTGCGTCTCGTGGTCGATGTCGGCCTCGCCGTCCATCAGCACCGCCGCGCTGGGGCCTTTCATCTGCAGGTTGTTGGTGCGGGCGATGCCGGCCTGCACCTCAACGTCGCCGCGGATGAAGTCGAAGGCGAAGCCGGTCGAGAACAGGTCGCGGAAGTCCAGCGTCAGCCGCCGCGGCAGCGCCTGCAGGCTGAGCACGCCCAGCAGCTTGGCCACGCCCGGCTCGGCCTTGAGGAACTGGCCAGCGCCCACGTCCAGGTGCAGCTGGCCGGCCATGCTGGGATAGTGCGGCGAAAACGGCGTGCCGCGCCAGCCCAGGCTGCCATGCAGCTCGCCGCGGCCGCGCAGCAGCACGTCGGGCATGTCCAGGCGCGCCAGCAGCTTGCCGGCGTCGCGGATGTCGAGCTTGAAGTCCAGCTGCGTGCGGCGCCGGTCCTCGGGCGCGCGCGAGCCGCGCGGGTCGAGCGGCAGACCCGGCCCGCGCGCCAGCGCGGCCCAGCGCCCCTGCGCAATGAAATCGGCCTCTGGCGCTTGCAGGGCAAGCCGGGACAGCTCCCAATCTTGCAGCACAGTGCCCGACGAGGACGAGGCCACGTCGCGGTTCACCGCCTGGATTTCCAGCCGGCCCAGGCGCTTGCCGCGCAGCTCGAACTGATCGACCACCACGTCCAGCGCCGGGATGTGGGACGGCGGCTGCGCCAGCAGGGTGCGGTCGTCGCTGCCGCCGGCCGGGATGCTCAGGCGCGCCAGCCGCGCCGACACCTTGCCGGCGCGGCCGTCGGCGCCTTCGTGGTACTCGATGCGCCCGGCCAGCTCGCGCGCCTGCACTTCGCCGCGCCAGCTGCCGGCCTGCTGCGTGCCGCTGGCGCTGACCTGCTGCAGGCTGCGCCCATCCAGCAGCAGCTCGTCGGCGTGCAGCGTCCACTGGGTGGGCAGCAGTCCCGCGCCGGCGGACAGCGCGGAGCCACCGCCGAACACGCGCTGGAGCGCCGCGCCCCAGGCTTCGGCGTCCAGCCGCGGCAGCTCCAGCCGCGCCTGCACGCCGCTGGCCGGCAGCGCCTGCGCCATGGCCGACGGGCCGAGCCCGATCAGCCCGCGCAGCACGCGCCCGCTGCTGGCGGCGTGCTCGTACTCGACGGCCAGGCGATCGGCCACCGCCACGCGCAAGCGCCGGCGCTCGGCGGCGCCGGCCACCGGACCGCTGTCGTAGCGCAGCGGCCAGGCGGCATCGGCCGGCTTGTCCAGTGGCGCCGGCAGCTCGAAGGCCAGGCCGCGCAGGTCGCTGCGCACCTGCAACTCCAGCTCGCTGCCGCGAAAACCGATCTGCGCCTCGTAGGCCGCGCTGCCGCTGGCCTGGCGCGCCAGCGCCGGCAGCGGCGCCCAGTCGGCCATCTGGCGCAGGCCCTCGGCGCTGGCGGTGCCGGCGGCGCGCAGCAGCACCGCCGGGCCACCCGGCACGCCGCCGGGCATGCCGCCCGACAGGCGCGCCTGGCCGCCCAGCAGCTGCACGCGCGCGTCGGCGATGGCAAAGCCGGTTTCGCTGAAGGTCACCACGCCCTGCGTCTGCGCCAGCGGCGGCGCCTCGGGGGCGATGCGCAATTCGTTGCCAGCCAGCGTGACGCGGCCGGCCACCTTGGCCTGCTCGATGTGCTCCACCGGCAAGTCCAGCTTGAGCCACAGGCCGGCGTCGCCGCTGGCGCTGGTGCGGTCCAGCGCGTGGTCGATGAAGCCGGCCACGGGCGAGGTGCGCACGATGTCCAGCGCCGAGGCCAGCACGCCGCGCCCTTCGGCCTCGACCTGCACGCGGGCGTGTTCCAGGTCGGCGATGTCGGCCTGCACGCGCGTGAAGCGCCAGCCCGGATGGCCCTGCACGCGCGCGCTGGCATTGCGCACCCGCATGCTGTTGCGCTCGAAGATCAGCTCGCCCGCCAGGCCTTCCAGCGCCGGCCAGGGCGGCTGCCCCTCGGGTTGCAGGGCGCGCGGCACGTAGGCCATGGTGACGCCCTGCACCGGACCGGCAAAGCGGAACTCGCCCGCCTCGGGGTGCTTGTCGAACGGCAGCTCGCGCAGGTCGCCCCGGATGCGCACCGCCACGTCGCGCGCGTCGCCGCGCACGATGGCGTCGCGCACGTAGTGGCGCGCCTCGGCCGGGATGACCAGCGGCAGGTAACGGTGCACGCGCGCGCCGTTGGCGCGGCTGAAGCTGCCCGACAGCTCCAGCACGCCCGGAAAGCGCGCCGCGCCCGACTGGCCGGCCAGGGTCTGCCAGCTGCCCTTGAAGCTGCCGGTGGCGTCGGCGTTGCGCAGTTCGAGCTGCTCGACATCGACCGCGATGTGCTCGCCCTGCACGCGCCAGCGCCCGCGCAGCTCCAGCCGCGCCAGCGGGATGCGGGGCTCCTCGAACACGCCCGGAAAGCTCAGCGCGCCGTCGGCGATGGCCAGGCTGGCGCGGCCGCCGGCCGGCGTGGCCTCCAGCTCCAGCGCGGCGCCTGCGAGGCCGGGGATGCCCGCCGCCGGCTCGCCATCGGCCCGCGGCGCCTGCGCCAACGCGGCCAGCGCCAAGCCGCCGACCCGGGTCTGCACGCGCCAGTCGGTCGGCGCCTCCAGCGTGCCCTGCCAGCGCGCCTCGATGCGCTCGACCAGGCCCTGCACCGGCTGCGCCTGCAGCCGCTCGTGCACCGCCGGCGGCAGCGGCAGGCGCTGCGCGATCTTGGCCAGCGCCGCCAGGTCGAGCCGGTCGCCGCTGAATTCGCCACCGCCCGGCCGGCTGCCGGCGGCGTCGTGCAGCGTCAGCCGCACGTTGCCGCCCGGCCAGGCCAGGCCGTCGGCGTCGACGAAGCGCAGATCGCGCGTGTCCAGCGTCATGCCGTCGCCGGGGTCGCGCCAGGCCAGGCGACCGGTCAATTCGCTGAAGGCCAGCGGCTCCAGGCGCGGCCCCAGGGTGACCGACACCGCGCCCAGCGCCATATCGGCGGTGACGGCGCTGGGGCGACCCTTCTTCTGCTCCAGCCACAGGCGCAGCGCGCCGTGGCCGTCCTGCACGTCCACGCCCCAGTCGGTCTTCAGGTCGACGTACTGGCGCAGCCGCGACACGTCGACGCGCGGCGTGCTGGCAAAGGCCTGGCCGTCCCAGTCGCGCCAGTAGCCCGGGTGGCGCGAGAACACGCGCTGGCGAAACAGCCCGATCAGGCTGAAGCGCTCGCCCCAGGCCGGCTCGGGCGTGGCGTCCAGCCGCAGCTGGTGGCGGCCGAAGCCGTTGCGGGCAATGAACAGCACCTCGTTCAGCTGCACCGGTGGCGCGGCGCGCTGCTCGTCCACCCAGCGCACGCGGCCGTCGCGCACGATCACCTCGTCCTGCGAGAAGAACCAGTCGGCCGCCCGGGTATCGCCGGCGGCGTCGCCCGACAGGTCGATGCCGCCGGCCAGCAGCCGGCCATCGCGCGTGCGACGCAGCTCCAGCTCGGGGGCGTCGATCACCAGCTGCTCCAGCCCCAGCGTGCTGAGCGACAGCACCGAGAACGCCACCAGCACGCGCGGCACCTGCAGCGCGGCGCGGCCTTCGGGGTCCAGCACGCGCACGTCGCGCAGCGCCACCGAAGGCACCAGCCCGTTGGAATGCGCCTCGATGAGACCGATGTGCACCGGCGCGCCGATGGCCCGCGAGGCCAGCTGCTGCAGCCGCGGACGCAGTTCGTCGATACGCGGCACAATGACCCAGTGCAAGGCGGCCGCGGCCAGCAGCATCAGCAACAACAGGGCGCCGACACCGCGGACGACCCAGCGCATCAGGACAGCGGCAACGTGGATGAACGACTGAACCAAGCGGCTTGCGGACGAAGACAGGAGCAAGGCCCACGGGCGGCGCGGCGCGCGCCGCCCGGCGCCTCGGAGAAACAACAGAAATTATGACCCCTGCCGATGTGCAAGGTTCTCGTGGCAACGGTGAATCTTTGTTAAGCGCCGACGCCGGTCCGTCGGCCAGCGCCACCCATTCCCGCCTGGTGCAGCGGCTGCGCCGCCGCTACGCCGACGAGTTGCCGCTGCTGCCGCCCGGCACCCCCACGCAGGCGTCGATGGACGCCTGCCTGGCGGCGCTGGCGGCGCGCGGCCACGCGCTGGGCGAGCGCCTGCGCATCCTGCGCCAGCTGGTGCTGGAGCGCCTGGTGGTGCTGGACTGCGAGCAGGGCGCGCCGCTGCGGGCCGTCACCGGCGCCATGACCGAGCTGGCCGAGCTGGCGCTGGACGCCGCCTTCACCGAAGCCTTCGCCCAGCTCGACGAGCGCCATGGCGCGCCGCTGACCGAGGCCGGCGAGCGCGCGCGCTTCTGGGTCATCGGCATGGGCAAGCTGGGCGCGCGCGAGCTCAACGTCTCCAGCGACATCGACCTGATCTACCTGTACGACGAGGACGGCCAGAGCGCCGGCCGCCCCGACGGCCGCGGACAGGTCTCGGTGCACGAGTACTTCAGCCGCGCGGTGCGCCTGGCGCAGACCCTGATCGGCGACACCACCGAGCACGGCTTCGTGTTCCGCGTCGACCTGGCGCTGCGGCCCAACGGTGAATCGGGCCCCATCGTGTGCTCGCTCGACGCGCTGGAGGAGTACATGCTGGCGCAGGGCCGCGAATGGGAGCGCCTGGCCTGGCTGAAGAGCCGCGCGCTGGCGCCGCGCGCCGCCGTCGACGTGCCCGCCGCCCGCGCGCTGCGCGCCGTGGTGCTGCCCTTCGTGTTCCGCAAGTACCTGGACTACAGCGTGTTCGAGTCGCTGCGCACGCTGCACCGCCAGATCCGCGAGCACGCCAGCCGCCGCAGCGCCGGCCGACCCGAGCGCGCCAACGACGTCAAGCTGTCGCGCGGCGGCATCCGCGAGATTGAGTTCATCGTGCAGCTGCTGCAGGTGGTGCGCGGCGGCCAGTTCCCCGAATTGCGCACCCGCCCCACGCTGGCCGCGCTGGAGCGCGTTGCCCGCGCCGGCCTGATGCCGCCGGACACCGCCGACGCGCTGGCGCGCGCCTACGTCTTCCTGCGCCGGGTCGAGCACCGCATCCAGTACCTGGACGACCAGCAGACCCATGTGCTGCCGACGCAGGACGAGGACCTGGACTGGATCGCCCGCACCCTGGGCTACGAGCACGCCGGCCCCTTCCTGGCCGATCTGTGCGCGCACCGCGAGCGCGTGGCGCACGAGTTCGACGGCCTGCTGGGCGGCGACGCGCCCTGCAAGGGCTGCGGCAAGAAGCCCGCCGCCGCCCCCGAACCGCACGAGCTGCCCACCGTGCTGGCCGCCTTCCCCGAGCGCGCGCGCGAGCGCCTGGCCCAGTGGCAGGAGCACCCGCGCGTGCGCGCGCTGCGCGAAGAGGCCCTGGGCCGCCTGCTGCGCCTGCTGCAGCGCACCGCCGCCTGGCTGGACGAAGGCCGCGTGAGCGAAGACGCCGTGCTGCGCCTGGCCGACTGGGTCGAGCCGCTGCTGCGGCGCGAAAGCTACCTGGCCCTGCTGCTGGAGCGCCCCGCCGTGCACGAGCGCTTGCTGCGCGTGCTGGGCACGGCGCGCTGGCCGGCGCGCTACGTCATGCGGCACCCGGGCGTGATCGACGAGCTGGCCAGCCCCGGCCTGCTGTCGGGCCGCTTCGACGCCGTCGCGTTCGAGCAGGAGCTGGAGCGCCGCCGCCTGGCGCTGGCCAGCACCGGCGAGGACGACGACGAGAACCTGCTCAACCTGCTGCGCCGTGCCCACCACGCCGAAACCTTCCGCACCCTAGTGCGCGACATCGAGCGGCGCATCACCGTCGAGCAGGTGGCCGACGACCTGTCGGCGCTGGCCGACGCCATCCTGCGCCTGACCACCCGCTGGTGCTGGCCGCGCCTGCGCCAGCACCACCGGCCCGAGCCGCGCTTTGCCGCCATCGCCTACGGCAAGCTGGGCGGGCTGGAGCTGGGCTACGGCAGCGACCTGGACCTGGTGTTCGTGTTCGACGACGAGCACGAGGACGCGCCCGACATCTACGCCGCGCTGGCGCGCAAGCTGATCAACTGGCTGACCGCGCAGACGCGCGAGGGCGAGCTGTACGAGATCGACACCGCCCTGCGCCCCAACGGCAACTCCGGCCTGCTGGTGACCAGCTTCGACGCCTACGCCGACTACCAGCAGAACCGCGGCAGCAACACCGCCTGGACCTGGGAGCACCAGGCCATGACGCGCGCCCGCCTGCTGGCGCCGCGCCTGGCCGAAGGCGCGCCGGCACCCGGCGCCGAGGCGGCCGAGCCGCCGTTCGACCTGACGGCGCGCTTCAACGCCGTGCGCCACGCCGTGCTGACCGCGCCGCGCGACCACGCCGCGCTGCGCGCCGAGATCGTCGCCATGCGCGATCGCATGCAGGCCGCCAACCCGGTGCGCGCCGGCCTGTTCGACCTCAAGCACAGCCCCGGCGGCATGGTGGAGGCCGAGTTCGCCACCCAGTACCTGGTGCTGGCCCACACGCGCGAGCACCCCGAGCTGGAGCCCAACCTGGGCAACATCGCCCTCTTGCAGCGCGCCGAGACCGCCGGCCTGCTGCCCGCCGGCGTCGGCCATGCCGCCGCCGACGCCTACCGCCACCTGCGCCACCTGCAGCACCTGGCGCGGCTGGACGAGCAGAGCACCCAGATCGAGCCCGAGCCGGTGGCCGGCCAGCGTACCGCGATCCAGCGGCTGTGGCAGGCAGTCTTTGAATGAAATCCCAGGCCGGCGCCCGACTGACCTGCGCCAGCAGCTCACTATTCAATAGCGACCAAACGGCGCCGGACGGCGCGACGGAGCACGCGTGAACCGGCTGCGCCGCGGCGCCTGGCCGCTGGCCTGCCTGCTGCTGGTCGTGGCCAGCGCGCTGGTCGGGTGGGCCGCCAGCCGCCCTGGCCTGCCGCCCGAGGCCCTGGCCTGGCACCGCGGCGACTGGCCCGGCGCGCCCTGGACGCTGTGGAGCGGCCCGCTGCTGCACCGGCTGGCGCCGCACGCGCTGGCCAACATGCTGGCGCTGGGCGCGCTGGCGGTCCTGGGCGCGGCGCTGGCGGCGCGGGCGCGCGACGCGCTGGCGCTGCTGCTGGCCTGGCCGCTGGGCACGCTGGGGTTGCGCTGCTGGCCGCAGGTGGCGGCCTACTGGGGCCTGTCCGGCACCATCCACGCCGCCGCCGCCGTGCTGGCGCTGCGCGCGCTGGCCACGCCCGAGCGCCGCTGGCTGGGCCTGCTGCTAGGTGGCGGGCTGGCCATCAAGCTGGCACTGGAGCGCGGCTGGAGCGTGCCCATCGGCTTTGACACCGGCTGGGGCTTCAACGTCGTGTTCGCCGCCCACCTGAGCGGCGCCATCGCGGGGGCGCTGCTGGCACTGGGGCTGAACACGCTCGCCTCGATGCGGCCAGCACGCCGTCACCATTCCTGATTTGATAGCTGCTGGCGCTTGCCTGGAGCGCGCCAGACGCTGTTTTTGCATCAGCGGCGGTGCTTGGCCCA
>MKTG01000066.1:91994-95853 GCA_001897615.1 Burkholderiales bacterium 68-10
CGGCGCGCAGCTCGCCTGGTTCATCCACCGCCAGATAGAAGCCGCAGCGGCCTTCGCGCACCATCACGCGGGCGGCTTCGGCAAAACCCATCACGGCGCAGAACTTGTAGCAGGGCTCGCGCGGGCCGGTGACGCGCAGCACGCAGGTCGAGCCGTCCAAGCGCAGCGTGTCGCCCACCCACAGGCGGTCTTCCAGCAGGCCTTCGAGCAGCAGGTTTTCGCCCATGAAGCCGGGTGGCAGTGCGTGCGGCGCATCCAGCCCGCGCGCCAGGCGCTGGGCGCGCCAGAACGGCAGGTGCTCGATCGGGTAGGCATACACGGCCTTGTGCAGGCCGCCGTGCACGCTCAGGTCGGCCTGCTCGTCGCCGGCCAGACCCAGCGGCCGCGCGGCCACCGGGCCGTCCACCGGCTGCTTGGCGATGCCGCTGAGGAACTGCCGCCCGCCGGGCACCGTCAGCGGCCGGGCGGCGCCGACGCTGACGGCCCGCGCGCGGGGCACGCCGGACGCACTCACGCCCGCATCAGCGCCTCGATGGCGTCGGGCTCGACCGGCACGTCGCGCGTCAGCAGCTCGCAGCCGTCGGCGGTGACGACGGCGTTGTCCTCGATGCGGATGCCGATGTTCCAGAACGCGCTGGGCACCTTCTCGCTCGGGCGCACGTACAGGCCGGGTTCGATGGTCAGCACCATGCCGGGGCGCAGGATGCGGCTGGGGCGGTCCTGGATCAGCTCGCCCGACAGCGGGTCGCGCCGCTCGTTCACCTGGCCGACCTCGGCCGGCTCGACGTAGCTGCCGCAGTCGTGCACGTCCATGCCCAGCCAGTGGCCGGTGCGGTGCATGTAGTGGGCGAAGTAGGCACGATGGGCGATGGCGTCCTCCAGCGTGCCGTGCTGGCCCTTGTCGATCAGGCCCAAGTCCAGCATGCCCTGCGTCAGCACCTTGACGGCGGCTTCGTGCGGGTCGGTGAAGCGCGCGCCCGCCCGGGTGGCGCCGACGGCGGCCTGCTGGCTGGTCAGCACCAGCTCGTACAGCGCGCGCTGCGGGCCGGAAAAGCGCCCATCTGCCGGAAAGGTGCGGGTGATGTCGCTGGCGTAGCCGTCCAGTTCGCAGCCGGCGTCGATCAGCACCAGCTCGCCGGCGCGGATGGCGGCGCTGCCGGCGCGGTAGTGCAGCACGCAGGCGTTGGCGCCGGCCGCCACGATGCTGGGATAGGCCGGCGACTGCGCGCCGTGCTGGCGGAATTCGTGCAGCAGCTCGGCCTCCAAGTGGTATTCGCGCACGTCCTGGCCGGCGCGCAGCATGGCGGCGCTGCGCTGCATGGCGCGCACGTGGGCGCCGGCGCTGATCTGGCCGGCGCGGCGCATAACGGCCTGCTCGTGCGCGTCCTTGATCAAGCGCAGCTCGTCCAGCACGCCGCACAGGTCGCGCTGCTCGCCCGGGCACAGGGCGCCGTAGCGCACGCGCGCGCGCACCTGCTGCAACCAGCCGTCCACCCGCGCCGGCAGCCCGGCGTGGATGGCAAACGGGAACCACACCGCGCGGCGGTTTTCCAGCAGGCGCGGCAGGCGGGTGTCCAGTTCAGTGACCGGATAGGCCTCGTCGACGCCCAGCGCGGCGGGCGCCGCCTCGGGGCCCAGGCGGATGCCGTCCCAGATCTCGCGCTCCAGGTCCTTGGGCGGGCAAAACAGCGTGCTGCGGCCGTCGCCGGTCAGCACCAGCCACGAATCGGGCTCGCTGAAGCCGGTCAGGTAATAGAAGTAGCTGTCGTGGCGGTACGGGTGATCGCTGTCGCGGTTGCGCGCCCGCGTGGGCGCGGTGGGGATCAGGGCGATGGCGTCGGCGCCCAGCTGGGCGGCAACGCGGGCGCGACGGGCGGCATAAGGCGTGGGCGGGTTCATGGCGCGAATCATGACACGGCGACGTTCAGCGCCGCCAGCCGCTCGGGCGTGCCCACGTCGGTCCACGGGCCAAGGTAGCGCTCGGCGTCCACCTGGCCGGCGGCGATGGCCCGGCGCAGCAGCGGCGCCAGCGGCGCGGCCACGCCCCGCGGGTTGCCGGGCGGGATGTCGCACCAGGGCGGCTCGAACAGCGCGCGCCGGTACAGCGCGATGGTGCTGAAGGTCAGCCGCTCGCCGCCGGGCGGCGCCTCGTTCAGCGCCAGGCCGTCGGCGCCGATGGCGAAGTCGCCCGCCGGATGGTGCGGCGGGTTGGGCACAAGCCACAACTTGGCCAACCGGCCGCTGGAAGCAAAGCGCCGCGCCGCGTCGGCCGCGAAGTCGAAGCCGGGGGCGAACACGTCGCCGGCGGCGACCCAGAACACGTCGCCCGCGCCGGGCGCCAGCAGCGGCAGGGCGCGGGCGATGCCGCCGGCGGTCTCCAGCGCACCGCCAAAGTCGTGCCCTTCGCCGGAAAAGTGCAATTCAAATTGCTCCTTTATTGATAGCTGCTTGCGCACGTCAGATAAACGCTGCGGGCCAAAATGATGCTCGACCTGATCGCCCAGCCAGGCCGTGTTGACCACCAGGCGCCGCACGCCGCCGCGCAGCAGCGCCTCCAGCGTCCACTGCATCAGCGGCTTGCCGCGCACCGGCAGCAGCGGCTTGGGGCAGGTGTCGGTCAGCGGGCGCATGCGCTCGCCACGACCGGCGGCGAGGATCAGGGCGCGGGGGGCAGCAGGATTCATGCGCGGACTGTAGAGGATCGCTCCATCCGACCGCCCGAGCCGTTGCGCGCTGGCGGGCTGAGCGTGGACGGCGTGACGCCGTGGCACGGGGGAGGCGCCGACTCGGCCTCCACGCCAAAACGCCCCCGCCGGCAGAACCGGCAGGGGCGTTGCAATGCTCGGGCCGCGCCATCTCAGCACGCCGATTCAGCGCGCGAGTCGCCGTTCAGGCCGCCCGGCCTTCGCGGTGGCCGATGGCCAGTCCTGCCACTCAGGCCTGCTCGCCGGTAGCCGGACGCACCCCGTGGGCAATCGCCTCGCGGGTAGCGGCGCGCACCTCGGCACGGCTCACATCGCTCTCGAACACCGGCGCGGCGGTCACATTCAGTTCACCGGCGGCCGGCAGGTGGCGTGCCGCATCGGCCCGCACCTCGGCGCGCTGCACCAGGCTGCTGGCCACCACGGTGTCGGCAAAAGGCGCCTCACCCGCGGCAGGCTGCAACGAAGCGGCAAAAGCGTTGCCCGACAACAGGACGGAAGCGGCTGCGATTGCGAGAATGGCGTTGAACTTGGACATGGTGAAACTCCTTCAAAAGTCACTGAATCAATGGGCCGCACGGTGCGACCGGTGGGTTCGAAGGAGCTGCTTGTATGCGCCTTCGATGGGATGAAGTGTGCGGCCAATAGCATGTTAAAAAAAGCCCAACAAAAGGATTTCACTGTTTCTCAATTGGAAACAATATGGACAAGCGTTTGCCCGATCGGCGCTTCCGCAGTACAGCTGGTGCCAGTGCGCGGTGCTGGCACCACGCGACGGGATTCAGGGCCGGGTGACCGTGACCCGGTTCTGCATGTGCCGATGGCCGTGGCCCAGCGGCGTGACGCTCCATGGGGCCGGCACCACGTGCCGGGCGCGCGATGGGTGGCGCGGGCAGGGGTGCCCCGGGTGGGGCTTCAGAAAACCCGGGTGCCCGGCGGTATCCGGTCTTTCATCTGACGTTCCGCTTCGCTCAGGCAGTGGCAGCTGCTGGGTTGCGGGCCGGCCTTGCTGCGGTACTGGGGCTTGAAGCGGCTGTCCGCGAAGCCCTCGGCGCGGCAGATGCGCTGGCATTCCCGGCTTTGGGTGTAGTTGGTCCAGGGTGAGCCGAAATACACCAGTAACAGCAGGGCCAGGACCGGCCAGACCCAGAGGGGAA
>MKTG01000066.1:95980-102162 GCA_001897615.1 Burkholderiales bacterium 68-10
GCACACGCTCCAGTCGAGCATTACACTTGTAATAACAAGTGAGGCCCGCCATGCATACGCTCAAGCTCACTCAGATTGGCAATTCGGTAGGCGCGGCCTTCCCGCGCGAATTGCTGAATCGGCTGCAACTGGGAAAAGGCGGCTTGCTCTACGTCACTGAAACGCCGAAGGGCCTGCGCCTCACTAGGCATGACCCGGAACTCGCCGCGCAGATGGACGCCGCGCGTGCCATCTAGAAGAAGCGCCGTGCGGTGCTGCACGAGCTGACCAAATGAGCGCTTGGGTCTGGATCGCGCGCGAAGCCACCCTGGCAATCCACGACATGCAGCTGAGCGAGCATGGCGGACTGGAAGGCGTGCGTGACACCGGACTGCTGGATTCGGCGCTCGCACGCCCGCAACACCTCGCTGGCCACGGCACGCCCGACGCAGCCGCGCTGGCTGTTGCCTATGGTCGGGACATCGCGAGCAGGCATCCGTTCATCGACGGCAACAAGCGCATCGCCTTCGTGGTCACGGAGCTGCTCCTGCAGCTCAACGGATTCGAGCTCACCGCCAGCGACGACGATCTGCCCGAGGACGCCTTCGCCGACTGGCTGCGACGCCATGTCGTGCAAGCTGGCTGACAGTCCCCGCAGCCAGCCGCCTCATGAACCCACCCTGCCTGCTGGCCATCGACTGCGGCACGCAAAGCGTGCGCGCGCTGCTGTTCGATCTGCGGGGCAATCTCCTGGCGAAGGCGCAGGTGGCCATAGACAGCTACCGCTCGCCCGAGCCGGGCTGGATGGAGTGCGCGCCCGAAGCCTTCTGGCAGCACCTGTGCGCCGCCTGCCGGCAACTGTGGGCCAACACCGACATGCCGCCGGAGCGCATCGCCGGCGTGGTGCTGACCACCCAGCGCGCCGTGCCGGTGACGCTGGACGCGGCGCTGCAACCCACGCGCCCCTCGATGATCTGGCTCGACCAGCGGCGCGCCGCCCAGGCGCCGCGCCTGCCCTGGTGGTGGGAAAGCGCGCTGGCGGCCATCGGCATGCGCGGCGCGGTGCGCCACTTCCAGCACGAGGCCGAGGTGAACTGGATCGCCCAGCACCAGCCCGAGGCCTGGGCGCGCACCGCGCATGTGCTGCTGCTGTCGGGCTACCTGAACTGGCGGCTGACCGGTCGGCTGGCCGACTCGGTGGCATCGCAGGTGGGCTACGTGCCGTTCGACTATCGGCGCGGGCGCTGGGCCGCGCCCTGGGACTGGAAGTGGCACGCGCTGCCGGTGCGCCGCGCCATGCTGCCCGAGCTGCTGCCGGCGGGCGCCGTGCTCGGCACGGTCACGGCCGAGGCGGCGCAGGCCAGCGGCATCCCGGCCGGCCTGCCGGTGATCGCCGGCGCCGCCGACAAGGCCTGCGAGGTGCTGGGCGCGGGCTGCCTGACGCCCGAGATCGGCTGCCTGTCCTACGGCACGGCCGCCACCTTCAACACCTGCACGGCACGCTACCGCGAGGTCACGCCCTTCATCCCGCCCTACCAGGCGGCCGTGCCCGGGCACCACAACACCGAGGTGCAGATCACGCGCGGCTTCTGGATGGTGCGCTGGTTCAAGGAGCAATTCGGCCAGCACGAGGAGAAAGAGGCCCTGGCGCGCGGCGTGGCGCCCGAGAGCCTGTTCGACGCCCTGGTGGGCGCCGTGCCCCCCGGCGCCCAGGGGCTGATGCTGCAGCCCTTTTGGAACCCCGGCATCAAATCGCCCGGCCCCGAGGCCAAGGGCGCCATCATCGGCTTTGGCGACGTGCACACCCGCGCCCACATGTACCGCGCCATCCTGGAGGGCCTGGCCTACGCCCTGCGCGAGGCCAAGGAGCGCACCGAGCGGCGCACGGGCGTGCCCATCACGCGCCTGCGCGTGTCGGGCGGTGGATCGCAAAGCGACGCCGTCATGCAGATCACCGCCAACGTCTTCAACCTGCCCTGCGAGCGCCCGCACCTGTACGAGACCAGCGGCCTGGGCGCGGCCATCATCGCCAGCGTCGGGCTGGGGCTGCACCCGGGCTTTGCGCAGGCGGTTCAGGCCATGACGCGCGTGGGCCAAGTATTTGCCCCCGAGCCCGCGCACGCGCGCACCTACGAAGCACTTTACCGGCGTGTGTACTGCCGCATGTACGAGCGGCTGCAACCGCTGTACCGCGAGATCCGGGCCATCACGGGATATCCCCCCCAAGAAGGGACATCCATTGGCCCTGGCGATCGATCTCCCGATGCCGAGCACCGCAGCCCACGACCCCCGGCAGACCACCAAGCCGAGTGACCTTGGGCGCTGGAGCGCCATGCCCAGGCGGGACTGGCGCCTCGGATGAGCGCGTAAAATTTAACCACTATCGTTCATATTCACACCCAAGAACACCGAGATGCGACTCATCAAGAAGCTGATCTGCGCGGCGGGCCTGCTGGCCCTGTCGGCTGGTATCCAGGCCCAGAACAAGGAACTGGTCGTCGGGTCGAGCGCCACCTACCGTCCGTTCGCCTATGAAACCCCGACCAAGGAGATCGTCGGCTACGACATCGACATCATTCGAGCCGTCGCACAGAAAGCCGGGCTACAGATCAAGATCGTCAATACTCCCTGGACGGGCATCTTCGCGGCGCTCAACAACGGTGACGTGGATCTGGTGATCTCGGGCGTCACGATCAACGACAAGCGCAAGCAATCCTATGACTTCACCGCACCGTACTTCGAGGCGCGCCAGTTGATTGCCGTGAACAAGGACAGCACGGTCAAGAACCTGAAGGACCTGTCGGGCAAGAAGGTCGCGGTCGTCACCGGCAGCACGGCCGACGACATCGCCTCGCGCGAGTTCGGCAAGACCAACCCGGACATTCGCCGCTTCGAAAGCACCCCGGTGATCATCTCCGAACTGGCCAACGGCGGTGTCGACGCGGCGATCGGCGACAACGGCGTGATCGCCTTCCGCACCCAGGAGCACAAGCAGCTCAAGACGGTGTCCGACGCGAGTTTCCCCAAGGAGTACTTCGGCATCGTCGTGAAGCAGGGCAACAAGGCCTTGCTCGACAAGCTCAACAAGGGCCTGGCCACCGCCAAGACGGACGGCACCTACGCCCAGATCTACAAGAAGTGGTTCCAGACTGAGGCACCCGCCCTGCCGGCGCAGTAAGAAACGCGCCGAAGCATCCCATGGATCAGGTCCTGTGGTTCGGCTGGTTCCGGGTCGACATCATCGACGAGTACGCCCAGTTGTTCTGGAGCGGACTGGGCATGACCATCCTGGTCACCGTGATCTGCATCGTGCAGGGCACGGGGCTGGGCTTGCTGCTCGGCATGGCACGCCTGGCCGACGCGCGCCATGCCCCGGCCAGACAGCTGTGCAAGTATCTGCTGCGCTGGCCGGCCACGCTGTATGTCAGCTTCTTCCGTGGCACCCCGCTTTTCGTGCAGTTGCTGCTGATGCATTTCGCCGTGATGCCCCTGTTCGTCAATCCGGCCGACGGCTTGCTGATCTCGGGTGACGCGGCGCGTCACATCAAGCAGAACTATGGCGCCTTCCTGTCCGGCGTCGCGGCGCTCACGCTCAATGCCGGCGCCTACATTTCGGAGGTCTTTCGCGCCGGCATCCAGTCCATCGACCGGGGCCAGTTCGAGGCCGCGCGTTCGCTGGGATTGAGCTTTGCGCGCACGATGTACCACGTGGTACTGCCGCAGGCGTTCCGCCGCATGTTGCCCCCGCTGGGCAACAACGCCATCGCCCTGCTCAAGGATTCCTCCCTGATCTCGGCCATCGGCCTTGCCGAACTGGCCTACGCCGCACGCACCGTCGCGGGTGCGTATTCGCGTTACTGGGAGCCTTACCTGACCATCTCCGTGGTCTATTGGATGCTGACGTTGGGTCTGGCCTATGCCATCCGGAGACTGGAGGCGCGCTATGGTCGCGGCGATTCGCGTTAACGGCCTGACCAAGCGCTTCGGCGCCACCGAGGTCCTGCGCGGCATCGACTGCGCCATCGATGCCTCCGAGGTGGTGTGCGTGATCGGCCCCTCGGGCTCGGGCAAGAGCACGTTTCTGCGCTGCCTGAACGGCCTGGAAGAGAGCAGTGGCGGCGAAGTGCTGGTTGGCGAGGTCTCGGTGCACCACCCCAAGACCGATCTCGACGCCTTGCGTGCCGACATCGGCATGGTGTTCCAGCGCTTCAACCTGTTTCCGCACAAGACGGCGCTGGAGAACATCACGCTGGCACCCAGCGTGGTGCGCAAGCTGGCACCCGATGCGGCCCATGCCCGCGCCCGCGCCCTGCTTGAGCGTGTGGGCCTGCTCGACAAGATCGACGCCTACCCCAACCAGCTGTCTGGCGGACAACAGCAACGCGTCGCCATTGCCCGTGCGTTGGCCATGCAGCCTCGCATCATGTTGTTCGACGAACCCACTTCGGCGCTCGACCCGGAGATGGTCGGCGAAGTCCTGGCGGTCATGCAGTCACTGGCCGAGGAAGGCATGACCATGGTGGTGGTGACCCACGAAATGGGTTTTGCCCGCCAGGTGGCCCACCGGGTGCTCTTCATGGACGAAGGCCGGCTGGTCGAAGAAGGCACCCCTGCCGAACTGTTCGACACGCCGAGGGAAGAGCGCACCAGGCGCTTCCTGTCGAACGTGCTGTGACCCGTGCTTGACCGGTGGCAGCAGTCGCCGGCTGGCGCGCATGGCGCGCCGTGACGCCAAGCGCGGCGGCTGGATGGCTGACCGAGGCCGCCCGTGCGAGGATTGAGCCTGCCGGCATGTCTTGTCACCGATCTGCAACCAACCATCGACACCGATCCGCACCCTGCGGGTCGGTGCCGGCACCGCGCTCTTTCACCGCCATGAAACAGTTCTTCGTCTTCGCCGCCCTGGTGCTTTCCGGCACCACCTCCGCCCTGGCCTGGAGCAACCATGCGCTGGCCAGCTACCGGGCCTTCGAGGTCATGCCCGAAGTGGCTCAGGCCGCGCCCGTCACCGCCGAGCCACTGGAAGCCTTCCTGGCTGCCCAGGCCGCGCCCATCGCCGCGCTGCTGGCCGAGCAGGACGCCTGGGCGCGGGCCAACCTGGCGCACTACCCGCCGCTGCCGGCCGCGCTGCGCTTTGACCCAGGCGTGGCCAGCCAGGGGCCGCAAGCGCTGCGGCGGGCCTTCCTGACGGCGCTGCGCGTGTCGCCCGATAGCCGCCTGGCGCTGTACGTGCAACCCGACCCCTGGGGCCCCGAGCCGGCCGGCGCGCCGATGCCGCACGACGAAGTCAACGCCCTGCCGCTGCGCGAGAAGGACGGCGAGAAGCACCGCTTCGTGCGCCTGCAGGCGGGCGAGGCGGTGGCGCCGCTGGCGGTGCTGGCCTCGGCCAGCGACGAGCCCGACTACGGCATCGACCTGAACCTGTGGGAAGACAGCCCTTCCAGCTGGGGCCCCGGCTACGGCTTCGGCAAGATCCCATTCGGCAACCCAAGCCTCGACTTCGCCACCCAGGCGCCGTTCCACATGGGCTACCACCACGAATCGCCGGTCATCTATGCGGCGGCGGGCTTTCTCAAGCGCACCTATCCGCTGCTGCGCCTGCACCAGTGGCGCACGCTGTCCGAGTTGGCGTTTCGCAGCGGCCACCCGTACTGGGGCTGGCGCTTTGCCGGGCTGGCCCTGCACTACGTGCAGGACCTGACCCAGCCCTACCACGCCAGCCTGGCGCCGGGCTTTTCCACCGCGCGGCTGATCGGCATCCAGCTGATGGCGCTGCTGGGCATGCCGGGCGGCAAGAATGACATGGTGGTGCTGCTGTCCAACCGCCACTTCGTGCTGGAGCGCTACGAGAGCCAGATGATCCAGGCCAGCGCCCGCGCGCGCCAGGCCGGCCCGCTGGAGCAGGCGCTGCGCGACACCGGCACCGATGCCGGCCAAGTGCCCTGGAGCGACGCCACGTTGCGCGACAGCGTGGCGCGCCAGTCCCACGCCGCCGGCGAGACGGTGACGGCGCAGATGCTGGCCAGCGTGCCGTCCAGCTACGTCGACGACCCCGGTTTCGACTTCGGCGTGCACGCCGGCGGCATCGACCTGATGGCCGAGGTGGCCGGGCGCGGCCCGCCAGCGAAGGCAGCGCTGGAAGACAGCATTGCCACGCTGATGCGCCACTTCGGTGCCCACAGCCGGCGGCTGGTGGGCGCCAT
>MKTG01000067.1:0-333 GCA_001897615.1 Burkholderiales bacterium 68-10
CCCGAGGCCTTGAAGGCCTCCTTGGGGTCGAGATTGCCGAGATTGAAGATACCTTCCGGGCCTTTGGTGCCGAGCGGCGCGGCCAGCGCATTGGCAGCCCTCGCGACCGTGCCATGGCCTTCCATGGCGGCGGTGTAGGCGAAGCCGGCCTTGCGATTCCACTGCGCCTGGCTGAACAGCGAATGCGGCGCCTCCACTGACGAATAGGCACCCCAGGTGTGCTCGTCGAACAGCGTCATCGACTCGTAGATGTCGGCTGCCCGGTCGGCGTTCCAGTCGCCCTGCCCCTTGCTGCGGCGCCAGGCTTCCAGCGCTTCGCCGATGCCGACGATC
>MKTG01000067.1:553-4084 GCA_001897615.1 Burkholderiales bacterium 68-10
TATCGACGCGCACCGGGTGGGTGGACTCGCAATAGAGGAAATCGAACGGATAGCTGTCGTCGGCCTCGAGCTCGTCGATCCAGCGCGGGAGCAGCCGATCGACCAGATCCCAGTTGCCGAGCCCGGCCTGGCTGCGACCGAACAGGTAGTGATAGCCGTTCCAGGCCAGCACCTGCTTGCCGCTCGGGCCTTCCCAACGGAACGCCCCGGGGAACGGCTTGGGGCGGGCGCCACGGATCGGGTTGATGGCGGCGGTGTAGAACTTGATGCCGAGCTCGGCGAGGAGATCGGCATAGAGCCAGCTGACGCCGTTGACGTCGTCCTGCATGGCGGCCTCGACATGGAAGCCGAACTCGTCGCGCAACGCCCTGAGCGGGTAGAGCGAGCGGTGCATCTGCTCGATATTGAGCAGCGGCGTCATGTTGTACTGCATGCCGGCGATATCGATGCGGCCCTGCTCGTGCCAGTGGCGGAAACGGGCGACCTCGGCAGGACTGGCCTGCCGGAGGTAGCGGAGGAACGGCCCGGTGGTCTCGACGGTCCAGCGATACTGTGCCTCGGCGGGGTAGCGGTCAGTGGCCTCGATCAGGTCGAGCGCCTGGCCGACGAACTCGCCATGCTGGCGCAGCGCCAGCTCCTGATAGTCGGTAAAGCCGATATCGGTATGGGCATGGTTGCAGATGTAGATCGTCTTGATCTTGCTCACGGGGTTCCTCCTCCAGAGAGTAGATTTAGCTCAGTGCGATGCGGGTCCAGGCCCGCGGCGCGACGGTGAACGTGACTGCGCCGCCGGCCACCGGCAGGGCCTCGCCGGCACCACCGGAGAGCGGGGTACGGCTGGCCTTGCTGGGCGCGAGGCTGCCGGGGCGGATCTTCGCCTCGACCTCGGCATCGCCGGGGTTGAGCACGGTGAGCGCCACGCCATTGCCGTCGGCTTCGAGCCGGGTCAGCAGCGCCGTGCCGAGATCGAGCTGCAGCAGGCTTGCCGCGGTGCTGCGGGTCGGCCCGCGTTCGGCATAGACATGGGTAGCGAGCGGCTGGGCATAGCTCAGCGCCGCCTGGGCCGAGGCGCCGAGTTCGCGGCGCGGCGCCGGCACCACAGTGAAGCGGTACTTGCTCTGCCCGCCCTGGTCGGCCTGGAAGTTGGTGCTCCAGTAGTTGTTGGTGAGCCAGGCGACGAGGGTCGGCCGCTCGCGGGCGACACGGCCATCGGGATCGCCGAAGCGACCGAAGGTGTAGCCACCCACCTGCCAGAGCGGCGCATCCGGGCAGGCGACCGTCACCTCGGACTTGGCGTCGCCGATGCGGATGAAGCGCTGCGCCGTGATGTAGTGCCGGCTGGCATAGGGCAGTTGCTCGTCGTCGAGCTTCACCACGGCGCCGCCGGTCTCGTAGTGGGCGTCCCAGCCCTGGGCGAGCGCCGTGGGTATGGGCAGGTAGATGGCGTGCGGCTCGACGATCGGCTGCTTGGTCACGGTGGCCTCGACATGCAGCACCGGCTCGTCACCGACGAGGCGGTAGAGCACGTCGACCTTGTCGCCATTGGGCAACTCGAAGCTCTGGACGATACGGGCATTGCCGCGCTCGACCGCCTCGCTGGTCGTGACCAGCTTGCCGTCGAAGCGTTCGGCCTGCCAGTCGCGGTGCCAGGCGAGGTGCCAGTCGGGCGACTCGAGATCGGGCTGTCCGAACATGTCGGTGCGGATGCCGGAGGCAACCCGCTCCAGCACCGGTACACCGAACTTCAGGTGCTGCGCGGCAGCGCCGGCATACTCTGCACCATCGAGCTTGAGCGAGGCGAGCCCACCCTTGGCGTCGAGGCTGACGGTGAGGCGGCCATTGGACAGCACGCCGTCCTTGGCCGAGAGCTTGCCGTTGGGCATCACGGCGGCCTTGGCGGCCGGGATGGTGACATAGCTCAGCGCCGGCACTTCGATGGGCGCTGTGTAATAGGCGCCATGCTCGGGCAGGTCGGACGTCACCACGTCCTGGCGCTGGATGCGGTGCGACGAGGGCCCGGTGGGGACCAGGTCCTCAAGACCGAAGCCGCGCTTTGGATCGGGCGCATCGGTCATCGGCGGCAGGTAGGGCAGCCGGACCGACTGCTTCACCGCAAAACCGTGCGGGTTGTAGACCAGCAGCGTCGGCGCGTCGCCGCCGGCCTCGATGCCGAGCCGTTCGAGCCCGTCGCGGCGCAGCATGCGGGCGACGCTGGCGCCCTCGGCGACGGTGGCGAGCTTCAACAGCTGCTGGGTGCGGGTTTCGGGCGAGTACGGCTGGCTGATCGAACGGTCGGCGCCCCAGGTGTGCTCGGCATAGAGCGCGAGGCCCTTGCGGGCCACGTCGTGCAGCATGGCGCGGCGGCGCGGCGCCTCGGTCGGGTGCCAGGCATCGAGGCCGGTGGCGGCATCGAGGTCGCGCTGACCACGCATCGCCTGCGCGGTTTCGTGCGCCGTGGAGCCGGCGCCGAAATTCCACCAGTCGGTCCAGTCGCCGCGCAGCGTCTCGATGGTCTCCGCCGGCTGCTGGCGGACGCGATCGAAGAACTCGCTGATCGTGCCGAGCCTGAGCTTGATGCCGCCGGTCGAGGCGTTGCCCTCGTTGAAGTTGCGGACGAAATCGGGCAGCGCCGCCTGCGGCGAGCCGTTGTCGTGGTAGCGGACATTGGTGATCTGCATCATCAGGAAGGGATGCGGATAGCCGGTCGCTTCCCACTTCCTGGCCCAGCGCGGCACGCGGGCGCGCGCCTCTTCCATGTTGGTCGGGATCTGCAGGCTGCGATCCGAGGTGACGCCATAGATGAAGCCGTTATAGGCAGTGATGCTGCGACCGCCCGGCGCCTGCCAGTTGAAGGCGCGCGGCCAGGGCTTCAGCGCATGGCCATAATGCTCGTTGATGGCCATCGAGATGCCGGTGATGCCGTGATCGAGCAGCGCGTCGACCACCCCCCAGGGCAGGCCGTTGACGTCGGTGTTCATCGCCGAGCGCACGGGGATGCCGAGCTTCCGAAAGAATTTCAGCGGCTTCAGCACATCGAGGACCATCGAATGGTCCATCAGCGGGGTCATGTGCCAGCCCATGCCGGCGACTTCGATCTGGCCGCGCTTCACGGCGGCGAGAAAGCGGTCGCGGTCGGCGTTTGACGCGTTCACCCACCAGTCCATGGTTCCGCCGGTGACCTCGCAGGTCCAGCGGAATTTGGCGTCATCGGGGTAGTCGGCAGTGCGCTCGGCGATATCGAGCGCCTCGTCGATGAAACGGCGGTGCAGTTCCATCACCACCGGCTGCGGGTGGGTGTAGCCGATGTCGGTATGGCTGTGATGGACGAAGAGGATTTCGTTGATCATGGGGAGCTCTGATGAACGGAGGGAGGAAGAGGCCGCCTAGAAGGCGGCGAGCTTGACCGACATCGGCGTGCCGACGTCGAAATGCTGCAGCGGCTCGGAGAGGGTGCCCGTGGCGCGATCGACGCCGAACACCGTCAGCCGATCGGCACCCTGGTTGGCGACCACGAGGTGGCGGCCAGAGGGC
>MKTG01000067.1:4106-5626 GCA_001897615.1 Burkholderiales bacterium 68-10
CGGTCGCCGCGTCGATGCGGAGCGCCAGGATGTCGTTGCAGACGCGCAAACCCACGAACAGATGCCGGCCATCGGCACTGAGCACGATGCCTGCCGGCTGGACGATGCCGCCATCGCGCGAGGGAATGGTGAAAGCGTCGCGCTGGGACAGCGCGCCGGTTGCCGGGTCGACCGCGAGGCTGACCACGGTGGGGATCAGTTCGCTGACCATGAAGATGGCGCAACCATCGCTGGAGAACACCAGGTGGCGCGGGCCGAGACCGGGCGGCAGAGCGAAATCACGGGCGGATTCGTGGGTGAGGCCGCCATCGGCGCCGAGCCGGTAGGCAACCAGCCTGTCGATGCCGAGATCGGCGACATAGACGATGTCGCCTGCTGGCGCTGGCACGACGCAATGAGCATGCGCCGTGATCTGGCGGGCCGCATTGGGGCCGCTGCCGGTGTGGCGGACGCTCGCCACCGCAGCGCCGAGCGAGCCGTCATCGGCAATGGGAAAGACGCTGAGCGCCGCGTCGGGCCAACCCTCGGGGTTGGCGCCATTGTAGTTGGCGACCAGCAGGAATTTTCCGTCGCTCGAGAGGCTGGCGTGGCAGGCCTCGTTGCCCAGCGTCGGCTGGCGGTTGATCAGCCGCAACCCGCCCGCCTCCACCGCATAGGCGGCGATGGCGCTCTCTCGGGTGCCGGTGATCTCGCAAGTCGAGTAGAGCCGGCCGCGCGCCGCGTCGGTTACCAGCCAGGCGGTGTCATCGACGCCGCCGATGCGATCCACCGCGCCCAGCCGGCCGGTTTCATCATCAAAGCTCAGCCGCGTGATGCCCTCGCCATTGGCGGCGCCGTATTGCGGCATGGCGCGCGTCAGGCTCCCGGTGAATGCGTAAATCGGCACGACGTCCCTCCCGCTTCTCCCTGCCATTGCTCCCTGCGCCTGATCGGCGCTTGCCAAGCCCGTTCGTTTGGAACAGGATCGAGAGCAATTGACACAACTAGTATGGTAGACCTACAACGGCTTGGCAAGGGAGGACGACACCGATGCGGGATGCGACAAAAGCAGCACCCGAAGCGGCGACCAAACGGTCGCCGGTGGTGACCGGATGGCCTCCCCTGCCCGTTCGAAACGTCGAGACCGCAACCGAATGAAGATCGTCGATATCAAGGCCACCACCGTCGCCGTGCCGCTCGAGGCGCCGCTGCGGCATGCGTCGGGCGCCCATTGGGGGCGGTTCGTGCGCACCATCGTCGAAGTGGTGACCGACGAAGGGATTTCCGGCTGGGGCGAGCTCGGCGGCGGCGGCGAGAGCGCCGAAGCCTCGGTGAAGGGCCTGCTGCCCTACCTCAAGGGTCACGATCCGCTGCAGCTCGAACAGCTGCGCTGGAAGATCATGAACCCGGTGGCCAGCCTCTACAATTCACGCATGCAGGTGCATGCGGCACTGGAAATGGCCTGCATGGACGTGGCCGGCAAAGCGCTGGGGGTGCGCGCCTGCGACCTGATCGGCGGGGCGCTGCGCGAACGGATTCCG
>MKTG01000067.1:5731-6261 GCA_001897615.1 Burkholderiales bacterium 68-10
AAGTGTTCTCGGCAATTGCCGAAGCGCTGCCCGGCGACCGCTTCCGGCTCGACCCCAATTCGGTGTGGTCGGTCGAGGACTCGATCTGGGTCGCCAAGGAAATCGAGCATATCCGCAACGATTATTTCGAGGACCCGTGCTTCGGGCTCGAAGGCATGCGGCGGTTGCGCGACCGCATTTCCATCCCCACCGCCACCAATACCGTGGTGGTGAATTTCGAGCAGCTGGCAAGCTGCATCAAGCATGACGCGGTGGACGTGATCCTGCTCGACACCACGTTCTGGGGCGGCTTGCGGCAGGCCTACAAGGCCGGCCAGGTGCTCGAGACCTTCCAGTTCGGCGCCAGCGTCCACTCCTCGGGTGAGCTCGGCATCCAGCTCGCGTCGATGCTGCATCTGGGCGCCGCACTGCCCAACATGAGCTTTGCCGCCGACGCGCATTACCATCACCTGCTCGACGACATCATCGTGGGCGGCAAGCTCAAATATGTCGATGGCGAGATCGCACTGCCCAAGGCGCCGGGGCTCGGC
>MKTG01000068.1:0-3224 GCA_001897615.1 Burkholderiales bacterium 68-10
CGTGCGCAAGCGGGTGGCGCTGGCCTGGTCGGAAATCCTGGTGGTGTCGGGCAACGGCATCGACGGCTACTGGCCCTCCTTCGCCATGGCGGCCTACTGGGACTTGCTGAACCAGCACGCCTTCGGCAACTTCCGCGAGCTGCTGCAGGCCATCACCCTCAACCCGGCCATGGGCGCCTACCTGAACACGCGCGGCAACAAGAAGCCCAACGCCGCCGGCCGTGTGCCGGACGAGAACTACGCGCGTGAGGTGATGCAGCTGTTCACCATCGGTCTGTACCAGCTCAACCCCGACGGCACGCTGCGCGGCGGCCAGCCCCAGGAAACCTACACCCAGGCCGACGTCAGCGCCCTGGCACAGGTGTTCACCGGCTACGACCTCGACGCCGCCAGCGGCGAGCAGAAAACCGATCCGGCGCCGTTTCGCCGTCCGATGAAGCTCAACCCGGCGCAGCACGCCAGCGACAGCGTCACCGTGCTGGGCCAGAGCATCGCCGCCGGCGACGGCACGACGCGGCTGCGCCAGGCGCTGGACATCCTGTTCCAGCACCCCAACGTCGGGCCCTTCATCGGCCGCCAGCTGATCCAGCGCCTGGTCACCAGCGCGCCCAGCGCCGCCTATGTGGGCCGCGTGGCGGCGGCCTTCCACAACAACGGTGCCGGCGTGCGTGGCGACCTGCGCGCCGTCACCCGCGCCGTGCTGCTGGATCCGGAGGCGCACCAGGACCCCGGCCTCAATGGCCCGGCCTGGGGCAAGCTGCGCGAGCCCATGATCCGCTTCGTGCAGTGGGCGCGCAGCTTCGGAGCCACCTCCAGCGACGGCAAGTGGATCCTGTGGGACCTGTCCGACGCCTCCACCGCGCTCGGCCAGAGCCCGCTGCGCAGCCCCTCGGTGTTCAACTTCTTCCGCCCCGGCTACGTGCCGCCGGGCACCGCGCTGGCCGAGCGCGGCCAGCCGGCGCCGGAGTTCCAGCTCACCAACGAGACCTCCGTGGCCGGCTACCTGAACTACATGCAGGGCGCCATCGCCTGGGGCGCCTACGGCAGCAAGACCAGCAAGATCTGGGTCGAACGCTACACGCGCGAGATGGCGCTGGTGCAGGACGCCGCGGCGCTGGTCGAGCGCCTCAACCTACTGCTGGCGGCCGGCCAGCTCTCGCCCGCCACCGTGGCCACCATCCGCGACGCCATCGCCACCCTCAAGCCCGACAGCGACTGGGGCCGCAACCAGCGCGTCTGGTCCGCCATCGCGCTGGTGATGGCCTGTCCCGAATACCTGGTGCAGAAATGACGAACACCGCCATGACCTCACTGTCATCCGCGGCGCGCCGCGCCTTCCTGCGCCGACTCGGCCAGCTTGGCCTCGCCGGCACCGCCGCGCCCTGGGCCCTCAGCCTGGCGGCCATGGGCGAAGCGGCGGCCTTCAGCGCCGACGGCTACAAGGCCCTGGTGTGCGTCTTTCTGTACGGCGGCAACGACAACGGCAACACCCTGATCCCGTACGACAGCGCCAGCCACGCCGAATACGCCACGGCGCGCCAGTCGCTGGCCATCGCGCACGCCAGCCTGGCCGGCACGGCGTTGACCGGTCAAGGTCTGCCCGCTGGCCGCGAATACGCGCTGGCGCCCCAGCTGGCACCGCTCAAGCCGCTGTTCGATGCGAAGAAGCTGGCCCTGCAGCTCAACGTCGGCCCGCTGCGCGTGCCCACCACGCTGGCGCAGTACCAGGCCCGCACGGTGCCGCTGCCGCCCAAGCTGTTTTCGCACAACGACCAGCAGTCGGTCTGGCAAAGCTCGGCCGCCGAGGGCGCCGTCAAGGGCTGGGGTGGCCGGCTGGGCGACCTGGCGCTGGCCGGCAACGGCGGCAGCGCGCTGTTCACCTGCATGTCGGTCACCGGCAACGCGGTGTTCCTGTCGGGCGAGCATGCGCTGGCCTACCAGATCGGCGCCGGTGGCGCGGTGGCGATCAAGGGCGTGACGCAGGACGATGGCATGTACGGCGCCCAGGCCTGTCGCGAGGCGCTGCGCACGCTGATCACGCAGCCGCGCGCCCAGGTGCTGGAAAGCGAGCTCAACCGCATCACCGCCCGCTCGCTCGACTCGCACGCCACGCTGGCGGGGGCGCTGGCCGGCAGCACCGGCCAGTTCGACACCGTGCTGCCCGATCTGGTGGACGGGCGCCGCCGCACGCTGAACCAGCAGCTCAAGATGGTGGCGCGCCTGATCGCCGCGCGCGGCCAGCTGGGGCCCAAGCGCCAAGTGTTCCTGGTCTCGCTGGGCGGCTTTGACACCCACGACAACCTGATGGACCGGCATCCCGCCCTGCTGACCGAGCTGGGTGGGGCACTGAGCGGCTTTCAGCAGGCGCTGGAATCCATCGGCGTGGGCCCGCAGGTCACCACCTTCACAGCGTCCGACTTCGGCCGCACCCTGGTTTCCAACGGAGACGGCTCCGACCACGGCTGGGGCAGCCACCACATGGTGCTGGGTGGCGCGGTGCGCGGCGGCGCCTTCTATGGTCAGGCGCCGCAGGCCGTGCTCAAGGGACCGGAAGATGTGGGCCAGGGCCGGCTGCTGCCGAGCACCGCCGTCGACCAGTACGCCGCCACGCTGGCGCGCTGGTTCGGTGTCAGCGCCACCGAGCTGCCGCTGGTGGCGCCCGTCATCGCCCAGTTCGGCACGCGCGACCTGGGCTTTTTGAGCGCATGAGCCCCCGCCCGCAGGCGGGGTGGATGCCCCAGGCGCTTACTCGATGGTCAGGCGCTGCGAACCGCTGGCCTGCTTCTTGGGCAGGGTCAGCGTCAGCACGCCGTTGTCGTACCTGGCCTTGGCGGCGGACTGGTCGATGTCCTGCGGCAGCTGGAAGCTGCGCGCCACGGCGCCGTAGTAGCGCTCGCTGCGCAGCACGCGCTCGCCGCTGGACTGGCTGTCCTGCTGCTTGATTTCGGCGCGCACCGTCACCACGCTGCCATCAATGGACACGTGGATGTCGTCCTTGCCGACGCCCGGCACTTCGGCCTCGACGGTGTAGTTGCCGTTGTTTTCCTTCACGTCGACGCGGATCTGCGCCGCTGTGGGCAGCGGATCGCCGTGCAGGGGCTTGACGAAGAAACCGGGCGCGAAATCATTGAAGAAATCATCGAACAGCCGGCTGCGAACGAGTTGGTTGGCCATGTGAATCTCCTTTCGGTCAACGGGGTTGCGGGATTGCACCTCCCTTGATC
>MKTG01000068.1:3259-3679 GCA_001897615.1 Burkholderiales bacterium 68-10
GCCGGCGCGGCGCCCGCTGGCAGCGGCCCCGACCAAAGCATGGGAAAATGCACCCCTTGTTCTGCCCCACGCCATCGCGCGCCGCGGGCCTCACGCTCTTCCTACAACCCATGTCGTCCTCCCTGCACCCCATGCTGAACGTGGCCATCCGGGCCGCGCGCGCCGCTGGCGCCATCATCAACCGCGCCGCGCTCGACGTCGAGGCCGTGCGCATCTCGCAGAAACAGGTCAACGACTTCGTCACCGAGGTCGACCACGCCAGCGAGGACGCCATCATCGACACCCTGCTGACCGCCTATCCCGGCCACGGCATCCACGCCGAGGAGTCGGGCACCACGCGCGGCAACCCGCAGTCCGACCATGTCTGGATCATCGACCCGCTGGACGGCACCACCAACTTCATCCACGGTTTTCCGGTCT
>MKTG01000068.1:3826-7556 GCA_001897615.1 Burkholderiales bacterium 68-10
GGGCTACCTGCGCATGATGGCCGACGTCATGCAGCGCACCGCCGGCCTGCGCCGCCCCGGCGCGGCGGCGCTGGACCTGGCCTATGTGGCCGCCGGCTTCACCGACGGCTTCTTCGAGACCGGCCTCAAACCCTGGGACGTGGCCGCCGGCAGCCTCCTGATCACCGAGGCGGGCGGCCTGATCGGCAACTTCGTCGGCGAGGCCGACTTCATGGATCAAGGCGAATGCCTGGCCGGCAACCCGCGCGTGTTCGCGCAACTGGTGCAGTTGCTTGGCAAGCATTCGCGCTTCAACGGCGCCGCGCTGCCCAGCAGCGAGCAGCGCGCGCCGCTGAGCCTGCGCAAGCCCGGCGAAGCAGCCGAAGCCGCCGACGTCCCGCCCGCGCAACCGTGACCCGCGGCACCGACGCCACGTGCGCACCGCCGGCCAGCGACGGCGCCGACACAGACGTGGCCCACCCGCGCGCCATCCGCAGCTTCGTCACGCGAGCCGGCCGCACCACCAGCGGGCAGGCCCGCGCGCTGGCCGAACTGGGGCCGCGCTACGTGTTGCCCCACGACCCGAAGACTCCTGATTTAATAGCTGCTTGCGCACACCAGACAAGCGCCAGCGGCCAAAAATACGATAAATTCGTGCTGGAAATCGGCTTCGGCATGGGCCACGCCACGGCGCACATCGCGGCGCTGATGCCCGACACCCTGTTCATCGGCTGCGAGGTGCACGAGCCCGGCGTCGGCGCGCTGCTCAAGCTGATGGGCGAGCAGGGCCTGGGCAACATCCGCATCGTGCCGCACGACGCCGTCGAGGTGCTGCGCCAGACGGTCGCGCCCGCCACGCTGGACGGCATCCACATCTTCTTTCCCGACCCCTGGCACAAGAAGCGCCACCACAAGCGCCGCCTGATCCAGCCGCCCTTCGTGCGCGAACTGGCCGAGCGCCTGAAGCCCGGTGGCCACCTGCACCTGGCCACCGACTGGCAGCCCTACGCCGAGCAGATGCTGGCCGTGCTGGGCGCCGAGCCCCTGCTGGCCAATACCGCCGACGGCTACGCGCTGCGCCCGGCCTACCGGCCGGAAACCAAGTTCGAGCGCCGCGGCCTGCGCCTGGGCCACGGCGTGTGGGACCTGGTGTTCCGCCGCCGGCCGGCCGCTTGAACCGCGCCGCATGGCCCGCGCCGCCCTGCCCCCGCTGCCGCTGCGCGACGGCGTCGGCCCCAGCTGCGTCGCCGTGCCGGGCGCCGGCTGGCCGACAGTGCTCGATTTCCTGGCCGAGCGCCTGCCCACTTTGACGCGCGACGAATGGCAGCACCGCCTGGACAGCGGCCAGGTGCTGGACGCTCAGGGCCACCCGGTGGCGGCCGAGCTGCCCTGCCGCGGCGGCCTGCGCTTGTTCTACTACCGCGGCTGGGCCGACGAGCCGGCGCTGGACGGCGCGCCCGAGCAGATCGTGTTCCAGGACGACTGGCTGGTGGTGGCCGACAAGCCGCACTTCATGCCGGTCACGCCCGGCGGGCGCTTCGTGCAGCGCAGCCTGCTGGTGCGCCTGCGGCGCCGGCTGGGCATCGACGGCCTGAGCCCGATCCACCGCATCGACCGCGAAACGGCCGGCCTGGTGGCGTTTGCGGTGCAGCCCGATACGCGCGCCGGCTACCAGGCGCTGTTTCGCGACCGCGCCGTGCACAAGCGGTACGAGGCGGTGGCGCCCGCCCTGCCCGCCCTGGCGCTGCCGCGCACCCACCGCAGCCGGCTGGTGCCGGACCCGCAGCGCTTTTTCGTCTCGCGCGAAGAGCCCGGCGCGCCCAACAGCGAAACCCACGTCACACGCGCCGCCGTGTTGGGCGAACACGCCCTCTACCAGCTGCACCCCGTGACCGGCCAGCGCCACCAGCTGCGCCTGCACCTGTGCGCGCTGGGCGCGCCCATCCTGGGCGATGCCTTCTACCCGCGGGTGCTGCGCGGCGCCGGCGAGCCGGACGATCCGGCGCGCCCGCTGCAACTGCTGGCGCGCGAGCTGGCGTTCGACGACCCGTTCACCGGCCAGCGGCGCCAGTTCACGTCGGCGCTGCAACTGGCGGCCGCGGCACGCCGCTGGCCGCCCGCGGACGCCGGCGAACCGGCACCTCAGAGCTCGGCCAGGGGCGCCACGTCGGTCACCGGCGCCAGCGGGACGTAGCCGCTTTCCTCGCGCGCCTGCCGGCGCTCGCTCAGGCGCTGGCGCACCTGCTGCCGCTTGTCGGCGACCTGATCGGCCAGCGCGGCGGCATCCACGCCCGGGTTGGCGGCGGCCACCAGCGAGGCGATGCGCGCGGAGCTGCTGCGCGACGCGCTGCGTTTGGCCCGGCCCAAGTCGTCGCGATCACGCAACAGTAAGCTCAGCGAACGGCCCTTGAGTTCCCCGAACTCCGACAGCTTGCGGCGAAAGTACGCCTGAATTTCAGCCCGCGCCTCGACCGGAATGCACTGTGGGGTCTCGATCACCAGCAGCACCCCCACGTGCCCGTGGGAATCACGGGTTTGCGCACAGCGGGCGCGCCCCGCCAAGCCGACGTGGCGCATCAGGAACTGGCTGGCGCCCCGCAAGCGCCGCAGGTCAAGCGACGGCGAACGCAGGCGGCGACGAAGACGTTGGATAAACTGCATCGGAACCCTGTACGAAATGCACCCTCGCGGGGGCGGTGGGCCCTTGGGTGAACCGCATGGACCCAGCCCCGCATTCAGGGGGATGCGCAGTTATACGATAACTTTTGTTTGAATGTCCATTCCATCCACTGAACCGCCGACGCTTCCCGACGATCTGGTCGTGCTGCAACGCGACTGGCTCTCCTCCAACAACCTGCTGTGCCTGGGCGAGCAGCCGGCGATCGTCGACACCGGCCACGTCAAGCACGCCGCGCAGACGGTGCACCGGGTGCGCGAGGTGCTGGGCCAGCAAGCCCTGGCCACCATCGCCCACACCCACCTGCACAGCGACCACTGCGGCGGCACCGGGGCGCTGCAGGCGGCCTGGCCCGCGGTCACCACCTGGGTGCCCGAGCCCTCGCTGGGGGCCGTGCAGCGCTGGGACGAAGCGGCGCTGAGCTTCGACGGCACCGGCCAGCGCTGTGGGCGCTTCGGCGCCGACCAGCCGCTGGTGCCGGGCCGCGGCGTGCGCCTGGGCCGCCACGACTGGCAGATCCACGCCGCGCCCGGCCACGACGCGCTGGCGGTGGTGCTGTTCGAGCCGACGCTCGGCGTCCTGCTGTCGGGCGATGCGCTGTGGGAGCACGGCGTCGGGGTGATCTTTCCGCACATCGACGGTTCGGACGACTTCGACACCTTCAACGACACGCTGGACGTGATCGAGCGGCTCGACCCCGAGATCGTCATCCCTGGCCACGGCGCGCCGTTCAGCCGCGCCGGCGGCGCCATCGACGCCGCGCTGGGCCGCGCGCGCGAGCGCATGGCCTACTTCAACGCGCAGCCGGCGCAGCACGCCCTGTACGCCGCCAAGGTGCTGATCAAGTACCAGCTGCTGGACGTGGACGCCATGACGCACGCCGACTTCGAGCGCTGGCTGGATGCCGCGCCTTCGCTGCACCTGCTGCACCAGCAGCACCGGCCCGATCTGGCGTGGCCCGCCTGGCTGGCGCATGTGCTGACACCCATGTTCAGCAAGGGCGTGCTGCGGCGCGACGCCACCCACGTGCACGACGGCGCTTAAGAGCGGCTAACACAACCCTGTCATCGCCAA
>MKTG01000069.1:0-4269 GCA_001897615.1 Burkholderiales bacterium 68-10
CTGCAATTGCAGTCGTGTAGGCTCGATCGGCTCGCTGGCGCGCAGGTACACCGCGCCGCCCGCGCTCTGCACGCGCAACCGCTCACCGACGCCTGCGGGAACACCGACGCGGACGTTTCGGTCGATGAACACGATGCGCTCCTGACCGACCTTCAACGGCACCGCCAGCGGCATGCGCTCCCACCGCAGGATCTCCACCGCCTGGACAGCGGGGGACACGACCACTGTGGCGGCCACGGCCAGCAGCCCCAGCAGCGCGAGTACAGGATGCTTCATGGGCTTCATGGGGAATTACCTCCTTGAGGCGCTTGCGGAGACAGGCCTCCAGGCGCCGGGCGCGTCGGCTCCGGTGCGCTGATGCGCTGGGGCGTGCCCTCGTAGCAGTCGAGCACCAGGCCGAAGGGGTTGCGTGCTGGATCGACGTCCACCCGCGTGACCTTCACGGGGTAGCGCACCAGGGCGCGCTTGACCTGCTCGGCGCCGTAGTACTCGTCGGCGCTGATGTCCAATGTCACCACCCAGTCGCGGTCGGAAATCACACGCACGCGCGCCGTGGGGTTGTCGCCATAGCTGCGACCGGGGATTTCATAGATGCCGCGCACCCGCTGGCGCAGCTCGCCGGTGCTGCGGCGATAGTCGTAGTCCGCCTTGAGGAATGCCTGGCAGGACGGGGTGAGGTATGGCGAGAGCGTATGGAGGTTGCGGGGGTAGTCTTCTTCGCCATTCGTGGGCCAGCGGTTGAGTGTCTGGAACACGTAGAACGTGAACGCATAGACCGATTCAGGTGGTACTTCCCACCACTTGCGGGTACTGCCGGAGCGCAGGTCAGGCGGGACATGGATGGTCAGATCGCGCGGTGCGCTCCACCAGCCGCCGCCCATGACCAGGGCGACGATGACAAGGGCGCCCGCGCCGAGGCGCAGCGTCTTGATGTGCGCCTGCAGGTGGGTGATCTCGTTCTTGAAACGGCTCATCGCGCGCCCCCGTGCATGCCCCTGCGGATGGTCCAGAAACCGGAGCGCGAGATCAGCACATGGCCGCCCACCCAACCGGCCATCAGCGGATGGCGCGTGGCGATGCGCCACTGCAACTGCCGGTACAGCCAGGTGTCGGGACGCCCACGCTTGAGGCGGCGCAGGATGCCGCCGCCGATGAACACGCCCAGGGCCACGCCCAGGACGACGAAGGTTGGCGCGATGGCAATCGTGTGCAACATCCAGGACAGCGGCGCGCCGACCACCAGGCCGGCAGCGCCGGACAGGCCGCAGCAAATCCACAACTCGTCGGCGGTGAGGCCGCGCACGACCACCGGGTGCCTGTTGAGTCGGTGTGGAAGGAACGTGACTGTCCCATCGGCACGGACATGCTGTTGCTCGGACATGGCCCGTCCTCGCTTACAGGATGCCGGTGGCTTCGGTGAGCAGCCAGATGCCGATCACGAGCAGGACGGCGCCGATGGCGACCGTGAGACCGAACTGGCCCCAGGTCTTGCGGCCGGTGTGGATTTCCGCGTAGGTGCCGTAGGCGTGGTAGCACACGCCAATGAACATCGACGCCACCACCAGGAGGGCCACGAGCATGATGATGTCGTAGCCGTAGTTCCTGATCGTTTCCATGATGCCGCTGCCAGCGCCGCGGGTTGGGTTTTCCAGCTGCGGCAGACCTTGCGCAAACGACAGTGCGGGCAGCGCGACGGCACCCAGGGCGACGGCGGCACGTTGGACAAAACAAGTAGTGAGGATGCGGTTTGGCATGGTCAATCCCTTCAGGTCAGGAGAGGAGGAAGAAAGTCAGCACGAGGTACATCGCGACGAAGCGGATGCAGACACCGAGGAACTGGCGCTGGTTGAGGCGGTTCTCGGCCCACCCCACGTAGGCCGTTCGGATGGCCCAGACGCCCCAGACGAGCAGAACCGCGAACACGATGCCGACCAGGACGGTCGCCATCGCGGACGGCGCGATACCGCTGTTGGCTTGAAATGCCGAGACCTGGGCGCCGTTCATGGCCTGCCCTGCACAGTCGTCGGCAGCGATGGCGGGACGGCCCGCTCGGTGCGGTACTCGCCGGCCAGTTCGGAAAGGTCGCGCGGCTGGGCGCGCGACGGTGTGAGATGGGCCTGGATACCAGCGCGCACACGGGCCAGATCAGCCAGCAGTCGTGGGTAATCGAAGTGGTAGCGCTCGCCCGGCTGGATGGGAGCGTGTGCAGCGCCGCCCGTGACGGTGCGCTCCAGCGCGTCGAGCTGACGCAGCGCCGCGACCAGCTCCTGACGCTGTGCCGGGGATTCGGCCAAGGCCATTGGGAACTGGCCCATCAGAAGGGCCGTCACGAAGAAGGTAGGCACGCCGCGATGCGCGGCGCGCAGCCAGATCGGAGCCAACATCGCGCCATTCCTGTGTGATCAGCAATGGCTTGATCGTGGAGATCAGGGCGACTTCAGGCAGCAAACAATAGGAACTTGCGGGCGTCCGGATTGAAGAGAGAGGCTGGCACTGGCACTGCGCAGAGATTTCATGCTATGCTTTTGATTGGTGCTACTCAGCGCGCCATCTCAGTCTCCTAATGTTTGAGGCTGCCAAGGACACTTGCTCCAGCTAAAACTTACCACTCCAACAACTGGAGTGTTGTTTTTGCATGGAGAAGAAATGTCTGCATCTCAAGACAGTATCGCTTTCGGCTACGACGAGTTCTTCGACGCCTACTTGAGCGTCCCGTACAACCGAGGGCTTATGGAGTTGTCCCAAGCTCCACTGGTTCCCCCGTCCGTTTTTTCAGCGAAAGATCCTCGCCACGTTTGCTTGGCTGCTTTGCACGGCCTTGCGATTTATCCGATTGATGAGCGCACCATCAAGGAGCGCGTGAAGGACAGCGGACCATACCCGAAGACCCTTTCCTCGCGCATGAAGAGCTTCGCTGAGATGGTCTCGGATTTCAATGACACGCAGCGGCGCGTGGGCTGGATGGCTGGTGCCGTGGTGACGCTCGTTATCGACGATGACGACCCGTTCACCCGGGAGCAGTTCGAGTGTGTTGGACTTGGTGGAACTGCTATCGCTGAAGCGGCGCTGCAGTACGAGGAGGACCGCAGGTATTTCACGCTGGGGCAATCGGGACGGCTGAACCACTTTGCCCGACACCTTGGATTCCCAAATGTGGAGTCGCTCAAGGCGTTTGTAAATCGTCTGAACGATGAAGCTGCGCAAATGGGGTATCCCTCCTACGGCACGATCTGCGTTGCTACTCGCTACATGGATCATGTGTCCAAGGCTTATTCTGATCAGTTGAATGCACAGCCTGCATTGGATGAACTCGGTAAAAAGCGTAGCCTTCTTCAGCGTGAATCAGTCTTTGTCATCGAGCGCTTCGTAGCTTGCCGTGTGGCGGGTGAGCGTGGGGCCTTCTTTGTTGACGTGAATGATGAAGGCGTATTGATCGCCCTTCATGAGGGCCGACTCAAAGGGACAGGCATTGTGACGTCGCGGTACTTGTCCGATAGGAGTTCTGACTTCCATCGCACGTGGTTCGCTTGAAGGAGTGAAGGCCATGTACGACAACGAAGACCAGCTTATGCATCCTTGCAGCGCTTGCCATGGGCGGGGAGGAGATGTTGACGCAACGTGCCCGGATTGCGGAGGCTCGGGGTATGACCCGCATGAAGACAACCCTTTCGCCCAATGCCATGAGTGCTATGGAGAAGGTGTTGTCACGCTTGACATTTGCCCGAAGTGCGGCGGCTCCGGTGAGGTTGAAAACGATGATGATGACTAATTCACCGACGTAGGTAAGTGCGGGAATTCCCGGCCGTTGTGGCTGGACCTTCTCGCATGGGGACTCGATCACAGGTATTTCTTGAAGCTTCCTGCTGTCAGGCTCACGGCCAGCCCCAGCAAGCCGGCGCTGGGCAGCAGGATCAGCAGCGGATGCACCGAGATCGGTAGCGCCAGGTACGTCACCCAAGGCAGTACGGCCAGCGGCATCAGGCTGGCTTTCGCTCGGTGGTAGATAAAGCCGGACTCGCGGCCCGCGCCGAACCGGCGCACATCCCGCCTCACCAGTCCGTCGATCAAACCGACGAAAGCCGCCGTGAAGATCAGCGGAAGCGTGAGCGCCAGGACCAACAGGCGCACCAGAAAAGTGAGCGTGGTGAAGGCGGCGGCGATCAGGTAGCTTTCGGCCCAAACATAGACTTGGCTGATGAAGTAGCGGAAGTTCCGCGTCTGCCCCTGGCTGGGCGCGCGGGCGCGCTCGGCGGTCTGGCTCATGCGCTC
>MKTG01000069.1:4436-5044 GCA_001897615.1 Burkholderiales bacterium 68-10
ACAGGTGCATGCCGATGCACTCCATCAGGATCGAGAACAGCAGCGAGCCGACCAGCACCCCGAGCAGTCGGAACGGCAAGGTGATGGTGCCGACGATCAGACCTTGGCGGCGGTTCTGCTCGCGCTGCGCAGTGGAGGCGGCATCGCTCATGGCGCGGCCTCTTCGCTGGCCGTGTCGCCCGTGTCGGTGATGGGTGTGGCGATGGCCGCCTCATCGATCAAGTCGTCCGGCAAGGCCGCGTCCTGCAAGACCGGGGAGCGGGTGAACTCCCACCATTGCGTGGCCTCGCTGTAGCTTTGGCGCATGTGCCCTGCCAGTTGCTGCAAGTCCGCCGGCATCACTTCATCCGGGTCTGGCGCCGGCAACGGCATGCGCACCTTCCAAAGCTGGCCGCCCTGCAGCAGCGCGAAGCACTGGCCTTTGGGCAGGCCGACGATGTACGATGGCTCGATCATCGGCACGCTGGACATGCTGATGCGGTCCTGGGTGTTTGACGTAAAGTCTGTCGCTCCACGAATATCGGAGCTGTCGGTCGCGCCGCTGACGATGGTGGTCGTATAGACCTCGACCTTCGGCAACTGCCGGGTCAGCAATTCAGCGGTAGCCG
>MKTG01000070.1:0-7323 GCA_001897615.1 Burkholderiales bacterium 68-10
GGGCTTTCCCGAAGTGTTCGTGAACATCACGCCCATCGTCGTGATGTTCCTCGCGTGGCTGATCGTCCTCCTGTGCTTCTTCGTGCTCGCGATCCAGCTTTTCATCACGCTGATCGAGTTCAAGCTGACCACGCTCGCGGGCTTCGTGCTCGTGCCGTTCGCACTCTGGAACAAGACCGCATTCCTCGCCGAGAAGGTGCTGGGCAACGTGGTGTCGTCGGGCATCAAGGTGCTGGTGCTGGCGGTGATCATCGGCATCGGCTCGGGGTTGTTTGCCGAGTTTCAAGTGCAGCCAGCCGAGCCATCCATCGACCACTCCGTGGTCGTGATGCTGGCCTCGCTGACGCTGCTGGCCTTGGGCATCTTCGGGCCGGGCATTGCGACCGGGCTGGTGTCCGGCGGCCCGCAGCTCGGCGCAGGTGCAATGGCCGGTGCCGCGCTGGGCGCGGCCGGCGCTGCTGTTGCCGTGGGCGCTGCGGCCACGGGCGTCGGCGGCGCGGTCGCCGCCGGGGCGCGCATGGCGCCCGCAGCCGCCAAGCTGGCGGGCAGCGGAGCGCGTGCCGCCACCGGAGTCGCCAGCAGTGCCCGGTCGGCGTTTCAGGCAGGTTCCGCATCCGCTGGCGGTGGCCTCAAGGGCGCTGCCGCTGGCGTGGGCAATGTCGCCAAGACCGGCGCACAGGCGGCCGGGCAGAAGGTGGCCGAGGGCGCACGCTCGATGAAGGAGCGTGTCGCCGCTGCCTTCCGGCCCGACGACGCCGGATCGGCTTCGGGGGCCGGTGCCGCGCAGGCGGCAAACGAGCCAACCCCATCCACTGCGCAACCCGCCTGGGCCAAGCGCCTGCATCGCAGGCAGCAGATCACCCATGCCGCGACCACGGCCGCCCACACGCTGCGCGGCGGCGACGGCGGCAGCTCCAGCCAGGGACCAAGTCTTCGTGATTCCGATTCCTGATCCTCAAGGAGAACATCCATGCGATTCAAAAGACCGCAGGTGCGCTACGCCGACACGCCGCAGCCTGCCACTCCGTACCAATCCGCCGCCCAGGTTTGGGACGAGCGCATCGGCTCGGCCCGCGTGCAGGCGAAGAACTGGCGTTTCATGGCCTTCGGCTGCCTCACGTTGGCGGTGCTGATGGCGGGTGGACTGGTTTGGCGCTCCGCGCAGTCCATCGTGACGCCCTACGTCATTGAAGTGGACAACGCGGGCCAGGTGCGCGCTGTCGGCGAGGCCGCCACGCCATACCGGCCCAGCGATGCCCAGGTGGCCTATCACCTGGGCCGCTTCGTCGGCCTGGTGCGCTCGCTGTCCATCGACCCCATCGTGGTGCGGCAGAACTGGCTGGACGCCTACGACTACACCACGGACAAGGGCGCGGCCGTGCTCAACGAATACGCCCGCACCAATGACCCGTTTGCGCGCATCGGCAAGGAGTCGGTGACGGTGCAGATCAGCAGCGTGACCCGCGCCAGCGACACGTCGTTCAACGTGCGCTGGACGGAGACGCGCTTCGTCAACGGCGCGCTGGATCGTACCGAACGCTGGAACGCGGTGATTTCCACGGTGCTGCAAGCCCCGCGCACCGAGCAGCGTCTGCGCAAGAACCCTCTGGGCATCTACGTCAACGGCCTGTCGTGGAGCCGCGAACTGGAAGGAAACGAAGGAGCCAAGCCATGAATGATCTTTTCCGTAAATCCGCCTTGCCGGTGATCCTGCTTGCATCGACTGTTCTGTTCACGGGCTGCGCCACGCAGGGTAAGCCGCCGCCGGTGATCTCGCTCGATGAGCCGGTACAGGCCCAGCCGCTGCCGGAGCCGCCTGCGCCTGTGGAAGTGGTGGCCGTGCCGCAGGTGCTGCCGATGCCGGCGCAGATGAAGCCTGTGCCGGATGTCAAGCCCACGCCGGAACCCGTCGATGAAACCGTGCGCGTGTCCCGCGCCAATGCCGAAGCGCGCATCGCACCCACGCGCGAAGGCTATGTCAACGCAATTCAGGTGTGGCCCTTCACCGATGGCGCGCTGTATCAGGTCTATGCGGCCGTGGGCCGCGTGACCGTGATCGCGCTCCAGCCGGGCGAGGAACTGGTGACGGTGGCCGCTGGCGACACGGTGCGCTGGATCGTTGGGGACACATCGAGCGGCAGCGGCAATAGCAACGATGGTGGGCTGCGCGTGAACGTGATGGTCAAGCCGATCCGCTCGGGCCTGAAAACCAATCTGGTCGTCACCACCAGCAGGCGCACCTACCTGCTGGAACTGACCTCGACCGAGAAGACGTGGATGGCGTCGGTGTCTTGGGAATATCCCAAGGACAAGATGTTGGCCTTGCAGCGCCAGGCGCAGGCGGCCAGCGCCGCCGCGCCGGTCGATGCGGGCTTGTCGCTGGAAAAGATCCGTTTCCGCTACGCGGTCAGCGGCAGTAATCCGCCGTGGAAGCCGCTGCGTGCCTTCGATGACGGTGAGAAGGTCTACATCCAGTTTCCGCCGGGCATCGCCCAGGGCGAGCTGCCCCCGCTGTTCGTGATCGGCGCGCGGGGCGACGGGCAACTGGTGAACTACCGCTTCCGCTCGCCGTACTACATCGTGGATCGCCTGTTCGGTGCAGCCGAGCTGCGCTTGGGCGGCGACAAGGGCGACGTGGTGCGAATTGAGCGCACAGATGGCGTTTTCGGTGGCACGCGGAGGAACTGACCATGAGCCAGGACGATTCCCCTGATCTTGCATCGCAGGCGGGCAAGGTCGCACCCGAGGCGGTGGCGCTGCGCGCCCAGCCGCGCCCGGTCACACGACTGAACCGGCGCACGCTGGCCATCCTCGTCGGCGGCTTGTCGGTCGCCGTGCTCGGAGCCACAATCTGGTCGCTGCAACCGCATCAGCGTGGCGCGGGCGAGCAGACCGAGCTTTACAACGTCGATCGCGTCTCGAAGTCCGAAGGGCTGGATGGCCTGCCGAGCGACTACTCGAAGCTGCCGCCGAAGGTGCCCGAGTTGGGGCCGCCGCTGCCGGGCGATCTCGGCCCGGCCATCGTGAAGTCGCAGCAGCCGGTGACGCCAGCTTACGCACCGCCGGGGCATGATCCAGAGGATGCACGGCGCAAGGAAGCCGATGCGGCGGCGACTTCGTCGGTGTTCTTCCGCTCGGGCGCTCAGGGCAAGGCCGCAACGGTGGCGCAGGCGGCGCCGGGTGCGCCTGGTGGTGCAAGTGCGCTCGCGGCCTTCGACCCGCTCGCTGCCGGGCCTGCCTCGACGGCGGCTCAGCCCGCCGACCCGACCGCCGTGCAGAACCGGCAAGACCAGAAAGAGGCGTTCCTGAAAGGCGGCTCTACAGAAACCCGCAATTCCGGCAATCTGCAAATGCCATCCTCGCCGTACCAAGTCATGGCCGGAACGGTGATCGCCGGCGCGCTGGTGACAGGCATCAAGTCGGATTTGCCGGGGGACGTGATCGGCACTGTGACGGAGCCGGTGTACGACACAGCCACCGGCAAGTTCCTGCTGATCCCACAGGGCTCGCGCATTCTGGGCAAATACAACAGCCAGGTGAGCTATGGGCAGAGCCGCGTGCAGGTGGTGTGGAATCGGATCATCCTGCCGGACACGTCCTCGCTGAAACTCGACAACCTCGCGGGCACCGATCCGGCTGGCTATGCCGGGCTGGAGGATGGCGTCGATTGGCACTGGGATCGCGCTTTTGCCGGTGCGGCGCTGACCACGTTGCTGGGCGTGGGCGCCGAGCTGGTCGCGCCGGAGAACCGGCAGAACGGCAACCGCATCGTGATTGCCGGGCGCGATAGCGCACAGGACAGCATCAATCAGGTCGGCCAGGAGATGACCCGGCGCAACATGAACATTCAGCCGACCTTGACGGAGCGGCCGGGCCTGCCGGTGCGGATCATCGTCAACCGCGATCTGATGTTGCGGCCGTACCAGCCTATGTTTTCAATCGGGGGGCGATGCGATGAGCACGGCCAAGAAGCTGCGGCTCGGGCCGCTGCCCAAGACCGAGAATGTGAAGCTGACCTTCGCTTGCCCGGCCAGCCTGAAAACCGACCTCGACCGCTACGCTGCGCTGCACGCGCAAGCGTATGGCGAAGCGGTCGATGCGACGACATTGATTCCGCACATGCTGGAGGCGTTCATGGCAGGGGATCGGGGATTCAGGAAGGGAAGCGGGAGCAAGGCCGCACCGCCGAAGTCGGGTTGACGATACGAGCGTATCCGCCATCCGCTCACCAAGAAAGCGCAGCCCACTGGCTGCGCTTTCGCTTTTGAGGAGCCTTCTGGAAGTGCAGGACTATGATGACCGATGCGACCTTGCCTGCTGCGGTGCCCTTGCGCTTACCACCGCGAAGCGCCTATGCGACACCTAGCTCGAAAAGCAGCAAGAGGACACAACGGCTGAAATCTAGCCTAACCTATTACCCCATAAGACCTTTTGCCCTGCTGCATGTCTGCATGAAAGACTTGACAGCGGACATTTTTCATGGGCGACGGGCGGTTAATAAGCAGATGACCAAACACCTGGACGAAAGGCTCTTTGCGGGCGGCCATGATGGTCAAGGTCCGCCATATCCTGGCCAACCACAAGTACCCACCGGACAAAGCGCCTGCGGCGGTTGACTTGGTCATGAAACAGGCCGAAGTCTTGTCGGACGACTGGACGGCGCCTTGAAAATGCAGGGGTGCCGTGAATATGCCCCTACGAGCGGCAAAACGACAACTGGAGGGCAAGCTGTGGTGATTGAGCATTAGGTCTGAAGACCGATACTGGAAGGACGCCACTGAGCGATTTGCCGAATTGCGTCAGCAGGGCCTATCAAAATTTGTGTTGATTTGGACGCCATTGAGTCCGAAATCTTCTCCGGTGACAGCCCGGCTTACTGGAGTTGGAGTCCAACTCCGGTATTGATCAGGACGTTGACCGTTCTCGTCCGTGCCACCGGTCTATCATGGCTCGCATGAGCAAGGCGTTTACCCGCGAGAGCGACGGTGAGGACGATGACGATGTGGCGCTGCCACCGCTGCCTGCTGGCGGCCGCAACTACATCACGCCGCAGGGCTACGCCCGCCTGCGCGACGAGTTGCTGCACCTGATCGACGAGGAGCGGCCGAAGGTGGTGGAGACCGTGCACTGGGCCGCCAAGAACGGCGACCGCAGCGAGAACGGCGACTACCTGTACGGCAAGAAGCGGCTGCGCGAGATCGATCGGCGCATCCGCTTTCTGACCCGACGGCTGGAGATCGCCGAGGTCACCGACCCCAGCGCACACCATGGCGGCGATCACGTATTTTTTGGCGCCACCGTGACCTACCTCGACGACGGCGGCACCGAGCGCACCGTCACCATCAAGGGCATCGACGAGGCCGAGAGCGCGCGCGGCGAGGTCAGCTGGATCAGCCCCATCGCCCGGACCCTGCTGCGCTCGCGTGTGGGTGACGTGCTGTCGCTGCCGACGCCGGCCGGCGTGCAGGAGATCGAGGTGCTGGCAGTGCGCTATCCGCCTGCGCGGGTCACCTGATCGCGGCCTCTCGGTAGTATGAAAATGATAGCTTTTGGCGCTGTCTGGACAAGCGCTGGCGCCAAAAACTGTCGGAAGCCAAGGCCCGGTGCGGTGGCCGGGCCGGTGGGCGCCGATCAGCCGCCGGTGGCTGTCGACTGGCTGCGGCTGGCGCGCAGCACGGATTGCGTGCGGCGCAGGCTGCGCAGCACGGCGTCCAGGTGCTCGCGGTCGCGCACCCCGATGACGAAGCGCAGATCCAGCGCGTCCTGCGCGGTTTCCTCGGCCATGCCCATGTGCACGATGTCGGCCTCGGCGGCGGCGATGGCGGCCGCCACCCGGGCCAGCACGCCCTTGCCGTTGATCACGGTGACGACGATGCCGACCTCGAAGGCGCGCACCGGCTCGTCGGCCCAGGCCACGGTGATGAAGCGCTCGGCGTCCTTGTTCTGCAGGCGGCGCGCCACCGCGCAGTCGTCGGTGTGCACCACCAGGCCTTCGCCGCGTCCCAGGTAGCCGAGCACGCCGTCGCCCGGGATGGGGCGGCAGCAGGTGGCGTACTTGACCGAGGCGTTCTCGGCGCCGTCGAGCAGCACCGCGCCCTGCGACAGGTTTTCGTGCGCGGTGTAGCGCTCGCGCGTCAGCAGCAGGGCGTCGGGCTTCACGCCCTCGGCGGTCAGCAGCGTGACCAGGCGCTTGGCCACCATGTTGGCCGAGCGCTTGCCCAGGCCGATGTCGGCATACATCTCCTCTCGCGAGCGGTTGCCGGTGAAGCGCAGCAGCTTGTCCCACAGTGGCTTGTCGCGCTCGGCGGTGCCCGGCAACTGGCTCAGTCCCTCGGCGCGCAGGGCCTGGGCCAGCAGTTTTTCGCCCAGCACGCGCGATTCGTCCTGCGCCAGGCTCTTGAGGTGGCTGCGGATGCGCGAGCGCGCGCGCCCGGTGCGCACGAAGCCCAGCCAAGCCGGGTTGGGGCGCGAGACGGGTGCGGTGATGATCTCCACCACGTCGCCGTTGCGCAGCTCGGTGCGCAGCGGCACCTGCTCGTTGTTGACCTTGGCCGCCACCGTGTGGTCGCCGACGTTGCTGTGGATGGCGTAGGCAAAGTCCACCGTGGTGGCGCCCTGCGGCAGCGCCATGATCTGGCCGCGCGGCGTGAAGACGTAGACCGAGTCGGGGAACAGGTCGACCTTGATGTGGTCCCAGAACTCGGCGGCGTCGCGCGTCTCGTTCTGGATGTCCAGCAGCGACTGCAACCACTGCGTGCCCAGTTCGCCATCCGGTCTGTTGCCGGCCAGGCCGGCCTTGTACAGCCAGTGCGCGGCCACGCCGGCCTCGGCCACCAGGTCCATCGGCTCGGTGCGCAGCTGGAACTCGATGTTCACGCTGGCGGGCCCGACCAGGGTGGTGTGCAGCGACTGGTAGCCGTTGACCTTGGGGATGGCGATGTAGTCCTTGAAGCGGCCCGGCACCGGCTTGTACATCTGGTGCAGCACGCCCAGGCCGGTGTAGCAGTCCAGGACGCGCGGCAGGATGATGCGCACGCCGTACAGGTCATTGACCTGGGCAAACGACTGGCGCTTGCCGTCCATCTTGCGGTAGAGCGAGTACAGCGTTTTCTCGCGGCCGACGATGCGGGCGTTCAGGCCGGCGCCGGCCAGCGCGCTTTGCAGCTCTTGCTGCACTTTCTGGATCAGGTCGCCGCGGCGCTGGCGCGCGCGCGCCAGCGCCTTGGCCAGCACGCTGTAGCGCCAGGGCTTGAGGTGGCGGAACGACAGGTCCTGCAGCTCGCGGTAGGACTGGTTCAGCCCCAGGCGATGCGCGATCGGGGC
>MKTG01000070.1:7346-7930 GCA_001897615.1 Burkholderiales bacterium 68-10
CGATGCGGCCCCACTTGCTGCGCGGCATGTCGCCCATGGTGCGCATGTTGTGCAGGCGATCGGCGATCTTGACCAGGATCACGCGCACGTCGCGCGCCATGGCCAGCAGCATCTTGCGGAAGGACTCGGCCTGGCCTTCCTCGCGGGTGTTGAACTGGATTTTGTCCAGCTTGGTCAGCCCGTCGACCAGCTCGGCCACCTGCGGGCCGAAGCGCTCCACCAGGTCGGCCTTGGTGACGCCGCAGTCTTCCAGCGTGTCGTGCAGCAGCGCCGCCATCAGGGCGCTGGCGTCCAGTTTCCATTCGGCCACCTGGGCCGCCACGGCGATCGGGTGCGTGATGTAGGGCTCGCCGCTGTGGCGCATCTGGCCCAGGTGGGCGGTGTCGGCGTAGCGGTAGGACTGGCGCACGCGCTCCAGGTCGGTGGGGTCGAGGTAGTCCAGCTTGGCCTCGAGCGCGGCAAAGCTGGCCGCGGCGGCGTTGGCGGCGGCCATGGGGACTTCGACGGCGGGCAGAACCAGGCTCATGGGCGTAATTTAACCGCCCCGGCCACAGGGGGTGCAAGCGCAGCAAAAAGGCGCCCCG
>MKTG01000070.1:7954-10185 GCA_001897615.1 Burkholderiales bacterium 68-10
TGCCGTGCAGCCGTTCACGGCACTTTCTTGAGCATCTCCAGGCCCACTTTGCCGTCGGCGATCTCGCGCAGCGCGGTCACGCCGGCCTTGTTGCGCGACTCGACCTTGGGCGTGTGGCCCTGGTTGAGCATGCGCGCGCGATAGGTGGCGGCCAGCACCAGCTGAAAGCGGTTGGGGATTCTTTCGAGAGCGTCTTCGACGGTGATGCGGGCCATGGTCGGGGTCTTGTGCTGGAAGGTCAGTCGATGCCGAGAGCGTGAAAAGTCTCGGCGCGGACGGTTTTCTGGGCCGTGTAGCGCAGGCGCTGCGCGTGAACAATGGTTTTCAGGTCGAAAAGCGCGCGTTCAAATATCTCATTGATTATAACGTAGTCGAAGTGCTTGACCTGCGCCAGCTCTTGCTGGGCATTGACCAGGCGCAGCTCGATCACCTCGGGCGTGTCCTCGCCGCGCCGTTGCAGGCGCGCGCGCAGCTCTTCCCAGCTGGGGGGCAGCACGAAGACCAGAACGGCGTCGGGAAACTGGCGCTGGATCTGCAGCGCGCCCTGCCAGTCGATCTCCAGCACCACGTCGCCGCCGGCGGCGATGCGCGCCTCGATGGCCTGGCGCGAGGTGCCATAGCGCTTGCCGTGGACATGCGCCCATTCCAGGAAGTCGCCAGCGGCGATCTTGGTGTCGAACTCGGCGTTGTCGATGAAGTAGTACTCGCGACCGTGCTTTTCCTGCCCGCGCGGCGCCCGCGTGGTGTGCGAGATGGAGGGCTGCACGCCCGCGTCGACTTCCATCAGCGCCTTGACCAGGCTCGACTTGCCGGAGCCGCTGGGAGCCGCGACGACAAAGAGATTTCCGGGATGATCCATGTGTGGTCAGCGCGGGCAGCTATGAATTCAGGAATTTTTGCGGCGCGCCGGTGACGCGGATTCTAGTGCAGTGTTGCGCGCTGCCAGGTACTTATGGCGAGCCACCAAGGGGCCAGATGCGCGGCACGGGGACGCAGGCATGGTGGGCCCATGTCAAGGTCACGCCACAAAGCAGATGGCCCCTTGGCGGCTCGCCCTGCGGGAAGGCAGAAAAAGGCTCGCGGCGGCGTTGCGCCTCTTGCCAAGGCCGCCGGCATTGGCTGCGAGCCGCGCCTTGCCGCAAGCCTTTTTCTGGCTTCTATAAGTGGCTGGCAGCGCGCAACACCAGCAGCAGGTTGTTGGCGGGCAGGGCGTGGCGCGCGCTCAGCGCCAGGCCGGCGGCCTGCGCGGCGTGGCGCACATCCTGCAGACGGCGCAGGCCCCAGGCGGGGTCGCGCTGGCGCAGGTCGGCGTCGAAGGCCAGGTTGCTGGGTGCGGTGGGCACGTCGGCCTCGATGAAGGGGCCGTAGATCACCAGCGCCCCGCCCGGGGCGAGGTGGCGCGCGGCGCCTCGCATCAGCGCCGCGCAGCTCGACCATGGGCTGATGTGCAGCAGGTTGGCGACGTAGACCAGATCGAAGGCGCCGCTGGCAAACGGCGCGCCGTCCGAGGGCCAGTCGGCGTCGAGCACGTCCAGTCGCCGGGGTGGCAGCACGTTGGCTGCGCCGGTCTGCTCGGTCCAGCCGCGAATGGCCGCAAAGTCGGCGTCGGTGCGGTCGCTGGGTTGCCAGGTCCAGCCGGGCAGGGCACTGGCAAAGTGCGCGGCGTGTTGGCCGGTGCCGCTGGCGATTTCGAGCGCCTGGCCGCTGGGCGCCAGCAGGGTGCGCAGCACGGCCAGGATGGGGTCGCGGTTGCGTTCGGCGGCGGCGCTGTGGGGCAGGGCGTGGTCGGGTGAATTCATGGTGATTTCCGCTATTTCGGCTTGACTGGCGAGCGCCAGCAGCTATCAATATGAGAGTTCCAGAGGCGCGCTCAGGGGGGCGTTGCCGGTGCCGGGCGCCGGCGTCGGTGCCGCCGGGCGGATGCGCTCGCGCACCACGATGCCGCTGCCGTCGCTCGCGTCGTCGCGGCCAGACAGCGCGTCGATGCCGGCGCCGACGGCCTTGCCACCCAGCGTCACGCCGGTGGAGACCACGGCGCCGGCCACCGAGATCGCCGCGCCGGCCGTGGCGCTGGCCACCGCGCAGCCCGCCAGCGGCGCCGCCAGCAGGCCCAGGGCCAGCCACGGCAGGGTGGGGTGTCTCATGCGGCGGTGCTGGCCTGGCGCACCTGCGTCGCGATGTCCAGCGCGCGCAGGCGCAGCGCCGGGTCGTAGATGTCGCAGGTGAACATC
>MKTG01000070.1:10204-10880 GCA_001897615.1 Burkholderiales bacterium 68-10
AAGTCCGCGATGCCGGCGCGCGCCGCGGCGTCCAGGCGCTCCAGAAAGCCCTCCTGCGGCGGCTGCAGCAGTCCGCGCGCACCACGCAGGATGCCCAGCACGCGGGCGAAGATGCTGCTGGCCAGAAACATGGCCTCGGCGTCGGAGGGTGCCGCCACCAGCGGCACGCCGATCATCACGTAGGGCTTGTCGAGCACTGCCGACGGCTTGAAGCCGCGCCGGTACACCTCGATCGCCTGCAGCAGCAGTGCCGGTGCGAAGTGCGAGGCAAACGCGTAGGGCAGGCCGCGCTCGGCCGCCAGCTGCGCCGAAAACAGGCTGGAGCCCAGCAGCCAGATGGGCACGCGCGTGCCAGCACCCGGGTTGGCGATCAGCTTCTGGCCCGGCGCGGGCACGTCCAGCAGGTGCTGCAACTCGGCCACGTCGCGCGGAAAGTCGTCCACCGATTCGATGCGGTCGCGCCGCAGCGCGCGCATGGTCATCGGGTCGGTGCCCGGCGCGCGCCCCAGGCCCAGGTCGATGCGGCCGGGGTACAGCTCGGCCAGCGTGCCGAAGGCCTCGGCCACCACCAGCGGCGCGTGGTTGGGCAGCATCACACCGCCCGAGCCGACGCGGATGCGCTGCGTCCCGCCGGCGATGTGCCCCACCAGCACGGCGGTCGCCGAACTGGCGATGC
>MKTG01000070.1:10937-33845 GCA_001897615.1 Burkholderiales bacterium 68-10
TCGAGCATGGAGAAAGCGATGTCGTTCAGGGCCTTGGTCATGGTGTGATTGTGAAGGCTGGCGTGCCGGTGCGGTGTCGGGCGAGCAAAGCCCGCACAGCGCGCAGACGGCACAATCGGCGGCGTCCAGCCGACACCGGCGCCGTGCTCAAGACATCAATCAAATCGGATTGCAGCGCTTGTCTGGTGAGCGCCAAAAGCTATCACAAATGTAGTAAGGAGCAAGCATGTCCACCGTGAACCGTACCTCCGACGCAGCGACCGACGCGCGCGTGCAGGCGGTGTTCGACGACATCCGCGCCACCCGCGGCTCGGATTTCATCAACCATTTCTGGCGCTACCTGGCTTTCGATCCGCCGCTGCTGGAGTCGACCTGGGCCGAGGTCAAGCGCGTCATGGCCACGCCTTCGGCGCTGGATCCGCTGACAAAGGAGCTGCTGTACATCGCCGTCTCGGTGGCCAATGGTTGCGGCTATTGCGTGCATTCGCACACCGCGGCGGCGCGCGCCAAGGGCATGACGGCGGCCCAGCACGCCGACCTGCTGGCCGTGGTGGGCCTGGCCGCCAAGACCAACCACCTGGTGACGGCGTTGCAGGTGCCGGTTGACCCGGCGTTCGACTGCGAGGCGCGCGCTGCGGCGAGCTGACGCGCGCACTCTTGCCGGCGGCGTGGCGGCATCGTTGCGCCAGCGCAAAACAGTAACCTATCTTCTGAATGAGCAGGTACGACAGTGCTTGTCAACCACTGTCGGGTGGCAATAATGCGTAATATAGTGTTATCGCGCCATGCAGCCCGTCAGCACCCAGAACCCCCTGATCCAGCGAGCACGGCAGGAAGTGCTGTTCCTGGCCGGGCCGCTGATCGACCGCTGCGTCGAGGCCGCCGTCACCAGCCTGCAGGAAGCTGAACGCGGCGGTCGCACGGTGGCCCTGCGCATGCAGCTGGGCGACGCCTGGCTGGCGCTGACGCGGCACCGGCAGGGCTTGGGCGCCGCGTTTCCCGCGCGGGTCGAGCAGGCGATCAACCAGGCGCTTGAAGCGGCTCGTGCCGCGCCGGTTCATTCCGGGCGGGCGCCACTCGGCCACGACGAGTTGACCCTGCTGGAGCATGCCGAAGTGGCGCGCTTCGTCGAAGCCTCGCGTCTGCAGCAAGCCGTGCTGCCGCGGGTGGAGGCGCCGCTGTCACGGCTGGATTCACTGATGAGCACCGCACTGGGCCTGCCCGTGGTGCGGGCCGACCTGAACCCGCTGCGGCCCGACGTGCTGTGCCAGGCGCTGCTGGCCCTGCTGGACGAGCAGCCGGTGGAGGCCGAGTGGCGCACGCACTGGGTGCGCCATCTGACCCCGAGCTTCGCGCAGGAACTGGGCCAGCTGTATGAGGCGGTGGCGCGGCTGCTGGCCGAGCAGGGCGTCGAAGAGGCGCGCTACCGCCTCAAGCTGGGCGACGGCGCGGCCGGGCCGGCCGCGGCCGGCGCCGTCCTGCCGGCGGCCGAGCCAGCCCGTGCCGCGGGTGGCGCCGATGAGCGGGCGGCGCCGGTTGCCGCCGGCCGCGCGCAAGCGCAGCGCCCGCTGTATCCGCACATGAGCGATCTGGCGCAGGCCCGGCCGGCCGTGTCCCAGGCGCTGATGCGCGAATTCCTGTACCAGCCGCGGTGGGTGGCCGAGCGTGACGAACCCCTGCCGGCCGGCTATTACGAGGCGGTCGACGAGCAGCAGCAACGCCTGGCCGGCGCGCCCGCCGTCGCCTACGACGAGGCCGCGGCCACCCAGGCGCATGCGCGGGCGCGCATGCAGGCCGTGGTTGACCGCCCGGCACGGCCGGTGCGGCTGGAGCAGCCCTTGCCGCCCCAGCCCTGGGGCGAGCTGGCATCGCCCAAGGCGCGCACTCGCACGCTGATGGCGCTGAAGGCGCGTGCCACCTGGATCAGCCAGGCGCTGGGGCTGGACGCGGTACGCACCCTGGTGGGCCAGGTCGCCGGTGACGCCCGCGTGCTGGCGCCGGTGCGCGAGGCCTTCGTTGCCATGGAGCCGGCGCTGCTGCGCCTGGCGATGCGCGAACCGCGCTTTTTCGGCGACGAGCAGCACCCGGCGCGGCAGCTGATCGAGCGCGTGGCGCAGCGCAGCTTCAAGTACAACGACGAATACGCCGACGAGTTCGAGCAGTTCATGGCGCCGGTGCGCCAGGCGGTGCGCGCGCTGGATGGGCTGTCGCAGGCACAGCCGCAGGACTATGCCCGGCAGCTGCAGGCGCTGGAGGACGGCTGGCGGCAGCAGGACCAGGGCGAGACCGAGGCGCGCGAACACGGCCTGCGCTCGATCCAGTTCGCGCAGCAACGCCAGGCGCTGGCCGACAAGGTGGCCTGGGAATTCAGCCTGCGCTCCGACCTGGATGGTGTGCCGGCGGCGGTGGCGGATTTTTTGTACCAGGACTGGTCGCTGGTGATCGCCCACGCCCAGCTGACCGACGCGCGTGGCCAGCTCGACCCCGGCGGCTACCTGGCGGTGGTCAGCGACCTGCTGTGGAGCGTCAAGCGCGAGGCCGTGCTGAAGGAGCCGGCGCGCGCCTTCGAGGTGCTGCCCGAAGTGCTGCGCACCCTGCGGCGCGGCCTGGATCTGCTGGGCAAGGACCCGGAAGACGCCCAGACCTTTTTTGACGTGCTGATGCGCTACCACGACCCGGTGCTGCGGCTGCGTCGCGTGCGCAGCGCCCGCGACGCCCAGGCGTCGGGCCAGGGGCCGCTGACCGGCATCTCGGCGGCCGTGCCGCTGGAAAGCGACGCGATCCCGCTGGAGCGGCCGACGCCGCGCGCCGCCGAGCAGCCCTGGCTGGGTCGGCGCGAGCTGGTGCTGGCCGGCTTTGACGACGAGCCCGGCGACAGTGGGCGCGACAGCCTGCACAGCCAGCTGCCCTCGCTGCCGGTGCCGATCGAGGCGCAGGCGCTCGAACGCCCGCCGGGCGGCGAAGAAGGCCAGGCGCCGGTACCGCGGGCGGCACCCGTCGCAGCTCGTGCCGACACCAGCGCCGCAGCGGCGCCGCCGCCACTGCCGGCAGCCCCCGCCGAGAGCGCGCCACAGGCCCAGGAGCGCGCCCGCGCCCAGCTGGCGCGCCTGCGCACCGGCGACTGGGTCGATCTGAAGGCGCGCGGCGAATGGCGACGCGCGCAACTGCACTGGTGCAGCGACAACGGCGCGCTGTTCATGTTCATCAGCCACGGCGGCCAGCCCCACAGCATGACGCGGCGCAGCTGCGAGAAGCTGCTGCTGGCCCGCAAGCTGCGGCCGGTCGAAGCCGGCGCGGTGGTTGACCGCGCCCTGCGCGAGCTCGACGACGTGGCGCCAGCTGCCTGACGGCGCCGCCGGCGGGCGGTCAACAACTATCAAAAACGATAGCTGCCGGCGCACGTCGAGCGGGCGCTGGGGCGGTGTTTCGTCATGGACATTCTGGCTCCCCGGCAGGCGGCTTAACATGGCGGCATGAATGCCCCGCTTCCCACCCTGGAGCTGAGCACCGGCGCCGACCCGGTGGCCAGCATCATCGTCATGCACGGCCTGGGCGCCGACGGCAGCGACTTCGCGCCTTTCGTCGACGAGATCGACCTGCGCCCCGTCGGCCCGGTGCGCTGGCTGTTCCCGAACGCGCCGCGGCGACCGGTGACGATCAACGGCGGCTACGTCATGCCGGCCTGGTTCGACATCCGCCACGACCGCGCCGACGAGGACCAGGCCGGCCTGCGCGCCTCGCAGGCGCTGATCGAGGCGCTGCTGGCGCGCGAGCAGGCGCGCGGCGTGCCGGCCCGGCGCATCGTGCTGGGCGGTTTTTCGCAGGGCTGCGCGATGGCGCTGCTGAGCGGGCTGCGCCATGGCCAGCGGCTGGCGGGCGTCTTCGGGCTGAGCGGCTACCTGCCGCTGGCCGGCACGCTGGCGGACGAGTGCAGCGCCGCCAACCGCGATGTGCCGGTCTTGCTGGCGCACGGCACGCAGGACGAGATGGTGGCCCCGGCGCGCGCGCACGCCGCCCGCGACACCCTGCGCGCGCTCGGCTGGCGCGTGGACTGGCACGAATACCCCATGGGGCACGCCGTCTGCGCTGACGAGGTGCGCGAGCTGCGGCAGTGGCTGCTGGCCCGGCTGGGCGCGTGATTTTTCGAGGCGAATCGGGCTCTTCTGGCGAATGATGGTGATGGCCTGCGAGACAAGGCTTCGAATGGTCGCTTATTGGAAACCGCCAACACCCGAACGCAGAGGACGCAAAAAGCAGGAAGATGGCGATCTCAAAAGCATCCTCCGCGAATCCTTGGCGTCCTCTGCGTATGGTTGTTCATTTTTCTCATGGGGCATGTCGCGACGCGGCGCTGATCGAGTACCTCACCATCATTCGCGAGTAAAGCCGCGAATCGGTCGCTATCGCGCTTCTGTCGTGCGCAAGGAGCTATCAATAAAATAGCTATTTCATTCGACTGGCAACTCGGCCTGCAGCAGCCGCAGCACGTTGCCGCCCATGATGGCGGCGATGTCGTCCTCGCTGAAGCCGGCATCCAGCAGGCCCTGGGTGATCAGCGCCAGGCCGGTGGTGTCGAACACCGTCCTGGTGGCGCCGTCGAAGTCCGAGCCCAGCGCGACGTGCTGCACGCCCGCCACCTGCGCCACGTGGCGGATCGAGCGCACGATGCGCTCGACGCTGAGCTCGCACATGGCGCCCTCGAAGTAGCCCATGCCCATCAGGCCGCCGGTGGCGGCGATGGCGCGGATGTGGGCGTCGCTCAGGTTGCGCGGGCCCGGGCAGACCGCCTGCACGCCGGTGTGCGAGACGATCACCGGCCGCCGCGTGACGGCCAGCACGTCGTCGATCACGGCGGGCGAGGCGTGCGCCAGATCGACGATCATGCGCCGCTGCTGCAACTGGCGCAGCACCTCGTGGCCGAACGGCGTCAGGCCGCCCTTGTCCAGGCCGTGGGCCGAGCCGCCGACCTCGTTGTCGAAGAAATGCGTCAGCCCCATGATGCGAAAGCCGGCGTCGTACAGGCGGTCGATGTGCTCCAGCCGGCCCTCCAGCGGGTGCAGGCCCTCGGTGCCCAGCACCGCGATCACCTGGCCGCGCGCGGCCGGCAGGCCGCGTTCCAGCGCGGCGGCCAGCTGCTTTTGCGAGGTCACCAGGCGCAGCTGGCCGTTGCTGTCGCGCGCGGCGTCGTGCAGCTTGCGGCTCTGGTGCAGCGCGCGCTCCAGCAGGCTGCTCCAGGTGCGCGGGGGCCAGCGCTGGGCCATCGCCAGCAGGGTGATGTTGTCGCTGTCGCCGGCGTTGCGATCGAAGTTCATGCCGCGCGGCGTCTTGGTGACGGTGGTGAACACCTGCAGGCTGACGCCGCCGGCCAGCAGGCGCGGCACGTCGGTCTGGCCGTGACCGTGGCGCTGCAGCGGATCGCGCGGCCACAGCAGCAGGTCGTCGTGCAGGTCGGCCACGAACAGCCGCTCGTGCAGCTGCTGCGCGCGCGCGCTGACGGCATACGGCGGCGCGGTGGCGATGGCATTCAGGCGCGCATCGACGAAGCCGGGCAGGTTGAAGAACACGGCCAGCGCCAGCAGCACCAGCGCGGCCAGGGCGATGAGCCGCTTGCGCCGGCGGGCGACGGCCTTGACCATGGCGCTCAGCGCTTGGGCCCCTGCTCGCGCAGCAGGCGAAAGCCGAGCAGCACGTAGCGCGTCTCGGGCGTGTTCCAGTTGCGGAAGGCCACGCGCGCATACAGCGGCCAGGTGTGCCAGGAGCCGCCGCGGCGTACCCGCACCTTGCCGCTGGCGGGGCCGGCCGGGTCGTCGGTGGGCGAGCGGGCGTAGTAATTCTCGCCGTACCAGTCGGCGCACCATTCCCACACGTTGCCGATCATGTCGTACAGGCCGAAGGCGTTCGGTGCATGGCTGCCCACCGGCGCGGTGAAGGCGTGGCCGTCGCTGCCGGCACCCGCCTGCGCGCGCCAGCGTGGCCAGCGCAGGGCGGTTTCACGATCGAAGGTGTTGGCCGTGCGCAGCAGCACCTGAGGGTCGTCGCCGGCGGGGTAGCGCGTGCGGCTGCCGGCGCGCGCGGCGTATTCCCATTCGGCCTCGGTCGGCAGGCGGTAGGTCACGCCTTCGCGCTCGCTGAGCCAGCGCGCCATGGCCACGGCGTCGTTCCAGGTGACGTTGACCACCGGGTGCTCGTCGGTCTGGGCAAAGCCGGGGTTCTGCCACGAATAGCGCGGGTCGCGCCCTTCGAACAGGTCACCGCGCTCGGTGCGCGACGGGTCGTAGCGCGGGTTGAAGCCATAGCCGCCGGTGCCGTCGCGCACCGATTCGGGCACGTAGCCCGAGGCCTGCACGAACTGGCGAAACTGGCCCACCGTGACCTCGTGGGCGCCGAGCCAGAAGTCGCGCGTGATGCGCACGCGGTGCACCGGTTTTTCATCGGCCAGATCGGCCAGGCGCCGCCGTTCGGCGTGCGGGAAGGCCTTGGCCAGGGCCTGGGGCGATTCGGCGCTGCCCATCATGAATTCGCCCGCCGGCACGCGCACGAAGCGCATGCCCAGAGTGTCGGTGAAGGGCGCGCCGGCGTCGGCCCGCGGTGCGGGCGCTGGTTGCACCGGCCGGGCAGCGGAGGGCGAGACGGGCGCGGACGGCGGCGGCGTGGCGCAGCCCGCCAGCGCGGCGGCCAGCAGCAGGGGCAGGGCACGACGCAGGGCCGGCAGCGGGCGTGAGGAAAAAGGCTTGGGCATGGCCGGCCATGCTTGCAGCGGCGCCACGGCGCGTCAATGCGGACGAATCCCGATGGGCTGCTGGTGTGGTGGCCGCCAGACGCCCGCCGGGTGCGCGCCAAGCCGGTCCACACCCTCTCAGACGGGCAGAAACAGCGCCGGGTCCACCGAGGCGCGGCTGAGCGTCACCGTCCAGTGCAGGTGCGGGCCGGTGACGCGGCCGCTGGCACCGACGGCGCCCAGGCGCTGGCCGGCGGCCAGCCGATCGCCCGGCTGGCAGTCGATGCGGCTGAGGTGGCACAGCATCGACAGCAGGCCGCCGCCGTGGTCCAGCCAGACCGTGCTGCCGTTGAAGAAGTAGTCGCCGGTGTCGACGACCGTGCCTGCCAGCGGCGCCACCACCGGCGTGCCGGTGGGCGCGGCGATGTCCATGCCGCTGTGCGGGTTGCGCGGCTGGCCGTTGAAGAAGCGCCGCTTGCCGAACGAATCGGAGCGCGGCCCGGCGCAGGGCGCCCGCATGCGCAGGGCGCCGGTGGGCGGCGCGCTGAAGCTGGCGATGACGCCCTGCTGGTGCTCGCGTTCACGCTCGTGGCGCGCCAGGTCGGCGGGCGACAGGTCGACCGTGCGCGGCGCCACCTTCAGGTGCTGCTCGGCATAGCGCTTGGGGGCAATGACGTAGGGCATGCGGCGCTCCCCGGCGTCGGTGACGACGCGGATATGCGCGGTGCCCGGCTCGGCCGCCAGCGGGATGCCGACCAGCGCCGTCCAGACGATCGCGTCGCCCAGCACCAGCAGCGGCGCGTCGTCCGCCCAGGCGCGCGGGCGCTCGGGCGCCGGGCCGAGGTCCACGCGCGCCACGCCGCCCGGCACCGCGGCCGCGCGCGGCCAGTTGCTGCCGTCGGCGCCCGCCTGGCCCCGCACCGGCAGGCCGAGCGCCAGCGCGCCACCGGCCGCCAGCGCGCGCAAGGCCATGCGCCGCCTGTTGTAAAAACCATTCACTGAATAATGTTTCAAGGGTTTGTCCTTGTATGGTGTGCGTCAAAAGCTATTGTTTATATAGCAAAATGGGGCGTCGACCGGGCCTGACGGACATCGGCTTGATGCACGTCAACAGTAATGATTAATCGTTAATCAATACTGCGCCATACCAAATCATCGAGACCTTCGCCATGGCCTATCTTCACTGGGTACCCGAACTGGACACCGGCATTGCCGAGATTGACACGCAGCACAAGCGGATTCTGGACTACATCAACAAGCTGCATGATCTGCGCAGCAGCCCCGATCGCGCGGCGCTGGGCGACGTGATCGGCGAGACGGTGGACTACACCCTGTCGCATTTCGCCTTCGAGGAAAGCGTGATCGAGAGCGCCGGCTACATGTTCGCCGGCCCGCACAAGAAGGTGCACGAGCTGTTCACGCGCAAGGTGGCCGAGATGCAGAGCCGCTTCGATGCCGGCGAGGACATCGCCACCGAGCTGCACGGCATGCTGTCGCGCTGGCTGTTCAACCACATCCGCAACGAAGACCACGGCTACATCGACTCGGTCAAGGCCTATCTGCGCATGACCGGCAAGCAGCGCGACGCCGACAAGGCCGAACTGAAGGCCGAGCTGCTGCAGGAGCTGGCCGCCAAGCAGAACGGCAAGAAGGGCTGGTTCGCCCGCCTGTTCGGCGGCTGAGCCTGTCCTGCCGGCGCCGGGCGCTCGGTCAGCTGGCTGCTTCCAGCCCGCTTTGGAAGTGGGCCTGCATGCAGGCGGCGGCGGCGGCGCCGTCGCGGGCCGCTATGGCCTGCATCAGCGCCCGGTGTTCGGCCAACGAAGCCTGCAGGCGCCCCGCCTTCTGCAGCGAATGGCGGCGGTGCAACTTCATCATCTTGCGCAGGTCCTGCACCATCTGCAGGCGCCAACGGTTGTCGGCCAGCTCCAGCAGGCGCAGGTGAAAGGCCTCGTTGAGGGCGAAAAAGCGCGCCGCGTCACCCATCGCCGATTCCAGTTCGGCGTGCAGCACGGCCAGTTCGGCGCGGCCGGCGTCGTCGGCGTGCAGCGCCACGGCCTGCGCGGCATCGGTTTCCAGCAGCGCCAGCAGGTGGTAGACGTCGGCCAGGTCCTTGGTGGAGGTCTCGGTCACGTAGGCGCCGCGTCGCACCTTCATCGTCACCAGGCCCTCGGCGGCCAGCACCTTGACGGCCTCGCGCAGGGGCGTGCGGCTGATGCCCAGCTCGTCGGCGATCTTCAGCTCGTCGATCCAGTCGCCGGCGGCCAGCTCGCCGCTGAAGATGCGCTGGCGCAGCCGCTCGGCCACCTCTTCATAGAGGGCGCGCGGGGCGAGGCGGGCGGCGCTGGACATGGGCGAGCAGGTGGGGCCGTGGCGGGGCCGGAAAAATTTCGACCGATTGTAAGCCGGACAATGCATTTTTAATTAATAATTATGGAAAGCATGTCGGATGCCATCCACATGACCCGCGCTTGCCCGAGCGGGCCGAGTCGCCACAATGCGTGGTGGCTGCCCGGCCCGGCGTGACGCGGATCGGCCGTCCGGCACCGTGTCGTTTCCCGAACCCACCCGCAGCGCCATGAGCAAAGACCAGCCCTCCTTCAAGACCGCCACCCTGGCCGACTGGCAGAAAGCCGCCGCCAAATCCGCCCCGGGCGCCGATGTGAACGCCCTGAACTGGCTGACGCCGGACGGCATCACCGTCAAGCCGCTGTACACCACGGCCGACGTGCGGGGCTTGCCGCATGCCGACACGCTGCCCGGCTTCGAGCCCTTCGTGCGCGGCCCGCAGGCCACCATGTACGCGGTGCGGCCCTGGACCATTCGCCAGTACGCCGGCTTCTCGACCGCCGAGGAGTCCAACGCCTTCTACCGCAAGGCGCTGGCCGCCGGCGCGCAGGGCGTGTCGGTGGCGTTCGATCTGGCGACACACCGCGGCTACGACAGCGATCACCCGCGCGTCACCGGCGACGTCGGCAAGGCCGGCGTGGCGATCGACAGCGTGGAAGACATGAAGATCCTGTTCGACGGCATCCCGCTCGACAAGGTCAGCGTGTCGATGACCATGAACGGCGCCGTGCTGCCGGTGCTGGCCGGCTACATCGTGGCGGCCGAGGAGCAGGGCGTGAAGCAGGAGCAGCTAGCGGGCACGATCCAGAACGACATCCTCAAGGAGTTCATGGTCCGCAACACCTACGTGTTTCCGCCCGAGCCGTCGATGCGCATCATTGGCGACATCATCGCCTACACGGCGCGGCACATGCCGAAGTTCAACTCGATCAGCATCAGCGGCTACCACATGCAGGAGGCCGGTGCCACGCAGGCCCTGGAGCTGGCCTTTACCCTGGCCGACGGCAAGGAATACGTGAAGACCGCCCTGGCCAAGGGCCTGCAGGTGGATGACTTTGCCGGCCGGCTGTCCTTCTTCTGGGCGATCGGCATGAACTTCTACCTGGAGATCGCCAAGATGCGCGCCGCGCGCCTGCTGTGGTGCCGCATCATGAAGGGCTTCGGCGCGCAGCAGGCCAAGAGCCTGATGCTGCGCACCCATTGCCAGACCTCGGGCTGGTCGCTCACCGAGCAGGACCCCTACAACAACGTGGTGCGCACCACCATCGAGGCCATGGCGGCGGTGTTCGGCGGCACGCAGAGCCTGCACACCAACGCGCTCGACGAGGCCATCGCGCTGCCGACCGAGTTCAGCGCCCGCATCGCCCGCAACACCCAGCTCATCATCCAGGAAGAGACGCACATCACCCACGTGGTCGACCCCTGGGCCGGCAGTTACCTGATGGAAAAGCTGACGCAGGACATGGCCGACGCCGCCTGGGCCATCATCGAGGAGGTCGAGGCCATGGGCGGCATGACCAAGGCGGTGGACAGCGGCTGGGCCAAGCTGAAGATCGAGGCCGCCGCGGCCGAGAAGCAGGCGCGCATCGACTCCGGCAAGGACGTCATCGTTGGCGTCAACAAGTACAAGCTGGCCAAGGAAGACCCGGTCGACATCCTGGAGGTGGACAACGTCAAGGTGCGCGAGCAGCAAATCGCCCGGCTCCATGAAATCAAGCAAAAACGCGATTCAACGCGCGTCCAGCAAGCGCTGGAAGCTATTACAAGCATAGCAAAGAGTGGCCAGGGCAACCTGCTGGCCGCCGCCATTGAAGCCATTCGTGCCCGCGCCACCGTGGGCGAAGTGAGCGATGCCATGGAACAGGTCTTCGGGCGCCACCGCGCCGACACGCAGAAAGTCACCGGTGTCTACGCCGCCGCCTACGAAGGTGCCGAGGGCTGGGACAAGCTGAAGCAGGAAATCGACGCCTTCGCCCAGGCCGAGGGCCGCCGCCCGCGCGTGATGATCGCCAAGCTGGGCCAGGACGGCCACGACCGCGGCGCCAAGGTGGTGGCCACCGCCTTTGCCGACCTGGGTTTCGATGTCGACATCGGCAGCCTGTTCCAGACCCCCGAGGAATGCGCGCGCCAGGCGATCGAGAACGACGTGCACGCGGTCGGCGTCAGCACCCTGGCCGCTGGCCACAAGACCCTGGTGCCGGCCATCATCAACGAATTGAAGAAGCAAGGCGCCGACGACATCGTGGTCTTCGTCGGCGGCGTGGTGCCGCGCCAGGACTACGACTTTCTCTACCAGGCCGGCGTCAAGGGCATCTACGGCCCCGGCACACCGATCCCGGCCAGCGCCAAGGATGTGCTGGAGCAGATCAGGATAGCCCGCGCGGCGGCGTGAATGGTGGGGCCGTCCGTCTCCGTCGATGCCCTCGTGAAGGCACGCGGCGCGGTGCAGCGCCGCGCCATCGCCAAGGCCATCACGCTGCTTGAATCCACGCGTGCCGACCACCGTGCCCAGGGCGACGAGCTGCTGACGGCGTTGCTGCCGCACACCGGCCAGTCGCTGCGCCTGGGCATCAGCGGCGTGCCGGGGGTGGGCAAGAGCACCTTCATCGAGGCGCTGGGCGTGTACCTGGTGGAGCGCGGGCTGCGCGTGGCGGTGCTGGCCATCGACCCCTCGTCCACCGTGTCGGGCGGCTCCATCCTGGGCGACAAGACGCGCATGGAGCGTCTGTCGGCGCTGGACAACGCCTACATCCGCCCCAGCCCCAGCAGCGGCACGCTGGGCGGCGTGGCCGAGAAGACGCGCGAGGCCATGCTGGTGTGCGAGGCCGCCGGCTACGACGTGGTGCTGGTCGAGACCGTGGGCGTGGGCCAGAGCGAAACCGCGGTGCACGGCATGACCGACATGTTCTGCGTGCTGCAACTGCCCAACGCCGGCGACGACCTGCAGGCGATCAAGAAGGGCGTGATGGAGCTGGCCGACCTGGTGGTCATCAACAAGGCCGACATCGACCCGGCCGCCGCCACCCGGGCGCGGGCGCAGATCCAGTCGGCGCTGCGCGTGTACGGCCAGCAGGGCAACCCGCAGCACGCCCTGCAGGACGCCAGCGTCTGGCACCCCGAGGTGATCCAGATCAGCGGCCTGAAGGGCGAGGGCCTGGACCGCTTCTGGGACTGCGTGAGCCGCTTTCGTACCCTGCAGACCGCCAGCAGCCGCCTGCAGCAGCGACGCCAGCAGCAGTCGCTGGCCTGGATGTGGGAGCGCATCGACGCCGGACTGAAGGCCGCCTTCCGCGCCCACGCCGGCGTGCGCGAGGCGCTGCCGGCGATGACGCAGGCCGTCGGCCAGGGGCAACTGGCGCCCTCGACCGCGGCGCGCCGCCTGCTGGCGCTGGCGGCGACGGGGACCACGGCGTGAACACCATGACGCTGAGCCCGCATGACCTGCAGCGCATTGCCCGGTCGACCGGCTGGCGCGACCAGCGGGTGGAGGTGTGCGACACGGCGCAAGGCAAGGTCATCGTCAAGGGGCAGCGGCCCACGCGGCACCCGGCGCGCTACCGGCTGCTCAACCGCCTGGCGCGCTGGCTGGGCCTGCCGTTCCTGAAGGCCGCGCCGCTGGCCGGTGGCGCGCAGGCGCAGCAGACCGAGGTGGCGCGCCTGCGCGCGCTGCGCCGCGCCGGCGCGCCAGTGCCCGAGGTGCTGCATGTGGGCGCCGACCATTTCGTGATGCAGTGGCTGGGCCGCGCGCACCTGGGCGACGTGCTGCAGGCCGGGCACCCGCGTGCCGCCGCGCTGTGGCGCGAGGCCGGCGACGCGCTGCTGCGGCTGCACCAGGCCGGCCAGTACCTCAGCCAGGGCTTCGCGCGCAACATGATCGTGACCGACGACGCCGGCGCCGCGCCGCGGCTGGCCGGGTTGATCGACTTCGAGGACGATCCGCTGCAGGTGATGAGCCTGCACGAGGCGCAGGTGCGCGACTGGCTGGCGTTTTTGCACAGCACCTTGTGGACGCTGCCCCTGCCGCCGACCGAGGTGGATGCCTGTCTCGACGCCTGGCTGGCCGCGGAAAGCCCCGCCGTGCGGGCCGGCTTCGCGCAGGCCTGCCGCCGCCTGGCCTGGCTGCGCGTGCTGCCACGCCAGCGCCGCTTTGGCCGCGACACCGTGGCGCTGCAGGCCGCCGCCGCCGCCGCGCACCGCCATGCGCAGCGCTGGCCCCAGGCGCTGGCCGCGCCATCCGAATCCGATTGAACACAAAACCGCAGGAAGAGAAAGAACCGTATGAAGCCGATCCTGGAACAACTGGAGCAAAAGCGCGTCGCCGCCCGCCTGGGCGGGGGGCAAAAGCGCATCGACGCGCAGCACGCCAAGGGCAAGCTCACGGCGCGCGAGCGCATCGAGGTGCTGCTGGACGCCGGCAGCTTCGAAGAGTGGGACATGTTCGTCGAGCACCGCTGTGCCGACTTCGGCATGGACGAGACGCATATCCCGGGCGACGGCGTGGTCACCGGCTACGGCACCATCAACGGCCGCCTGGTGTTCGTCTTCAGCCAGGACTTCACGGTGTTCGGCGGCGCGCTGTCGGAGGCCCATGCCGAGAAAATCTGCAAGGTCATGGACCAGGCCATGAAGGTGGGCGCGCCGGTCATCGGCCTCAACGACTCGGGCGGCGCGCGCATCCAGGAGGGCGTGGCCAGCCTGGGCGGCTATGCCGAGGTGTTCCAGCGCAACGTCATGGCCTCGGGCGTGATTCCGCAGATCAGCATGATCATGGGCCCCTGCGCCGGCGGCGCGGTGTATTCGCCCGCCATGACCGACTTCATCTTCATGGTCAAGGACACCAGCTACATGTTCGTGACCGGCCCCGAAGTGGTCAAGACCGTGACCCACGAGAGCGTAACCTCGGATGAGTTGGGCGGCGCCGTCACCCACACCACGCGCAGCGGCGTGGCCGACCTGGCGTTCGAAAACGACGTCGAGGCGCTGCTCATGCTGCGGCGTTTCTTCAACTACATCCCGGCCAGCAACCGCGAGAAGGCCCCCTACCGGCCGACGCAGGACGCGGCCGATCGCGCCGACCTGAGCCTGGACACCCTGGTGCCCGACAACCCCAACCAGCCCTACGACATCAAGGAAGCCATCGTCAAGACGGTGGACGACGGCGAATTCTTCGAGCTGCAGCCCGACTACGCCGCCAACATCGTGATCGGCATGGCGCGCATGGACGGCCACGTAGTCGGCATCGTCGCCAACCAGCCGCTGGTGCTGGCCGGCTGTCTGGACATCAAGAGCAGCATCAAGGCGGCGCGCTTCGTGCGCTTTTGCGACGCCTTCAACATCCCGGTCATCACCTTCGTCGACGTGCCCGGCTTCATGCCCGGCACCAGCCAAGAGTACGGCGGCATCATCAAGCACGGCGCCAAGCTGCTCTACGCGTATGCCGAATGCACCGTGCCCAAGATTACGGTGATTACGCGCAAGGCCTATGGCGGCGCCTATGACGTGATGAGCTCCAAGCACCTGCGCGGCGACGTCAACCTGGCTTGGCCCCATGCCGAAATCGCCGTGATGGGTGCCAAGGGCGCGGTGGAAATCATCTTCCGCGAAGAAAAAAAGGACCCCGAGAAGCTGGCCGCGCGCGAGGCCGAATACAAGGCCCGCTTTGCCAACCCGTTTGTCGCCGGGGCCCGCGGCTTCATCGACGACGTGATCCAGCCGCATGAGACACGCCAGCGCATCTGCCGCAGCCTGGCGATGCTCAAGGACAAGAAGCTCGAGAACCCCTGGCGCAAGCACGGGAACATTCCGCTGTGAGGAGATAAACCGTGGCACTCGTGACTAAGCTGACTCATCAACCGTTGCAGTCGTTCACGACACATACGACGGTGGATTGCACCTACACGATCGTTAGTGTCGATGGTGAAAAATAACTTCAACTCGACACCTACGGATCAGCGAATCGCGCGAATCCAGGCAAGAAGAGCCAAAGCTTGCGCCTTGGGAAATCAGCACTTGATCAACTGAAGAAGATCATTCAAGAAAACGGGCTTTGAAATGTTCAAGAAAATCCTGATCGCCAACCGCGGCGAGATCGCCTGCCGCGTCATCGCCACCGCCCAGCGCATGGGCATTGCTACGGTGGCGGTGTATTCCGACGCCGACGCCGGCGCGCGCTTTGTCCAGCTGGCTGATGAGGCCGTGCGCCTGGGCCCGCCGCCCTCGCGTGAGTCCTACCTGCTGGGCGACAAGATCATCGAGGCGGCCAAGGCCACGGGGGCGCAGGCCATCCACCCGGGCTATGGCTTCCTGAGCGAGAACGAGGCCTTCGCGCGCAAGGTCGAAGAGCAGGGCCTGGTCTTCATCGGGCCCAAGCACCACAGCATCGCGGCCATGGGCGACAAGATCGCCTCCAAGAAGCTGGCCGACGAAGCCAAGGTCAACACCATTCCCGGCTACAACGACCCGATCGACACGCCCGAGCAGGCCGTAGAGATCGCCCAGGGAATCGGCTACCCGGTGATGATCAAGGCCAGCGCCGGCGGCGGCGGCAAGGGCCTGCGCGTGGCCTTCAACGACAAGGAGGCGCACGAGGGCTTCAGCGCCTGCCGCAACGAGGCCCGCAACAGCTTTGGCGACGACCGCGTGTTCATCGAAAAGTTCGTCGAGCAGCCGCGCCACATCGAGATCCAGGTGCTGGGCGACGCGCACGGCAACGTGGTGTACCTCAATGAGCGCGAATGTTCCATCCAGCGCCGCCACCAGAAGGTCATCGAAGAGGCGCCGTCGCCCTTCATCAGCGAGGCCACCCGCAAGGCCATGGGCGAGCAGGCGGTGCAGCTGGCCAAGGCGGTGCAGTACCAGTCGGCCGGCACGGTGGAGTTCGTGGTCGGCAAGGACCAGGACTTCTACTTCCTGGAGATGAACACGCGCCTGCAGGTCGAGCACCCGGTGACCGAGCTGATCACCGGCCTCGATCTGGTCGAACAGATGATCCGCGTGGCCGCGGGCGAGAAGCTGGGCTTTGCGCAAGCCGACGTGAAGCGCGAAGGCTGGGCCATGGAGTGCCGCATCAACGCCGAAGACCCGTTCCGCAGCTTCCTGCCCTCCACCGGTCGCCTGGTGCGCTTTGCGCCGCCCGCGACGGACCTGCAGCAGGGCCAGGCCACGATCGCGCATGGCGTGCGTGTCGATACCGGCGTCGTCGACGGTGGCGAGATCCCGATGTTCTACGACTCGATGATCGCCAAGCTGATCGTGCACGGCAAGGACCGCGCGGATGCCATCGCCCGCATGCGTGAGGCGCTCAATGGCTTCGTCATCAAGGGCGTGCAGAGCAACATCCCGTTCCAGGCGGCGCTGCTGGCGCACCCGAAGTTCGTGGCCGGCGACTTCAACACCGGCTTCATCGCCGAGCATTACGCGCACGGCTTCTCCGCCGCCGACGTGCCGCACGCCGACCCAAGCTTCCTGGTGGCGCTGGCCGCGCGCCTGCACATGTTCTACCGCAACCGCGCCCAGGGCCTGCAGGGGCAGTTCTGGGAGGGCTTCAAGACCTTGCCCAAGCGCGACTTCACCGTCTGCGTGCTCGGCAAGGAAGGGCACAACGAGTATGTCGACGTCAGCCTGAGCGAGGTAGTGCGCGGCGAGCCTACACAGGTCACCGTGCATGCGGACGGCGGCGACCGCGTCTATGAACTGGCGCTGGACAACTACCTGGGTGACACCCGCATCGCCGGGCGCTGCAACGGTCGGCCCTTCACGGCCCAGATGGAGCGCGGGCAGACGCGCAACCCGCTGGCGATCCGCGTGATGCATGACGGCACGCAGCGGGACGCCATCGTCATGCACCCGGGCACGGCCGTGCTGCACAAGCTGATGCCCTACAAGGCGCCGCCCGACATGAGCAAATTCGTCCTGTCGCCCATGCCGGGCCTGCTGGTGCAGGTGGCCGTGCAGCCGGGCCAGGAAGTCAAGGCGGGCGAACGCGTGGCCGTGATCGAGGCCATGAAGATGGAAAACGTGCTGCTGGCCAGCGCCGACGGGGGGGTCAAGGAGGTCAAGGCCAGGCAGGGCGACAGCCTGGCGGTCGATCAGGCCATCGTCGAGTTCGAATGACCCGGCCGCAGGCTCGCCGTGCACCTGCTCAGGCTGTCGATCCATGCCACGCCCGGCGCGCGCCGCACCGAAGCAGCGGGCGCCCATGGTCAGGCCCTGCGCGTGCGGCTGGCGGCGCCGCCGGTCGACGGCAAGGCCAATGCGGCGCTGATCGCCTGGGCCGCGGCGGCGCTGGGCGTGCCGCGCGCGCAGGTCGAGTTGCTGCACGGCGCCAGCGGGCGGCAGAAGGTGCTGGAGCTGCGCTTTGACGATGCGGCGGCGCTGGCCGCCGCCCAGGCGCGGGTGGCGTGCTGGATGGCGGGCGGCGCCGATGCGTGAGTCTGGAACTTCAAAAACAATAGCTGCTCGCGCTTATCCCGTAATCGCTGAAGCCGGTTTTTGCCCTGAATGCCGCTTGACCCGGCGTGCCGCGCTGGCTCTGGGCGCCGGTGCCTTCGGCGCCCCCGGGGTGCTGGCGCAGGTGCCGTCCGGCTGGCCGGGTCTGCCGGCGCGCATCGCCACGCAGCGGCCCGACGTGCAGAGCGTGGCCGTGGTGCAGCGCGGCGCCCTGGTGTTCGACTTCTTGCGCGCGGGGCTGGGCGCCGACAGCCTGCAGGACGTGCAGTCGGTCACCAAGAGCGTGCTGGCGCTGCTGTTCGGCTGCGCGCTGGCCGATGGGCATGTGCGCGGAGTCGACGAACTGGTGGCGCTGCGCCTGCCGCAGCTGCTGCGGCTGGGCGGCGACGAACGCCTGCGGCGCCTGCGCTTTGTCCACCTGCTCACCATGACGGCCGGCTGGCCCGGCGAGCTGACGGCACGGCGCGACCGTGACGACGACCTGCGCTGGCTGGCGCTGCGGCCCTTCGTGGCCGAGCCGGGAACGCGTTTTGTCTACGACAACGGCGCCGCCAACCTGCTGGCGCTGGCGCTGGCCAACGCGGTCGGTCGTCCGCTGGCCGATTACTCGCGCGATCGGCTGCTGGCGCCGCTGGGCATCTCCCGCTTTGCCTGGCGCCGGGGCGCGCAAGGCCAGGCGCTGGGGGCGCTGGGCCTGTCGATCGGCGTGCGCGATCTGGCGCGCCTGGGCGAGCTGGTGCTGGCGGGCGGTCGCTGGGGCGGCCGCGCGCTGCTGCCGGCCGACTACCTGCGCCAGGCCACCACGCCGCGCCACGCCGGCGGCGCGCCGGTGTTCGCGCCCTATGGCTATCTGTGGTGGCTGTCGGCCGAGCGGCTGGCGCGCGGCCAGACACGCGGGGCGATCATGGCCAACGGCTACGGCGGGCAATGGCTGTACGTCGACCCGGCGCGCGACGCGGTCATCGCCGTCACCGCGCGCCGCACGCCCGAAAGCGCGGCGCGCGGGCAGGCGCTGGCGCTGATCCGTCGCGACATCCTGCCGGCCCTGCCGCGGCCTGCACAATGAGGCCATGAACCCGCACACCGCCTTGCTCGTCGTCGATGTCCAGTACGGCTTCATGCCCGGCGGCGGCCTGCCGGTGGCCGGCGGCGACGCCATCGTCCCGGTCATCAACCGCATCGCGCCGCGCTTTGCCAACGTGGTGCTGACGCAGGACTGGCACCCGGCCGATCACGTGTCCTTTGCCGCCAACCATCCCGGGCGCCAGCCGTTCGACAGCATCCGCCTGCCCTATGGCGAGCAGGTGCTGTGGCCCACCCACTGCGTGCAGGGCACGCGTGATGCGGCGTTGCACGATGGGCTGCGTGTCGATCATGCGCAGCTCATCATCCGCAAGGGTTTCCGGCGCGAGATCGACAGCTATTCAGCTTTTGTCGAGGCCGACCGCCGCACCACCACCGGTCTGGCGGCCTATCTGCAGGCGCGCGGCATCAGGCGCCTCTTTCTGTGCGGGCTGGCGACCGATTACTGCGTCGCCTGGAGCGCGCTGGACGCACGCGCCGCGGGCTTTTCGGCCACGGTGATCGAAGACGCCTGCCGCGCCATCGACCTGGAGGGCTCGCTGGCGCGCGCCTGGGCCGACATGGCGGCAGCCGGGGTAGGGCGTATCCGCTCCGATCAGATTTGACAGCCAAATTGGCCATTGACCCTTGCTGGGCAAGCGCGAACAGCTACTCTTTCGATAGTTCTGCAGGAGAATTTCCATGACTCGTCCGTTCAAAGTCCTTGGCATCCAGCAAATCGCCATTGGCGGCCTCGACAAGCAGCGCCTGGGCCGGCTGTGGATCGACATGCTGGGCTTGCAGCTTGCCGGCAACTTCCGCAGCGAGCGCGAGAACGTCGACGAAGACATCGCCGCCCTGGGCAGCGGCCCGTTTAAGGTCGAGGTCGATCTGATGCAGCCGCTGGACCCCAACAAGAAGCCCGCCGTGCATGCCACGCCGCTCAACCACGTCGGCCTGTGGATCGACGATTTGCCCAAGGCGGTGGAGTGGCTCACGGCGCAGGGCGTGCGCTTTGCGCCGGGTGGCATCCGCAAAGGCGCGGCCGGCCACGACATCACCTTCCTGCACCCCAAGGCCAGCGACGACTTCCCGATCGCCGGCGAGGGCGTGCTGATTGAGTTGGTACAGGCGCCGCCCGAGGTGATCGCCGCGTTTTCCGCGCTCGCGGGCTGACGGGACTCCAGCCGGCGCGCTGCCGTGTGTCGCCGGTGTGACGGCGGCGCCGCAATGGCACCTGCTGGCGGGGGGTGAATCGGTTTGGAACCCCGGGTGACGGGCGTAGACTTACGCGGCGATACAAACCGGCCCGGTCGGGCCACCTCGCCACCCAAGGAGACCGCGCTTGCAACCGACCGATACCCGCGATCCAGCCTACTACCACAAGGTCGTCGACTGCCAATGGGCCTGTCCGGCCCACACCCCGGTACCCGAATACCTGCGCCTGATCGCCCAGGGACGCTACGCCGACTCGTACATGGTCAACTGGGTGGCCAACGTGTTCCCGGGCATCCTGGGCCGCACCTGCGACCGCCCGTGCGAGCCGGCCTGCCGGCGCAGCCGGGTGGAGCAGGCGCAGACCGGCAAGCCCGAACCGGTGGCCATCTGCCGGCTCAAGCGCGTGGCGGCCGACTTCAAGGACGACGTGCTGCCGCGCATGCCCACGCCGGCACCGCCCAACGGCCGGCGCATCGCCTGCGTCGGCGCCGGGCCGGCCTCGCTGACGGTGGCGCGCGACCTGGCGCCGCTGGGCTACCAGGTCACGGTGTTCGAGGGCGAGGCCAAGGCCGGCGGCTTCATGCACCAGCAGATCCCGCGCTTTCGCCTGCCCGAGAGCGTGATCGACGAGGAAACCGGCTACGTCTTCCGGTTGGGCGTGGCGTTCAAGCCCGGCCAGCGCATCGAGTCCATGCGCGCGCTGCTGGCCGAGGGCTATGACGCCATCTTCGTCGGCAGCGGCGCGCCGCGCGGGCGCGACCTCGACCTCCCGGGTCGGCGCGAGGCGGCGGCGCACATCCACATCGGCATCGACTGGCTGGCCTCGGTGTCCTTCGGCCACGTCACGAGCGTGGGCAGGCGCGTCATCGTGCTGGGCGGCGGCAACACCGCCATGGACTGCTGCCGTTCGGCGCGGCGCCTGGGCGGCGAGGACGTGAAGGTCATCGTGCGCTCCGGCTTCGAAGAGATGAAGGCCTCGCCCTGGGAAAAGGAAGACGCCCAGCACGAAGGCATTCCGATCATCAACATGCACGTGCCCAAGGCCTTCGTGCACGAGGGCGGCAAGCTGACCGGCATGAGCTTCGAGCTCGTGCGCGCCGAGTACGACGCCAGCGGCCGGCGCAGCCTGGTGCCCACCGGCGAGCCCGACGCCTTCTTCGCCTGCGACGAGGTGCTGGTCGCCGTCGGGCAGGAAAACGCCTTTCCCTGGATCGAGCGCGATGTCGGCATCGACTTCGACCGCTGGGGCCTGCCGGTGCTGGGGCAGACCACGTTCCAGTCCACGCTGCCGCGCGTGTTCTTCGGCGGCGACGCCGCCTTCGGGCCCAAGAACATCATCACCGCCGTGGCGCAGGGCCACGAGGCGGCGGTATCGATCGACTTGTTCCTGAATGGCCAGGACGTGGCCGCGCGCCCCGGACCGCGCGCCAACCTGGTGTCGCAGAAGATGGGCATCCACGAGTGGAGCTACGACAACGACCCCAGCAACGACCTGCGCTACAAGGTGCCCTGGGCCAAGGCCGAAAAGGCGCTGGCCAGCATCCAGGTCGAGGTCGAGCTGGGCTTTGATGCGCGCACCGCGTTCAAGGAGGCGGCGCGCTGCCTCAACTGCGACGTGCAGACCGTCTTCACCCCCAGCCTGTGCATCGAGTGCGACGGCTGCGTGGACATCTGCCCGATGGACTGCATCACCTTCACCGACAACGGCGAGGAGGCCGATCTGCGCCAACGCCTGAACGCCCCGGCCGAGAACCTGGAGCAGGCGCTGCTGGTGTCTGCCGCGGTTCCGACCGGCCGCGTCATGGTCAAGGACGAGGACGTCTGCCTGCACTGCGGCCTGTGCGCCGAGCGCTGCCCGACCGGTGCCTGGGACATGCAGAAATTCCTGATGTTCACCACCAAGGCGGGCGGCGCGTCCCACACGATGGGCGTGGCCAAGGCACCGGAGGAGCAGGTATGAAGCAGATCAGCGCCATCAACGACTTCGTCATCAAGTTCGCCAACGTCAACGGCTCGGGCTCGGCCAGCGCCAACGAACTGTTCGCCAAGGCCATCCTGCGCATGGGCGTGCCGGTCAGCCCACGCAACATTTTCCCCAGCAACATCCAGGGCCTGCCGACCTGGTATGAGGTGCGCGTCAGCGAAAAGGGCTACCTGGGCCGGCGCGGCGGCATCGACATGATGGTGGCCATGAACCCGCAGACCTGGGCTGCCGACGTCGAGGAGATCGCCCCCGGCGGCTACCTGTTCTACGACAGCACGCGCCCGCGCGCGGCGTCCGAGCTGCGCGACGACATCACCGTGATCGGCATGCCGCTCACCGAGATCTGCAACGCCACCTACAGCGACCCGCGCCAGCGCCAGCTGTTCAAGAACATCATGTACGTGGGCGCGCTGTCGGTGCTGCTGGACATCGACGCGCAGGTCATCGAACAATTGCTGGGCGAGCAGTACAAGGGCAAGGAAAAGCTGATCGCCTCCAACGTGCAGGCGCTCAATCTGGGGCGCGACTTCGCCCGCGAACACCTCAAGCACCCGCTGCCAGTCCGCGTCGAACGCGCGCATCGCGTGGGCCAGCGCATCTTCATCGACGGCAACACCGCCGCCGGTCTGGGGGCGGTGTATGGCGGCGCCACCGTGTGCGCCTGGTACCCGATCACGCCCTCGACCTCGGTGGTCGAGGCGTTCATGAGCTACTGCGCCAAGTTTCGACGCGACGCCGAGGGCCGCCACAACTACGCCATCGTGCAGGCCGAGGACGAGCTGGCCTCGATCGGCATGGTGGTGGGCGCCGGCTGGAACGGCTCGCGGGCGTTCACCGCCACCTCGGGGCCGGGTATTTCGCTGATGACCGAGTTCATCGGCCTGGCCTACTTTGCCGAGATTCCGGTCACCATCGTCAACGTGCAGCGCGGCGGCCCGTCCACCGGCATGCCCACCCGCACCCAGCAGTCCGACATCCTGGCCTGTGCCTACGCCTCGCACGGCGACACCAAGCACGTGCTGCTGCTGCCGGAAGACCCGCGCGAGTGCTTCGAGCACACCGCCTGCGCGCTCGACCTGGCCGACCGCCTGCAGACACCGGTGTTCGTGATGACCGACCTCGACATCGGCAT
>MKTG01000070.1:33920-38625 GCA_001897615.1 Burkholderiales bacterium 68-10
GCGCACATTGCCGGGCACGCACCCCACGCGCGGCAGCTACTTCACGCGCGGCACCACGCGCGACGCCTATGCACGCTACTCCGAGCGCGGGCCGGACTACATCTACAACGTGCAGCGCTTGCTCAAGAAGTTCGCCACCGCCGCCACCCTGGTGCCGCAGCCGGTGCCGCGACCGGCCGCGCGTCGCACGCGGCTGGGGGTGATCTTCTATGGCTCCACCAGCCCGGCCATGCACGAGGCGCTGGACGAACTGGCGGGGCAGGGCATCCACCTCAATGCGCTGCGCCTGCGCGCCTTCCCGTTCCCGGCCAGCGTGAAGGAATTCATCGACGCGCACGAAACGGTGTTCGTGGTCGAGCAGAACCGCGACGCCCAGATGCGCAGCCTGCTGATCAACGAGCTGGAGATCAACCCCGCCAGACTGCCGCGCGTGCTGCACTATGACGGCACGCCGATCACCGCCCGCTTCATCACCCAGGCCATCACCGACCACGTGCATGAAGCGGTCGTGGCACCGCAGGAGAACCCGTCATGACCTATATCGCCAAGCCGCGGCTGCACCACCCATCGCTCACCAAGAACCAGGTCGGCTACACCCGGCGCGACTACGAGGGCAAGGTCTCCACCCTGTGCGCCGGCTGCGGGCACGACTCGGTGTCGGCCGCCATCGTGCAGGCCTGCTGGGAGCTGGACATCGAGCCGCACCGCGTGGCCAAGCTGTCGGGTATCGGCTGCTCGTCCAAGACGCCGGACTACTTCCTCGGCGCCAGCCACGGCTTCAATACCGTGCATGGGCGCATGCCCAGCGTGCTGACCGGCGCCAATCTGGCCAACCGCGATCTGCTGTACCTGGGCGTGTCGGGCGACGGCGACTCGGCCTCGATCGGCCTGGGCCAGTTCGCGCACGCCATGCGGCGCAACGTCAACATGGTCTACATCGTCGAGAACAACGGCGTCTACGGCCTGACCAAGGGCCAGTTCTCGGCCACCGCCGACAAGGGCAGCAAGAGCAAGAAGGGCGTGGTCAACGCCGACAGCCCGGTCGACCTGGTGGGGCTGGCCATGCAGCTGGGCGCCAGCTTCGTGGCGCGCAGCTTCTCGGGCGACAAGGCGCAGCTGGTGCCGCTGATCAAGGCCGCCATCGGCCATGGCGGCGCCGCCTTCATCGACGTCATCAGCCCCTGCGTGACCTTCAACAACCATGCCGGCTCCACCCGTAGCTACGACTGGGTGCGCGAGCACAACGAAGCGGTCAGCCGCATCGACTTCATCACCGGCCGCGAGGAAATCACCGCCACCATCGCCCCCGGCGAAGTGGTCGACGTGGAGCAGCACGACGGCACCATCCTGCGCCTGCGCAAGTTGCACACCGACTACGACCCCACCGACCGCGTGGCCGCCACGGCCTACATGCAGGCGCACGCGGCCCAGGGTGAACTGGTGACCGGTCTGCTGTACCTGGAAGGCGAGGCGGACGATCTGCACGCCGCCCAGCACACCAGCGCGCGGCCGCTCAACAGCCTGGAAACCGCCGAGCTGTGCCCGGGTTCGGCGGTGCTCGAGCGCATCAACGTCGCGTTGCGCTGAGCCGGCTCAGCGCGGCGCGCGCTGCTGGCGCGCGCGGGCCAGTGCGGCGTCGATCAGTCGGCGCTTGCGCTCGGCCTCCGTGGGTTCAGGGCCGGTGGCCGCAGCGGGGGGCAGTTCGGCGCCTGGCGCAGGTCTTGATTGATCGGGTTCAATCGGCAGTCCAGCCTTTTCCTGACTGCGCCGCAAGCTCCTGAACTCATAGCGATCGCGGGCCGCTTCAGCCTCGGCCGCGCTCCAGGCGGCCCAGCCGGTGAGGCTGCCGCTGACGGCTTCCATGTGGATGCAGTCGACCGGGCAGGCCGGCACGCACAGCTCGCAGCCGGTGCACTCGGCCTCGATCACCGTGTGCATGCGCTTGTTGCCACCGATGATGCAGTCCACGGGGCAGGCGGCGATGCACAGCGTGCAGCCAATGCACCAGTCTTCGTCGATCCAGGCCACGCCGCGCGGGCCTTCGGTGCCGTGCTCGGGGTCGAGCGGCAGCACCGGTTGGCCGGTGAGGGCGGCCAGCCGCGCCACGCCCTCGGCGCCACCTGGCGGGCAGCGGTTGATCGGCGCCGCGCCGGCGGCGATGGCCTGGGCGTAGGCGGCGCAGTCCGGGTAGCCGCAGCGGGTGCACTGGGTCTGCGGCAGCGCCGCCAGCAGGCGGATCGCCAGCGCGTCGGGCTTGGCGGGCGGCGGGTTCATGCGTGGCTCCGGCACAAATGACAACGCCCGCCAGGGCGGGCGTTGCGGGCGTTGCGCGCCTGGCCGTCAGGCGGCACGGGGGGCGCTCTTGCCGCGGCGGCCGGCGGCGCTGGAGGAGGCGGTTGCCTTGGCCTTCGGCTGGCTTGCGGCCCGCGGACGCGGCGCCGGCGTGGCGCTGCCGTTGCTTGCCGGGCGTGGCGCCGCACGCTGGCCGTTCAACGCCCGCTGGGCCGGCGCCGGCGCGGGCGAGCTGGCCGGCGCGAAGGTCGGCGGCAGGCCCGATCGGGCGTGCAACTCGCCGATGAAGGCCTTGACCTGCGGGTAGACCGTGGTGCGCCAGCGGCGCCCGCTGAAAATGCCGTAGTGGCCCGCGCCCTCGACCTCGATGTGATCGCCCTCGCGCCGCCCGATGCCCTTGCACAGGGCGTGCGCGGCCTTGGTCTGGCCGACGCCGGAGATGTCGTCCAGCTCGCCTTCCACCGTCAGCAGGCAGGTGCCGGTGATGTCCTGCGGCCGCACGCGCTCAAGCTTGCCTTCGGGCGAGCGCACGTCCCAGGTGCCGTGAACCAGCTTGAAGTCCTGGAACACGGTCTGGATGGTTTGCAGGTAATACGGCGCGTCCATGTCGAGCACGGCGTTGTACTCGTCGTAGAACTTGCGGTGCGTCTCGGCACTCGACATGTCGCCCTTGATCAGGTCGCGGAAATAGTCGTAGTGGCTGCTGGTGTGGCGATCCGGGTTCATGGCGATGAAGCCGGCGTGCTGCAGAAAACCCGGATACACGCGGCGGCCGGCGCCAGGGTAGTTGGGCGGCACGCGATAGATGACGTTGTTCTCGAACCACTCGTAGCTGCGCTTGACCGCCAGGTCGTCGACCTGGGTGGGTGACTTGCGGGCGTCGATCGGGCCGCCCATCATGGTCATGCTGATGGGGGTCTTCTCGCCGCGCGAGGCCATCAGCGACACCGCAGCCAGCGTCGGCACGGTGGGTTGGCAGACGCTGATGACGTGGCAGTTGCCATAATGCTTCTGCAGGTGGCGGATGAAATCCTGCACGTAGTTGACGTAGTCGTCTAGGTGGAACTCGCCCTCCGACAGCGGCACCATGCGCGCGTTCTTCCAGTCGGTGATGTAGACCTTGTGGCCTTCCAGCATGGTGCGCACCGTGTCGCGCAGCAGGGTGGCGTAATGGCCCGACAGCGGGGCGACGATCAGTACCGGCGGCTGGCGCTTGAGCTTCTCGAGCGTCGGTGGATCGTCCGAGAAGCGCTTGAAGCGGCGCAGCTCGCAAAACGGCTTGTCGATCTCGACGCGCTCGTCGATCGCCACCGACACGCCGTCGACGTCGACCGTGCGGATGCCGAACTCGGGCTTTTCGTAGTCCTTGCCGAAGCGGTGAAACAGCGCAAAACCGGCCGAAATGCGCTGCGCCATGGGCATCTGGCCCAGCAGCGTGTGGCGGTTGCCGTACAGCTTGGAGGCCGCATCGGCCATGTCGGCGAAGGGCTCGAGCAGCGAGCGCTGCGCCTCATAGATTTGATAGAGCATATGCTTATGTGTAACCCTCGTGTTGCACTGCAATATAACGCAGCCGGGCCGAAATTGCATGGTGTGCCGCCCCTAAAAATGCACACCGGGCGACGCGCTGGCGTGACTGTCGTCGCGCCGGCGACAGCCTGGGGGTTGCCGTCGCCGGTTCGGCTTTGCCAGCGAGGGCTGTGGGTATCATGGCGCCATGACCACCGGGTATTCGCTGTCCGGCTGGCTGGCGGGGCTTGGGCGGGGCTTGCTGCGCTGGCTGCTGGGCTGGTGGGCGGTGCTGTTCACCGGTGCCCAGGTGGCGGTGCTGGCGTTTTCGCCCTCCAGCTACGGCCCCGAGGCGCGCGGCGCCGTGCTGCGCCTCATCTACCACGCGGCCGAGCCGGGCCTGCCCGGCTTCACCACCCTGATGACCTTGTTCAACGTGGTGCTGATCCGCATCCTGGTGGTCACCGCCTTTTCCTACGGCCTGACGCAGTACGCCCTGGACGCCGTGGTGCGCGTGCTGGTGCTGGAGCTGATCCCGCTGATCGCCGCGCTGTTCGTGGCGGTCGAATACACCATCCCCGGCGGCTCCGAGTTGTACAAGCTGCGCCGCGCCGGGGCGCTGCAGCTCATGCGTGCCAGCGGGCGCGAGCCGCTCAGCCACGAGGTGCTGCCGCGCGTGCTGGCCGGCATGTTCGCGGTGCTGCTGCTGGCGCTGCTGAGCGCGCTGATCTCGCTGGTGCTGGCCTACGTGGCCGTGCATGGCTTCACGCTGGCGGGCCTGCCCTCGTACAACCACGCCGTGGGCAACATCTTCAACCCGGTGGTGTCGATGATCTTCTGCATGAAGACGCTGCTGTTCGCGCTGGCCGTGGCCCTGCTGCCGGTGGCCAACGCACTGCGCGAC
>MKTG01000070.1:38659-43721 GCA_001897615.1 Burkholderiales bacterium 68-10
CGAGATCGCCTCGCTGATCGGCAATTACTATTGATGCCGGATGACTGAAGCCGAGCCTTCGGCCGTGCCCACCCCGCCACCCGCGCCGGACGCCGCCGTGGCCGACGTGGCGCGCGTGCCGCTGCGCGGGCTGGAGCTGCGCGCCGCGCTGCTGCTGATCCTGATGGCGCTGCTGGTCGGTGCCGCCGTGCTGTACCTGATGTGGGTGCGCGGCGCCTTCGAGGCCACGCAAAAGCTGTACCTGAGCGCCGACGACTCCGAGGGCGTGGTGGTCGGCATGGACATGAGTTTTTCGGGCTTTCCGATCGGCCGCGTCAGCCGCATCGAGCTGGCCGAGCAGGGCTCGGTGCGCATCCACGTCGATGTGCCGGTCAAGTCGGCGCGCTGGCTGCGCACCTCCAGCGTCTTCACGCTGGAAAAAGGCCTGGTCGGCGCGGCGCGGCTGCGCGCCTTCAGCGGCATTTTGGACGACCCGCCGCTGCCGCCCGGGGCCGAGCGCATCGTGCTGCGCGGCGACGTGTCGGCTGAAATCCCCAAGATGGTGGCCGACGCCCGCGACGTGCTGCTCAACCTCAATCGCCTGACCGGCGAGCAGTCGGCGCTGTACGTCACCCTGGGCGAGGTGCAGCGCTTTACCCAGCGCCTGAACAGCAGCCAGGGCGGCCTGATGGCGGCGGTCACCGGCAACGAGGCCGACGCGCGCCGCGTCAGCGATCTGCTGCAGCGCACCGCGCAGCTGGTGAAGCACCTGGACGCCGTGACGCAGCGCGTCGATGGCGTGGTGCAGCGCGCCGACCGGCAGGTGCTGGGCCACGATGGCCTGCTCACCGACGCGCAGGCCAGCGTGCGCCAGCTCGGCGCGCTGCTGCAGGACGTGCGCCAGAGCGTGGTCAAGGTCGATGCCGTGCTGACCGAGGCGCAGGCCGTGGCGGGCAACGCGCGCGAAGCCAGCACCGACCTGGGCGCGCTGCGTGCCGACGTCGAAGCCAGCCTGCGCAAGCTCGACACGCTGATCACCGAGCTGAACCGCAAATGGCCGTTCGCTCCCCGGGACAAGGAGCTGCGGCTGCCATGACCGCCCGGTGCATGATTCGATTTGCTATTGTTGTGATAGCTGGTGCCGCTCTCTGGGGCTGCGCCAGCGGCCCATCGATGCCGGATTGGCAGGTCAGCGCGGTGGGCCACGTGGAGCGTTTCACCCAGGCCTTGCTGCGCGGTGACGCGCGGGTGGAGGCGCGCGAATTCGATCTGGCGCGCGCCGAGGTTGCGCGCACCGGCCGCCCCGAGCTGGTGGCGCGCGTCGAGCTGACACACTGCGCCGCCCGGGTGGCCAGCCTGGACTTTGCGCCCTGCACCGGCTTCGAGCCGCTGCGTGCCGACGCGGGCGAGGCCGAGCGCGCCTATGCCGACTACCTGGCCGGCCAGGCCGGCGCGTCGCAGGCCGCGCTGCTGCCGCCGCCGCACCGGGCGGTCGCCGCGGGCAGCCAGGCCGCGGCCGCCATCGACGAGCCGCTGGCGCGCCTGATCGCCGCCGGCGTGCTGCTGCGCCAGGGTCGCGCCAGCCCGGCGCTGGTGGCGCGGGCGGTGGACACCGCGTCCGAGCAGGGCTGGCGCCGCCCGCTGCTGGCCTGGCTGGGCGTGCAGGCACGGCTGGCCGAGCAGGCCGGACAGACCGAGGAAGCCGCGCGCATCCGCCGCCGCATGGACCTGGTGGGGCCGCGCTGAGGCGCCGCCATCACCGGCTGTCGCGCAGTTCGGCAAACAGTTCGCTGTAAATCCTGTAGCGGCTGGCGCTGATCCCGTCTGCGCCAGCACTGGATTGCACCTGGGCTGTCACGCCGCAGCCGGGCTCGTGCAGGTGGGTGCAGTTGTAGAACCGGCATTCGGCCACGTGGGGGCGGATGTCGGGCATGTAGGCGGCCAGCTGCATGGGGTCGATGTGGTGCAGGCCGAATTCCTGGAAGCCCGGTGAGTCGATCAGCGCGCTGGCGCGGGCCTCGTCCAGCCAGTACCAGGTGGTGGTGGTGGTGGTGTGCTTGCCGGAGTTGAGCGCCTGCGAGATCTCGCCGGTCTGCGCCGCGGCGCCGGGGATCAGGCGGTTGATCAGCGTGCTCTTGCCGGCGCCCGAGGGACCCAGGATCAGTGTGGTGCGCCCGTGCAGGCGCTGGCCCAGCGCGGCCAGGGTGTCGGCCGGGGCGGGCGCCGGGCCGCGCGGCTTGGCGGCCAGCGGCAGCACGGCGTAGCCCATGGCGCGGTAGGGCGCCAGGCGCTGCCAGGCGCGGGCAAACGGCTCGGCCAGGTCGGCCTTGTTGAGGACGATCAGCGGCTCGATGTGCGCGGCCTCGCAGGCGATCAGGGCGCGCGCCAGTTGGTGCTCGGAAAACTCCGGCTCGGCCGCCACCAGGATCAGCACCTGGTCCAAGTTGGCGGCAAAGCTCTTGGTGCGCACGGCGTCCTGCCGATACAGCAGGTTGCGGCGCGGCGTGATCTGCTCGACCGTGCCTTCGTCGTGCGAAGGCCGCCAGCGCACCCCGTCGCCCACCACCACGGCCAGCTTCTTGCCGCGCGGGTGGCAGATGACGCGCTCACCGGCGGGCGTTTCGAGCACGCAGTGGCGGCCGTGGCTGCCCACCACCAGGCCGTCTAGCAGTTGGGCGTCGGCGCTTGGGCCGGGCGGCTGGCGCGGGCGGCTCATCGGGTGATGTCGGGGCCGCGGTGGGGCTTGGCGCCGGCTGTGGCGTGGGTCGATGATGCTACTATAACTATAGCTGCTCGCGCTCGCCAGACGGGCGATGGTGCGGATTTTTGTCTTGAATTCACGCGGACTCGGGGCGTGTCATACCGGTTGCACGCGCGCCCCCATGCGGGCGATGCGCTCGCTGGCCGGCGGGTGCGAGTAATAGAAGCGCACGTACAGCGGGTCGGGCGTCAGCGTGCTGGCGTTGTCCTTGTAGAGCTTGACCAGGGCGTTGCCCAGGTCCTGGGCGCTGGCCTGCCGGACGGCGTAGGCGTCGGCCTCGAACTCGTGCCGGCGCGACAAGGCCGCCATCAGCGGCGACAGGAAGAAGGTGAACACCGGCACCACCAGCATGAACAGCAGCAGCGCCAGCGCGTGGTTGGGCACTGCGCCCCCCATGGACGGCGGCAGGTGGGGCGTCACCCCCAGACCGCTGTAGAACCAGGGCTGTTGCGCCAGCCAGCCCAGCAGCGCCAGGCCGGCCAGGCTGACCGCGAACAGCAGGACGATGCGCTTGACGATGTGGCGGTGGCTGAAGTGGCCCAGCTCGTGCGCCAGAACGGCCTCGACTTCGGACGGGTTGAGCTGCTGCAGCAGGGTGTCGAAGAACACCACCCGCTTGGCGGCGCCAAAACCCGTGAAGTAGGCGTTGGCGTGCGCGCTGCGGCGGCTGCCGTCCATCACGAACAGGCCCTTGGCGGCAAAGCCGCAGCGCCCCATCAGCTGGCTGACGCGCTCGCTCAGCGCGTCGTCGCGCAGCGGCTCGAAGCGGTTGAACAGCGGCGCGATGACGGTGGGGTAGATCACCAGCATCAGCAGGCTGAAGCCCATCCAGGCGCCCCAGGTCCACAGCCACCACAGCGCGCCTGTGGCCTGCATCAGCCACAGCGCCAGGGCCGCCAGCGGCACGCCGATGACGCTGCTGACCAGCGTGGTCTTGGCCAGGTCGATCAGCCACAGGCGGCGCGTCATCTTGTTGAAGCCGAAGCGCTGCTCGATCACGAAGGTGTGGTAGAGCGTGCCCGGCAGTTCGATGGCGGCGTTGATGAAGGCGAAGGCCACCAGCAGCGCCAGCGGCTGCGCCAGCGGGTGCGCGCCGATGGCGTCCAGCAGCGCGCCATTGAGCGCGTCCAGCCCGCCCAGCAGCGTCCAGCCCAGCAGCACGGCGGCCGACAGCAGCAGCTCCAGCAGGCCGAAGCGCAGCTTGGCGATGGTGTAGTCGGCCGCGCGCTGGTGCGCCGCCAGCCCGATGGTGCCAGCGAACTCGGTCGGCACGGCCGCGCGATGGGCCGCCACGGCGCGCATCTGGCGCGAGGCCAGCCAGAACTTGACGGCCACGTAGGCCAGCAGCGCCAGGCTGAAGACCAGGGTGGTCAGGAGGGTGGGGGAGAGCGTTTGGTTCAAGACGGACTCGGCAGTAAGGGGCGGCGCCAAGCCGCCAAGTTTAGGGTGCTCCGGCCGGCTGCAAGGGCGGGCCCGCGGCAGCCCGCCGGCGGCCGTGGACAATCGGTGCCATGAACGACACTGTCTGCACCCCTGCCGCCGCCGTGCCGGCGCTGGCCAAATCCGAGCTGAACCTGGTCTGGCTCGACTGCGAGATGACCGGGCTGGACCCCGAGAAGGAGCGCCTGATCGAGATCGCCGTCATCGTCACCGGGCCGCAGCTGACGCCGCGCGTCGAAGGCCCGGTGCTGGTGATTCACCAGCCCGACAGCGTGCTGGACGCCATGGACGCCTGGAACAAGGGCACGCATGGGCGCACCGGCCTGATCGACAAGGTCCGGGCCGCGACGCTGAGCGAGGCCGAGGCCGAGGCGCGGCTGATCGACTTTCTGGCGCGCTACGTGCCCAAGGGCGTGTCGCCGCTGTGCGGCAACTCGATCGGCCAGGACCGGCGCTTTCTGGTGCGCTACATGCCGCGGCTGGAGGCGTTCTTCCACTACCGCAACGTCGACGTCAGCACCCTCAAGGAGCTGGCGCGGCGCTGGCGGCCGGAGCTGGTGGAGGCCTTCAAGAAGCAGCAGTCGCACACCGCGCTGGCCGACGTGCACGAGTCGATCGACGAGCTGGCGCATTACCGGCAACATTTCATTCGGCTGGCGGCCTGAGGCCCGCGGCCCCCGCGCGCACGGTGCGTTCAGTGACGGTCCAGTGGCGAGCGGCGACTGTCCAGGCTGCCCAGGAACGAGTCGGCCTGTGTCCAGCCGGAGGGCTCGTCGGGCTCCTGGTGCGCCGCGGCCGGGCTGGTCGGCGCCGGGTGGGTGCGCTGGGTGCGGTTGCGGTCCAGCGTCTCGTGCAACTGGTGGCGGGCCGCTTCCAGGTCGG
>MKTG01000070.1:43735-76638 GCA_001897615.1 Burkholderiales bacterium 68-10
AAGTCGGCCCGCAGCGGCGACGGCTCGGGCAACGACTCGGGCGAGATCACCCAGTAGGCGATGCCGCACTGCGCCAGCAAGGTCTGCTTGAGCTGGCGATTGCTGCGCGACAGGCCACGCGGGCCCAGCACATCCACGCAGCCAATGACCTGTCCCGTGCTGTCGCACAGCGTGAAGCTGCAATACGCGCGGCTCAGCAGGTCGAACCATTCGGTCGCCTCGCCCGTCTGGCGCGGCATGGTGAAGCGGGTCAGCGGCAGCTTGACCATGATGTGGTGGGCCGGGAACACCTTGCGCAGCCAGTGCCAGACACGGCGCTCGGCGCTGTTGGCCAGCGGCCTGGGGATCAGCGGCCATTGCTGCGGCAGGCGGCGCTTGCCGTTCGGCTTGGCCGCCGGCGGGGCGCGCCCGCGCGGCATGAAGCTGCTCAGGCCGAGGTAGCCGGTGAACAGACCTGCCACAGCCAGAATGATGGCCCATATGACGGTCGAACCGGTGACTGCGCTCACACTGGATCCCCTTGGCGCGCTTGCCGCGCTGTAATCGTTGCACGATGTTACTGGTGCATCAGAGCAATGGAAAGGTACTTTTGACCTCATTACGATCGGCGCCATGGTTTCCGAGAAAAAAGTCATGCCGCGGCTGGACTTACCCCCTGTTCGCGGGGTGCGACGCATGCGACTGAGTGAGCTGCTGTTCAGCCAGGGTTTCGGCACGCGCCGGGTCTGCGCCGGCCTGATCGAGCAAGGCCTGGTGCGGGTGGGCGGCGCCGCGTGCACCGACCCGGCGGCCGAGGTCGATCTGGCCGCCGGCGCGCCGCGGTTCGAGGTCCAGGGCCAGGCGTGGACCTTTCACGAACGCGCCTACCTGATGCTGCACAAACCGGCCGGCGTGGAATGCTCGCACCGGCCGGGGCGCTGGCCGGGCGTCTACACGCTGCTGCCGGCGCCGCTGCGGCAGCGCCCGACGGCAGGCAAGGTGGCGGGCGTGCAGGCGGTGGGCCGGCTGGACCAGGACACCACCGGCCTGCTGCTGCTGTCCGACGACGGTGCCTTCATCCACCGCATGAATTCGCCGCGCCACCATGTGCCCAAGGTGTACGAGGTGAGCACGCGCCACCCGCTGGACGAGCGCCAGCTGGCACGCTTGCGCGGCGGCGTGGTGCTGGACGACGACCCGCACCCGGTGGCCGCGGCGGCGGCCGAGGCGATGGGCCCCTGCCAGCTGCGGCTGACGCTGACCGAAGGCAAGTACCACCAGGTCAAGCGCATGGTGGCGGCGGTGGGCAACCGGGTCGAGGCGCTGCACCGCTCGCGCATCGGTGGCCTGGCGCTGCCGGCCGATCTGGCGCCGGGGCAGTGGCGCTGGCTGACGCCGCGGGAGCTGGCGCTGCTCGTGCCGTCGGCTCCCTGGCTCGGAGCTTGATCGGCTTTTTGACCTTGATGGACAAGCGCAAGCAGCTATTGTATTGATAGTGATTTGGTGAGCATGCGTCACTCCAGCCCGGCCAGGAGGTCGGCGATGGCGGCGTTGACCGCCTGCGGCTGGTCCTGGTGCGGCGCGTGTCCGCAGGCCGGCAGCTTGAGCAGGCGCGTGTGCGGCAGCGCCGCCGCGATGTCGTCCAGCTGGGCCATGCTGGCGTAGCCGTCGTCCACGCCCTGGATCGCCAGCAGTGGCGCCTGGATGGCGCGGAGCTCGCCCCGGATGTCGAAACCACGGAAATCCGGGTTCAGCCAGGCGTCGTTCCACTGCCAGAAGGCGCCGTCCACGTCGTCGTGAAAGCGCGCCAGGCGGGCGCGCAGCCCGCCCGATTCGAAGGCCTGGCGCGTCTGCTCGATGGCGCGCAGGCAGATGTCCTCGACCATCACATGCGGCGCCATCACCACGCCCGCCGTCACCGGGTGGTGGGCGGCATGGATCAGCGCGATGGTGGCGCCGTCGGAGTGGCCGACGAGTACCGGCCGCTCGATGTCCAGCGCCCGCAGCAGCCGCGGCAGCACGTGCAGCGCCTCGCGGTGCAGGTAGTCGGGCGGCAGGCGACCGGCGCCGCGCACGTCGGGCACCGGGCTGGAGCGCCCGTAGCCGCGGCGCGAATAGACCCAGCCGGCGCGTCCGGTGGCGGCGCACAGGCGCGCCGGCCAGTCGCGCCACAGGGCGACCGAGCCCAGCCCCTCGTGCAGAAACACCAGCGGCGCCGCGGCCGGCGCCGCCCCGGCCGGTAGGGGAACGTGCTGCAACTCCAGGCGGATGCCGTCGATGTCCACGATTCGCATGGCTCGGATGTTAAGCAGCTTCACCGGGCGCGGACTTACACTCGCGCGCCGCCATTCACCGCTTTTTTTAAGGTTCATCGTGGAGTTTGCCGAACTTCCGACTCTGACACGCCGCCAACTGCTGGTCGCTGGCGCCGGCCTGGGCGGCGCGGCGCTGGCGCCGTCCGCGCTGGCCGGGCCCGGGCGCTCGCCGGTGCTGGTGCTGAACTCGCTCGACGGCACCGTCAGCGTGATCGACCCCGTCCGCTGGGTGGAAACCGGCCGCATCGCCACCGGCAAGGAGCCGCACCACCTGTACATGACGCCGGACGAGAAGTCGGTCATCGTCGCCAATGCCGGCAGCGACTCGCTCACCTTCATCGACCCGCGCACGGCCACGGTGCAGCGCACGCTGCGCGGCATCATCGACCCCTATCACCTGCGCTTTTCGCCCGACATGCGCTGGTTCGTCACGGCCGCCAACCGCCTGAACCACATCGACCTGTACCGCTGGGACGGCGAGAACCCGGTGCTGGCCAAGCGCATCGCCACCGGCAAGACGCCCAGCCACCTGTGGATCGACAGCGGCAGCACCACCGTGTGGGCCAGCATGCAGGACAGCAACGAGCTGGTGGCCATCGACCTGGCGACGCAGCAGCTGGCGCACCGCGTCAAGACCGGGCCGATGCCGGCCGACGTCTACGTCACGCCCGACGAGCGCCACCTGCTGCTGGGCCTGACCGGCGGCGAGGGCGTGCAGGTGTTCGAGCTGGCCACCGGCCAGGCGCCCAGGGCGGTCGGCCAGGTGCCCACCGGCAAGGGCGCGCACGCGTTTCGCGCGCTGGGTGACCGCCGACACGTGCTGGTCAGCAACCGGGTCGCCAACACCATCAGTCAGATCGACAGCACCCGCCTGGCGGTGGTGGCCGACTTTCCGGCGCCGGCCGGCCCCGACTGCATGGACGTGTCGGCCGACGGCAGCCTGATCATGGTCGGCTCGCGCTGGGCCGGCCGGCTGACGCTGATCGACGTGGCCAGGCGGCAGCCGGTGCACCAGGTCAGGGTCGGCAAGTCGCCGCACGGCGTGTGGACGCTGGACCATGCCGCGCGGGTGTGAGCACGGACGCATCATGCAACGCCGAAATGCTATTGTTACGATAGCTGCTGGCGCGCTCTGGACAAGCGCCAGAGGCCAAAATAGCTCTGAGCCCGGCGCGGCACCGCTGTACCTCACGTTCGACACCGGCCACATGGGCATTGCCGCGCTGGTGGCCGAGGTGCTGCGGCGCCAGCAGGTGCGCGCGAGCTTCTTTGCCGCCAACGAGCGCACCCAGGAGGGCGAGGGCAGCCTGAGCCGCCACTGGGGCCCGTGGTGGAAGGCGCGCGCCGACGAAGGACACGAGCTGGCCTCGCACACCTGGGACCACGTCTACTGGCGCGCCGACCTGCCCGGGCGCGAGCCGCGCTTTCGGGTGCGCCCCTCGGCCGGCGCCTTTGCCGGGCGCGAATTCACCTGGAGCGCCGAGCAGTACTGCCAGAACATCGAGCAGGCCAGCGAGCGCCTGGCCTACTACAGCGGCAAGAAGCCCCTGCCGCTGTTTCGCGCCCCGGGCGGCAAGACCTCGCCGCGCCTGCTGGCGGCGGCCCGCGCCTGCGGCTACGCGCACGTGGGCTGGTCGCCGGCCGGCTTCCTGGGTGACGAGCTGCCCAGCGACAAGTACCCCAACCGCGTCTTGCTGGAGCGCGCGCTGAAGACGATCCGCCCCGGCGACATCCTGCTGGCGCACCTGGGCATCTGGTCGCGCCAGGACCCCTGGGCGCCGGCCGTGCTGGAGCCGCTGATCGAGGGGCTGAAGGCGCGTGGCTTCGTGTTCCGCACCCTGCGCCAGCACCCGCAATACGCGCCCTGGATCGCGCAGCAGCGCGCCTGAGCAAGACCCGCACGATGACCCCTGCCGACCTGTTCGCCAGCGCCCAGCAGTGGCTGTTCGAGGCGCTCATCGGGCCGGCGGCCTTCCGGCTCGGCCTGGGCAACCTGCTCGAAGACGGCTTCGTCGCCGCCGGCTGGCTGCTGCTGGGGCTGTTGCAGATCGCGGTGCTGCTGCTGGTGATCGGCCCGCTGCAGCGCCTGTGGCCGGCCGAGCCGGTGCGCGACCGCGCGGCCATCCGCGTCGACGTGCTCTACACCCTGCTGCACCGCCTGGGCCTGTTCAAGCTGGCGATGTTCTTTAGCGTCGAGGCCTGGCTGACCGACGCCATTGGCGTGCTGCGCGCCCACGGCCTGCCGACGCTGCACCTGGATCAGTGGTGGCCCGGCGTCAGCGACGGGCCGCTGGCCAGCTTCGTGCTGTACCTGCTGGTGTTCGACCTGCTCGGCTATCTGCTGCACCGCGCGCAGCACCAGTGGGACTGGTGGTGGCGGCTGCACGCCGTGCACCACTCGCAGCGCCAGATGACCATGTGGAGCGACAGCCGCAACCACCTGCTGGACAGCGTCATCACCGACGCCGTGTTCGTCGTCGTCGCCATCCTGATCGGTGTGGCGCCCTCGCAGTTCGTGTGGCTGGTGGCCCTGAGCCAGCTGCTGGAAAACCTGCAGCACGCCAACCTGCGCTGCTCCTTCGGCCGCCTGGGCGAGCGCCTGCTGGTCAGCCCGCGCTTTCACCGCCGCCACCACGCCATCGGCATCGGCCATGAAGCCGGCGCTCAGGGCGCGCTCAAAGGCGTCAACTTCGGGGTGCTGTTCCCGCTCTGGGACGCGCTGCTGGGTTCGGCCGACTTCGGCGGTCGCTTCGAACCCACCGGCATCCGCGACCAGGTGGAGCAGGGGCGCGACTACGGCCGCGGCTTCTGGGCCCAGCAGTGGCTGGGCCTGCGGCGGCTGGTGGGCCGCGCCTGAACGCTTATCCTTGACGGACATGACGCTGCTGCTTGACTCCTTCTGGCGCGCCGTCGCCTACTGCCTGCATCCGCGCGTGATCGCGCTGTCGCTGCTGCCGCTGGGCCTGCTGGTGGCGCTCAGCTTCGGGCTGGGTTACCTGTACTGGGCCTCGGCGCTGGCGGCAGTCACCGCCTGGCTCGACGCCTCGGTGGTGTTTTCCACCCTGTGGGGCTGGCTCGGCCAGCTGGGCGCTGGCGAGTTGCGCCAGGGCATTGCGCCGGTGCTGCTGGTGCTGCTGGTCGCGCCGGTGCTGATCGTGCTGGCGCTGCTGCTGGTGGCCCTGCTGATGACGCCCGCCGTGCTGCGACTGGTGGCGACACGGCGTTTTGCGACGCTGGAGCGGCACGGTGCCAGCTCGATGCTGGGCTCGGCCCTGTGGTCGCTGGGGCACACCGTGCTGGCACTGGCGGCGCTGGCGCTGTCGCTGCCGCTGTGGCTGGTGCCGCCGCTGATCCTGATCTTGCCGCCCCTGATCTGGGGCTGGCTGACCTACCGGGTGATGAGCTACGACGCCCTCGACGCCCACGCCAGCCGCGCCGAGCGGCGCGCCATCCTGCGCCAGCACCGCACGCCGCTGCTGGCGATGGGCATCGTCTGCGGCTACCTGGGCGCGGCGCCAGCCCTGGCCTGGGCGTCGCTGACGCTGTTCGCCGTGGCCTTCGCGGTGCTGATCCCGCTGGCGATCTGGATCTACACCCTGGTGTTCGCCTTTTCCGCCCTGTGGTTCACCCACTACTGCCTGTCGGCGCTGCAAACGCTGCGCCAGAGCGCGCCAACAGCTATCGAAATAGAAGCGAAGGCGGCCACGGCACCGGCCGCCGACGCACCCGCCGCCCTGTCCCATGAGCCCTGAACATTCCACCCCCGGCTTCGGCCTGATCGTCGTCGGCGACGAAATCCTGTCCGGCAAGCGCGCCGACAAGCATCTGCCCAAGTTCGTCGAGCTGCTGGCCGAACGCGGCCTGCGCCTGGCCTGGGCCGAATACGTGGGCGACGAGCCGGCGCGCATCACCGCCACGCTGCGGCGTGCCTTGGCCTCGGGCGACGTGGTGGTGTGCACCGGGGGCATCGGCGCCACCCCGGACGACCATACCCGCCAGTGCGCCGCCGCCGCCCTGGGCGTGCCGCTGGCGCTGCACCCCGAAGCCAGGCGCCTGATCGAGCAGCGCGGGCAGGACATGGCGCGCCAGCAGGGTGTGCCCTGGGAGCCCGAACGCGCCGACAACCAGCAGCGGCTGAACATGGGCGTGTTTCCGCAAGGCGCCCGCATCGTGCCCAATGCCTACAACCAGATTCCGGGGTTTGCGCTGGCCGGGCCTGCGGGACGCGCTATCTATTTCGTACCGGGTTTTCCGGTCATGGCCTGGCCCATGATGGCCTGGGCGCTGGACACCGACTGGTCGCACTGCTTCACGCGCGGCGCCTGGCGCGAGCGTTCGGTGGTGCTTTATGGCGCCATGGAGGCACCGCTCACCCCGGTGATGGAGCGCGTGGAGGCGGCGCACCCCGGCGTCAAGGTGTTCAGCCTGCCCAGCGTCGACCACCCGGAACACGGGCGGCATATCGAGCTGGGCGTCAAGGGCGCGCCGGCGCAGGTCGACGCCGCCTACACCGACCTGCGCGCCTGGCTGCTGCCGCATGCGCTGAGCTACGGGCCCGAGCTGCATCGGTAGCGGCCAGCAGGCGTTGGCCGTGGCGGCGGCGTCGAAAATCCGCGGAAAAGTGTCACCGACCGGCGCCGACGGCAAAAAAGCGGCCTGACAACAGGCAAAATTCGGGGCATCGTGCAGACCATTGGCCGGGCCCCGCCCGGACGGCGGCCACGCCCAGCGTGCCGCGGTCGTACAACCGCCATCCCCCGTTCATATCCCCCTCAGGAGTACCCCCGATGAGCCAGTCGGTCGCCGACGTCATGAAACTGGTGAGCGAAGCCGAATGCAAGTTCGTCGACTTCCGCTTCACCGACACCCGCGGCAAGGAGCAGCACGTCACCGTGCCCGTGGCCGCCTTCGACGAGGACAAGTTCAGCGACGGCCACGCCTTCGACAGCTCCTCGGTGGCCGGCTGGAAGGGCATCGAGGCATCCGACATGCTGCTGATGCCCGACGCCGGCACGGCCTTCATCGACCCGTTCTTCGACGAACCCACCCTGGTGCTGACCTGCGACGTGCTGGAGCCCGGTGACGGCAAGCCCTACGAGCGCGACCCGCGCTCCATCGCGCGCCGCGCCGAGGCCTACCTCAAGGCCAGCGGCATCGGTGACACGGCGTATTTCGGCCCCGAACCCGAATTCTTCGTCTTCGACAGCGTGCGCTGGAGCACCGAGCCGGGTCACAGCTTCTACCGCATCGAGGAATACGAGGCGCCCTGGAACACCGGCGCCGAACTGGAAGGCAGCAACCGCGGCCACCGCCCGCGCACCAAGGGCGGCTACTTCCCGGTGCCGCCGGTGGACAGCACGCACGACATGCGCGCCGAGATGGCGCTGATCCTGGACGCGCTGGGCGTGCCGGTCGAGGTGTTCCACCACGAGACGGCCGGCGCCGGCCAGATGGAGATCGGCACCAAGTTCAGCACCCTGGTCGAGCGCGCCGACTGGACGCAGCGCCTGAAGTACGTGGTGTGGAACGTGGCCGACCGCTACGGCAAGACCGCCACCTTCATGCCCAAGCCCTACCACGGCGACAACGGCAGCGGCATGCACGTGCACCAGTCGATCTGGAAGGGCGGCAAGAACCTGTTTGCCGGCAAGGGCTACGCCGGCCTGTCCGAGACGGCGCTGTTCTACATCGGCGGCATCATCCGCCACGCCCGGGCGCTGAACGCCATCACCAACCCCACCACCAACAGCTACAAGCGCCTGGTGCCGCACTTCGAGGCGCCGGTCAAGCTGGCTTATTCGGCGCGCAACCGCTCGGCCTCGATCCGCATTCCGTACGCCGCCAACGACAAGGCGCGCCGCATCGAGGCGCGCTTTCCCGACCCCATGGCCAACCCCTACCTGTGCTTCGCGGCGCTGATGATGGCGGGCCTGGATGGCATCGAGAACAAGATCCATCCCGGCGAGGCCGCCACCAAGGACCTCTACCACCTGCCCCCCGAGGAAGACAGGCTGGTGCCCACCGTGTGCCACGGCCTCGACCAGGCGCTGGAGGCGCTGGATCGCGACCGCGCCTTCCTGACGCGCGGCGGCGTGTTCACCGACGCCATGCTGGACGCCTACATCGAGTTGAAGATGACCGAGGTCAACCGCATCCGCGTGCAGGTCAACCCGGCCGAGTACGACATGTACTTCTCGCTGTGACGCTGTCGCCACAATGACACGGAAATCGCCCGAAATGGACGGCCTGGGGCTGCCGAGGGCGCATTTTGGGGAACAGGCGTGCCCCGGAACGGTCCACCTGCCGGATACTTGTTCGTTGAAGGCCTATCGCGGCAGTTCGCCGCGGCCGCTACCCCGACCGACATGAAGTCTTTGCTGCCGACCCTCCGTGTATCGCTTGTCGCCGCGACGCTGGCCGCCGCGGCTGTGCCCGCGGCGGCCCAGGACCGCATCTACCGCTGCGGCAACGAATACACCAACCAGCCCAAGGGCCGGCCGGACTGCAAGCTGGTGGAGGGCGGCAACGTCACCATCGTGCGCGGCACCGCACCCGCGCCCGCGGCGCCCGCGGCACCGGCGGCTGGCGGCGGTGCAGCGCCCGCGGCACGCTCCGCCGGGACAGCACCGGCCTCGGCACCGCGTATCGACAACGCCGAGCAGCGCAAGCGCGACGCCGACGCCAAGGCCATCTTGCAGCAGGAGCTGCGTCGTGCCGAGGCCCGGCAGGCCGAGTTGGACAAGGAATACAAGGGTGGCGAGCCCGACAAGATCGGCGGCGAGGCGCGCAACCACCAGAAATACCTGGACCGCGTGGCCGAACTGAAAGCCGCCATCGAGCGCAACCAGAGCGACATCGAGGGCATCAAGCGCGAGCTGGGCCGGCTCGGCCCCTGAGAGCCTGTGAAAAAATACCTCGCGCCCGCCCGAGCCGCCAAAACGCGCCCGCTCTTCGTTGCAAATCCTCGCCGTAGCCCCGGCTACGGCTGCGGTCTGCGCCTCGATCGGACGCGTTTTGACGACCCTTTCGGACGCGATCAATTCATTCACAGGCTCTGAGCCCGGTTTTTCCGGCAGGGCTGCCGGAATACTATCGAATCAATAGCTGCTGGCGCAGGCTGGTGCTACGCTACAGCCGATTTTTATCTCTGGTTATTTGCCGTAGGTGTATCGCCCCTCACACCAGTTCCAGCGTGACTGGCGCGTGGTCGCTGGGCTTGGGCCATTTGCGCGGCACGCGGTCGATGCCGCAGGCCGCCACCTGGGCGCGCAGCGGCTCGCTCACCAGGATGTGGTCGATGCGCAGGCCGCGGTTCTTCTGGTAGCCCAGCATGCGGTAGTCCCACCAGGAAAAGCTCTTGTCCGGCTGTTCGAACAGCCGGAAGGCATCGGCCAGCCCCAGGCCCAGCAGCGCCTGGAAGTGGTGGCGCTCCTCGCTGGTGTGGTGAATGGTCTCGGCCAGGCCCACCGGGTCGTGGCTGTCGCGGTCCTCGGGGGCGATGTTGAAGTCGCCCAGCAGCAGCAGGCGCGGGTGCGCTGCCAGCTCTTCGCGCAGCCAGTCGCGCAGCGCGCGCAGCCAGCTCATCTTGTAATCAAACTTGTCGCTGCCCGGCGCCTGCCCGTTGACGAAGTAGCCGTTGACCACGCGCAAGGGCCCGCCCGGCGCCGGCACCGTGGCGGCGATCACCCGCGCCGAGTCGTCGGCAAAGCCCGGGATGTTGCGCACCACGTCATCGGCCGTCAGTGGCGCGCGTGTCAGCAGGGCGACGCCGTTATAGGTCTTCTGGCCGAACACGGCGGCTTCGTAGCCGGCTTCGCGCAGCGCCTGGTGCGGGAACTTGTCGTCGGTGAGCTTGAGCTCCTGCAGCGCCAGCACGTCGACCGGGTTGACGGCCAGCCAGTCCAGCACGTGCTGCAGGCGGGCGGTGAGGGAGTTGACGTTCCAGGTGGCGATCTTCATGGCCTGCATCTTAGGGGCTGAGCCTGCTAGCACCTTGTGTACGATGCCCGCGTGAACCCTAGCGCCCCATCCGCGATCGCGCCCCAGCCGCCCCAGCACTCGCCCGCGTCGCTGGCGCGGCGCCTGCGCCTGCAGCAGCTGTTGATCTTCGAGAAGGTGGTTCAGGCCGGCTCCATCCTGGCGGCCTCGCGCGAGCTGGCGCTGACGCAGCCGGCGCTCAGCAAGTCGATCCACGAGCTGGAGGCGCAGCTGGGCGGCCAGCTCTTCGTGCGCGGCAAGCGTGGCGTCGCGCTGACCGAGCTGGGCCGCCTGTTCGAACACCACGCCAAGACCTTGCTGGGCGAGCTGCGTTACCTGGCCGAGGACTTGAACGCGGCGCAGTCGGGCGCCGCCGGCCAGGTGGTGGTGGGCACGCTGATCACGGCTTCGGCGACGCTGCTGCCTGAGGCCATCACCCGGCTGCGCGCAGCGGCGCCCGATGTGGTGGTGACCATTCGGGTGGGCTCCAGCGCGCTGCTGTTTCCGGCACTGCTGCGCAGCGAGCTGGACGTCGTCGTCGGCGTGCTGCCGGACGCGCGCGACACCCTGCTGGCGGACGAGCACGCCACGCGCCTGATTCACGTGCCGCTGCACCAGGAAGCGCTGCGCGTCGTGGTCGGCAGCCAGCATCCGCTGGCACGCCGGCGCCGGATCGACGCGGCGCAGCTGCGCGACCTGGACTGGATCGTGCCGACGCAGGACTCCGTGGCGGGTCGTTCGGTGGGTGCGTTTTTCAGCCGCGTCGGGCTGGCGCTGCCGCGTCGGCGCGTCGAGTCGGTGTCGATCCTGACGAACCTGGAGCTGCTGATCAACAGCCACATGGTCGGGCTGATGCCGCAGTCGGCGGCCGACCGCTTTGCCCGCGCCGGCCTGCTGGCGCTGCTGCCGTTGTCGGGGCAGGGCGCGTTCGGCGCCGTGGGCTACACGGTGCGGGCCGATCGCCCGCCCTCGGCGGCAGCGCAGCGCTTTCTGCAGGCGCTGCGCGACGCCAGTCAGGGATTTGCGAGTCCCGGGTGAAGCGGCATATGTATTCCCATTGGCTATGGATGTTGCCGTCAAAATCATTGGTCAAGAATAGATTTGGCGCCTAGACTTCGGGCCATTGTCAATCGGAGTTCCCTTGTGAGCCCACGCTTTCCGTTGCCCGTCTCGCTCAAGGAAGTGCGCAACTACGTCGATGGCGAGTTCGTCGCCACCGGCAAGACCTTCAACAATGTCAGCCCCATCGACGGCAGCGTGCTGGCGCCGGTGCACGAGGCCGACGCGGCCCTGGTCGACCGCGCCGTGCGCGCCGCGCGCCGCGCGCTTGATGAGGGCCCCTGGGGCCGCTCGACGGTGGAAGAGCGCGCTGCCGCGCTGCACCGCGTGGCCGACATCATTGCCCGGCGTTTCGACGAATTCCTGCAGGCCGAAGTGGCCGACACCGGCCGCCCGGTCGAGCAGGCGCGCAAGCTGGACGTATACCGCGGCATCGCCAACTTCCGCACCTTTGCCGACCTGGGCAAGAGCGCGCACGGCGAGTTTTTCGAGACCCACCTGCCCGACGGCACCCAGCTCATCAACTACACCAAGCGCAAGCCGCTGGGCGTGGTGGCCAGCATCTCGCCCTGGAACCTGCCCATCCTCTCGCTCACCTGGAAGGCCGCGCCGGCGCTGATCTGCGGCAACACCATCATCTGCAAGCCGTCCGAGGAAACGCCCTCGTCGGCGGTGCTGATCGCCGAGGCCTTCCACGAGGCCGGCGTGCCGCCCGGCGTGTTCAACGTGGTACACGGCTTCGGCCCCGGCTCGGCCGGCGAGGCGCTGACCACCCACCCCGGCATCGACGCCGTCACCTTCACCGGCGAGTCGCGCACCGGCGCGGCCATCATGAAGGCGGTGGCCGACGGCGTGAAGGAAGTGTCCTTCGAGCTGGGCGGCAAGAACGCCGCCATCGTGTTTGCCGATTGCGACTTCGACGCCACCGTCGAGGGCCTGGCGCGCGCCCTGTTCACCAACACCGGCCAGGTCTGCCTGTGCCCCGAGCGCGTGTTCGTCGAGCGGCCGATCTTTGACAAGTTTGTCGCTGCGCTGAAAAAACACACCGAGTCGCTCACGATCGGCTGGCCCGACGACCCGAGCGTGGCCATGGGCTCGCTGATCTCGCGCGAGCACCGCGACAAGGTGCTGTCCTACTTCAAGCTGGCGGTGGAAGAGGGCGCCACCGTGGTCACCGGCGGCGGCGTGCCGCACTTCGGCGACGCGCGTGACAACGGCGCCTTCGTGCAGCCCACCATCTGGACCGGCCTGCCGGACAGCGCGCGCTGCGTGCGCGAGGAGGTGTTCGGCCCGGTCTGCCACATCGCGCCCTTCGACAGCGAAGAAGAAGTCGTGCGCCGCGCCAACGACAGCGACTACGGCCTGGCCGCCACGGTGTGGACCACCAACCTGTCGCGCACGCACCGCGTCGCGCCCCAGCTGCACGTGGGCATCGTCTGGGTCAACACCTGGTTCTCGCGCGATTTGCGCACACCCTTTGGCGGCACCAAGCTCTCGGGCATCGGGCGCGAGGGCGGGCGCTGGTCGCTCGACTTCTATTCCGAGACCACCAACATCTGCATCAAGGTATGAGCGCGCAAGCCGGCATCTCGAACCCAGGGAGCCGCGTCGCCGACGTCACGCGACCAATGCAAGCCGGCTCGCACGACTTGGTGCCAGGTCAATCCCGCAGTGACGACCCCACGAAAGTTGCACCAATCGTGCTGCCGCGCTGCCGCAATGCGAACGGGCAGCGCCATCACGACATCTGCCTTCATTGAAGCACGCAGTGAAACTTTGAGAACCCAATCGCCATGAACGACTCTACGAAAACCATCACCGAAGCGCAGGTTGCGCGCCTGGACGCCGCCGACCCACTGGCCGGCCGGCGCGAGCTGTTCGCGTTGCCCGAGGGGGTGATCTACCTCGACGGCAACTCGCTGGGCGCCTTGCCCAAGTCGGTGATGGGCCGCATGACGCGCGCCATCGAGCAGGAGTGGGGCGTCGGCCTGATCCGCTCCTGGAACGATGCCGACTGGTACCCGGCCCCGCAGCGCGTGGGCGGGCGCATTGCCACATTGATTGGCGCGCACGCCGATGAGGTGATCGTCGCCGACTCGACCTCGGTCAACCTGTTCAAGGTGCTGGTCGCTGCGCTGCGCATGCGGCCGGGGCGCAAGCGCATCGTCGGCGAGCGCGGCAACTTCCCGACCGACGTGTATGTGGCCAGCGGCGTGGCCGAGCTGATGAACGCCGAGTTGGTGACGGTCGAACCCGATGACGTGATGGCGGCGATCGACGAGAACACGGCCATCGTGTCGCTCACGCACACCAACTACAAGACCGGCCGTCTGTACGACATGGCCGCCATCACGCGCCGCGCGCACGCCGTCGGCGCCCTGGTGGTCTGGGATCTGTGCCACACGGCGGGCGCCATGCCCTGCGACCTGAATGGCTGCGACGCCGATTTCGCCGTCGGCTGTGGCTACAAGTACTTCAACGGTGGTCCGGGCGCGCCGGCCTTCGTGTTCGTGGCGCGGCGCCATCAGGCGCAGGTGCGCCAGCCGCTGACCGGCTGGCATGGCCATGCGCGGCCGTTCGAGTTCACGCACGACTACGCACCGGGGACGGGGATCGACCGCATGCTGGTCGGCACGGCGTCGCAACTCGGCTTGATTGCCCTGGAGCAGGCGCTGCAGGCCTTCGATGGCGTCGACATGCAGCAACTGCGGCGCAAGAGCGAGCAGATGACCGACTTGTTCATTCGCCTCGTCGAGCAGGAGCTGGCCCCCTACGGCTTCGGCCTGGCGTCGCCGCGCGATGCGGCGCAGCGCGGCAGTCAGGTGTCGCTGACGCACGCCGAAGGCTACGCCATCATGCAGGCGTTGATCGCGCGCGGCGTGATCGGCGACTTCCGCGCGCCCGAGATCCTGCGCTTCGGCTTCGCCGTGCTGTATGTCAGCTTCCGGGACGTCTGGAACGCCGTTGCCATCATCAAGGACGTGATGGCCACCGGCGCCTGGAAAGCACCCGAGTTCAGCGAGCGCAAGGCAGTGACCTGACACGGCTGCGAGTTCACTGCCAACCCTCAAGAGAGACAAGAGAAATGACATTCAACAAGATTCGCCGCGCCTTGCTGGCCCTGTGTGTCGGCGCGGCGGCGCTGGGAGTGGCCCACGCGCAGGGCAGCGAGGGCCTCAGTGGCCCGGTCCGACTGGTGGTCGGCTTTCCAGCCGGTGGTGCGGGTGACATCATCGCCCGGGTGGTGGCCGACAAGATCGCGGGGCCCTTGGGCGTGACGGTGATCGTCGAGAACAAGCCGGGTGCCGGCGGGCGCGTGGCCGCGGAACTGTTGAAAGCGGCCCCGGCGGACGGCCGCACGGTGTTGATCACGCCGCTGGCGCCGATCGTCATCGCCCCGCTGACCTTCCAGAAGCTGAACTACAAATCCGACACCGATTTCGTTCCGGTGGCGCAGCTGGTCAAGTTTCCGTTGTCGCTGGCGGTGGGCAAGGACAGCCCGAACACCAGCCTGAAGGATCTGGTGGCCTGGTTCAAGGCGCATCCGCAGCAGGCCTCCTTTGGCACATCGGCGGCCGGCAGCCAGCTGCATTTTCTGGGCCTGATGCTCGGACAGGCGGCGCACATTGACCTGGTTCACGTGCCCTATCAAGGGGGCACGCCACTGATCACGGATCTGATCGGCGGGCAGGTGCCCAGCGCCATCGATGCCTTCCCGCTCGAGTTTCACAAGGCAGGCAAGATCCGGCTGCTGGCGAGCTCGGGCGAGAGCCGTTCGCCACTGTTGCCCGATGTGCCGACGTTCAAGGAGCAGGGCTACCCGACCGTGGTCGGGGAGGCATGGTTTGGCGCTTTCATGAGCGCCAAGACCTCGCCGGCGCTGGTCCAGCGCGTGAGCGAGGCAATGGCCAGCGCAGTCCAGCAACCCGATGTGCGCCAGAAGCTCGCCGCCGCGGGGCTGGAAGCCACCGGTTTGAAAGCGCCTGAGTTTGCCAGGCTGGTGGCTGCCGATCAGGCGCGCTGGAAGCCCGTGATCGAAGTGTCGGGTTTCAAGGGCGATTGAAGCGCTTGCACCCGGGACGATCCCATTTGACGACAGGTGACACACCGTTTCGAGAGGCCTACACCATGACAGTCCCATCATCCGCACGCGCCTCGGTGGTGGCCGGCAAGGCCACCCCACGCGGGCGCTTTCCGCACATCAAGCGCGCCGGCGACTTCCTGTTCGTCTCCGGCACCAGCTCGCGCCGGCCCGACAACAGCTTTGCCGGCGTTCAGGTCGATGCCCTGGGCGTGACCAACCTGGACATCCGGGCGCAGACACGTGCCGTGATCGAGAACATCCGGGACATTCTCAGAAGCGAGGGTGCCGACCTCTCTGACCTGGTGGAGACACAGGTCTTTCTGGTCAGCATGAACGATTTTGGCGGCTACAACGAGGTCTGGGCCGAGTTCTTCGACTACGACGGCCCGACCCGCACCACGGTGGCGGTGCACCAGCTGCCGCACCCGCATCTGCTGATCGAGATCAAGGCGGTGGCCTACAAGCCTGTGCCGGCCTGATCCCTTCACCAATCCCTTTCACTCACGGAGACACGCCATGAACCCGAAGTACGGACTGCCGAAAAACCTGATGGGCTGGGTCGAGCAGAACCGCGCCAGCCTGAAGCCGCCGGTCAACAACGCGGCGATCTTTCCGGACGGCAACTACATCATCAACATGGTGGGCGGGGGCAACACGCGCACCGATTTCCACGACAACCCGACCGAGGAAATCTTCTACCAGATCAAGGGCACGGCCTACCTGAACATCTGGGACCGCGGCAAATTCGACCGCATCGACCTGAAGGAGGGCGACGTGTGGCTGATGGAGCCACACCTGCAGCACTCGCCGCAGCGCCCCGACCCGAACGGGCTGTGCTTTCTGGTCGAGCTCAAGCGCCCCCAGAGCGCGATCGACTCGCTCAACTGGTATTGCCCCAAATGCGCCGGCCTGGTGTGGGGCGCCAGCATGGAGCTGAAAGACCTGGTGGCCGATCTGCCGCGCACCTACGAAGTGTTCTACGCCCTCAGCGATGCCGAGCGCACCTGCAAGCAGTGCGGCACCGTGCATCCCGGTCGTGATTACGCGGCCTGGCACGCCATTCGGCGGGCCCACGCATGAGCGCGGCTCCTTCGATGATCGACATCCACGCCCACTTTCTGCCCCAGATCAGCCAGCAGGAAGCCGCTGCCGTGGAGCGCGAGCGCGCGCCCTGGCTGCGCATCGACGCCAGCGGCGAGACCGGCCAGATCATGGTCGGCGAGCGCGAGTTCCGCCCGGTCTACCGGGCGCTGTGGGATGCCGACTTTCGCGTCTCCGAACTCGATGCTCAGGGCATCGCCTTGCAGCTGGTGTGTGCCACGCCCATCATGTTCGGCTACGCCTGGGAGCCCGCGCGCGCGGCCGACTGGGCGGCGCGCATGAACGACAAGGCGGTGGCGTTTTGCGCCGGCCATCCGACGCGCCTCAAGGCCTTGGCACAGGTGCCGCTGCAGGACACGAGGCTGGCCTGCGCCGAGGCCAGGCGCGCCATGGCCGCGGGCTGCGTGGGCGTGCAGATCGGCAACCACGTGGGCGACAAGGACCTCGATCATCCCGACCTGGTGGACTTTCTGATTTACTGCGCCGAGAACCACATTCCGGTGCTGGTCCATCCCTGGGACATGATGGGCGGTGCCGGACGCATGAAGCAGTGGATGATGCCCTGGCTGGTGGCCATGGCCGCCGAAACGCAGCTGGGCATGATGTCGCTGATCCTGTCCGGCGCGCTGGAGCGCATTCCCGAGTCGCTGAAGATCTGCTTTGCCCACGGCGGCGGCAGCTTTGCCTACCTGCTGGGGCGCGCCGACAACGCCTGGAAGCACCGCGACATCGTGCGCAAGGACTGCCCGCGCCCGCCGTCCGAATACGCGCGGCGCCTGCACACCGATGGCATCGTGTTCGACCCGCGCGCGCTGCGCCTGCTGACCGAGGTGATGGGCGTGGGCAATGTGATGCTCGGCTCCGACTACCCCTTTCCGCTGGGCGAGCAGCAGGTGGGCGAGTTGGTTCGCGGGGCCGATTTCCTGGATGCATGTCAGCGTCAGGCCATCCTGAGTGACAATGCCCGCACGTTTTTCCGCCTGAACGGGTGAGCACCCCACCCGGATCGCGTCTGGATCCTGGTCAAGGGTTTTCCATAATTTAGGCTTAAATAATCTATAAATAAACTACACACGACAACTAGGAGACACATCAATGAGACTTCTCACGCGCAACCTCATCGCCGCCGCCGCCTTGTCGCTGGCTGCGGGCTATGCCACGGCCGACGTCAAGGTTGGCTTCATGGCCACCATGTCGGGCAGCGCCGCCGCGCTGGGGCAGGACATGTATGACGGCTTCATGCTGGCGCTGGAGCAAAACGGCGGCAAGCTGGGGGGCCAGAAGATTGACCTGGTCAAGGAAGACGACCAGCTCAAGCCCGACGTGGGCGTGCAGATCGTGCAGAAATTCATCGAGAAGGACAAGGTCGACATCGTCGCCGGCGTCACCTTCTCCAACGTCATGATGGCCATTGCCAAGCCGCTGGCCGATGCCGACATGACCTTTGTCGGCTCCAACGCCGGCCCGGCGCCGCTGGCCGGCAAGCAGTGCAACAAGGGCTTCTTCTTTGCCTCGTGGCAGAACGACGAGCAGGCCGAGGTCATGGGCGCGTACGCCAATGACAAGGGCTACAAGAAGGCCTATTTGCTGGCGCCCAACTACCAGTCGGGGCGCGACCAGATCGCCGGCTTCAAGCGCCTGTACAAGGGCAGCGTGGCGGGCGAGGTCTACACCCAGCTGAACCAGCCCGACTACTCGGCCGAGCTGGCGCAGCTGCAGGCCGCCAGCCCCGATGTGGTCTACGTGTTCTACCCCGGCGGCATGGGCGTCAACTTCATCAAGCAATACCGCCAGGCGGGCCTGCTGGGCAAGATCCCGCTGGTGTCGGCCTCCACGGTCGACGGCACCACGCTGCCCGCGCTCAAGGACATCGCCCTGGGTGCGGTCACGGGCACCTTCTGGGGGCCGGACTTCAACAACCCCACCAGCAAGGCCTTCGTCGCCGCGTTCGAGAAGAAGTACAACCGCATTCCCTCGCAGTATGCGGCGCAAGCCTATGACTCGGCGCTGCTGATCGACAGCGCACTCAAGAAGACCGGTGGCAAGGTGGCGGACAAGCAGGCCTTGCGCAGCGCGCTGCGGGCGGCCGACTATGCGTCGCTGCGTGGGCCGTTCAAGTTCGACGTCAACGGCTTCCCGATCCAGGACTTCCACGTCTTCGAGGTGATCAAGGACAGCGCCGGCCGCGTCTCGCTCAAGACCATTGCCACCCCGTTGAAGGCGCACCGCGACGCCTACGTGGGCGAGTGCAAGCTCTGAGCGCGCGTAGTCTGCTGGCAGCTTGGCTCTCGAACGCCGCATGACCGATACGGCTCGACGTTTTCACATCGGGACCGTGGAGATCACGCTGGTGGTCGAAGCCTGCGGCCCCTTGCTGCGCCCGGCCGAGCTCTACCCCGAGGCCACGCCCGAGTGCATCGCGGCGCAGCGTGGGTGGCTTGAGCCGTCGCTGTACGACGCCGCAAGCGATCGGCTGGTGCTGGCCATGCAGGGCTTTGTGCTGCGCAGCGGCGGCAAGACCATCCTGGTCGACAGTTGCGTGGGGGATTGCAAGCAGCGCGTGCGGCCGGATTTTGACGGCATGCGCTGGCACTGGCTCGATCGGCTTGATGCCGCCGGCGTGGCGCCGCAGGACGTTGACATCGTGCTGTCGACCCACCTGCACGTGGATCACGTGGGTTGGCACACCCGGCTGGTCGATGGACGCTGGGAGCCCACCTTTCCGCGCGCGCGCTACCTGTTCGTCGATGCGGAGTTTGCCTATTGGAATTCCGACGCGGGGCGCCAGGCGCTGGAGCGCACCGGGGACTATGTCGCCGACAGCGTGCGCCCGGTGTTCGATGCCGGTCTGGCTGATCTGGTGTCACCCGACCACCGGATCGACGATGCCATCACGCTGGTTCACACCCCGGGCCACACGCCCGGCCATGTCTGCGTGGCGATCGACAGCCAGGGCGAGCATGCACTGATCACCGGCGACGTGCTGCATCACCCGCTGCAATGCCGCTTTCCACTGTGGAGCACGCGCTTTTGCTTTGATGCCGAGCAGGCGCGCGCCACGCGTTTGGGCCTGCTGCAGCAACATGCCCAGCGCCAGACCCTGCTGTTTCCGGCGCATTTCCCCGATCCGACCGCGGGGCGACTGCGCTGCGTGGACACACCGGATGGGCCCTGCTATGCCTACGATTTCGTCGCCGACGGACTGGCGGGGGCGGCATGACGCCTGAACTGCTGCTGATCCAGACGCTCAACGGCTTGCAGTTCGGCGTGCTGCTGTTCCTGATGGCCGCCGGCCTGACGCTGGTGTTCGGCATCATGAGCTTCGTCAACCTGGCGCACGGCGCGCTGTACATGTTCGGCGCGTACTTTGCCGCCACGGCGTGGAACGCCAGCGGCTCCTTTGCGCTCGCCGTGCTGGCGGGGTTTGGCGGGGTGTTCGTGCTGGGCACGGTGATCGACCGGGTCGGCCTGTTCGCGCTGTACCGGCGCGATCACCTGGACCACGTGCTCGCCACCTTTGGCCTGGTGCTGTTCGCCAACGAGCTGGCGCGCATGATCTGGGGCGCCTCGCCGGTTTTCATGGAGTTGCCCGATTCGCTGGCCACCTCGGTGTCCTTGTTCGGCATCAATTACCCGGTGTACCGGGTCGTCATCATCGTCGCCGGGCTGGCGGTTGCCGCGGGGCTGTACCTGCTGATCGAGCGCACGCGCATCGGCATGCTGATCCGTGCCGGGGCCAGCAACCGCGCCATGGTGTCGGCGTTGGGGGTCAACATCGGCTGGCTCAATACCTTCATCTTCGCGCTGGGCGCCGGGCTGGCCGGTCTGGCCGGCGCCATGGTGGGGCCCATCATGTCGGTGCAGCCGGGCATGGGCGATCCGATCCTGATCACCACGCTGGTGGTCATCGTCATCGGCGGCATCGGCTCCATCCGAGGGGCTTTTCTGGGGGCGTTGGTGGTCGGCGTGGTCGATACTGTGGGTCGCACTCTGGTGCCGGGTCTGCTGCGGGGGGCGCTCGATCCCGAGGCTGCCAACACCCTGGGGCCGGCCCTGTCGTCGCTGGCCGTCTATGTGTTGATGGCGGTGGTGCTGGCGCTCAAGCCCGACGGCCTGTTTCCGGTCAAGAAGCGTTGAAGGGGCGATCCATCGTGTCCATGCCTTCCCCTTCAATGGCCGAGCCCGTGCCGACGCTGCTGGGCGTGCCCAAGGCGCGCTGGCGCGTCGCGCTGACGGTGCTGTTGGCGGCGTTTTTTCTCCTCGTTCCGGTCTATGCCTGGCAGGCCGGCGACAGCTACGTGCTGATCCTGATCGGTCGCATCCTGGTGTTCGCGCTGGCTGGCGTGGGCCTGAATCTGGCCATGGGGTACGGCGGCATGGTCAGCTTCGGTCACGCGATGTACATGGGCGTGGGAGCCTACGTGGTGGCCATTGCCTCGCACCACGGCCTGGACAGCGGGCTGGCGCATCTGCTGCTGGTGTTTGTGCTCACGGTGTTGATTGCCGTGCCCGTCGGCCTGGTGGCGCTGCGCACCCAGGGCATCGCCTTCATCATGATCACGCTGGCCTTTGCGCAGATGCTGTACTTCGTCACCGTGGGGCTGAAGCAGTATGGTGGCGACGAGGGCCTGAGCATTGCCCGGCTGTCGCACTTCGGCGCGCTGACGGGCAACAAGACCGCCCTGTACCTGGCGATGCTGGGGGCCCTGGGCGTGGCCCTGCTGCTGATGCACCGTGTCGTGGCCGCGCGCTTCGGGCTGGTGCTGCGGGCCACCATGATCAATGAAAGGCGGGTGCGAGCGGTCGGCACGCAGCCCCTGGGCTATCGGCTGATGGCTTACGTGCTGTCAGCGCTGCTGTGCGCGCTGGCCGGGTATTTTCTGGCCAACCTGACTTCGTTTGCCTCGCCCGCTTACATGGCCTGGACGGTGTCTGGCGAATTGATCGTCATGGTGTTGCTCGGCGGCATGGGCACGGTGGTGGGGCCGGTGGTCGGCGCGCTGGTGTTTTTGCTGCTGGAGGAAGGGCTCAAGGGCCTGACCGATCACTGGCTGGTCATCCTGGGCCCGATCATCGTGCTCATCGTGCTGTTCCTCAAGAACGGGCTCTGGGGCATCCTGTCCGATGCGCCGGCGGCTCGGGGAGGGCATTGAAATGGCGCAGCCACTGCTTTCGCTGCGCGGCGTGGTCAAGCGCTACGGCGCGCTGCTGGTCACCGACCATGTCGATCTGGATCTCGCCCAGGGCGAGGTGCACGCCGTCATCGGCCCCAACGGCGCCGGCAAGACCACGCTGATCAGCCAGATCGCCGGCGAGGTGCGCAGCGACGAGGGGCGCATCGAACTGGTCGGCCAGGACGTCAGCGATTGGAGCGTCAACGCCCGCGCGCGCGCCGGCCTGGGGCGTTCCTACCAGATCACTTCGGTGATTCCTGAATTCACGGTGCTTGAAAACGTGTTGCTGGCCGTGCAGTCGCAGCGCGGTCACAACTATCGCTTCTGGCAACCGGTGACGCGCACCCCCCAGCTGGTGGCCGCCGCCGAGCACTGGATCGAACGCGTGCATCTGGGACCTGTGCGCTCGCGCACGGCGGGCCTGCTGTCCTACGGCCAGCAACGCCAGCTGGAGCTGGCCATGACGCTGGCCATCGAGCCCAAGGTGCTGCTGCTGGACGAGCCCATGGCCGGCCTGGGCCCGGCCGAGACGCAGGAGATGATCGAGTTGCTGCGGCAACTGGGCAGCCGCTATGCCATCTTGCTGGTCGAGCACGACATGCACGCGGTGTTTTCGCTGGCCACGGTGTGCAGCGTGCTGGTCTACGGCAAGGTGGTGTTCACCGGCACGGCCGCCGAGGTGCGCGACAGCGCCGAGGTGCGCGAGGCCTATCTGGGTGACGAGGAGATTCCCGCGTGAGTACCGCTGCGCTGCTGGAGGTCGAGGGCCTGAACGCCGGCTACGGCAAGAGCCAGGTGCTGTTCGGCATGACGCTGCGGGTGGACGCTGGCACCTGCTCGACGCTGTTGGGCCGCAACGGCATGGGCAAGACCACCACCATCAAGAGCATCATGGGCCTGATCGGGCCGACGGGTGGGGCCGTGCGCTGGTGCGGGCGCGATGTCCGGGGGCGGGCGCCACACGCCATTGCCCGGCTGGGCCTGGGTCTGGTGCCCGAAGGGCGGCAGGTGTTTCCCAACCTGACGGTGCACGAAAACCTGGTGGCCACCGCGGTGCAACGCAAGACCGGCGCCGCGGCTTGGACGCTGGAGCGCGTGCACCAGCTGTTTCCGCGCCTGGCCGAGCGCGCGTCCAACTTCGGCAATCAGCTGTCGGGTGGCGAACAGCAGATGCTGGCCATTGGCCGCGCCCTCATGACCAATCCGCAGCTGCTGATCCTGGATGAGGCCACCGAAGGCCTGTCACCGCTGGTGCGCCAGGAAATCTGGTCAGCGCTGCGACAGATCAAGGCCCAGGGCATGGCCATCCTGATCGTCGACAAGAACCTGGGCCCGCTGCTGAGCCTGGCCGACCACCATCACGTCGTGGAAAAGGGCCAGGTGGTCTGGAGCGGCACGTCGGAGGCACTGCGCGCCGATCGGCTTGCGCTGCAGCGCTACCTGTCGGTGGGCGGGGGGCACTGAGCGCCGACTGCTCGGGGCGTGGCGGCGCCAGGGGCGTCAGACGGGTAGCGCACCAGGCCGTCCGCCGCAACGCGGGCAAAAGGCGTCGGCCTCGCGTCCTCGACATGGCCGTCCATGATGTGGCGTACCGTCTCGCCGGTGGCCAGCAGGTGGTCGGCGATGATGCGCCGGTGGCAGCGCCACCACAGGCTTTCGGCGCACATGACGGCGCAGCACTGGCGCTGGCCGGTTGCGCGCAGATGCGCCAACGCGGCGCCAAACGCCGGCTGCAGCGCCCAGTCGGCGTAGTGGTGGAAGCTCTCGTTGTCCCAGCCGCCGTTGACCTCGGGCGCCACACCGGGCTGGCGCCCGCGCCGCCCGCCCAGGTCGGCCATGTGTTCGTAGTCGATGCCCTGCGTGGCCAGCGCCGCCGGCAGGGTATCCAGGTTGAACTGCGGGTTGCTGCGCGAGCGCGGGAAGGCGCGCACGTCCACCAGCCGCTGCACGCCCGCGCCCAGCAGCACGGCGATGAAGTCGGGCAACCCCAGCGCGGCATGGCCGATGGTGAAGAAGGGCAGGCGGGCAGGGCGGGCGTCAGTCATCGAGCAGCGTCAGCACATGGCCCCGGTGCACGGCCACGTGGTCCGTCTTGTCGCTGCGGATCTCGTACTGCGGGTCGTCGGGCCGGGCGTGGTGCGTGTAGCCCTTCCAGTCGAAATCCCGCCGGTGCACCCGGATGATGCGGCCGGTGACGTGGCCGGCTTCGGAGTTCCAGCGGACGTGGTCGCCCACCTTGAAGGTCTGGGTCATGGTGCGTCTGTTCGCAGCGTGTTCAGCGGCATTGTGGGGCGAACCTGCAACGCTGACCGCAGCAGGGTCAAGCGGCCGCGCGCGGGGTGCGTCGCCAGGTAACAAACGCCAGCCGCATCCCATTGCCGGCCACCAACGGCTGGCGCGCCACGGCCTGCCATTCGGGGCCGATGGCGGGGGCGAAGGCGTCACCGTCGATGTCGGCGTCGATCTCGGTCACCACCAGTTCGTCGGCCAGGGGCAGGGCCTGGGCGTAGATCTGGGCGCCGCCGATCACCCAGACCTGCTCCGAATTCTCACATTGTTGTAGCGCCTCGCGCAGGCTGGATGCGCGCTGCGCGCCGATTTCATTCCAATCGCCCTGGCGCGTGACGACGAGGTTGCGGCGGCCGGGCAGGGGGCGAAAACGTGGCGGGAGGGATTCCCACGTCTTGCGGCCCATGATGACCGGGTGGCTGAGCGTGGTGCGCTTGAAGTGCGCCAGGTCTTCCGGCAGGTGCCAGGGCATGGTGCCGTCCTTGCCGATGACGCCGCCGCGCGCCTGGGCCCAGATCAGGCCGATGCGGGGCCGGCCGCTGCTCATCGCTGCAGCAGTTGCTGCGTGGCAGCGACGATCTGGCCGGCGCCGATGCGCGCCTCGTCTTCCAGCACCTGCGCGTAGCCGACCGGGATGCGCGGCGCGCCCAGGCGCGCCACCTTCGCGCCGGTGTGCTCGGCCACGGTGGCGGCGATCTCGGCGCCGAAGCCCGCCACCTGGATGGCCTCGTGTACCACCAGCAGGCGGCCGGTGCGGGCGGCGCTGGCCAGCACCGCGTCGCGGTCCCAGGGCCAGATGGTGCGCAGGTCGATCAGCTCGGCCTGTACGCCCTGCGCGGCGAGCTGCTCGGCCGCCTGCGCACAGGCCTGCACCTGGCGCGACCACGAGACGAGGGTGACGTCGCTGCCCGCGCGCACGGTATGGGCGCGCCCCAGCGGCACCACGGCACCGGGCGTCACGGGGCCGCTCTGGCCCCACAGCTCCTTGTGTTCCATGTAGATCACCGGGTCGCCCGATTCAAGCGCTGCCAGCAGCAGGCCGTGGTTGTCGGCGGCCGTGGCGGGGGTGACGACCACCAGACCCGGGATGTGGGCGAACCAAGCCTCCAGCGACTGGCTGTGCTGCGCCGCCGAGGCCGACCAGATGCCGATGGGCATGCGCATCACCAGCGGCACGCGGCCCTGGCCGCCGAACATGTAGCGGTTCTTGGCGGCCTGGTTGACGATCTCGTCGATGGCGCACAGGGCGAAGTCGACCACGCGCAGCTCGACCACCGGCTTGCAGCCGGCCAGCGCCATGCCGACGGCGGCGCCGACGATGGTGGCCTCGGAGATCGGCGTGTCGACGATGCGGCCGGGGCCGAAGCGCTGCACCAGCGGCTGGCCGGCAGCGTCGCGGTACTGGCCGAACACGCCGCCGCGGCCCAGGTCCTCGCCCAGGGCGACCACGGTGGGGTCGGCGTCCATCGCCTGCGACAGGGCCAGCGCGGCGGCCTGGGCGTAAGTCAGTTGCACGGTGCGGGTGTCCTCGTGGCTGGCGGTCACAGCGGTGTTCTGGGTATCGCGCGCGTTCATGCCCACATCCCCGCGCCGACGGTCTGGATGTCGGTGTAGGCGGCGCCGGGCTCGGGCGGTGGCGCGGCGCTGGCGGTGGCGAGGGCGGCGTCGATCTCGGCCTGGGCGTCGCGCTCGATCTGCTCCACCCGCGCGGCCTGGCCTTGTTCGACCAGCTGCGCGCGCGTGCGCGCCAGTCCGTCGCGCGCCAGTGCGGCCGCCACTTGCGCCGGGTCGCGGTAGGTGGCGGGATCGACCGACACATGCCCCTTGTGCCGGTCGGTCAGCGCGTGCAGAAGGCGCGGGCCGTGGCCGGCGCGGATCTCGTCGATCAGGGTGGCGGCGGCCTCGCTCACGGCCAGCACGTCGGTGCCATCGACCTGCACGGCGGCAATGCCCATGGCCGCGGCGCGGGCGCTGGCACCGGGGCCGGCGGTCATCTTGCCGCTTTCGGTGGTGGCGGAGATGCGGTTGTCCTCGCACACGAACAGCACCGGCAGCTGGTACACCACGGCCCAGTTGAGTGCTTCCATGAACGGCCCGCGGTTGATGGCGCCGTCGCCGAAGAAGCACACGGCGATGGCGTCCTGGCCGCGCAGCTTCAGGCCCTGCGCGGCGCCCACGGCGATCGGCAGGCCGGCGGCGACCACGCCGTTGGCCCCCAGCATGCCGACCGAAAAGTCGGCGATGTGCATGCTGCCGCCCTTGCCGCCGTTGTAGCCGCTGGCCTTGCCGAACAGCTCGCACATCATGCGTGTCGGGTCGGCCCCCTTGGCCAGCGTGTGGCCGTGGCCGCGGTGGGTGGAGGTCAGCAGGTCGGCGGGCTTGAGATGCGCGCACACGCCGGCGGCCACGGCCTCCTGCCCGGTGGACAGGTGCAGCGGCCCGCGCACCCGCGCCGGCTGCGCCGTGGCCGACTGGCCAAAGGCGGACACACCGCCCTGGCTGGCGGCTTCGGCCGCGTCCTCGAAGGCGCGGATGCGCACCATGGTGCGGTAGAGGGAGAGCAGGTCGGTCATTGGAATACTATTCATTCAATAGCAGTTTGCGCTTGCTTGGCGGGCGCTGCAACCTGATTTGTTGTTGAACACCCGAACGCAGAGGGCGCAGAGGGATCGCAGAAGACGCAAAAAATTTCTGGATTCTTCTTCTGCGACTTCTGCGCAATCTTTGCGTCCTCTGCGTTCGGTATTTCTGGCGGCGCCCGCCACCCTACACCGCCACCGGCGCCTTGATGGCCGGGTGCGGGTCGTAGCCCAGCACTTCGAAGTCCTCGTATTCGTACTCGAAGGTCGACGCCGGCCGCCGCTTGATGTGCAGCTGCGGATAGGGCCGCGGCACACGCGACAGCTGCTCCTGCACCTGCTCGAAATGGTTGCTGTAGATGTGGCAGTCGCCGCCGGTCCAGATGAAGTCGCCCACCTGCAGGTCGCACTGCTGCGCCAGCATGTGCGTGAGCAGGGCGTAGGACGCGATGTTGAACGGCACGCCCAGGAAGATGTCGGCGCTGCGCTGGTAGAGCTGGCACGACAGGCGCCCCTCGGCGACGTAGAACTGGAAGAAGGCGTGGCAGGGCATCAGCGCCATCTGGGGCAGATCGGCCACGTTCCAGGCACTCACGATGATGCGGCGGCTGTCGGGGTTGGTCTTGAGCTGTTCCACCACCTGCGCGATCTGGTCGACGTGGCCGCCGTCGGGCGTCGGCCAGCTGCGCCACTGCACGCCGTAGACCGGGCCCAGGTCGCCGTCGGGCTTGGCCCATTCGTCCCAGATGCTCACGCCGCGCTCCTGCAGCCAGCGCGCGTTGCCGTCGCCGCGCAGGAACCACAGCAACTCATAAATGATGCTTTTCAGGTGCACCTTCTTGGTCGTGACCAGCGGAAAACCCTGCCGCAGGTCGAAACGCATCTGGTGGCCGAACACGCTGCGCGTGCCGGTGCCGGTGCGGTCGGCCTTGGCCACGCCGTGCTCGTACACGTGGCGCATGAAGGTTTCATATTGGTCGCAGGAAGGTGCGCGCGGTTCAGCGGTCATGACATCGGCTGCAGGTGGGTGGCTTCGGGGTGCGGGTGCAGGGCTTGACGCCGCACTTCAGCTGCCGGCCACGGGCTGGCCGTTGATGCGCACCTGGCCCGCCTTGTTATCCACCGTCAGGTGCGCGTCGTACCAGGTCAGCGTGGGTCGCGCGCCGAAGATCTGGGCGTATTCGGCGAGCTTGGCTTCGGTGAACCAGGCTTCGGCGGCGGCGCGGCTTTCCCAGACGTAGACGCCGCCGGCGCCGCCTTCGCCGCGCACGTAGTCCTTGCTGACCAGGCCGCGTTCGCCCAGCTGGCGGAACATCGGCGCCGAGCGCTTGGCGATCTCGATGAATTGCGCTTCGGTGGGTACCGGAAGCTGGAAATGGCAGACGACGATGCAAGGCGCCATGGCGTGGATCTCCTCAAGGGGGCAAACGATTGTAGGCAGGGACTCGGGGCGTCCCTGCCGGCCGGGGGCGGGGTGAGGCGCGGCCCTCCGTCGGGCCACAGCGCCGTCAGCAGCGCAGCGACGGCGTGGCGGCGGCGGCTGCCGATTCGCGGATGGCGTCCAGCACGCCCTGCGGGTCCAGGCCCACGTTGTCGTGGTCCAGCACGCGTTCGGCGCGGTAACTGGATCGCACCAGCGGGCCGCTGACTGCCTCCAGAAAGCCCTTGGCCAGGGCCATTTCGCGGTAGTGCTGAAACTGCTCGGGCGTGACGAAGCGCTGCACCGGCAGGTGGTTGCGCGTGGGGCGCATGTACTGGCCCAGGGTGACCACGTCGACGTCGGCGGCGCGCATGTCGTCCAGCGCCTGCTCGATCTCGTCGTCGGTTTCACCCAGGCCCACCATCAGGCTGGTCTTGGTGATGGTGCCCGGCGCGTGGCGCTTGGCGAACTTCAGCACGTCCAGCGTCAGCTCGTAGCCGGCGCGCGGGTCGCGCACCGGGTGGGTCAGGCGCTTGACGGTCTCCAGGTTCTGCGCGTAGGTGGCCAGGCCGGCGTCCAGCACCTGGGCCACCAGCTCGTGCCGGCCCTGGAAGTCGGGCGTCAGGGCCTCCACCGCGGTGTCGGGCATGCGTCCATGGATGGCGCGGATGCAGGCGGCGTAATGGCCGGCGCCCAGGTCGGGCAGGTCGTCGCGGTCGACCGAGGTCAGCACCACGTAGCGCAGGTCCATCAGCGCCACGGCGTTGGCCACGTTGGCCGGCTCCTGCGGGTCCAGCCAGCCCTTGGGGTTGCCGGTGTTGACCGAGCAGAACTTGCAGGCGCGCGTGCACACCGAGCCCATCAGCATCAGGGTGGCGGTGCCGCGGCCCCAGCATTCGGCGATGTTGGGACATTTGGATTCGGCGCACACGGTGGACAGCCGGTGCGACTGCACGATCTCCATCACGTCCTGGTACTTGGAGCCGGTGGGCAGGCGCACGCGCAGCCACGACGGCTTGGGCCCGGCGTCGGGCAGGTCGCTCAGGGCGCTGGGCTTGACGCCGTCCAGCACGGCGCGCGTGCCGTGGATGGTGATGACCTTGCTGCCGGACACCGGACGTGGGGGGCGGGGAGAGTCGCTCATGGGGCCTCGGTCTCGCGAATGAAACGTCGCGCCTGCCCGCTGGCGGGCGCAGGGCCCCGATTTTATGAGGCTGGGTGTCTGCATGGGGCTTGTCCAGTGATTCGCACCGCCGCATCCCGGCCGGACCTGCCGCCGATGGCGCGCGTGCTGCAAACCCGGGAGCACCGCGCCCATGTCCCGCAAGGCCCGCCGCAGCGGTGTGCAAAACGCTTGCCAGAGCGGGCGGGGTGGGTACAGAATACTGTATAAATAACCAGTTAAACATGTCTGCTTTTGCCCCTGATCCGTCCCTGGCTTCCGACTCATCCGGCGTCGGCGGGGCGGGTGCGCGTGGGGTCTCCACATGGCCAGGCCGGCTGGGGGCGCTGGCGCCGGCCGGCCTGTCGCCGGCGCCGCTGCGCCTGCGGCTGGATGTCGGCGCGGCGGGCGATGCCCTGATGGTCGACATCCTGAAGCGGCGCGGGTCGCCTTTGGCCGCGCCGCTGCGCTTGCCGGCGCAGCCGCCGGTCGTGCGCGCGCTGCTGGCGGCCGGCGCGGCGCGGGGCCGCACCAGGCAGGCGCGGCGGGATGCGCAGGTGCTGCCGTTTGGGGCGCGATCGGGTGGGGCGCAGCCGGGCGGCGCGACACTCTGCGAGGTGGTCCATGCAGTGGATCGCGTTGCAGTGGCCGCCTGAGGCGGTGCCGGCCCCATGTCCCGCCGCCGTGGCCACCACCACCGCGCCGGGACAGGAGCCCCGGCGCGCGCCCGATGAGGCGCCGGGGTGGTGGGCGTTGCAGTTCACCCCGCGCGTGGCGCAGGTCGACGAGGTGCTGCTGCTGGAGGTGTCCGCCAGCCTGCGCCTGTGGGGCGGTTTGCGCGCCCTGGGGCAGCGGATCGAGGCAGAAAATCCGGCCCCACCGATTATCTGGCAAGCGCCAGCAGCTATTGGTTTGGTAGCGTTGGCGCAGCTGCGCCTGCGCGCCGCCGGACAGGCGCTGCCACCACCGGCGGCGCTGCCCGAGGCGCTGCCGCTGGAGGCGCTGTCTGCTGCGCGCCCGCACCTGCAGCTGCTGGCGCGCCTGGGCTGCCGCAGCTGGGGCCAGGCGCACGCCTTGCCGCGCGCCGGGCTGGTGCGCCGCTGCGGGCCGGCGTTGCGCGCGGCGCTGGACGTCGCCTTCGGCCTGACGCCTGAAAGCTATCCGTGGCTCGTGGCACCCGAGCAGTTCGATCAGCAGCTCGACCTGCACACCCACGTGGACAACGCGCCGGCCCTGCTGTGGGCGGCGGCGCGCTTGCTCGCCGCCCTGCAGCACTGGCTGCGCGCGCGCCAGCTCGGCGTGCTGGCGCTGGAATTGGCGTGGACGCTGGACTTGAAGCGCCTGGACGGCCAGCCGCTGCCGCCCGGGCAGGCGCTGGTGGTGCGCACCGTCCAGCCGGCCCAGGCCATGGAGCACCTGCGCCGCCTGCTGGCCGAGCGGCTGGCCCGCGTGCAACTGCTGGCGCCGGCCGTGCAGCTGCGCCTGCGGGCGCTGGAGACCGCGCCCTGGCAGGTCGCCAGCCACAGCCTGCTGCCCGACGAAGAGCGGCGCGCGGGCGATCCGCTGCACATGTTCATCGAGCGCGTCAGTGCCCGACTGGGGCCGGGGCAGGTGCTGGCGGTCGAGTCCGTGGCCGATCACCGGCCCGAGCAGCGCCAGCGCTGGCGCCCAGCTGGCTGCTGCCCGAACCGCTGCCGTTAAGGCCTGTTAACACTATGTGCAAGGCGATCCTCTTGCATAGCGTTGACAGGCCCTAGCCCAGCAGGGCGGCCGGCCGCTCTATCACGGCCCGCTGCAGCTGCTGGCCGGGCCGCGCCGCATCGAGGCGGGGTGGTAGCCCATCTCGTACACGACGACGTATTCGAGCAGGTCGCGTGGCTTCTTCACCAGCTCGGTGTTCAAGCGAATATTTCCAGAGCCGGGATTGCAACTGCCCCACTTGGTTTTCATGCGCTGGAGGTAGTACGCGTGGGCCGAGACGCCGAGCTTGGGTTCCCACTTCTGGATCAGGCGCGGAATGGCCGCATGCAGCAAAGAGCGGTGCCATGTGTGCATGATGTCGGCGCGTTTGTCTTCATCGTTGCCGGCCGAACGCGCAGCACGATGCGCTTGTGGTCCAGCTGCACGCCGGTACGCCCTTGGGTCTCTTCCAATACCAGCAAATGGCGTCGCCCCCAAAGCAAGTGGGTCTCCCGCGTCAGGTAGCGTCGTGGCGTCTCACGGGCCTGGTCCCGCATGTCGGCCTGTTGCCGGCGTATCCAGTCGAGCTTGCCGCACCAGCGAAGCCATCAATTCCACGTGGTCAGAGTTTGACTTGGAAAACCGCCTGTGTGGATTCCAAAACAACGTAAGTTGTTGATTTTATTATTTTTGGTCATCTGCGTATTAACACCCCGGGCGACGGCGCAGACGCGGCCACAGCAGGTTGAGCGCCAGCCCGCCCATCACCAGGGCGGCGGCGGTCAGCTTCCAGGGCGGCAGCGGCTCGGCCAGCAGCGCGGCCGAGGCGCCCATGCCGAACACCGGCACCAGCAGCGAGAACGGCGCCACCGTGGCCGCCGGGTAGCGCGCCAGCAGCCAGGCCCAGACGCCGTAGCCGAAGATGGTGTTGCCGATGGACTGCCACAGCACGGCGGCCCAGGTGGCCCAGTCGGCTTCGGCCAGCCCGGCGGCGATGCGCGGCCAGCCCTCCAGCGTCAGGCTGAGCGCCGCCAGCGGCGGCACCGCCAGCAGGCTGGACCAGGCCACGTAGGCCAGCACGTTGACCGGGCCCGCGGCCCGGCTGGCGATGTTGCCCAGCGCCCAGGACAGGGCGGCGGCCAGGGTCAGCACCAGGCCCAGCGGCGTGGTCTGGCCGTCGCTGCGGCTGGCGATGAGCACGATGCCGGCCACGGCGATCAGCGCCGCCACCAGTTGAAAGGGGCGCACCCGCTCGCCGCTCAGCAGCATGGACAGCCCGACGGTGAAGAACACCTGCGACTGAATCACCAGCGAGGCCAGGCCGGGCGAGATGTGACGCGTCATGACGTAGAACAGCAGCCCGAACTGGCCCACGCCGATGGTCAGGCCGTACAGCGCCAGGTTGCCCCAGGACACCGGCGGGCGCCGCACCAGCAGCACCAGCGGCAGGGCCGCCAGGGCAAAGCGCAGCGTGGCCAGCAGCAGCGGCGGCAGGTGTGCCAGCGCCAGCTTGATGACGACGAAGTTGCTGCCCCAGATGGCGACCACCACCAGCGCCAGCCACAGGTGGCGCGCGCTCAGCGTGGGCCGGGCGGCGTTCATGAGGCGAACCGCCCGGCGCGCAGGCGCTGCGCCAGCGAGCGCGCCACGGGCAGCGGCTCGCCGTGCAGCGTGGCCGCCAGAAGTTCGCCGCACAGTACGGCCAGGGTCAGGCCGCGGGCGCCCAGGCCGGTGCACAGCTGCAGGGGCAGGCGCGAATGATCTGCTTCTGAATCGATAGCTGCTTGCGCTGACTGGGTAAGCGCTGGAGCCTTATTTTCTTCGGCGTCATGATGGCCGCCGGGCCGCCAGGCGCCGACCGCCGGCAGCCGGTCGGGCAGGGTGGCGCGCACCGCGGCCCAGGCCTGGGCGCGGCCGTCCGGCCACTGGGCGTCGAGCGCGGCGGCCGCCGCGGGCAGCAATTCGGCCAGGCGTTGGCGGTTGCTGGCGTGGTCGGCGGGCGTGCAGTCGGGTCGGGCGTTGGCGCGCTCGAAGGTCGAACCGGTGATCCACCACGGGCCGTCCGCGCCCGGCAGGTGGGCGAT
>MKTG01000070.1:76687-88977 GCA_001897615.1 Burkholderiales bacterium 68-10
CGGCCAGCGCCAGCGAATCGAAACCGGCGGCAATCACCACCAGCTCGGCTTCGGCCAGCCGGGCGCCGGCCGTGTCGTGCACCTGCCAGCCGCTGGCGGTGGGCTCGACGCGCGCCACCGCCACGCCGCCGCGCCACGTGATGCCGGGCGCCTGCAGCATGGCGCGCACCAGCGCCGGCGGGCGCACCCAGCCGGCCCGGGTGTGCCACAGGGCGCGCTGCACGTCGTCCAGCGCCAGCCCGGCGCGGCCGGCCTGCGCGCGCGTGAGCGGCTGCTGGGCATCCAGGCTGTCGCTGCGCGTGGCGTCCGAGCCGGTGAGTTCGGCTGGCAGGCGCCGCTCGCCAGCGGCGTGGCGCTCCAGCACGCCGCTGGCGGCCCAGTCCACTCCCTCGCGCAGCAGCAGCGCCGCGCGTGCCAGCGTGGCGCGCGCGCCGGCGCGGGTCAGGCGCGACACCGGCCGGTCGTCGGGCGAGACGTGGGGCGCGATGACCCCGGCCGGCAGGCCGCTGGCGCCGGCGGCGGGCTGGGGCGCGCGGTCGAGCACGGTGACCTGCCAGCCGCGCTGCGCCAGGCTCCAGGCCACCGAGGCACCGGCCAGCCCGGCGCCGACGATGGCGCAGCGGCCGGGCACGTCGACTGGCGCGGGCGCGTCGGCGCGGGGGCGTGCCATGGCCCAGCGCGGCGCATAACGGGCACGCAGCGCGTGGCGCTTGGGCGGCAGGCCGGGCACGCGCTCGACCTCGAAACCGCAGGTGTTCAGATCGCGCCGCACCTCGGCGGCGGTGCACCAGCTGGCGGCCATGGCGCCGTGCCGCGTCAGCCGGGCCACCGCCTTGAGCGTGTGCAGGCTCCACATCTCGGGGTTGCGGGCGGGGCTGAAGCCGTCGAGGAACACGCTGTCGTGCGCGCCACTCAGCTCGGCCAGCGCGGCTTGCACGTCGCCGATCGACAGCGTCAGCTGCACCTGCTCGGCGTCGAAGCGCAGCCGGTGCACGCCGGGGCCCAGGCCGTGCCACTGGGCCGCCAGCTGCTCGGCCAATGCGTGCAACTCGGGGTAGGGGGCGGCGCTGCGCAGCAGGTCTGCGGCGGCGGGCGGCCAGGCTTCCACCGCGCTGTAGAACAGCCGCGCAGGCCGCCGGGGGTCGGTCCGCCAGGCCCGCCAGGTGGCCAGGAAGTTCAGGCCCAGGCCGAAGCCGGTTTCCAGCACCGCCCAGCGCGCGGCATCGGCCCAGGCGGCGGGGGCGTCGCCGTCGGGCCACAGGCCGCAGCCGCGCAGAAACACCAGCCGTGCCTGCGCCAGCCCGCCCTGGCCGTCGGTGCCGGCGCTGCGGTAGATGTCGCCAAAGCGCGCGCTGGTGGGCGTGCCGTCCGCGCGCCAGTGGACGATCTCGTCGGGCATGGGAGACTATGAAAACAGGAGCTGCCGGCGCTTTCTGGTGGGGCGTCAGGGCCGATTTCGATCATGAATCTGGCGGGTGTCGGCGGCGCTGGCCACGCCCGCGCCGGCGGCTGGCGACGGTTCAGGCGCTGGGCGGCACGTAGCCGGCCACCTGGTCGGCGCCGGCGCCGAAGAAGTGGTTTTCCATCTGGCGCTTGAGATATTCGCGCGCCCGCTGGTCGGCCATGTTCAGGCGGTTTTCGTTGACCAGCATGGTCTGGTGGCGCAACCAGTCCTGCCAGGCCTGCTTGCTGACGCTTTCCCAGATGCGCTTGCCCAGCTCGCCGGGGTAGGGCGGAAAGTCCAGGCCCTCGGCCTCGGTGCCCAGCTTGATGCAATGAACCATGCGTGCCATGGGGTATGTCCTTGTGCGATTCGCGGGTGGGTGGCCCCGGCGCTCACGGCGCGCGGGCGCGGTGGCGGCACTGTATCAAGCTTTGCCGCCCGCGCCGGCGGCGTGGCCTTGCGCCAGCGCGGCCGGGCCCGATTGGCGATACTGCCGGCGTCCGCGCCGCACGGCGCTTTTTCGATTCGTTCGACCATGGCCCAGCCGCCCGCCTTCCAGAGCCTCGACCCCGACCTGTTTGCCCGCGCCCAGCGCCTGCTGGACGACGACTGGCTGGCGCGGGACGCTGAGCTGGCGCCGGTGCTGCCCATCGTGCTGGCGCGCGGGGTGGGCCAGGACTGGCACAAGGCCGGCACCTTCCGCCATCACCTGGTGGGCGTGGCACGCACGCTGGCGCTGTGGCGCCAGCCGCGCGAGGTGCGTCTGCTGGGCCTGCTGCACAGCGTGTACGGCAATGCCTTCGTCGATCTGGTCAAGTTCGACCCGGCGCGCGAGCGCGCGCGCCTGCAGGGCGCCGTGGGCGAGGCCGCCGAGGAGCTGGTGTACGTGTTCTGCACCGCCTCGCGCTCGCAATTCATGCGCCGGGTGCTGGCCGGGCAGATCGAGGCCGATGGGACGGTGGTGCTGGACGACCGCCGGCTGGCGCCCGCCGTGGTGGCGGCCTTCATCGTGGTCAGCATGGCCGACATCTGCGAGCAGTGGTTTGCCTGGCAGGAGGACATCTACAGCGGCTTTCCCGACGTGCCGCAGGTGGCGCAGGGCGCGCACTGGATGGCGGCGCTGTGGCCGGGGCCGATGCGTCCGCCCAGCCGGATGTACGCCGCCATCAGCCGCCTGGGGGCGGCGTTGCGGCACCCGGCGCTGGCCGGCCGGCTGCCCGCGCCGCCGGTGTTCGACCACGGCCGCCAGACGCTGGACGCCGACGCCGAAGCGGCCGCGGCCTCGCTGTACTGGTCGGTGGTGTCGCAGGACCAGCCCCTGGTGCAGCCGCACGCCGCCACCGCCGCGCTGGAGCAGGCCGTGCGCCTGAACCCCTGGGTGGGCGAGCCGCAGATGCTGCTGGCCCAGCTGTACCTGATTGCCGGCCGGCGCGACGCCGCGCTGGCCGCCGCCGACGGTGCCCTGCAGTGCTACAGCGCCTGGGGCAACGCCTGGGACAAGCGCGTGCAGTGGGACGCCTGGATGGCCTGGGCGCGCATCCTGCGCCAGGGCGCCGTGACGGGCGAGTGGCCCGGGCGACTGGACAAGCTCAACAACGTGGCGCTGCGGCCCGACGCGGCCGGCGCACGCGCTGCATAAGCTCATGCGCAAATCGTCTGACGACGGGTGCCGACCGGGCCCGTGCCGCCGCTAGACTGGCGGGCCGCGCCCATGGCCTTGCCACCGGTCGTTTCATGAATCAAATCGGCCTGCGGCGCTTATGTGGCGAGCGCCAGCAGCTATTGAATCAATAGTAATTTCGTCGTCTCAAGGAGTCTCCCATGTCCCAGCAGTGGAAGTTTGAAACCCAGTCCGTGCACGCCGGCTACACGCCGGACCCGACCACCAAGTCGGTGGCGGTGCCGATCTACCAGACCGTGGCTTACGCCTTCGACAGCGCGCAGCACGGCGCCGACCTGTTCGACCTGAAGGTGGCGGGCAACATCTACACCCGCATCACGAACCCCACCACCGACGTGCTGGAAAAGCGCGTGGCGGCGCTGGAAGGCGGCATCGGCGCGCTGGCGGTGGCCAGCGGCCAGGCGGCCATCCTGTACGCGCTGCAAACCATCGCCGAGGTGGGCGACAACATCGTCAGCAGCACGGCACTGTACGGCGGCACCTACAACCTGTTCGCGCACACGCTGCCGCAGTACGGCATCCAGACCCGCTTTGCCGACCACCGCGACCCGGCCAGCTTCGCCAAGCTGATCGACGAGCGCACCAAGGCCGTGTACGTGGAGACCATCGGCAACCCGGCCGGCAACATCACCGACATCGCCAGCGTGGCGGCCATCGCGCACGAGCACGGCGTGCCGCTGATCGTCGACAACACCGTGGGCACGCCCTACCTGATCCGGCCGTTCGAGCACGGCGCCGACATCGTGGTGCACTCGCTGACCAAGTACCTGGGCGGGCACGGCACCTCGCTGGGCGGCGCCATCGTCGACAGCGGCAAGTTCCCCTGGGCCCAGCACAAGGCGCGCTTCAAGCGCCTGAACGAGCCGGACGTGAGCTACCACGGCGTGGTCTATACCGAGGCGCTGGGCGCGGCGGCCTACATCGCCCGCGCGCGGGTCGTGCCGCTGCGCAACACCGGCGCCGCGCTCTCGCCGTTCAACGCCTGGCAGATCCTGCAGGGCATCGAAACCCTGGCGCTGCGCATGGACCGCATCTGCGACAACACCCTGAAGGTGGCGCAGTACCTGCAAAAACACCCCAAGGTGGCCTGGGTCAGCTACGCCGGCCTGCCCGACCACGAAGACCACGCGCTGGCCCAGCACTACATGCAGGGGCGCGCCTCGGGCCTGTTCACCTTCGGCGTCAAGGCGGCGCAGGGCGGGCGCGAGGCCGGCGCGCGCTTTCTGGACGCGCTGCAACTGTTCACCCGCCTGGTCAACATCGGCGACACACGCTCGCTGGCCACGCACCCGGCCAGCACCACGCACCGCCAGCTCACGCCCGAAGAGCTGGCCCGGGCCGGCGTCAAGGAAGAGACCGTGCGCCTGTGCATCGGCATCGAGCACATCGACGACCTGATCGCCGACCTGGAGCAGGCGCTGGCCAAGGTCTGACCGGGGTTTGACCCAGGGCAAGGCAGTCGCACGCCGGCACACTGGGGTATTGACCCGTTCGTTGCCGACCTTCCCATAATGACCCATCGGTCGGCACTTCGGTGCCGGTAGCGGTGGGCCAGGCGGCCCCATGGGCTGGCAGGAGGTGGTGGCGATGAGGCTTGTTCGTGCAGTCGGGTTGTCCTTGGCCCTGGCAGGTGCCTGCGCGTCTGCCGGGGCGCTGGATCTGGTGCGCGCCGAGCGCGTTTTTGCGCAGCACTGCGCGGTATGCCATGGTGCCGATCGGGGTGGCTACATCGGTCCGGCGCTCAATCGCGACGAAACCCGGCTGAGCCGGGGTCAGATCGCTGGCAAGATTCTCAGCGGCGCGCCGCCCACGCTGATGCCGCAGCACCCGTCCTGGCGCACCGGGCTGTCGGGCAAGGACCAGGCGCTGCTGGTCGAGCTGATCGCCACCCAGCCCAAGACCCGTCCCGGCTGGGGCATGGAGGACGTGCGCCGCTCGCTGCAGGTGCTGGTGGCTGACGAAGCCACGCTGCCCGCGGCGCCGCGCTACCGCATCGCGCGCATCGACGACCTGATGGGCGTGATGTCGCGTGCTCGCCAGGGCGCGGGCAAGCAGGCCAAGGTGCTGTTCTATGACGGCCACACGCACCGCAAGGTGGGCGAGGTGGCCACCGGCCATGCCCCTCACCTGATGGACTTTCACCCGACCGAGCCGCGCTGGGTCTACGTGCGCGACGACGCCGGCTGGGTGCACAAGGTGGACCTCTACAGCATGCGCGCGACGCGCAAGGTGCGCGCCGGGCTCAACGGCACCTCGCTGGCGGTGTCGCGCGACGGGCGCTACGTGGCGGCCGGCTCCTACGTTCCGCACACCGTGGTGATCCTGGACGCCGACACGCTGGAGCCGCGGCACCTGATCGAGCTGGCCGGGGTCGATCCGGACGGCCGGATGGTCGAGGCCGACGCCGGCATCATTGCCGCCACGCCGTCCGCCAACCGCTTCGTGGTGGCGCTGGAGCAGGCTGGGCAGGTCTGGATCATCGACCTGGACCGCCCCGGCATGCCGATCACCGCCATCAAGGGCGTGGGGCGCCATCTGCACGACGGCTTCTTCTCGCCCGATGGGCGCTACTTCGTGGTGTCGTCCTATGACGACCACCTGAACACGGTGATCGACTTGAACGAAGCGCGCATCGTGCGCAAGATCCCGGCCGGCTGCAAGCCACACCTGGGCTCCGGGGCGGTGGTGCGCACCGGTGGGCGTGTGCTGGGTTTTGGCACCAACATCGGCGAGGCAGATTGCAAGTCGTTCGAGGTGACGGTGTTCGACATGGACAGCTTCGACGTGGTCAAGCGCATCCCGGTGATCGGACCCACCGAATCGCCCGCCGCGCACCCGGACGCGCCCTACGTGATCGTCGACATCGTCGGCACCGGACCGGACGCCAACAAGTTGCAATTCATAGACAAGCAGACGCTGGAGGTGGCGCGCACACTGGAGGTGGCGGGGACCCTGGGGCATTCGCATTTCCCCGAATACACGGCGCGCGGCGACGCCTTCTACGTCAGTGCGCGCTACCGGGGCGATCGCAGCATGGGCGCGCCCGGCGGGCAACTGGCGATCTTTGATTCGCGCACGCTGCGGCAGATCAAGTCGATCCCGGTGGACGTGCCGGCGGGTGTGTTCTCGCGCGTGCGCGCGCGCACGGTGGTGGTGGGGCTGCAACCCGCGCCGCGCTAGGCGCGCGGCCCGGTGCCGGGCGGTTCAGGCCAGCCCGGCCAGCAGCGCGAGCAGCAGGGCCGCCACCAGGTTGTGCGCCAGCACCGCCAGCAGCGGAAATCCGGTGGCCGCCAGCAGGCTGCCGAGCGTCAGCTCCAGCACCAGCAGCAGCCCCAGGCCGATGGCCTGGGCGCTGAAGCCCTGACGCAAGGCCTTCCACGCCACCACCGACAGCACGGGCAGCAGCAGCAGCGCGCCCGCGCGATGCAGCAGGTGCAACCAGGCACCACGCACATCCGCGGCCAGCGGCCCTTCGAGACTGGACGATGTCCAGGGCGACAGCACGCGCCAGTCCCAGCCGGCGCTGCGGACGATGTCGGCGCACTCGGCCGCGTAGCGACAGGTGGTGGCCGCGTGCCGCGCATCCACCAGCCCACCCAGCGCGGCCTGCAACAGTACCAGCAGCAGCCCCGCCCATGCCCAGCGCCGCAATGCGGGCGCGGGCGCGGCGCCAGCGCCGGCGACCACCACAAGCCGCCAGCACAGCGCCAGCGTGGCCAGGCCGCCCAACAGGTTGCCAAGTACCACCGCCGGCGAAGTGACGCCGCGCATCGCCGCGCCCAGGCCCGCCAGCCACAGCGTCAGCAGCAGCACCGCCAGTGCCAGGCGGCCTTCGCGTCGCAGACGGGGGCGGTGCCTGGCGGTCAGCGCCACCAGGCCCAGCACCAGCACCAGCATGGCGCTGGCAACCACGCGGTGCGTGACCCGCGCCCACGCCAGTCCGGAGGAGGCTCGGCTCATCAGGCTGGAGGGGTTGTGCCCCGACGGGGTGCCGTAACAGGCCGGCCAGCCGTCGCATCCCAGGCCCGATTGCGACAGCCGCATGTAGGCGCTGACCGCGACCACGGTCAACATCAGCATCGTGGCCAGCAGGGCCAGCCGTCGGACCAGACGGCGGCGGCGCGCGACCGGATCGTGCGCCGAGGTTATGTCCATCACGGCGGCAGGGATATGGGTGTGGTCGGGACGGGACATCGGTGGGCTGGAGCGGGAGCGGGAGCGGGAGCGGCGCGCCATGGTACCCGCATGAAAGGGCAGTTTTGTCGCCGTCAAGCTAGGGTCTGCCCTAGGTATCCGGCGGGCGGTCAGGCTGAAATTTATTGATCTGCGGCAAACCCGATAGGTTTGGTCGGGTAAAGAATGCGATCCAGCGCCGGGGAGGTTTTGCCCTCGCGCCCATCCGCCCGGAGGAGAAGCCATGAGCCCGCACGAACACGACGCCCTGAACGACCCCAACGCCCCCATACCGTGGATGCAGCAGCTGCTGGACAGCCCGTTCCTGCTGCTGCTGCTGGGCGTGCTGATCCCGATGGTGCTCTACAACCTCTGGGGCGTGGTCGAGATTCTGCTTTTGCCCGTGACCAAGTGATGCACAGGAGAACATTCAAATGAGCGCCATTCTTCCCCCATCAGACCGGCTCTGGTACAAGCACCCCATCGATCGCGTGGAAGGCACTTGGATCGCCATTGCGCTGATCTGGTGCCTGATTCTTTTCTTCATGATGGTCGGCTGGCACATCTGGGGCAAGCAGAACCTGTCCACCGAGACCTACCGCACCACGCCCGACAAGTTCATGGCCAAGACGCAGGCCATGGTCGACAAGTACACGGTGCGCACCGAGACCGACGAAAAAATACCGGTCGTCGCGCCGCCGGCCGGCAGCGACGTCTACCTGCTCGGTCGCCTGTGGGCGTTCTGGCCGATTCTCGAACTCGAGAAGGACAAAACCTATCGCCTGCACATCACGGCCATGGACTACAACCACGGCCTGTCGATCCAGCCCGCGAACATCAACATCCAGATGGTGCCGGGCTTTGAGCACGTGATCACGGTGACGCCCAACCAGTCGGGTGCCTACTCGCTGGTGTGCAATGAATACTGCGGCATTGGTCACCACCGCATGGTGAGCCGCCTGTACGTTAAGTGATGAGGAGACAGGGATGACTGCCGTGGCAACCACCTACCGTACCTGCCCTCGTTCGGGGCTTCAGTTTGAACGTCAGGCCGAGATGCTGATCAAGGCGCACGCCTTCGTGGGCGTGGTCTGGCTGTTGATCGGTGGCCTGCTGGCCATCGGTGTCGTGCTGACGCGCTGGCCGGCCGTGCGCTGGCTCGAGGCCGACACCTTCTACATGGTGCTGACCGCGCACGGTCTCGACATGCTGATCTTCTGGATCATCTTCTTCGAGATCGCGATCCTGCACTTCTGTTCATCGACGTTGCTGCGCTGTCGCATCGCCACGCCGAAGATCGCGTGGCTCGGCTTCGCGCTGATGGTGATTGGTTCCGTGCTCAACAACGTGGCGGTGTTCCGTGGCGGCTCCAGCGTCATGATGACCAGCTACGTGCCGATGATGGCCGAGCCGAGCTTCTACCTGGGCATCATCCTGTTCGCCGTCGGCGCCTTGATCGGCTGCTTCGTGTTCTTCGGCACCCTGGTGGTGGCGCGGCGCGAGAAGACCTACGAGGGCTCGATCCCGCTGGTGACTTTCGGCGCCCTGACCGCCGCCATCATCGCCGTCTTCACGTTGCTGTCGGGCGCCATGATCATCATTCCGGCCTGGCTGATGTCGCTCGGCCTGATGACCGTCGATCCGCTGATCTACCGCACCGTGTGGTGGGCGCTGGGCCACTCCTCGCAGCAGATCAACGTGGCGGCCCACGTGTCGGTGTGGTACCTGGTGGCCGCCATCGCCCTGGGCGCCAAGCCCATGAGCGAGCGCGTCAGCCGCACCGCCTTCCTGCTCTACATCCTGTTCCTGCAACTGGCCAGCGCGCACCACCTGCTGGGCGATCCGGGCCTGTCGACGGCGTGGAAAGTGGTCAACACCAGCTACTTCATGTATCTGGCGGTGCTGGCCTCGATGCTGCACGGCCTGACGGTGCCGGGCGCCATGGAAGTGGCGCAGCGCCAGAAGGGCTACACCAAGGGCCTGTTCGAGTGGCTGCGCAAGGCGCCCTGGGGCAACCCGACGTTCTCGGGCGTGTTCATCTCGATCATCGGCTTCGGCTTCCTGGGCGGCATCACCGGCGTGATGATGGGCACCGAGCAGCTCAACCTGATCATCCACAACACCATCTATGTGCCGGGACACTTCCACGCCACGGTGGTGGTGGGCACCACGCTGACCTTCATGGCGCTGACCTACTACCTGATCCCCGTGCTGTTCAAGCGCGAGATGATCGCGCCCAAGCTGGCGCAGTGGCAGCCCTACCTGTTCGGCTTCTCCATGTACTTCTTCTGCCTGGTGATGATGGGTGCCGGTACGCTGGGTGTGTCGCGCCGCCATTGGGACATGGCTTTCCAGGGTGCCGCGCTGGCCTACGAATGGCCGGGTGCCGCCTACCTTATGATGGCGCTGGTGGGCATCGGTGGCATGGCGGCGATTGCCGGTGGCGCCATCTACATCTACGTCACCGTGGGTTCCCTGCTGTGGGGTCGCAAGCTGGACGCCGGTGCCAGCAGCCCGAAGTTCACGCCGCTGGCGCGTGCCACGCCCACGGCGGTGGCCCAGACCGCCGGCGCGGGTGGCTTCACCGCCCCCGGCACCTTCGTGCTGGCGCTGGTGTTCCTGGTCGCCTTCGTGCTCTACTACTTCATCAATTGGAAGTACCTCTCGACCCTGTGGGGCCTGAGCTGATGGTGGCGCGTGACCCTCGTCCCGCATGACGAGGGTCACCAACGAGCAGGAGGCGATCATGAACCGAGTCGACTCGTCCGCCGCGACCGTCGCGATGGTGGCGCAACCCGCCATGGCCCGCTGGCGGCTCGTGCTCAGTGTGTTCAAGCTGCGCATCGGCACCCTGATCATGCTCACCGCCATCGCCGGGCTGGCGGTCGTTCCCGGCGGCGGGGCAACGCCCTGGCAATCGCTGGTGCTTGCGCTGTCGGTGCTTGTCGCCTCGGCCAGCGCGGGGGCTTTCAACCAGTACGTGGAAGCCGACAGCGATCGCCTGATGGCGCGCACCCGCTCGCGGGCCTTTGCCAGTGGCGCCCTGCAACGGGGCCCGGGCTGGCTGGCGCTGATGGCGGGCATGCTCGCCGGGGCGGTGGGCGCGACCGCCTGGTGGGTGAACGTTCCGGCCGCCGTGTTCGTGCTGCTGGGCGCGCTGACCTACGCGATCGTCTACACCGTGGCCTTGAAGCGACGTACGCACTGGAACATCGTCATTGGCGGCGCTGCCGGGAGCTTCGCCGTGCTGGCCGGCGCGGCCGCGGCCAACCCTCAGGTGGGGCCGCTGGGGCTGCTGCTGGCCCTGGTGCTGCTGCTGTGGACGCCGCCGCACTTCTGGAGCCTGGCCATTGCCAACCAGGCGCAGTACGCTGCCGCCGGTATTCCCATGCTTCCGGTCGTGGTGGGCAAGGCGCGCGCGGCGCGCACCGTGCACCGCTGCGCCATGCTGCTGGTGGCCGTGTCCTTGCTGCCATTGGCGTTTGGCGCCGGGTGGGGCTATGGGCTGGGCGCTGTTGCGGGTGGGATGCATTTCCTGCGCAAGACGGCGGCGCTGGCACAGTCGCCCGAAGAGCGGGGCAAGGCGATGGGGGCGTTCTTCGCCTCGATGGTGCAGTTGAGCGCCATCATTGCGGGAGTATTGATCGATGCCACGATGGGCTGAAGCGAGTCGTTGGTTGCGCGGTCTGCGGGACGTTTTTTGCGTCGGCGCTGGCGTCGGCGCACTGTTGCTGGCCCTGGCCAGTGGCGTGGCGCTGGCCGACCAACCCGGCGCCGCCCCGCGTGCGCCTGGCGAAGTGCCCTCGCTCGATGCCAGTGAAGCCGTGCGCCTGGCCGAAGCGGCCGTTGGACGCATGGTGCCGGATTTCGAGATGCGCGATCGGCGCGGCAAGCCGGTGCGGCTGTCGGACTACCGGGGCAAGCCGCTGCTCGTGAGCTTCATCTACACCGGGTGTTTCGAGATCTGCCCGACGCAGACGCGCACCTTGTATGAGTCCGTCAAGGGGCTGGACGTCATGCTGGGGCAAAGCCAATTCAACGTCGTCAGCATCGGTTTCAATCAACCCTTCGATGCACCGGAGGCGATGCGTGCCTTTGCGACCCAGCATCGCATCCAGCACCGCAACTGGGAATTCCTCAGTCCCCGGCCGGATCAGGTCGAGGCCCTGACGCGCGCCTTCGGTTTCAGCTACGTCGCGACGCCGGCAGGCTTCGATCACGTATTGGGCGTCACGGTGGTGGATGCCGACGGCCGCATCCACAGCCAGGTGCTGGGGGACATCGTGCGGTCGGATCGCCTGGGTGTGCCGCTGCGCCGCCTGCTGCTGTACGACCAGCCCCTGCCGGCAATGGGCAAGCTTGAAAGCGTCGTCGAGCGCGTGCGCATCTTGTGCACGGTGTATGACGAGGAAACGGGGCAATACCGTTACGACTACAAGCTGATCCTGGTCGTGCTCAGCGGCGTGTTGTTCTTTCTTTCCACCTTGATCTACCTGGGGCTGGAGTGGCGCAATCAGCGGCGCCATCGGCGTCAGTCGCGCGCGTCATGCCCAGCCACCGCCCAGCCAGCGTCCGGTCACGGGGTTTGAGCGGCTGGCAGGCGCTCGAGCGAGGATTCGACTCTGCGTTCGGTTCGGCACTGAACCCCCTGCGGCACCTGGGGGCGCTGGGGTTTCTGGCCTTGTGGCTGCTGTGCGCCAGCGGCATCGTGCTGTTCATCCTGTTCGATACCTCGGTGACGGGCGCCTACGCGTCGGTCGAGGGGTTGGAACGCCTGCCCTTGCGCCTGGGGCAGTTGCTGCGCGGGCTGCACCGGTATTCGGCCGATATGCTGATGCTGGTCATGCTGCTGCACATCGTGCGCGAATGGCTGCATGGGCATGAGCGCGGGGTGCGTCGCTTCCACTGGCTGACCGGCGTGCCCCTGGTGGCGTTCTGTTTCGTGAGCGCTGTCGGTGGCTTCTGGCTGATCTGGGATGAGCTTAGCCAGTA
>MKTG01000070.1:89024-89394 GCA_001897615.1 Burkholderiales bacterium 68-10
CCACGCCGCTGGCGCGCAACTTTCTCACCGTGCATGCGGTCAGCGACCGCCTGTTTTCGCTTTTCATCTTCGTGCATGTGGGCGTGCCGGTGCTGTTTCTGTTCGGGCTGTGGTTTCACATCCAGCGGCTGGCCCACGTGTCGGTGCTGCCGCCGCGCGTGCTGACGCTGGGCCTGATCGGGGTGCTGGCGCTGCTGGCGCTGCTGCGGCCGGTCATGAGCCACGCGCCGGCGACGCTCGGGCAGGTGCCGACCGAACTGCATCTCGACTGGCTGCTGCTGTGGCTGCACCCGCTGGCCGACGCCACGTCGGGCGGCTTCGTCTGGGCGCTGGTGATCGGTGTCCTGGCGCTGCTGCTGGCGCTGCCGTT
>MKTG01000071.1:0-369 GCA_001897615.1 Burkholderiales bacterium 68-10
TTGGTCCGCTCAAATTTCTCTTTTGCCATGTCGGAAAACTCCAATAAAGAACAATTGCCCGTGGCCTGGGTTTTACGTCTGCATCCGGATGCCGGTTACCGCACGCACGGGCACGCGCGGGGCTCCGGATCGCAGACGGGTGATGTCTCACCCGAAATCTCGACAGCTATCGAATCAATAGCTGCTTGCGCTGGCTACACAAGACCCTGAGGCCTGTCGACCTCAAAGTCCCGCCGAGAATCACTTGGCGCGCGCGGCGACGATGGCCTCGGCCACGTTCTTGGGCGCCTCGGCGTAGTGCTTGAACTCCATCGTGTAGGTGGCCCGGCCCTGCGACATCGAACGCAGCTGCGTGGCGTAGCCGAACAT
>MKTG01000071.1:402-892 GCA_001897615.1 Burkholderiales bacterium 68-10
GCCGCCACCGGCCATGTCGTCCATGCCCTGCACCATGCCGCGGCGGCTGGACAGATCGCCCATCACGTTGCCGGCGTAGTCCTCGGGTGTTTCCACCTCGACGGCCATCATCGGCTCCAGGATCACGGGCGTGGCCTTGCGAGCGGCTTCCTTGAAGCCGAAGATGGCGGCCATCTTGAAGGCCTGCTCCGACGAGTCGACGTCGTGGTAGGAGCCGAAGGTCAGCGTGACCTTCACATCCACCACCGGGTAACCGGCCAGCACGCCCGCGGTCAGCGCCTCGACGACGCCTTTTTCCACCGCCGGGATGTACTCGCGCGGCACCACGCCGCCCTTGATCGCGTCGACGAACTCGAAGCCCTTGCCCGGCTCCTGCGGCTCCAGCGTGAAGACGACGTGGCCGTACTGGCCCTTGCCACCCGACTGGCGCACGAACTTGCCCTCGACGTCGGTGACGGTCTTGCGCACGGTCTCGCGGTAGGCCACCTGC
>MKTG01000071.1:992-13130 GCA_001897615.1 Burkholderiales bacterium 68-10
CGACAGGGCGATGCCCATCTTTTCCTGGTCGGCCTTGGTCTTGGGCTCGACCGCCTGGGAGATCACCGGCTCGGGGAACACCATGCGCTCCAGCGTGATGATGGCGCTCGGGTCGCACAGGGTTTCGCCCGTGGTCACGTCCTTCAGGCCGACACAGGCGGCGATGTCGCCAGCGCGGATCTCCTCGATTTCCTGGCGCTCGTTGGCGTGCATCTGCACAATGCGGCCGATGCGCTCCTTCTTGCCCTTGATCGGGTTGTAGACGGTGTCGCCCTTGGTCAGCACGCCGGAATAGACGCGCACGAAGGTCAGCTGACCGACGAACGGGTCGGTCATCAGCTTGAACGCCAGCGCCGAGAATTTCTCGCCGTCATCGGCCTGGCGGGTGACGGGCTTCTCGTCATCGTCCTCGCCGGCGACGGGCGGGATGTCCTTGGGCGAGGGCAGGAAGTCCAGCACGGCGTCCAGCATGCGCTGCACACCCTTGTTCTTGAACGCCGAGCCGCACAGCATGGGCTGGATTTCGGTGGCGATGGTGCGCTGGCGCAGGCCGGCGATGATGTCGGCCTCGGGCAGATCACCCTCTTCCAGGTACTTGTTCATCAGCTCTTCCGACGCCTCGGCGGCCGATTCGACCATCTTCTCGCGCCACTCCTGGGCCGTGGCCTGCAGCTCGGCCGGGATGTCGCCGTACTCGAACTTCATGCCCTGGGACGCGTCGTCCCAGAGGATGGCCTTCATCTTGATCAAGTCCACCACGCCCTTGAAGTGGTCCTCGGCGCCGATCGGAATCACGATCGGCACCGGGCTGGCCTTCAGGCGCAGCTTCATCTGCTCGACCACCTTGAAGAAGTTGGCGCCGGTGCGGTCCATCTTGTTGACGAAGGCCAGGCGCGGCACCTTGTGCTTGTTGGCCTGGCGCCAGACGGTTTCGGACTGCGGCTGCACGCCACCCACGGCGCAGTACACCATGCAGGCGCCGTCGAGCACGCGCATGGAACGCTCCACCTCGATGGTGAAGTCCACGTGGCCCGGGGTGTCGATGATGTTGATGCGGTGCTCGGGGCGCGAAAGGTCCATGCCCTTCCAGAAGCAGGTCACCGCCGAGGAGGTGATGGTGATGCCGCGCTCCTGCTCCTGCTCCATCCAGTCGGTGGTGGCGGCGCCATCGTGCACCTCACCCAGTTTGTGGGTCACGCCGGTGTAGAACAGGATGCGCTCGGACGTGGTGGTCTTGCCGGCGTCGATGTGCGCCGAGATGCCGATGTTGCGATAGCGCTCGATGGGGGTCTTGCGAGCCATGATGGGTTCTTTCTTGAAACGGGCAAGCCCGCTCGTGGCGGGCCGCTGCTCGGGAAGGGATGGGCTTAGAAGCGGAAGTGGCTGAAGGCCTTGTTGGCCTCGGCCATGCGGTGCACCTCGTCGCGCCGCTTCATGGCGCCGCCGCGGCCTTCGTTGGCCTCCAGCAGCTCGTTGGCCAGGCGCATGGCCATGGACTTCTCGCCGCGCTTGCGCGCCGCTTCCTTGATCCAGCGCATCGACAGGGCCAGGCGGCGCACCGGGCGCACCTCGACCGGCACCTGGTAGTTGGCGCCACCGACGCGACGGCTCTTGACCTCGACCATCGGCTTGACGTTGTTGATGGCGGTGATGAACAGCTCGAGCGGGTCCTTGCCGCTCTTCTTTTCCATGGTCTCGAGCGCGCCGTAGATGATGCGCTCGGCCACGGCCTTCTTGCCGCCTTCCATGATCACGTTCATGAACTTGGACAGCTCGACGTTGCCGTACTTGGGATCCGGCAGGATTTCACGTTTGGGGACTTCGCGACGACGTGGCATGACTTACCTTTCAATTTGCTTCAGTTGGCGGCCGGAGCAGGATTTGCGTTTCTCCGCTCGCCTGGCAGACCCATCGGGAGCCTGCACTTACTCGACCCGACTGCCGGGTCACTTCGCCTGATCCGGGGCCGTCAGCCACCCGATTCAGACACCGAAAAACACGGGAGGGCCGATCAGGCCTTCTTGGGACGCTTGGCGCCGTACTTGGAGCGCGACTGCTTGCGGTCTTTCACGCCTTGCAGGTCGAGCGAACCACGCACGATGTGGTAACGCACACCGGGCAAGTCCTTCACACGGCCGCCGCGCACCAGCACCACGCTGTGCTCCTGCAGGTTGTGGCCTTCGCCGCCGATGTAGGAGATGACCTCGAAGCCGTTGGTCAGGCGCACCTTGGCGACCTTGCGCAGCGCCGAGTTCGGCTTCTTGGGCGTGGTGGTGTACACGCGGGTGCACACGCCGCGGCGTTGCGGCGAGTTCTGCATCGCCGGGCTCTTGGACTTGGTCTTCTCGACCGTCCGCCCGTGACGCACCAGTTGACTGATGGTTGGCATGAAATTCCCTCGAAACGTGAAAACGCGCGCCGGGCGCGCCCTGAAAACCCCGCAGCGCCTACAAAGCGCGCGCCCTCACCCAAGATGGCGCGCGCGGCAAAAAATGCGGGAAAAGCCTGCGATTATAGCCTGCGGCCGGTCAGCTCACAAGCCTGGCCTGGCTGTGGCCGGCTGACATGGGCTGCGGGCCGCGCCGGTCGGCGCCATGCTCACTTGATCCACAGCCGCATGGCGTCCCAGGCGCGGCCCAGGATGCCGGCTTCCTCGACCGCCTCCAGCGCCACCAGGGGCACTTCGACCAGGGTCTGTTCGCCCTGGCGCACCTTCAGCGTCGCCACCGCCTGGCCCTGGCGGAACGGGGCGATCAGCGGCTCGGGGCGGGCGATCTCGGTCTTGAGCTGGCCGGCGCTGCCGCTGGGCACGGCCACCACGATGGGCTCGCCGCGGCCCAGCTTCAGCTCGCCGGACTTGCCCTTCCACACCTTGGGCGTGGCCACTGGCTGGCCGGCGTCGAACAGCTTGACCGCCTCGTAGGCGGTGTAGCCCCAGTTGAGCAGCTTCTGCGATTCGTTGGCGCGCGCCGTCTCGCTGCTGGCGCCCAGCACCACCGACAGCAGGCGACGCCCCTGCACGTTGGGAAAGTCGCGCCGCGCGGTGGCCACCAGGCAGTAGCCGGCGGCGTTGGTGTGGCCGGTCTTCAGGCCATCGACCGTGGGATCGCGAAACAGCAGGCTGTTGCGGTTGCTGTCGTTGCTGGCCGGCGTGCCGGGGTAGCGGTACTTCTTGATGGTGTAGTAGTGCGTGTACTCGGGGAAGTCGCGCAGCAGCCGGGTCGACAGGGTGGCCAGGTCGCGCGCGGTGGTGCTGTGGCCGGGCTCGGTCAGGCCTTCGGGGTTCTTGTACTGCGTGCCGGCCAGGCCCATGGCCTTGGCCTGCTCGTTCATCAGCTGCACGAAGCGCTCGGCGGTGCCGCCGACGCCCTCGGCCAGCGCCATGGTGGCGTCGTTGCCGGACTGCACGATCATGCCCTTGATCAGGTCTTCCACCGGCACCTGCATCTTGGGGTCGATGAACATGCGCGAGCCGGGCATCTTCCAGGCGCGCTCGGACACCGGCAGGGTCTGCGTCAGGCTGATTTTCTTGGCCTTGAGGGCATCGAACACCAGGTAGGCGGTCATCAGCTTGGTGAGCGAGGCCGGCTCGACAGGCGCATCCGGCTCCTTGGCCACCAGCACCTGGCCGGCGGTGACATCCATCAGCAGATAGGCCTTGGCCGCCACCTCGGGCGGCTGGGGCGCCTGGGCGTGGGCGACGAGCGCGGTGGCGGCCAGCAGCGCGGCGGCCAGGGTGCGGGACAGAAATGGGATCATGATGGACTACTGAAACGATAGCTGCCGGCGCTCGCCAGACGGGCGTCAGCGTTCAAAAAGGCTTGAAACCTCACAGGGCGCGCAGATGGCGCTCGACCAGGCTCTTGAGCAGCGGCAATTGTCCGTGAAAGAAGTGACCGCCCCCGGGCACGACGGTGACCGGCAGCAGTTGCGGGCGCGCCCAGTCCATGACCGAGGCCAACGGCACGGTCTCGTCGTGCTCGCCGTGCACCACCAGCGTCCGCGGGTGCAGCGGCGGCGGCAGCGGGGCGACGGCAAAGCGCGACGCCGCCGTGCCCACCAGCACGGCGCCGGCCAGCGGCCGCTGCGCATGCAGGCGGGCGATGGCGTGCGAGGCCACGAAGGCACCGAAGGAAAACCCCGCCAGCAGCAGGGGCGCATCGGCCGGCGCGGCCTGCCGCGCCACCACGGCCAGCAGGTCGTCCTGCTCGCCCTGGCCGTCGTCATAGTGGCCGGCGCTGGCGCCGACGCCGCGGAAATTGAAGCGCACGGCGCGCCAGCCGCACTGCACGCAGGCGCGCGCGAGCGTCTGCACCACCTTGTTGCTCATGGTGCCGCCAAACTGCGGGTGCGGGTGGGCGATGACGGCGGTGCCGCGCGGCGTGCCGCCATCGGCGACCGGCAGGTCCAGCAGGGCCTCGATCGGCCCGACCGGGCCGGCCAGCGTCAGGGATTCGGTCTGGGCGTTCATTAAGCTATTCAAATTATAGCTGCCGGCGCGCACTGCGCCTGCGCAAGAAGGTGAAAGAGCTTGTAACCCGGCAGGCAGCAGACCTCAACGCCCCAGGTGCGGCGGCGTCAGCAGGCGCTCGACGATGCGGCCGTTCTTCAGGTGCGACTCGACGATCTCGTCGATGTCGCTGGCGTCCATGTAGCTGTACCAGACGCCTTCGGGGTACACCACCGCCACCGGGCCGGCGGCGCAGCGGTCCAGGCAGCCGGCCTTGTTGACGCGCACCTTGCCCGGGCCGGCCAGGCCCTCGGCCTTGACGCGCGCCTTGCAGCGGTCGAAGGCCGCCTGCGCGTCGTGGTCGGCGCAGCAGGCCTCGCCATTGGCGCGCTGGTTGAGGCAGAAGAAGATGTGGTGCTGGTAGTAGGAGGACGGCGGCTGGCTCATGCGGGGATTCTAGGAGTGTGGGCGGCAGCAGGCGTCGATAGCGAAAATGGGCCCCAGCGAGGACAGTTTTTGCCGGATTTGCAGGCCCATAGCCACGCTATGGGTCAAGAAGCCGGTGAAAAATGGACCGCTGCGGCCCATTTGCAGCCGACGCCTTCTGCCGCCCACGCTCCCAGGAGCCAGCCGCCCCCCGCTGGCGGCCCGGCGGCGGGAACCCCGGGCGCCGATGCGGGCTTGGCAGCGGGCGCACAGCGCCGGCCGGCGTCAGCGCCCGCCCGTCTGGCCGACGCGCCCGATCAGGTAGACGAAGGCCGCATACGGCCACAGCCAGCCCACCCACTGCGCCAGGCCGTGGAAGTGGATGAAGCGCCCCTGCTCCCAGGCCTGCAGGGTGAGCGCGAAGAAGGGGTTCTGCGGCGCGGTGTTGAGCAGCACCACCTGCGCCGCCAGTACCGCCATCAGCAGCGGCACGCACAGCCGCGAGGGCAGCGCCAGCAGCAGCGCGGCGGCCAGCAGCGCCAGCCACAGCCCCTGCTGCACCGGCGCGCCGATCCAGGCCCAGGCGTGCACCGGCCCGTAGGACAGGCCGGCCGACAGCGCCGACACCGCCACGCCGGCGGCCAGCGCCGCCAGCGCGAACACGGCGCGCCGCCAGGCCCGCGCGATCACCGTGTAGCCCAGCAGGCAGGGCACCAGCGCGCCCAGGGCCACGCACAGCACCTCCTCGCCCGGCAGCAGCGGCTGCAAGTCCAGCTCGCGCAGCGGCAACCACCGCAGGAACGGCGTGTCGGCCAGCAGGCGGGCGGCGCCCTCCTCCAGCCGCTCGAACACCTGCCCCATGCCAAAGGCCACCGGCGCCGGAAACAGCAGGCCCACCGGCCACAGCGCCAGCAGCACCAGCGCGCCGCGCGAGTCGGGCATGAACCAGCGCGCCCGCAGGCGGCGCCCGCGCTCCAGCGCGCCCAGCCACTCCAGCGCGCCGGCCGCCAGCGCGCCGGCCAGGCCGCCGGCGGCATTCAGCGCGAAATCGACGTTGGACGGCACACGCTGCGGCAGGTAAGTTTGCAGCGCCTCCATCGAAAACGACAGCAGCGCCCCGCCCAGGGCCGCCAGCGCCACCGCCGGCCAGCCCGGGTGCCGGCGCCGCAGGGCCAGCGCCAGCAGAAAGCCGAGTGGCAGGTAGCCGGCCAGGTTGGCGCCGACGTCGAAGCCCGTCCAGTAGCGCGGCAGCGGCGCGCCCAGGTAGGCCCAGGGCGCCACGCCGACGTCGCGCCAGCCGGTGAAGGGGTACAGCGAGGCGTAGACGATCAGCGCCGCATACAGCAGCGCCAGCGGCAGCGCGGCGGACTTGTGGGGATCGCGCACCGGCCCGGCCCGCCGTCAGAACGGCTTGACCACCACCAGGATGACGGTGGCCACCAGCATCAGCACCGGCGCCTCGTTGAACCAGCGGAACCACACATGGCCGTGGCGCTCCTGGCCCTGCTCGAAGCGCGCCAGCAGCCGCCGGCACCAGGCATGGTAGGCGATCAGCAGCACCACGATCAGCAGCTTGGCGTGCATCCAGCCGTTGCCCGGCCCCAGGCCGATGCCGTAGCCCAGCCACAGCCACAGGCCCAGCGCCAGCGCGATGACGCCCAGCGGCGTCATGAAGCGGTACAGCTTGCGCGCCATCAGCAGCAGGCGCTGGCGCTCGGCCAGCGAGCCGGGCGGCACCATCGCCAGGTTGACGAAGATGCGCGGCAGGTAGAACAGGCCGGCAAACCAGCTGGCGATGAAGACGATGTGCAGGGCCTTGATCCAGAGCATGCGGAAATTATCCCCCGCCAGCGGCGCGGCGCCTGTCTCCCCGATCCGCCGCCGCCGGGCGATGGCCCATAAAAAACCCCGGCCAGCGGCCGGGGTTGAAAAGCCTGTCTGCTGTCACACATCAAGGCTCCCGCTCAGGGAGGAAAAGCGGGGGACGGCAAGCCGTCCGGGCGCCAATATAACAAAAGGCCCATGGTGCCGCAATTGACGCGCCGCAAACAACCCCGTGCGCAACCGGAGCGACCCGCCGGGACCATGCCGGCCCGCCTTGGGGCACAATTTTGGCCATGAAGCACCTGCCCCTTGCCCCCTTCCCCGCCAACCGTCCGCGCCGACTGCGGCGCGACGACTTCACGCGCCGCCTGGTGCGCGAGCTTCGGCTGTCGGTCGACGACCTGATCTACCCGGTGTTCGTGCTGGACGGCAAGAACCGGCGCGAGGCCGTGGCCTCGATGCCCGGCGTCGAGCGCCTGTCGCTCGACCTGCTGCTGCCGCTGGCCGAGGAATGCGTGCAACTGGGCATCCCGGTGCTGGCGCTGTTCCCCGTCATCGACGCCAAGCTCAAGGACGAAAAAGGCAGCGAAGCCGCCAACGCCAAAGGGCTGATCCCGCGCGTGGTGCGCGAGCTGAAAAAGCGCTTTCCCGCGCTGGGCATCATGACCGACGTCGCGCTCGACCCCTACACCAGCCACGGCCAGGACGGCTGGCTGGACAAGAGCGGCTACATCCTGAACGACGAGACCGTGGGCCAGCTGGTCAAGCAGGCGCTCACCCAGGCGGCGGCCGGCGTGGACATCGTCGCCCCCAGCGACATGATGGACGGGCGCATTGGCGCCATCCGCGAGGCGCTGGAGAAAAAAGGCCACGTCCACACCCGCATCATGGCCTACAGCGCCAAGTACGCCAGCGCCTTCTACGGGCCGTTTCGCGACGCCGTGGGCTCGGCCGCCAACCTGGGCCAGAGCGACAAGAAGGTCTACCAGATGGACCCCGGCAACAGCGACGAGGCGCTGCGCGAGGTGGCCATCGACATCGCCGAGGGCGCCGACATGGTGATGGTCAAGCCCGGCATGCCCTACCTGGACATCGTGCGCCGCGTGAAGGAGCAGTTCGGCGTGCCGACCTTCGCCTACCAGGTCAGCGGCGAATACGCCATGCTCAAGGCGGCGGCGCAAAACGGCTGGCTCGACCACGACCGCGTGATGATGGAAAGCCTGCTGGCCTTCAAGCGCGCCGGCGCCGACGGGGTGCTGACCTACTTCGCCCGCGATGCCGCCCGCATGCTCCTGAATAAATAGCTGCTCGCGATTGCCAGGCAAGCGCCAAAAGCCATTTTGACCAACACCACCAGGGCGCTGACGTGCACATCGTCGAATTCACCGCCGGCAGCCTGCGCTTTGCCGACGCCGTGCCCGCGGCGGCGCCGGCCGACGGCTTTGTCTGGATCTACCTCGACCGCGCCGACTTCGCGCAGCGCCTGCCCGAGCTGCAGGACGCCGCGCAGCGCCTGGGTGGCTCGCCGCTGCTGGACGTGCACGCGCAGGACCTGGCCAACGCCGCCCACCCCTCGGGCTACGACGCCACCTCGGTCTATGACTTGGTGGTTTTCCGGCGCCTGGCCTCGCTGGCCGAGGTCCAGGCCAACGGACAGGGCGACGGCGACGACCATGGCGCCGGCGCGTCGCGTCCGCGCACGCCCCAGCCGTTCGAGCGCATCGATTCGCGCGCCGTCGGCTTTGCCGTCTTCGACCGCCTGCTGATCAGCGTGCACCCGCCGGGCTGCCAGACGGCGGTCGGCTTCCTGCAGCGCCAGGCCGACGACGCGCGGCTGAGCGTGGACAGCGCGAGCGCCCGCAACCGCGTGCCGCAGGGCCCGGACGACCTGGTGCTGCGCATGCTCAATGCCATGGTCGACAGCTACCTGGACCTGCGCCGCGACCTGTCCGACGCGCTGGAGCACGCCCAGGGCGAGCTGCTCAAGCCCCACCCCGAGCCCGGCACCTGGAGCGCGCTGATGCACGCGCGCGGGCGCCTGCACGGCCTGCAGGACCTGTGCGAGGAGCAGCAGGACGCCATGCAGGAGTGGCTGGACACGCTGCGCGAGCTGCCGCTGGCCACCCATGGCCCCGACCCGCTGCTGGCGCAGCAGCGCCACGACCAGCTGGTGGCGCGCGCGCGCGACGTCATGGAACACATCGAGCGCGTGCTGCGCCACGCCCGGCGGCTGGAGCAGTCGGCCGAGACGGCGGTGCAGATCCACTTCGCCGCCCAGGGCCAGCGCACCAACGACACCATGCGCGCGCTGACGGCCATCACCGCCGTGTTCCTGCCGCTGAACCTGTTCACCGGCTTCTTCGGCATGAACTTCGAGCACCTGCCGCTGATCCACAGCATCGAGGGCATGTGGTCGGCGCTGCTGCTGCTGATCGCGCTGGCGCTGGGCATCGTGGTCGTGTTCTGGCGCCGGCGCTACCTGACGCGCGCCGGGCGCTGAGGCAGGCCCCATGGACTCGCTCGACCTGATCCAGACCTTTCGCGAGGTGGCGCGGCGCGGCAGCTTTTCCGGCGCCGCGCGGGCGCTGGGCATGTCGCCGGCCAACGTCAGCAAGTACATCGCGCAGCTGGAATCGCGCTTTGGCCTGCGGCTGTTTCACCGCACCACGCGCAAGGTGACGCTGACCGAGGCCGGCGAGCTGCTGTTCGAGCGCAGCGGCGCGGTGCTGGAGCTGATCGACTTCACCCAGGGCGAGATGCAGGAGCGCGCCACCCGCCCGGTGGGCCGCCTGGCGCTCACCGCCCCGCACGCGCTGATGGCCACCGAGCTGCCGGCGTTGCTGGGCCGCTTCATGCAGCACTACCCCGGGGTGACGCTGCACCTGCACGTCACCAACCGCACGGTCAACCTGGTCGACGAAGGAGTGGACCTGGCGTTTCGCGTCGGCCAGATCCTGGAGCCCAACCTGATCGTGCGCCGCCTGCTGCGGCTGGACCACGTGGCCGCGGCCACCCCGGCCTACTGGGACCGGCGCGGCCGCCCGACGCACCCGAACGAGCTGCCAGGGCACGACCAGCTGGCCTTCGCCCTGCCCGGCGAGGCGCCGCACTGGCGGTTCCACGACCGCGGCAAGCCGCTGGAGCTGCTGCTGACGCCGCGCTTCGCCGCCACCGACCCGGCGCCACTGAAGACCTGGGCCGCGCAGGGCCTGGGCGTGGTGTGGGGCTCGGTCCACTGGCTGGCCGACCTGCTGGCCAGCGGCACGCTGGAGCCGCTGCTGCACGACTACTCGCCGCCCGAAGTCTGGCTGTACGTCGGCTACATGCAGCGGCGCCACAGCAGCGCCGCCCTGCGCGCCCTGCTGGACTACCTGGACGCGCACTTCCAGCCGCCGCCCATGCCCGCCCTGCCCGCCGCCGGGCGCAAGCGGGCCCGGGCCAGGGCGGCGCCGTCGCCGGATGGGCAAGGGTGATTCTGGGCTCTTCTCGCCAATGATGGTGATGGCCTGCGAGACAAGGCTTTGAATGGTGGTTTATTGGAAACCGCCAACCTCCGAACGCAGAGGACGCAGAGGTTTCGCAGAGGGCGCAGAAAGCAAGAAGATCCATCGGTTTTCTTAGCGTCCTCTGCGGTGCGGCACTGATCGAGTACCTCACCATCATTCGCGAGTAGAGCCTGATTATGGGCTCTGGCGCTTGTATGACAGGCGCTAACAGCTACACGTTTGATAGCTACCTCAACCCAGGTACTGGGCAAAAAAGGCCAGCGTGCGCTCGCGCGCCAGCCGCGCCGCCGGCTCGTCCCATGAGGCGCGCTGGTCGCAGTTGAAGCCGTGCTTGGCCGCATACAGCCGCACCTCGACCCGCGGGTGCGCCTGGCGCAGCGCCTGCACGCCCTCCAGCGGCACCCAGGGATCGCAATCGGACAGGTGGGCCAGCACCGGCACGCGCGGCTGGCGCGCGATCTCGGCCGGCGTGGTCATGCCGCCGCCGTAGTACGGCACGGCCGCCGCCAGGCCCTCCAGCAGGCTGGCGGCGCGCCAGGTCAGCAGCCCGCCCCAGCAATAGCCGACCAGGCCGACCTTGCCGCCACTGGCCCGCCCCGCGTGGTCGATGGCGGCCTGGACGTCGGCCAGCACGCCGGGCGCCGGCAGCGCCTCCGCCGCCGCCTTCAGCGCCATGCCGGTCTTCATGTCGGCTTCGTCGTAGCCCAGTTCCACCCCGGGCTGCACGCGCTGGAAGGTGCTGGGCGCCAGCACCAGGTAGCCGTCACGGGCGTAGCCGTCGGCCACCGCGCGGATGTGGGTGTTGACGCCGAATATCTCCTGCAGCACCACCACCGCGCCGCGCGGCCGACCCGCCGGCTGCGCCACATAGGCCGGAACCTGCTGGCCGTCGGCGGCCTGGAGTTGAACCGTCTGCCCCATCGCGTTTGCTCCTTTTTGAATAGCTGCTTGCGCACGTCCAACGCGCGCCGCAACCCTGTTTGACCATCATGGCGACGCCACCGCCGGCGCTCGCCCGGTGCATCGTAGCGCGCCCGCGGCGCCGGCGTCGCGCGCGCGATAGCCGGCCGGCGGGCCGATGGGGCATGCTCGGGCCGGTCCACCCTCCCCCACTTCAGGAGCCCCGCCATGCCCACCGACCCACCGCCGCCCGTGCGGCAATACTGGGAAGATCTGCCCGTCGGCCGCGTGCTGGCGCTGGGCAGCGTCACCGTCGAGCGCGAGGAAGTGCTGGCCTTCGCCCGCCAGTACGACCCGCAGCCCTTTCACCTGGACGACGAGGCCGCCGCGCGCTCGATGTTCGGCCGCCTGTCGGCCAGCGGCTGGCACACCTGCGCCATGGCCATGGGGCTGATGGTGCGCGGCTTCCTGCACGAATCGTCCAGCCTGGGCTCGCCCGGGCTGGAGAAGATCCAGTGGCTGCGGCCGGTGTACCCCGGCGACACGCTGACGCTGCGCCAGACCATCACCGAAGCGCGCCCCATGGCCTCGCGCCCCGAGGTCGGCCTGATCCGCTCGCTGTGGGAGATGTTCAACCAGGACGGCGAGCAGGTGCTGCGCATGGACGGCTGGGGCATGTTCGGCCGCCGCGCGCCGGGCTGACAGGCCAGACCGCGCCCGCGCGGCGCGCTCAGATGCCGTCGTCCGGCGCCAGCTGCACGCTCGAGGGGCGCTGGCGCGGCACCACCGTGATCTGGCCGTTGGTCTCGATGGTGGCCAGCTGCACCTCGTGCGTGTGCAGGCAGCCGGCGGCGCGCAGCGCGGCGTGCACGTCGTCGAGCGTCAGGCGCTCGTTGCGCATGGCCTGGCGGTCCAGCTGGCCAGCGCGGATCAGCACCCGCGGCTTGCCGTCCAGCCAGCGCGCCAGCCGCTGGCTGCGCCAGGCCAGCTGCGAGATCAGCAGGTGGCAGCCGATCAGCGTCAGCGCCGAAA
>MKTG01000071.1:13138-18576 GCA_001897615.1 Burkholderiales bacterium 68-10
GAATCAGCAGCAGGATCAGATCAAACGGGTCGTACTGCCCGATCTGGCGCCGCCCCGTCAGGCGCAGGAACAGCAGCAGAAACACATAGACGACGATGCCGCGGACGATGAATTCCCACCAGGGGACGCTGAGGTTGAACATGGTGCGGGCCTGCTGTGGATGACGCCACCGCATCTTGCCCCAAGACGGCCGCGGCGCGCCGGCCCGGGCGCCGCCGCGCTCAGCGCGCCGGCGGCAGGGTGGCCAGCCAGTCGATCAGCTGGCGCAACAGCTCGTCGCTGGCTTCGCGCAGCGCCTGCGCGGCGCCGGCGGCGTCGGGGCTGGGCGCGGGCCGGCGCAGGCTGAAGCTGCGCTGGCCCAGCAGGCGTGGCGGGCGGGCGCCGGCCGCGCTGGCGGTGACGCGCAGGCGCAGCACGCCGTCGCTGGCGGCGGCGGTGCTGAATTCGTGGTCGAAGGCATCCAGCTCGGCGCGCAGCGCCAGCGCCGCCAGACCGCTGTCGCCCTCCAGCACCGGACGGGTGGCGGCCAGCGCCTGGCGCAGCCGCTGCTCCAGCAGCTGCGCCGGCGGCATGCTCCAGCGGGCCTGGGCGTAGGCGCGCGGCTGCTGGCCGGCGCCGGCGTAGTTCAGCCGGTAGACCATGGCCGTGCCGTCCAGCGCGGCGGCGGCCTCGATCGGTGCCAGCGCCAGCGCTTCGCCCGGCGCGGCGGCGGCCACACTGGCCGGTGGCGGCCCCAGGTCGTAAGGCGCGGCGCGCACCGGCTTGTCGGGCAGCGGCAGCGCGCAGCCGCCCAGTACCAGCGCCGCGGCCAGGATTGTGAAATGAAACAGGGCCCTGGCGCTTGCCGGACGTGCGCGAGCAGCTATCATTTTCATATCTTCGATCAACGCGAGGGCACCCCAGCCGCGGCCGGTGGGGCAAAGCCGGGCTCGCCCGGCCCGGGTGGGACGGCGCCGCCGCCATAGAGCAGCGCCTGCGGGTTGTCGCCCAGCGTCTGGGTGACGCGGTCGAGCCGGCGAACGGCCTGCCGGGCCTCGCCGGTCAGGCCCTGGATGCGCGGCAGCGTGGTGCTGGTGACGGTCTGCACGCCGTCGTCCAGCCGGTCGATCACGCCGCCCGGCGCGGTGACGCGCGCCACGCCCTGCTGGGTCTGCTGCGCCGCCTGGCCGAGCGTGGCGACCACGGCGCGCACTTCGGTGGTGGCGTCCTGCAGCGCCTTGAGGGTGTCGGTGGCCTGGGTGACCAGGCGCGGGATGCTGGTGCGGCTGGCGTCCAGCTGCACTTGCAGCGTCTTGTCGGCCGTGCGCGCCAGCCGGTCGACGCTGCGCGCCGCGCCGCCGATATCGCCCAGCGCGCCGGTCAGCACCGCCTGCTTGTCCGGCGCCAGCAGCTGGTTGATGCGCTCGGCGCTGGTGTCGAGCTTGCCGATCAGGTCCTGCGCGCGATCGCCCAGCTGGCCCAGCAGGCCGGGTTTGAGCGGGATGCGCGGCACGCCGTTGGGGCCGGGGGCCAGCGGCTCGGCATCGCTGCCGTCGTCGTCCAGCTGCACGAAGGACAGGCCGGTGACGCCCTGGTAGCTGAGCTCGGCCACGGTGGCGCGCGAGATCGGCGCGTCGGGCGAGATCGCCAGCGTCACCAGCACCTGGCCGCGCGCCGCCGGATCGAAGCCGATGCGCGTGACCTTGCCCACCGTGACGCCCTTGAAGCGCACCGCCGCCTGCGGCTGCAGGCCGCTGACGACTTCCTCGCTGACGATCTCGTAGCTGCGCATGTTGGCCACGTCGCGCAGCAGCCACATGGCCAGCCCGATGAGCAGGGCCGTGACCACCAGCACGAAGCTGCCGGCGGCCAGGGCATGGGCCTTGTTTTCCATCGGTTCAGTCTCCTTTCGCGGGCGCCGCGGCATGGCGCCGGCGCAGCAGTTCCATGGCGCGCTGACCGCGCTCGCCAAGGAAGAAATGGCGGATGAAGGGGTGATCGAACGCCAGTACCTCGGGCACCGGCGCGTTGATGATGACGCGCTTGTCGGCCAGCACGGCGACGCGGCTGGACAGCTCGAACAGCGTGTCCAGGTCGTGCGTGACCATCACCACCGTCAGCCCCAGCTCCTGGTGCAGCGCGCGCAGCAGCGCGACGAAGGCGTCCGAGCTGTCCGGGTCCAGCCCGGCCGTGGGCTCGTCCAACATCAGCAGTGGCGGGTCCATGATGAGCGCGCGCGCCAGCGCCACGCGCTTGATCATGCCGCCCGACAGCTCGGACGGCATCTTGTGCGCGTCGCCGGCCTTCAGGCCGACCATGCGCAGCTTCAGCAGCGCCGCCTCGCGCACCAGCGCCTCGGGCAGGGCGCCGGTTTCGCGCAGCGGAAAGGCGATGTTGTCCAGCACGCTGAAGGCCGAAAACAGCGCTCCCTGCTGGAACAGCATGCCCACGCGCGTGGCGGCGCCCTCGCGCGCCAGCTCGTGCGCCGGACGGCCCAGCACCGTGACGCTGCCGCGCGCCGGGTGGTTCAGGCCCAGCATCTGGCGCAGCAGCACCGTCTTGCCGGTGCCCGAGCCGCCCACCAGGGTCAGCACCTCGCCGCGCCGCACCGTCAGGTCCAGGTCCTGGTGCACCACATGCTGGCCGCCGCCGGGCAGCGGGAACACGCTCCACAACCCGCGCACCTCGATCACCGGCTCGCCCGGCGCCGGCGTGGCGTCGACTGGATCGGACGCTTGCACCGCCGCCTCCATCAGCCAGCACTCCACGGCGCGCGCGCTGCCCGCATGGCGCGACGCCTCGAAGATCGAATGGCCGCGGAGCAGGCCAAGCCAGTGCACCCATGACCCACCCGACGCCCCATCCACCAGTCGCCGCGCCTTCCCATTCGAATGGCCGCGGAGCAGGCCAAGCCAGTGCACCCGTGGCCGGACCTGCGCCGGCAACTGGGTGCGTCCCCCCTCCCAGGGGGGAAGACGCGCAGCGGCTCAGGGGGGTTCGTCATATCCCCACACTCTTGAACAACACCGCGAACAGCGCGTCGATCAGGATCACCGCCGTGATCGAGGCCACCACCGAGGCCGTGGTGCCCTGGCCCAGGCTTTCGGTGTTGGGCTTGACGCGCAGGCCATAGTGGCAGCCGATGAGCGCGATCGACACGCCGAACACCACCGACTTGGCCACCGCCAGCGTCAGGTTGGGGATGCGCACCACCTTGGGCAGCGCCTCCATGAAGTACGCCGGCGTGACGCCCAGCGTGATGTCGGCCGCCAGCATGCCGCCCACCAGCGCCGCCAGCGTGGTCCAGACCGAGATCAGCGGCATGGCGATGGCCAGCGCCAGCGCGCGCGGCAGCACCAGCCGGAAGCCCGCCGGGATGCCCAGCACGCGCATGGCGTCCAGCTCCTCGGTCACGCGCATGACGCCGATCTGGGCCGTGATGGCCGAGCCCGAGCGCCCGGCGATCAGCACCGCCGCCAGGATCGGCCCCAGCTCGCGGATCAGCGCCAGGCCCATGATGTTGACGATGAAGGCCTCGGCGCCGAACTGGCGCAGCACCTGGCTCATCAGGTAGGCCAGCACCACGCCGATCAGAAAACCCACCAGCGCCGTGATCGGCAGCGCCTGCGCGCCGATGCGATACAGGTGGCCGGAAAAGTCGCGCCAGGGCCCGCGGCCGGGCCGCCCCAGCAGGCGCACGAAGTCCAGCAGCAGCTGACCCATCAGGGCAATGAAGTCGCGCACCTGCACGCCGGCATCGGCCACGCGCTGGCCGAGCGCCTCGACACCCTGCGTCCAGCCGCGCGGAGGCCGAAGCAGCGCGCCGGGCGCCTCGTCGGCGGCCACGCGCCGCAGCAGGGCGCGCTGCTCGTCGCTGGCCAGCAACTCGGCCGGCCACTGCCGGCCCCAGTGCCGCCACAGCGTGAGCGCGCCCAGGTGGTCCAGCGCCGCCAGCTGGCGCAAGTCCCAGGCGCCGGCGGCGGCCACGCCGCCCAGCGCCACCTGCGTGGCGCGCCAGACCGGGCGCGTGCCGAGCTGCGCCGCCGTCCACTGGCCGCGCAGCAGCACGCGCTGGCCGGCGTCGGCGGGCGTGCGGTCGATGCGGGGCAGGTCTGGAGACATGAAGCTGGCGCGGTCGAGGGGCACCCACTGTAACGGCCGCGCCCGACGCAGGCCCATGATAGGGCCTGCGCACCGGCCGGCGCCCCCGTCAGGCCACCCGGTCAAACCGGGGAGCCTGGTTACGATTCTTGCGTCTTGTAGGCGGGGTTTCCGGCGTAAGCCATTAGGATCAATTGTTTACCACCAGGAGCTCACATGGCACTTCAAGGACCGTTCTTCGGCAAGCGTGACGAACCCACCACCCCCCGCGGCCCCGGCAGTTCGCCGCTCGCCGGCACCAGCGCCCTGGGCTCGGCCGGCGCCGCCGGCGCGCAGCCGTTCGCCGCCCCGTCGGCCACCGCCAGCCCGGTCGCACCGGCCAGCGCCGCCACGTCGGGCACGCCCTCCACCACCACCGAAAGCGGCGCCAAGCTGATCGTCGGCCCCAACATCAAGCTCAAGGGCGTCGAAATCACCGACTGCGACACGCTGGTGGTCGAGGGCATGGTCGAGGCCACCATGGACTCGCGCGTGATCCAGATCGCCGAGCAGGGCTCGTTCAAGGGCTCGGCCGAGATCGACATCGCCGAAGTGCGCGGCAGCTTCGACGGCAGCCTGACGGTGCGCCAGAAGCTGGTGATCTTCGCCACCGGCAAGGTCACGGGCAAGATCCGCTATGGCAAGATCGTGATCGAGGAAGGCGGACAGCTCTCCGGGGAGATCAGCTTTGGCACCGACAAGGACCACAAGAGCGACAAGCCCGCGGCCAGCGCGGGCAGCAGCGCCAAGGCCGAGCAACTGGCCGTCGCCTGAGCGCGCGCGCCGCCCGGCAGCCGGCACCGCCGGCCTGCCGACCCCACGGGCCGTCCATGGGACGGCCTTTTTGCTGGCCGCCGCGCTCGGCCTGGCGTGCGTGCTGGGCGGCTGCGCCAGCAACGCCCCCACCATCCGCGGCCAGGTGCGCGGGCAGGACTTCCAGCCCGCCGAACTGCTGCAGAGCGAGGGCAACCGCATCGCCCAGAACGCCATGCTGGCCAATCACCGCAGCCTGATGGCGCTGGCCGACAAGCTGTACCGCCGCAACCCGGCCGAATGGCGCAAGCGCGCCGCCACGCGCGAGGCGGCGCTGGCCGACATCGAGCGCAGCCTCGTGAGCACCCAGCCCTGGCCGCCGCTGGGCGGGCGGCGCGACGTGACGGCGCTATCGCACGCGCTGGCGCCCGACTTCGCGGGCGACCGCGTGGCCGCCTTCATCGTCGCCTGCGCCGACACCATCGTCACCGCGCACGGCGGCAAGCGCGAGTTCTACTACCTCGACGGCATCGACCCGCAGCACCTCTACAACGCGGCGCGCAACA
>MKTG01000071.1:18611-19451 GCA_001897615.1 Burkholderiales bacterium 68-10
CGCAACCTCAGCTTCGAGCGCGAGTTCGGCAAGATCATCGGCCGCCTGGACCTGCTGGCCAGCTACGCCACCGAGCGCTACCGCCGCGCCGTGATCGGCTACGTGCAGGGCGTGGTGGCGGCGCCGCTGCTGGCCTTCCTGCCGGTGAAATAACGCCCCCCTGAGTCGGCCCGCGGCCGCCATCCCCCCGAGGGGGACGCAGCCAGCGACCGGCGCAGGTCCGGCCGTGGCTGCCCCGCGCGTGGCCTGCTCCGCGGCCATCGGGGGGCGCCCGCTGCGCGGCGCCACTCCTGGATGAATAGCGGCCGGCGCGTTGTGGCATGCTGCCGCACTGGAGACATGGCATGGAAGAACTGACGTTTGACTACATCATCGTGGGCGCCGGCACGGCCGGCAGCCTGCTGGCCAACCGGCTGTCGGCCGACAGCACCAAACGCGTGCTGCTGATCGAGGCCGGGGGCAAGGACGACTACCACTGGATCCACATTCCGGTCGGCTACCTGTACTGCATCGGCAACCCGCGCACCGACTGGCTCTACCAGACCGAGCCGGCCGACGGCCTGAACGGGCGCACGCTGCGCTACCCGCGCGGCAAGGTGCTGGGCGGCTGCAGCAGCATCAACGGCATGCTGTACCTGCGCGGGCAGTCGCGCGACTACGACCACTGGGCCGCGCTGACCGGCGAGGACGACTGGCGCTGGGAGCGCTGCCTGCCGGACTTCATGGCGCACGAGGATCACTATCGACTCGATAGCGTCTCGCGCAGTTCCGGCGAGGACAACGGCACGAAAGACACCGAATGGTCGCGCTTTCACGGCCACGGCGGCGAATGGCGGGTGG
>MKTG01000071.1:19458-31763 GCA_001897615.1 Burkholderiales bacterium 68-10
GCCGAAGCCGCGGTGCAGGCCGGCATTCCCGCCAGCGAGGACTTCAACCGCGGCAACAACGAGGGCGTGGGCTACTTCCAGGTCAACCAGAAGGGCGGCTGGCGCTGGAACACGGCCAAGGCCTTCCTGCGGCCCACCTGCTACGGCCGCACCAACTTCGAGCTGTGGACGCGCGGCCAGGTCACGCGCCTGGCGCTGGAGCGCGACGCCGACGGCGCCCTGCGCTGCGCCGGCGCCGACGCCTGGACCGGCGGCGAGATGCAGAAGGCACGCCTGGCGCCGGGCGGCGAGCTGCTGCTGGCCGCCGGCAGCATCGGCTCGCCGCAGATCCTGCAACTGTCCGGCATCGGCCCCGGCGAGCTGCTGCAGCGCCACGGCATCCCGGTGGTGGCCGACCTGCCGGGCGTGGGCGCCAACCTGCAGGACCACCTGCAGATCCGCAGCGTCTACCAGGTGCGGGGCGCCAAGACGCTGAACCAGCTGGCCAGCACGCCCTGGGGCAAGGCGCGCATCGGCTTGCAGTACCTGCTGTCGCGCAGCGGCCCCATGAGCATGGCGCCCAGCCAGTTGGGGGCGTTCACGCGCTCGTCACCGGCCTTCGAGTGGCCCAACATCGAATACCACGTGCAGCCGCTCAGCCTGGACGCCTTCGGCGAGCCGCTGCACCGCTTTGCCGCCATCACCGCCAGCGTGTGCAACCTCAACCCGAGCAGCCGCGGCACGGTGCACATCCGCAGCAACCGCTTCGAGGACGCGCCGGCCATCGCCCCCAACTACCTGAGCACCCCCGAGGACCGCCAGGTGGCCGCCGACAGCCTGCGCGTGACGCGCCGCATCATGGCCCAGCCGGCCATGGCGCGCTTCGCGCCCGAGGAATACAAGCCCGGCGCGCAGTACCAGAGCGACGAGGAGCTGGCGCGCCTGGCCGGCGACATCGCCAGCACCATCTTCCACCCGGTGGGCACCACCAAGATGGGGCGCGACGACGACCCGATGGCGGTGCTGACGCCGCGCCTGCAGGTGCGCGACGGTGCCGGCGGCCTGATCCGCGGCCTGCGCGTGGTCGACGCCGGCGCCATGCCCACCATCACCAGCGGCAACACCAACAGCCCGACGCTGATGATGGCCGAGAAGGCGGCGCGCTGGATCGCGGAGGCGGCGCGCGGCTGATTCCCGGACGTTGAGAACGAATTCAGGCTCTACTCGCGAATGATGGTGAGGCACTTGATCAGTGTCGCACCGCGACACGACGCATGAGAAAAACGAACAGCCATGCGCAGAGGACGCCAAGGATTCGCAGAGGACGCAAAATAAACCGACGGATCTTCTTGCTTTCCGCGTCCTCTGCGAAATCTCTACGTCCTCTGCGTTCGGATGTTGGCGGTTTCCAATAAGCGACCATTCCAAGCCTTGTCTCGCAGGCCATCACCATCATTCGAGAGAAGAGCCCGAATTCAGACCCCGGCGCCCGTCCAACCAGCGCCAAAAACTATCGTTTACATAGCAAAATAACCTGCCTCAGATGCCGTGATAACGGTCCGGCCGATGGTTGATGGCGATGACGAAGTTGAGCGCCGCCGCCGCCAGCACCGACAGCGCCACCTGCGACGGCGGCAGCAGCCACAGGGCCGAGGCCAGGATGGCGGCGTCGCACAGCATCTGCACCGTGCCGGCACGCCAGCCGTGGCGCTGCTGCAGGTAGAACGCCAGCGCGCCCAGCCCGCCCAGGCTGGCCTGGTGGCGCATCAGGATCAGGATGCCGGTGCCGGCCAGCAGGCCGCTCATGACGGCCGAGAACACCGGATCGACGTGCGCCAGCGACACCAGGGGCGGCAGCAGTTCGGTATAGACCGACAGCACCGCCACCGCGGCGAAGGTCTTCAACGTGAAGCGCCGACCCAGCGCCCGCCAGGCGAACAGGTAGAAGGGCAGGTTGAGCACGAACAGCGCCGCGCCCAGCGACCAGCCGCTGGCGTAGTGCACGATGAAGGCCAGCCCCGTCACCCCGCCGGGCAGCAGCCGGCTGGCGCGCATGAACACCAGCGCCAGCGCCACGAACAGGCAGCCGGTGAGGATGGCCTGCACGTCTTCCAGCACGCTGTGGGTGCGCGGCGCCGGCACGCGGGCGACCGCCGCGCGCGGCGCCGTCCACCCCCTGACCCTGTGCCATCCGTGCCTGCCGCGCATGGCGGCGATCTTAGAGGCGCCGCCACGGCCGGCGATTGCGCCATGCCAAGCTTTGTCGTCACCCGCCACCGCTTGCGGGCGTCGCCTGACCATGGTCTAATCGCGGTCTTTAGCGAAGGGGAGTAGCTCCCTGCACGCCCGGGCCTGCTCCGGGCGGTTTCGCCGGGTCGTCAATACGAAGCCTTGCGGCTTCCGGCCCCGCGGGTGGCAATCGGCCGCGCCGATCGCCACCGAGCAAGACCTTCGATCCCCCCGCGCGTGCGCGTGGGCCGGTCGAAGCCGTGGTCTTGCTGCCTTGCTCCCACAGACAGCGCCCATGCCCCGACCGCCAGCGCGCGCGGACTTTGCATCGGGCCTTGTCCCTGTTTCTTGGAGCTTCAACCATGGAATTTCTCTCCGCCCCCTGGTGGTCCGCCCTGCTGGCCATCATCCTGATCGACCTCGTGCTGGCGGGTGACAACGCCATCGTCATCGCCCTGGCGGCGCGCAACCTGCCCAAGGAGCGCCAGAAGCAGGCCATCGTCTGGGGCACGGTGGGCGCCATCGTGGTGCGCACGCTGATGACGCTGATCGTGGTTTGGCTGCTGAAGATCCCGGGCCTGATGGCGCTGGGTGGCCTGGGCCTGCTGTGGATCGCCTTCCAGTTGCTGAACGAGCAGGGCGGCGAGGACGACGCCCACGGCCCCGGCGCCAGCACCTTCTGGGGCGCCATGAAGACCATCGTCATCGCCGACGCGCTGATGGGCATCGACAACGTGCTGGGCGTGGCCGGCGCGGCGCACGGCGCCATGGACCTGGTGGTGATCGGCCTGCTGATCAGCGTGCCGATCGTGGTGTTCGGCTCCACCATGGTGCTCAAGCTGGTGGAGCGCTTTCCCGTCATCATCCAGCTGGGGGCGGCGGTGCTGGCGGCGACGGCGGCCTCGATGATCGCCGGCGAGCCGCTGCTGGCCAGCGTGTTCGGCCCGCGCGAGGCGCCAGTGCCGGCGCTGCGCTGGGCGCTGGCGGCGCTGTGCATCGCCGGCGTGCTGGGCGCCGCCTGGCTGGCACGGCGCCGCCGCGCGCCGGCGGGCTGAACGCCCGGCACTGCGCTATGCTGGCGCCACCATGGCAAAGATGATCCTCAAATGGTTGCTCAGCGCGGCCGCGCTGCTGGGCGTGGCCTATATCTACGGCGGCGTGAGCGTGGCCAGTTTTTCCAGCGCGCTGGTGGCGGCGCTGGTGATCGGCCTGCTGAACATGCTGGTGCGGCCGGTCCTGGTGCTGCTGACGATCCCGATCACGCTGCTGACGCTGGGCCTGTTCCTGTTCGTCATCAACGCGCTGATGTTCTGGGCCGCCTCGGGGCTGGTGGGCGGCTTTCACGTCGCCGGCTTCTGGGCCGCGCTGTTGGGCTCGCTGATTTATTCGGCGCTGGGGGTGCTGATCGACGCGCTGCTGGAGCGCGCCTGAGGGCCGCCCATCATTCCTGAATTCATAGCTGCTAGCGCTGTATAGACGGGCGCTGGGGCCTGATACGACACCTGAAAAGCGCTCTCAGCGGCGCTTTTGTTCGTCCAGCCGCTGCTGCTGCAGCAGGGCCTGCGCCTGGCGCAGCCGGGTGTCGACGATGCTGGCCTCGATCAGGTCGGCGGCGCCGCCGGGAGCGCGGCGCGAAAAGTCCTGCGCGGCGCGCCAGCGGTCGACCGCGCCGGCGTAGTCCAGCTGCGCCATCGGCACCTCGCCCTCGGCGCGCAGCGCGCGCAGCGTCTGGCCCTGGGCGGCCTGGGCCTGGGCCAGCGCCTGCCAGGCGCCGGCGTCCCGCGGGTGGTCGCTGACCCACACCTGCAGCGCGTCGGCCGCCTGCGCCGCCTGGCCGCTGGCGGTCTGCGCCTGGGCGCGCAGCAGCAGGGCCGCGCGCCCGGCCTGGCTGGCGCCGTCGGCGCGCGCCGGCCGGTCGGCGGGGGCGCCCAGCAGCTCCAGCGTGCGCGCCGGCTGGCCGGCCTGCAGCGCCAGCTCGGCCTGCAGCAGGCGCGCCTGGCGCGCGGCACGGGCGTCGCCCGCCACCGCCAGCGCCAGTTGGGTGGCCAGCGCCTGCGCCCGTGGCAGATCGCGCAGTTGCGCCTGTGCCAGCGCGGCGGCGTACAGCGCGCCGGCGCGCGGCGCCAGCGGGCGGTCGGCAAAGCCGGGCTGGCTGGGCTCGCCAGCCCAGGCGCGCAGCACGTCGACGCCGGGGCGACCGAGCACGCGCGCGCGCGCGGCCACCAGCAGCGCCTCCAGGTCCGCCGGGCCGCCGCGTTCGGCCGCCTCGCGTGGGGCGCTGGCCGCCTGGGAGCCGCCGCGCGGCAGGGCCTGGGCGCGCTGCTGCATGTCGCCGATTCGCTGGGTGGTCAGCGGGTGGCTGCGCAGGTAGGGCCAGTCGCCGTTGTCGTTGATGCGCGTGGCGCCCTGGAGCTTTTCGAACATGCTGACGAAGCCCTGGCCGTCGAAGCCGGCCTGCACCAGGATGCCGTAGCCGATGCGGTCGGCCTCGCGCTCCATGTCGCGCGAGAAGTTCAGCTGCTGCTGGATCACCGCCGCCTGCCCGCCCACGGCCAGCGCGGCGCCGGCCTGCGGGTTCTTGCTGGCGGCGATCATGCCGGCCACCAGGGCCGCCATCATCAGCGGCGTCTGGCGCTTTTCCTGCCCCAGCAGGCGCGGGATGTGGCGCTGCGTGATGTGCGACAGCTCGTGCGCCAGCACCGAGGCCAGCTCGGCGCGCGAGCTGACCACGCCCACCAGCCCCAGGTGCAGGCCGAAGTAACCGCCCGGCAGCGCAAAGGCGTTGATGCTGCGGTCGCGCCCCAGCAGCACGCGCCAGGCGTAGCGCTCGTCCAGCTCGGGCGGCAGCTCGCCGCGCGCGCGGGCGCCGTCCAGCAGCGCGCGCCACAGGCCGTCGACGTATTCGCCGACGACGGGGTCGTCGATGTAGTCCGGGTCGCGGTACAGCTCGCGGATGATGGCGTCGCCCAGCTTGCGCTCTTCCAGCGCCGTCATCTCGCCGGCGTCGCCCAGCGAGGGCAGGCCGCGCGCGGCCGGCGGCTGCTGCGCGGTGGCCGGCGCGGCGCCCAGGGCGACCGCCAGCAACGCCGCCAGCGCCGCGCCGGCGGTGGCGCGGCGGCGCCAGGGTGTGAAAGCGGGTGAACGGGTGGTGGTCATGGTGCGCCGGCGCGGCCGCTCGGCCGGGAAGCTGGCTCTATGATGCCCGCATTCGCGCCGCGTTCCCCCCGAGAGTGTTACCGATGACCCCGCCTGATCCCCGCTCGCCGCTGACCCATTTCGACGCCCAGGGCCAGGCCCACATGGTCGACGTCGGCGCCAAGCCGGCCACGCACCGGGTGGCGGTGGCCGGCGGGCGCATCGAGATGCTGCCGGCCACGCGGGCGCTGATCGAGTCCGGCAGCGCCCGCAAGGGCGACGTGCTGGGCATCGCCCGCATCGCCGGCATCATGGCGGCCAAGAAGACCAGCGACCTCATCCCGCTGTGCCACCCGCTGGCGCTGTCCCGCGTTGCTATTGAATTCGAAGCTGCTGGCGCAGGCCAGGCGGGCGTCGAGGCCATTTTTTGCACCGCGACGGTGGAAACCACCGGCCCCACCGGCGTGGAGATGGAGGCGCTGACCGCGGTGCAGGTGGCCCTGCTGACCATCTACGACATGTGCAAGGCCGCCGACCGCGGCATGACCATCACCGGCGTGCGCCTGCTGCAAAAGCACGGCGGCAAGTCGGGCAGCTACGTGGCCGACGGCGGCTGATTCACCCCCCCGTGCCGCCCGCCCTCCGCTCGTCCGCGCTGGTGCTGCTGCTGGCGCTGCCCTGGCTGTGGCCCTTCACCTCGGGCCCGACGGCGGCCACCCAGCCCTACCTGGCGGGCCTGGGCGTGGCGGCGCTGCTGCTGCTGGCCTGGCCGCCCGATGTCGACACCGGCACGCGCGCGCTGCGGGCCGGCTGGCTGCTGGCGGCGCTGGCCAGCGCCGTGATCGCGCTGCTGCAGTACTTCAACCTGGAAGCGCCGCTGTTCCCCTGGGTCAACCAGGCGCAGACCGGCCAGGCCTTCGGCAACCTGCGCCAGCCCAACCAGCTGGCCACACTGCTGGTGATCGGGCTGCTGGCGCTGGCCGCGCAGGCGCGCGCCGGCCGGCTGTCGGTGTGGCTGACGGCAGCGCTGGGCGTGTCGCTGCTGACGGCGCTGGCGGCCACCGCATCGCGCGTGGGCGCGGTCGAGCTGCTGCTGCTGGGCGCGCTGTGCCTGTGGTGGGTGCGCGGCAGCGGGTCGTTGCGGCGAGCAGGCGCGCTGCTGGCGGCGGCCTGGCTGGTGTACGCGCTGGCGGCGCTGGCGCTGCCGTGGGCGCTGCAGGCCAGTGAAGGCCAGGGCGGGCGCGACCTGATCGAGCGCCTGCGCGAGGGCGAAGGCACCTGCGGCAGCCGCCTGATCCTGTGGCGCAACGTGCTGCACCTGATCGCGCTGCGGCCCTGGGCCGGCTGGGGCTGGGGCGAGCTGGACTGGGCGCACTACATGACGCTGTACGACGGCGCGCGCTTTTGCCACATCCTGGACAACGCCCACAACCTGCCGTTGCAGCTGGCGGTGGAGCTGGGCCTGCCGGTGGCGCTGCTGGCCTGCGCCGCGCTGGCCTGGGCCGTGTGGCGCGCGCGGCCCTGGGCCGAGCGCCAGCCGGCGCGTCAGCTGGCCTGGGGCGTGCTGGCCGCCATCGGCCTGCACAGCCTGGTGGAGTACCCGCTGTGGTATGCGCCGTTCCAGATCGCCGTGGCGCTGTGCCTGTGGCTGCTGTGGGCCACGCGGCGCGGCGCCGCCCCGGCGGCCGGGCGGGCGCCGGGGCGCGTCGCGGGGGCGGCGCTGCTGCTGGCGGGCAGCGCCTACGCCGGCTGGGACTACCACCGCATCAGCCAGCTGTATCTGCCGCGCGAGCAGCGCGCCGCCGCCTACCAGGACGACGCGCTGGGCCTCGCCCGCCGCTCCTGGCTGGTTGCCGACGCGGTGCGGTTTGCCGAAGTGACCTCGCGTCCGCCGACACGCGACAACGCCGCCTGGCTGCTGCCGGCAGCGCTGGAGACGCTGCACTACTCGCCCGAGCCGCGCGTCATCACCCGCGTGATCGAAAGCGCCAGCCTGCTGGGGCGCGACGAGCTGGCGCTGGCGCACCTGGCGCGCTTTCGCGCCGCCTTCCCGCGCGAGTACCGCCAGTGGTCGGACGACAACCGGCTGCTGCTGGAGGGCGCGCAGGCGCAGCTGCGCGGGGCGAACAGTGCGCCACAGGCTGCCGGATCGACTGCAAAAAAGTGAGCTGCCGGCGCACGACGGGCGCGCGCCAGAGGCCGATTTGAGGCTCTACTCGAGAATGATGGCGAGGTACTTGATCAGTGCCGCACCGCGACACGACGCATGAGAAACATGAGCAGCCATACGCAGAGGACGCAAAGAAAACCGATGGATCTTCTGGCTTTCTGCGTCCTCTGCGAAATCTCTGCGTCCTCTGCGTTCGGATGTTGGCGGTTTCCAATAAGCGACCATTCGAAGCCTTGTCTCGCAGGCCATCACCATCCTTCGGGAGAAGAGCCCGATTTGATGCGGATATTCGGCCCGATCGGCCGGCCCGCTCACCCCTGGCCGCGCAGCGCCCGCCGGTACTGCACCGCCTCGGCCACGTGGGCCACGCCGACCGCCTGGCTGCCGGCCAGGTCGGCAATGGTGCGCGCCACCTTGAGCGCCCGGTGGGTGGCGCGCGCGCTCCAGCCCAGGCGGCTGGCGGCGGTGTGCAGGAAGGCGCGCGCGGCCTCGTCCAGCCGCGCCTGGCTGTCGATGGCCTGGCCCTGCAGCGCCTGGTTGGGCTGGCCCTGGCGCGCCAGCGCGCGCTCGCGGGCGGCGATGCAGCGCGCGCGCACGGCGGCGGTCGGTTCGCCGGCGGGGGCGTTCAGCAGTTCGTCGGGCGGCACGGCGGCCACTTCCACCAGCAGGTCGATGCGGTCCAGCAGCGGGCCCGACAGCCGTCCCTGGTAGCGCGCCACCTGGTCGGGCGTGCAGCGGCAGGCCTTCAGGCGCGAGCCCAGGTAGCCGCAGGGGCAGGGGTTCATGGCCGCGATGAGCTGAAAGCGCGCCGGAAACTCGGCCCGCTGCGCCGCCCGGCTGATGGTGATGTGGCCCGACTCCAGCGGCTCGCGCAGCGCCTCCAGCGCGGCGCGGGGAAACTCCGGCAGCTCGTCGAGGAACAGCACGCCCTGGTGCGCCAGCGAGATCTCGCCCGGCCGTGGCGGCGAGCCGCCGCCCACCAGCGCCACCGCGCTGGCCGAATGGTGTGGCGCGCGCGTCGGCCGCCGGCCCCAGTGCGCCAGCCGAAAGCTCCCGTCCAGGCTGGCGATGGCGGCGCTTTGCAGCGCCTCGTCCACCCCCATGGGCGGCAGCAGGCCGGCAAAGCGCTGTGCCAGCAGGGTCTTGCCGGTGCCGGGCGGGCCGACCATCAGCAGCGAATGGCCGCCGGCGGCGGCGATCTCCAGCGCGCGCCGCGCCGCCGCCTGGCCCTTGACGTCGGCCAGGTCGGGGTAGGCCGGCTCGGGCGGGCGCGGCCGCTCGGGCACGCGCAGCCAGCCGGCGTCGGACTCCTCCTCGGGGCCGAAGGCCGAATCCTGGGCCGGCGGCTGGCTGTGCGGCGGCTGAAAGCGCGCCACCACGTCCAGCAGGTGGCGCGCGCGGTACACCACCTGGCCGGGCACCAGCGCGGCCTCGCCGGCGCTGCCGGGCGGCAGCACCAGCCGCGCCTGCACGCCGGCCTGGCGCAGCGCCACGGCCATCGCCAGCGCGCCGCGCACCGGGCGCAGCTCGCCCGACAGCGACAGCTCGCCGGCGAATTCCCAGCCCGCCAGCTGCGCGCCGTCGATCTGCCCGCTGGCCGCCAGGATCCCCAGCGCGATCGGCAAATCGAAGCGCCCCGAATCCTTGGGCAGGTCGGCCGGCGCCAGGTTGACCGTGATGCGCTGGTTGTGCGGGAACTGCAGGCCGCTGTTGAGCAGCGCGCTGCGCACGCGCTCGCGCGCCTCCTTGACCTCGACGTCGGCCAGCCCCACCAGGGTGAAGCTGGGCAGGCCGCTGGCCAGGTGCACCTCGACGGTGACGGCGGGCGCGTGCAGGCCCATCAGCGTGCGGCTCTGGATCAGGCTCAGGCCCATGCGGCATTCCCCCCCAATGGCTGCGTGCACCGACATGCGGCACACCACACGGAAAAAAGCACCGGCTTGGTGCAGGCCGCCCCGCGGCCGCCACCGCCACCGGGGCGCTGGCCTGAAATGTAGCGGTCGCAGGGGCTGGCACGCTCCCTGCTTGGTGTGGGTCAGGTCGTTTTTTTATTGGAGAGCGAGGACATGCACCCCACCCTGTCACCCCTGACCCCCCGCCGCATCGCCCTGGGCCTGCTGTGCGCGTGCAGCGCCGGCGCCTGGGCGCAGGAGGCCGGCACGCCGGCGCCGGCCACGCCCACGCACAGCCTCGGCTTCAACCTGGGCCTGGCCAGCGACTACCGCTACCGCGGCATCTCGCAAAGCCGGCTGCGGCCGGCCGTCAGCGCGGGCGCCGACTACAGCCACGCCAGCGGGCTGTACGCCGGCGTCTGGCTGAGCTCGATCCGCTGGATCCGGGACGGCGGCGGCGACGCCGAGGCCGAGCTGGACCTGTACGCCGGCTACAAGGGCAGCGCCGGCCCCGTCGGCTACGACGTCGGCCTGCTGCGCTACCAGTACCCGCGCGCCCGGCTGGCCGTCAGCCCCGACACCACCGAGCTCTACGGCGCGCTCACCTATGGCGTGTTCACGGCCAAGTACTCGCACGCCGTCACCAACCTGTTTGGCTTTGCGGACAGCAAGGGCAGCGGCTATCTGGACCTGTCGGCCAACGTCGAGCTAGGCGACGGCTGGTCGCTGGTGCCGCATGTCGGGCGCCAGTGGGTGCGCCGCAACAGCGCCTCTTCGTACACCGACTACGCCATCACGCTGAACAAGGACTTCGGCCACGGCCTGGTGGCCAGCGCCGCCGTGGTGGGCACCAACGCCGACAAGGCGCTGTACGTGACGCCGTCCGGGCGCTTCACCGGCCGCGGCGCGCTGGTGCTCGGCCTCAAGTACACGTTCTGATCGAAATCGGCTGTTGAAGCTTGTCCAGCAAGCGCCAGTAGCTATTAATTTGGAAGCACAATGAAACTCATCACCGCCATCATCAAGCCGTTCAAGCTGGAGGAGGTGCGCGAGGCGCTGTCGGCGCTGGGCGTGCAGGGCATCACCGTCACCGAGGTCAAGGGCTTCGGCCGCCAGAAGGGCCACACCGAGCTGTACCGCGGCGCCGAATACGTGGTCGATTTCCTGCCCAAGGTGAAGATCGAGACCGCCGTGGCCGACGGACTGGCCGTGCGCGTGATCGAAGCCATCGAGGGCGCCGCGCGCACCGGCAAGATCGGCGACGGCAAGATTTTCGTCGCCGCGCTGGAGCAGGTCATCCGCATCCGCACCGGCGAGACCGGTGCCGACGCACTCTGAAACGTCGCCAGGACTTCGCCATGAAAAAACGCATCGCTCCCTTCGCCCTGGCCTGCGGGCTGGCGCTGGCCCTGCCGGGCGCCGCCTGGGCCCAGGCCGCCACCGACGCCGCCGCCAGCGCCGCACCGGCGGTGGCCGCCGCGGCCGCTGCCGCCCCGGCGCCCAGGATCGACTCCGGCGACACCGCCTGGATGCTGACCTCCACCCTGCTGGTGATCCTCATGACCGTCCCTGGCCTGGCCCTGTTCTACGGCGGCCTGGGCCGCGCCAAGAACATGCTGAGCGTGCTGGTGCAGGTGTTCGTCATCTTCGCCCTGATCAGCCTGCTGTGGGCGCTGTACGGCTACAGCCTGGCCTTCAGCGGCGAGGGCCGGTTCTTCGGCGGTTTCGACAAGCTGTTCCTGAAGGGCGTCACGCCCGACACCTTCGGCGCCCTCGCCACCATTCCCGAATACGTGTTCCTGGCCTTCCAGGGCACCTTCGCCGCCATCACCGTGGCGCTGATCGTCGGCGCCTTCGCCGAGCGCGCGCGCTTCTCGGCCGTGCTGCTGTTCGCCGTGCTGTGGTTCAGCTTCAGCTACGTGCCGATGGCGCACATCGTGTGGGGCGGCGGCCTGCTGGCGGCCGACGGCGCGCTGGACTTCGCCGGCGGCACCGTGGTGCACATCAACGCCGGCGTGGCCGGCCTGGTGGGCGCCTGGCTGGTGGGCCAGCGCATCGGCTTCGGCCGCGAGTCGCTGGCCCCGCACAGCCTGACGCTGACCATGGTGGGCGCCTCGCTGCTGTGGGTGGGCTGGTTCGGCTTCAACGCCGGCTCGGCCGGCGCCGCCAACGCCATCGCCGGCCTGGCCTTCCTCAACACCGTGCTGGCCACGGCGGCGGCCACGCTGAGCTGGAGCGCCGTCGAGGCGCTGCACAAGGGCAAGGCCTCGATGCTGGGCGCGGCCTCGGGCGCGGTGGCCGGGCTGGTGGCGGTGACGCCGGCGGCCGGCTTCGTCGGCCCGATGGGCGCCATCGTCATGGGCGCCATCGCCGGCGTGTGCGGCCTGTGGGGCGTCAGCGGCCTCAAGCGCCTGCTGCGGGTGGACGACGCCTTCGACGTGTTCGGCGTGCACGGCGTGTGCGGCATCGTCGGCGCCCTGCTGACCGGCGTGTTCGCCGCGCCCGGCCTGGGCGGCACCGGCGGCCTGACGCCCGACAGCTTCAGCCTGGGCACGCAGCTGTGGGTGCAGCTCAAGAGCGTGCTGTTCACCATCGTCTGGTCGGCCGTGGTTTCCTTCATCGCCTTCAAGATCGCCGACCTGGCCCTGGGCCTGCGCGTGAGCGAGGAAGACGAGCGCCAGGGCCTGGACATCAGCAGCCACGGCGAGAGCGCCTACAGCCGCTGAAACCGGCCGCGCCTCCAGGGTCCTCACAGCCCGCCAGCCCGGCGGGCTTTTTTTGCGGCCCGGCACGGCGCCCGCCCGCGCCACGCCGGCGCGCGCTGCGGCTACCATCGCGCCATGGATGCCGCATTGCAGTCGCTGGCCGCGAAGATCACCCAGGCCGCCGCCCGCGGCCGC
>MKTG01000071.1:31809-38702 GCA_001897615.1 Burkholderiales bacterium 68-10
GGTGGTCACCGTGCGCGCCGGCACCCGCCTGCGCGAGCTGGAGGCGCTGCTGGCCGAGTCCGGCCAGTACCTGCCCTTCGAGCCGCCGCGCTTCGGCGTCGCCGCCACCGTGGGCGGCGCGGTGGCGGCCGGACTGTCGGGCCCGGCGCGCGCCAGCGTGGGCGCGGCGCGCGACTTCGTGCTGGGCGCGCAGCTGCTCAACGGCAGGGGCGAGCTGCTGAACTTCGGCGGCCAGGTGATGAAGAACGTGGCCGGCTACGACATCAGCCGCCTGCTGGCCGGCGCGCTGGGCACGCTGGGCGTGATCACCCAGCTCAGCCTGAAGGTGCTGCCGGTGGCGCCGGCCGAGGCCACGCTGGGCTTCGAACTGTCGGAAACCAGCGCGCGCCAGCAGCTCAACCGCTGGGGTGGCCAGCCGCTGCCGCTCAATGCCAGCGCCTGGGCCGACGGCCAGCTGCTGGTGCGCCTGCGCGGCGCCCACGCGGCGGTGGCCAGCGCCTGCAAGTTGATGGGCGGCCAGCTGCTGGAGGCGCAGCGCGCCCCGCGCCAGTGGGACAGCCTGCGCGACCAGACGCTGCCGTTCTTCCGCCTGGCGCCGGGCGAGGCGCTGTGGCGCGTGTCGGTGCCCGACACGGCGACGCCGCTCAACCTGGGACCGACGCTTATCGAGTGGCATGGCGCCCAGCGCTGGCTGCGCCTGCCGCCGGACGCGGCGCCGCGCGTGCGCGAGGCGGCCGCGCGCGCTGGCGGCCACGCCACGCTGTTTCGGGGCGGCGACGGCGTCACGCCCGTGTTCACCCCGCTGACGCCGCCGCTGGCGCGCATCCACCAGGCGCTCAAGCGCGAGTTCGACCCGGCCGGCATCTTCTGCCCCGGCCGCCTGACCCCGGATTTCTGATGCAGACCGCTCTGGCCCCCGAATACCAAGGCACCGAGCTCGGCCGCGAGGCCGAGGCCATCCTGCGCAAGTGCGTGCACTGCGGCTTTTGCACCGCCACCTGCCCGACTTACCTGCTGCTGGGCGACGAGCGCGACAGCCCGCGCGGGCGCATCTACCTGATCAAGCAGGTGCTGGAAGGCCACGCGCCCACGCGCGAGACGCAGCTGCACCTGGACCGCTGCCTGACCTGCCTGAACTGCGAAACCACCTGCCCCAGCGGCGTGCAGTACGGCCACCTGATCGACATCGGCCGCCAGGTGGTGGAGGCCCGGGTGGCGCGCCCGCCGGCCGAGGCGCGCACGCGGGCGCTGCTGCGCCGGGGCCTCGGCTCGCCGCTGTTCGGCCCCGCCATGCGGCTGGGCCAGGCGGTGCGCGGGCTGCTGCCGGCCACGCTGCGCGCCAAGGTGCCCGAACGTCGCCCCGCCGGCGCCTGGCCGCGGCGCGCGCAGGCGCGCAAGGTGCTGCTGCTGGAAGGCTGCGTGCAGCCGTCGATGGCGCCGGGCATCAACGCCGCCACCGCGCGCGTGCTGGACGCCGCCGGCATCGAATGCGTGCTGGCGCGCGGCCAGGGCTGCTGCGGCGCCGTCAAGTACCACCTGGCCGACGGCGCCGGCGGGCTGGCGCAGATGCGCGCCAACGTCGACGCCTGGTGGCCGCACATCGAGCGCGGCACCGTCGAGGCCATCGTCATCAACGCCTCGGGCTGCGGCGCCATGGTCAAGGACTACGGCCACCTGCTGCGCCACGAGCCGCGCCACGCCGAGCGCGCCGCGCGCGTGTCGGCCATGGCGCGCGACGTCAGCGAACTGCTGCCCGAGCTGGTGGCGGCGCTGCGCGGCCGCGTGCGCCCGCCGGCCGAGGTGCTGGCCTGGCACGCGCCGTGCTCGCTGCAGCATGGCCAGCAGCTGCGCGGCGGCGTCGAGCAGCACCTGGGCGAGCTGGGCTTCAAGCTGCGCCCGGCGGCACAGGAGGCGCACCTGTGCTGCGGCTCGGCCGGCACCTATTCGGTGCTGCAAGCCGAGCTGTCGCTGCAGCTGCGCGAGCGCAAGCTGGGCCACCTGCTGGGTGAGCGCGCGGCCGAGCACCCGGCGGCCATCCTGTCGGCCAACATCGGCTGCATCACCCACCTGCAGGCCGGCACCGAGCTGCCGGTGCGGCACTGGATCGAGCTGCTGGACGAGGCCCTGAATGCTAGTTAATTCATAGCTGCCGGCGCTCGCCAGGCTGGCGCCAGGGACCGATTTGACTCAGATCGCACAACCCGACACCAAGGAGCCACCCATGACCGGCATCCACGACTGGACCCTGCCCTACGCCTCGCGCCGCTCGCCGGTGCTGGGGCGCCAGGTGGTCAGCACCTCGCAGCCGCTGGCGGCGCAGGCCGGGCTGCGCATGCTGCTGGCCGGCGGCAACGCGGTCGATGCCGCGCTGGCCGCCGCCATGGCGCTGACGGTGGTTGAGCCCAGCGGCTGCGGCATCGGCAGCGACGCCTTCGCCATCGTCTGGGACGGTCAGGCGCTGCACGGGCTAAACGCCTCGGGCCGCGCCCCCGCCGGCTGGACGCCGGACTACTTCGCCCGCCTGGGCGGCCTGCCCGACAAGGGCTGGAACGCCGTCACCGTGCCGGGCGCCGTGTCGGGCTGGATCGCGCTGTGGCGGCGCTTTGGCCGGCTGCCGCTGGCGCAGCTGGCGCAGCCGGCGATCGACTACGCGCGCCACGGCTTCCCGGTCTCGCCCACCATCGCCACCCTGTGGACGCTGGGCGCCGAGCGCCTGGGCACGCAGCCGGGCTTTGCCGAGTGCTTCCTGCCCGACGGCCGGCCGCCGCGGGCGGGCGAGCTGTTCCGCAGCGAGGCCCATGCCGGCACGCTGGAGGACATCGTCGCCACCGAGGGCGAGTCGTTCTACCGTGGCGCGTTGGCCGCGCGCATGGCCGCCCATGCGCGGGCCTGCGGCGGCGCCATGACCGAGGACGACCTGGGCGCGCACCAGGCCGACTGGGTGGGCACGCTGTCGCAGCGCTTCGGCGATTCGGTGGTGCACGAAATCCCGCCCAACGGCCAGGGCATCGCCGCCCTGATGGCGCTGGGCATGCTGGACGAGCTGGGCGTGGGCGGCGAGCCAGTGGACAGCGCCGACAGCCTGCACCTGCAGATCGAGGCCATGAAACTGGCGCTGGCCGATGTCCATCACTACAACGCCGACATCGACCACATGGCGCTGGCGCCCGGGCGGCTGCTGGAGCGCGAGTACCTGCGCGAGCGCGCCGCGCTGATCGACCGCCAGCGCGCCGGCGCCCCGGTCTACGGCACGCCGCGGCGCGGCGGCACGGTGTACCTGGCGGCGGCCGACGCCCAGGGGATGATGGTGTCCTTCATCCAGTCCAACTACATGGGCTTTGGCTCCGGCGTGGTGGTGCCGGGCACCGGCATCAGCCTGCAGAACCGCGGCCATGGCTTCAGCACGCAGGCCGGCCACGCCAACCAGGTGGGGCCCGGCAAGCGCCCCTCGCACACCATCATCCCGGCCTTTGCCATGCACGCCGACGGCACGCCGCAGATGGCCTTCGGCGTCATGGGCGGACCGATGCAGCACCAGGGCCATGTGCAGATGGCGCTGCGCGTGCTGCGCCACGGCCAGAACCCGCAGGCCGCCGCCGACGCGCCGCGCTGGCGCGTCACCGGCGGGCGCGGCGTGGCGCTGGAGCCGGCGCTCGACCCCGCCGTGGCGCAGGCGCTGCGCGCGCGCGGGCACGAGGTCAGTGTCGAGGCCGGCCACGGCGTGTTCGCCTTCGGCGGCGCGCAGCTGGTGCTGCGCCAGGGCGGGCACTACGTCGCCGGCAGCGACCCGCGCAAGGACGGCGGCGCGGTAGCCTTCTGAACCGCGCGCGACGGCGTGCAGAAGTCACACCGCCGCGGCCCCGCCACCACAGCCGGGCGCAGCAATCACGCTATCGCCGCCGCGGGTGGCGACGGGACGGACGGCATGGCGCCGACGCGCCCGGCGGCGCACCACAATGGCGCAAACGGGCCAGCCGCGCTGACGGTCGCCGGCCTGCCCCCTCATCGCCATCCATGCGCCACAGCTACGCCCTCATCGGTCTGACCCCTTCGGAACGCACTCTGCTGGAGTCGCTGTTCGCGCTGGGGCAGGACCAGGGCGAAGAGCTGGTGCCGGCGCTCGAACCGCGCGAGGCCCACCTGATCGTCGTCAACGGCGACGACCATGCCCTGGTCGAGCGCCTGCGCCAGGACAACCCGCTGGCGCTGATCGTGCTGGCCGGCCGCTCGCCCGGCGCGCCGGCGACCGAGCTGCCGGTGCTGCGCCGCCCGCTCGACATGCAGGGCGTGGTCGAGGTGCTGAGCCGCCTGGACTGGCCGCAGGGCCTGGCAAGCGCCGAGCCCAGCGACTTCGGCCGCACCTTCGTGGCCTCGGTGCCGCTCAGCAGCCAGTTCGACACCGGGGCGCCGCCGGCGGCCGCCCCCTCGGCCTTCGCGCCGACCACGGCCGCCGCACCCATGACGGCGCCGAACGGCGACGTCGCCAGCATCGCCGCGCCGCCCGCCGCCAGCGTGTCCTCGCGCGCCGCCTGGGCGCGCAGCAAGCACACGCCGCTGCCCGCCGCGCAGCAGCATGGCGGCTTCGTCGACGACCGAGACGCCGACGTGCTGGTGGTCACGGGCGCGCTCGGCGAGCGCTCGCTCACCCTGCCGCGCGGCATCCGCCGTCTGGGTTACCGCGTGCGGCTGCTCGACGGCCCCGAGGCCGCGCTGGCGGCGTTCGACCGCCATCCGGTGCCGTTCGTGTTTCTCGACCAGGTTTCGCTGGGCGAGCAGTTGCTGCCGCTGGCGCGCGCGCTGGCGGCGCGACGCGGCGCGGTTGACCAGTCGCCGCACGTGGTGGTGGTGGCGCGCCGCGGCAGCGTGTTCGACCGCCTGCGCGCCGGCCGTGCCGGCTGCCACTGGATGAAGATCCCGATCGACGGCCCGCGGCTGGCCGCCTTTTTCGCCCGGCGCGGCCTGCTGGCGGGGGACTGAGCACGCTCAGCCGCCAGCGCGCCGCCCTGGCAGGATCGACAGCAGCGCGGCCAGCAGGATCAGCACGCCGCCGGCCCAGGTCCAGCCGGTGGGCGTGGCCGCGCCCAGCAGCACCGCCGAGGCGCTGGCGAACACCACCTCGGCCAGCATGATGAGCGCCGTCACCCGCGCCGGCAGCCGGGCCGCGCCGTACTGCAGGGCCAGGTTGCCGGCCAGGAAGGCCAGCGTCAGCCCCAGCGCCCAGGGCAGCCAGGCCGACCACTGCGCGGCCAGCGCCGCCAGCGGCGAGGCGCCGGCCAGACCCGCCAGCGCCAGGCCCGTGGCGGTGGCGAAACCGCCACCGAACATGGCCAGCACGCGCGCCGGCGGCGGCGTGTCGCGCCAGCGCCGCAGCAGCACATTGGTCAGCGCGAAGCTGGCGCCGCCCAGCAGGGCCAGGTAGTCGGCGGCGCCGCTGGGCAGCGGCCAGGCCGCGCCGGGCCGCTGCAGCACCAGCGCCAGTCCCACCAGGGCGATCGCCAGCCGCGCCAGCGCGGCGCGCGTCGGCCGCTCGCCCAGCAGCCACCAGGCCAGGCCGACCGACCACACCGGCATCAGGTAGAACAGCAGCGTCACGCGCACCACGTCGCCCAGCGTCACCGCCCAGTTGAAGCCGATGTTGGTCACCCCCGCGGCGGCCGCCAGCGCCAGCAGGTGGGGGTGGCGCGCGAGGCCGCGCAGGCTGGCTGGCTGCCAGGCCAGCAGCGCCAGCAGCGCGCCGGCATGACCGGAGGTGAGATATTTAGAGGGCGGGAGGTGAGATATTCGGGGAAATCGCGGGATACGGCGGGATGAAAGTCGGAGGGTCGCGGAAAAGCGATTGCGGCTGGTGCAAAGACTTCGGCCGGTCTACTTGAAGCCCAGTTCGGAGGCCCAGTCGCGGATGATGGCGGTGATTTCGCGGCGGTCGGCTGAGCTCAGGCCGAGGAACGGGCGAGCCGGAATGTTGGCCTCGTCGCGGCCGTACTGGTGGGTGGCGGCGTAGACCGAATCGGTGCCGACCTGCACCGTGGACTTGTCGAGCACCTGGTAGCGGATGCCGCGGCGCAGAAAGCCGCGCGCGGTCAGCACCTTGCCTTTGTTGTTCTTCTTGCGCTTGAGGGTGCGCGGCGCAAGAGCCGCCCAGGCGCTGTCGTCGGGGGCGGTCTCGGTACGAAAGCGATTCTTCGTGCTGGCCTGCAGGTACTCACCCAGGCGCGGCATGAGGGTGGTGGTGTCCATGCCCGCCAGGCCATGGATGCGCGCCTGCAGCTTGTCGAGGCCGCTGGTGTCGATGGTGAGGTGGATGCCGGCCATCAGGGGTTTGCTGGGTTCATGGGTGTCTCGTAGAATGACGAGACTTCATCTGGGGAGACGGCCGCGCCAGGCCCACCGACCCTACTCCAGGAGGAACCCGATGTGTGGCGCCGCATCGGGTTACCCGTTGCCGTCGCCGGCGCGACGGTAGAGGCGAACGCCGACGCGCCAGTCATCAGCGCTCTGGGTGACGCCCTGAAAAGCGGTCGTTCCACTCCAGCCATCCTCGCCGAGCTCGAAAGCCACCAGCATCGGCGCCTGGCTGCCCTCGATCTCGAAGCGCACGATGTAGCGCCTGCGCACCACGGCCTTTTTTTTGGCGAAGTGCCACTCCAGGCGCGTCCAGATTTCATCGGGATCGATCAGCGCCAGTGCCAGCAGCGGTAGATACGGCCCGCGATCGCGCTTGTCGGACTTCCAGCGGCCCTGCGCATCCTTGAACAGCTCGGCACCGACCACCACGCGCTCATCGATCACGTCCGTGAAGATGGCCGGCTGGTCGAGCTTCGCGCCGAACCGACCCAGGAACTCCTGCGCGTAGTCCTGCAGCGTCAGGCCGCCCGGCAACAAGGTGTCGGCCG
>MKTG01000071.1:38822-71620 GCA_001897615.1 Burkholderiales bacterium 68-10
ACCACCTGCGGCCCCTCGGGGCTGCGCTGGCCGACCTCGCGATCCAACCAGTTGACCTCTGGCGCCTCGTCGGGTGCGTCCTTGCCCAGCTTGCGCAGATCGCGCGCCCACAGCCCGCGCACGCTGCACTGACAGCCCCAGCCGTTGGGCGGGTAGTGGGTCTGCCACCACGGGTCATCGCGCGCCAGCACCAGGCCGTCCCAGGCCAGGTGGTCGTGGCGCGGGTTGGTCACCCAGTCCGCGTGCACGTACTGCCAGTACGGCGCGGCCTGCAGCTGCTCGTAGCGCCCGGCGGCGTAGCTGGTGTTGAGGTTGGTCTCATAAATCACCCGGCTGCGCCAGTCGCGCCCGCCGTTGTAGTCCCATCCGTACTTGGACACGATGGCGTCGAAGTCCTTGCGGAAGGTCTCCAGCGTGGTGCCCTCGGCAATCGCTTTTTCTACGGCGGCGCGAAAGTCCGCCACGATGGCATCGCGGTTGGCGCCAGCCACCACAAAGGCCCAGTCGTGCTCGGCCGTCCAGATGTCCGTCCAGGCGCGCGTGGGCAGATTCAGCTTGCGCCGGAAAAACGCAATCTGCTCGGAAAACGGCAGACTGCCGTAGGCGGGTTCAGCCACCGATGCCACCAGCCTCTTGCAGCACCTGGTAGCGGCCCGCCAGCTGCGCGGCGGCCAGGGCCTGGCCCATGGCGGCGGCGTACTGGTCCAGCGTCATGTCTGGCAGCAGCGCCTCCAGCCCGTCGCGAATGTCCTGCAGGCTCTCTGCCTTGGCCACCAGCGCGCGCACCTGATCGAGCCAGCCATCCACCGCCGGCGCGGCACCGGCCGCCAGCAGCGCGGCCTGGAGCATGGGCGGCGGCGTGTCCGCGGGTGACTGGGCGGCGAAGGCGGCGCGCCCGGGCTGCTGGCCGAAGGCGGCGCCGAGCGTGGGCAGCGCTGGCGCGCCGAGCACCGGCTCGCCCGCCTGCGGCTGCGGGATGCCCAGCTGCTCGTGCGCCCACTTCACGGTGGGACGCAGGCCGATGGCAACGAGCTGCGGCAGCGCCGTGGCGTAGGTGGCGAGGTCTTCGGGCTCCTGCGCGTTCAGCTGAAACACCGGCGCGCGCCGCGGCCCATCGGGCGCCAGGCCGTTGAGCGCGGCCACCGCATACACCAGGTCGCGCGTCAGCGTGGTGCCGATCTGGCGCAGGTCGCTGTCGCGCAGGTCCTTGCGCACCTCGTTGTGGATTTGGCCCAGCGCGTTGGTGCTGGCCGCGCCGTCGGCGCCGCTGGTCAGCGTGGCGCCGAGGATGACCTTGCTCTGGTTGCGCTCGCACCAGCTCATCATCAGCTCGAAAGCCTTCGGGTCGCCGTCGGCCGCGTCGTGAAACTCCAGCATCATCGACTCGGGCACGATGCCGGCCGCGTTGTGGCCGATGCTCGACAGCGCCCGCAGCAGCGTGGTCTTCTCGGCCTCGCTGGCGCCGCTGTGGTACTTGCCCACGCGCAGCGGGATGCCGTAGATCTCCAGAAACTCCGCCAGGTCGCCCACGCTGTAGTTCTTGAACAGGTAGGTCCACACCAGCTGGCGGAACAGCGCCGCGCGCTCCAGATAGCCGCTCTTGGCCTTGTGCACGTGCGTGATCCAGCCAAACGGGCGCAGCGGCTCGCCCAACACGCCGTCTTTCGTCTCGTGGGTGCGCAGCCTGATCTCCTGCCGATAGCCGCGGTGCAGCGTGAACCAGCTCTGCGGGCGGTGCGTCACCGTCTTTGGCAGCCAGAAGCCTTCCACGCGGTGCCATTCGATTTCCAGATTGGCAAAGCCCTTGCCAATCGCGTCGGTAACGTCGAATAGCACATCTTCAAAATCGGGAATCTCCTGCAGCAATTCATCCAGCTGCGCGGCATTTCGTTTTTCGATGGGCGTGGGGGATTTTTGCGGCGGCACCACTTCCCATTCCAAAATGCAGGCGCGGCGGCGCTTATTCATTTCGGACGCAATATGGCCGTCCTTTTCTTCCATGTCCTCGAACAGGTCGAATTGCGCCACCAGATCGCCCTGCTCGGCCGCGCCCAGGATGCTGGCCAGGCGCGATGGCGTCAGCCCGCGCGTAGGGTGCGTGGCCAGCTCGCGCTGCAGGCTGGCCAGGCGCGCCGTCTGCGGCTCGGCCACGTCGGGGCGGGACATCGGTCGGCCATCCGGGCCAAGAATCACGGGAAGGGTGCTTGCCATGTGCGGCTCTCCTACCAGTCGGCGCCGCGCTCGGGCAGCGCGGCATCGTCGCCGGCGTACTGCTCGTCGGCGCGCATGCGCAGCGTGCGCCCGGGCGTGGTGTCAAGGCTGTTGTCAAAGCCGCGCGGGTGGCGCGGCGCGGGGGTGTATTCGATGGCGCCGGCGCCGTCGGCCGCTGCCGTCAGCGCCAAAAAAAGCGCCCAGGTGCGGTCGGCGTGGCCGGCGCTGTCGCTGTCGGCCACGAAGCGCGGCACGCCCGTGGGGCCGGTGACCTTCTTGAGCTTGTGCAGGTCGGCGCGCAGCTCGGGCCGCGCCTCGGGAATGCGCAGGCGCCGGTCCTCGAAGGCCTCCTTGCCGCGCACCGCCATGTCCAGCTTGGCCGAGGCCGTGAACAGCACGCCCTGTACGCGACTGCTGCCATGGCGGCGCTGCGCGTCCTCCACCGGCTTCTCACCCATGCCGGTCTGGTCCATGCAGACGCGCAGCACGCGGTAGCGGCGCAGCACGTCGTCCAGCAGCACGTCCTGCTCGGCAAAGCTGGCGCGCCGGCGCTCGATGATCTCGCGCGTCCACAGCACGTCGCCCACCGCCTCCAGCACGCAGATGACGAACAGGTCATTGCGCGCCGCGATGTCCACGCCCACATAGACCGGGCCGCCCTGGTAGTGCTCTGGCAGGCCGGCGGCGGCATGCTCGCAGCCGTCGATCAGCTCGAAAGGCAGCCAGGCCGACGCCTCGTCCAGCCACTTGAGCTCGAACTCCTGCGCCCACAGGTCAGCGTCGCCCGCGCCCCGGCGCAGCTCCTCGATGTCGCGCGGCAGGCCATCGGCGACGGCCTGGTAGATGTCCGTCGTGTGGCGGCTCCAGCCGTCGCCGCTGCCCGTCATCAGCTCGTAGAACTTGTTGCCCTTGCCGTTGGGCGTGCTGATTACGCGCAGCTTCAGGCCGGGCTTGGAAATCACCGGAAACAGCGCCTTCCAGATCGCCCGGCTGTCCTGGTGAAAGGCGAACTCGTCCAGCAGCACGTTGGCAGAAAAGCCCCGCGCCGTGTCCGGGTTGGCAGGCAGCGCCGTGATCTTGCTGCCGCCGGGCAGCTCGACCTCCAGCGCCTTGATGCCGGCCTCCCAGTCGTAATCGTGCGCCTTGAAGCCCGCGCTCATCGCCTGCAGGTGGAGCTTGACGCCCTCGTTCATCGCCTCGCGCGCCTGGCGCTCGCCCCGGCTCAAAATCACCCAGCGGCAGCGCTGGCCCATGGCCTCGGCGCGCACGCAGTCCAGCACCAGCTCCAGCGTGCTGGTAAAGGTCTTGCCGCACTGGCGCGCCATCATCCCGATTTTGAAGCGCGCGTCGTCCTGCACCCAGCGGCGCTGGTAGGGGTAGAGCGGCAGGGCCGGGGCGGGCACGATGCGCTCAGACATGGCGGCTCACGCCAGCGCCGTCATCGCGAGGCCGCGGGCCGTGGCGATCCAGCGGCAGCGCATCGAGCGCCGCACTGGATTGCCACGGCGCCTGCGGCGCCTCGCAATGACGGCGTGGATGGTCACAGGCCATAGGCCGCCCCGATCACCTTGGCCAGCGTGGCCGCATCGATCTCGCCGCGCTCGCCCAGCTCGGTCAGCGCCAGGCGCTGGCGATTGATCAGCTGGGCCTCCACCTTCGCCTGAAACTCCTTCAAATTGATGCTGCTGCGCGTCAGCGTGGCGATGTTCTTGGCCGCCTTGCTCAGCAGCGCCACGCGCTCGCCCGGGTCGGCGTCCTCTTCGTCGGCCTCCTGCAGCAGCAAGATCGCCTCGAACAGCTCGGTCTGCACCATCGCCGTCAGGGCCTCGCTGCGCGCGTCCTTGTCGTCTCCCGCATGCTGCTGGATCAGCCGCGCCGCCTCGGTGCTGGCCTTGATCGCCGCCAGGCGCCGATCCAGCTTTTGCCCGTACCGATGCACCGCGCTGCGGCTGGGCAGCGCGCCCGCGCTGGCCTCGGCCGGATAGCGCTGCTGCAGGTCGGCGATCAGCTCGTCCAGCGTCTGCGCGCCGGTCGCCAGCATGGCCTCGATGTAGGCCTTGACCTCCGCCGGCAGCCGGTGGATGGTGCTCTTGCGTGCCATGGCCGCGCGCCCCTCACCAGTAGCGCGCCGGGCGCGCGATGCCCGGCTCGCAATCGGTCGTGTACTCGGCTAGGTCGACGCCCGCGCGCGTCAGCGTGGCGTGCCAGCGCCCGCCCGGCTGCTTGGCCAGCTGCACCAGCTCGCGGCCTGCCAGGTAGTCCAGCTCGCGCCGCAGCTCCAGCGGCGTGGCATCGGGGTACTCGCTTTGCGCCACGGCCAGAATTGGCCCCTCCAGCGCTCCAATAGGCCTCGCGTTGTTGAGCGTCAGCACGACCAGCCAGCGCAGGTGCTCGCGGCGGATGCGCGCGGTGTCGGTGGTGGGCGTCATTCAGCTGCTCCCTTTCTGGTCCAGCGCGGCGCGCAGCACCGCGTTGTCAATCTTTCCGGCCAGGCCGTCCAGCTTGGCCTCGACGATGCTCTGGCCGCGCACGTAGTCCTCGCGGCGCACGTACTGCACCGGCAGCTCGGCCTTCCAGTGCATGAACTCGCGCTCCAGATGGCTGATGCCCGCGGCCTCTGCCTCGCGCGCCCGCTCGATCACGTCAAAGCGCTCGTTGATCCGCCGCTCGAACTGGCTCGCGATGGTCTTGCCCGCCGCCACGATGATCGTCGCGAACCCCGACAGCAGCGCCAGCCCGAAGCCGATCAACTGCCACACATCCACACTCACCGTCATCGGCAGCGCCTTTCTTTTTCGGCGCGCCGCTGGCACGCCACACACAACTGCACACCCGGCAGCGCGGCGCGGCGCGCCGGCGCAATGGGCTCATCGCAGCGCACACAGTCGCTCGCAGAATCCGCCACGCTCTTGCCCACCAGCCCCGCGCGGCGCGCCTGCGCGCGCAGCGCATCGCCCAGCCATTCGGCCTCGCGCGCGGTGGCGCGGTCGCTGGCGTCCGTCAGGCGCTCCATCATCGGCCGTCCTCCAGCGCGCGTACCAGCTCCAGGTGCAGCGCCGCGCACTGGCCATACAGCGCGTACAGGTCCATCAAGGCCACCGCCACCGCGTCCACCTCAGCGCCCGGCGCCGGCCCCGGCGGCGGGCAGCTCTGCAGCAGCGCCGCCGGCAGCGGCGGCGGCAGCGCGATCGCGGGCGGCGCCGAGCTGGCGCACGCTGTCATCGTCAAAACGGCAACCAGCCCGGTCGCCAGCCGTGCGTGCAAGCGCATCGCGAAACTCCTTGCTCAAAACCGCATCGCGCGTGGCGCGCGTGGCCGCCGCCCGGCGCAGGCGCGCACTGGCCGCGTTGGCCTGCTCCACCAGCCCGCGCTGCGAGTCGATCAGCTGCCCCAGCTGGCGCACCGCCTGGCCATCGCGCCGCGCCACCTCGGCCGCCTTGCCGGCAGCGTGCCCCCACAGGTAGCCACCGCCGCCAGTGGACAGCGCCAGCACCACACCCGCCAGGGCGATGGCGGCGCGGCTCACAGTGCAGGCCCCCAGCTGGCGTAGCGCGGCGCCAGCTCGATCAGGATGCGGCGCGGGTAACCCAGGTTTTCCGCGCAGTGCGGCGCCGCGCGGCGTGCGCTGCCGCAGGCGGCATCCACCTGCGGGCGCGTGGGCAGCGCCAGGCCCGTGGCCCGCGCCTCGGCCTGCCAGTGCCCAAGCCCGCCGTTGTACGCGCGCAGCGCCACCCACATGCGGTCGCGCGCGCCGTAGCGCGGCGGCGCCAGGTCAAACAGGTACTTGTCATAGCCCACCAGCGCGCGCAGCGCCCAGGTGGGGTTGTGCGGCTGGCAGTCGATGGCCGTCAGGCCCACCCGCTCGCACCACCATGCGGCCGTCCCCGGCATGAATTGGGCCAGCCCGCGCGCGCCTACGCGGCTCACCGCCTCGGGGCGCCATGCGCTCTCCTGGTGCACCTGCGCCGCCAGCACCGCCACCGGGGCGCCCAGGCCCCATTCGGCATGCGCGGCGCGCAGCAGCGTGCGCTTGTGCGCCTGCGCCGCCTGCGGCACCTGGGCACGCACCGGCTCGGGCAGCAGCAGCGACACCAGCAGGCACAGCAGCGTCAGCGCCAGCGCCCACAGCACATCACGCAGCACGCGCGCCATGGCTCAGGCCCCCAGGCCCACGGCCACGATGGTGGCGCTCATGAGGATCGCGCGGCGAATCATGCAGCACGCCATGAAGTACAGCGCCGCGTGGTTGGGCAGCGCGGCCAGCGTCAGCACGTCCTCGCCCTCCAGCTCCGGCAGCGCCGCATCAGCGGGCGCGTCCAGCTCGCGCAGCGCGTCGATGCGCGGGCGGGCGTACGGAAACACGCTGCGGTCGATCCAGTAGCCCGCCACGGCGGCCAGCGCGATCAGGTTGAGCTTGTACAGGCTGACCGGCAGCTGCTGCGGCGACAGCACAAACACCAGCGCCGACAGCGCCAGCGCGATGACCCACCACGAGGTCAGGCGCGGCAGCTTGCCGAAGGAGAAAGAAGTGTCAGAGTTCATGCGCGACAGCTTGCCGCGCATGGGGCGGGGGCGCTAAGTAAAGCGCTTTGGATTGTTGGCCGCGCGATTGTGCGCAGCCAGCGCGGCGCGGATGCCGGCGCTGATGTTGCCGCCGCCCAGGCGCGCGGCGATGCGCAGGCTGGCGGCGTCCAGGTAGACCTGGACGCGCCGGCCGGCGTCGATCTCTGGCGGGCGCCCGACCGGGCGCGGCGCGGTGGCGTTGGCGCTCATGGGTTGCGCTCCAGCCAGCGACCGGCCTCGCGCGCCAGGCGGATCAGACGCTGCGCCAGGTCATGCGGCGCGACACCGCGCGCCAGCTCGTGGGCCTGGTAGGCGTCCAGGGCCTCTGGCGCGACGTCGATGTCGGTGTGGCCGTCGCCGTGCGAGACGATGAATTCGGCGCCACTGGCGTGGCGCAGGCGGCCGTTGGGCAGCCGAGACCAGGCCAGGTGCCAGTGGCGGTGCTTGCCGCCCATCAGGCAACGAGCAGGCGGCGGCCTGCCTTCGTGGTGCGGTATTCAGCCACCGGAAGCGCATCGAATCCGATCACGTCCTCTCCGTGGCGGGCAATGTCGCGGCGCAGGCTGGCGCAGGCAGCGCCGGCGACCGATGCGGTTGCGTGGCGAAAGAATACGCGGCTCTTGTCGTCGACCGTGACAACGACGGCGTGATGACCGCGCTCATCGGTTTCGATGCGGATGGATTTGGTCATGGTCAGTCTCCCCACGCTACGGAATGCTTGCCGGTCCTCGACCCAGCTCACAATGATCGCGCGCGTCTCCTGATCGCCTGGCTTGTGGTGCGCGGCCAGGAAGGCGTGAATTTCGGCGATGCCGGCGGCGTTGATGGTAGCTTGCATGATTTTCTCCTCAGAGAGCCAGGTGCCGCCTGGCGTCGGGTGGCGGCGATGTGCTGCCATGACCAGAATTATATACACATCAAATTAACGCGCAAGCAAACCACACAATCGCGTGGGGTTAATTTGACGTCCTCAATACACCCAGTCTTCGCCAGACAATGCGCCGAGCTTGGCGCGCAGAGATTCGTACGCCGCGCGGCGCGCCTCATAGTCGGCCTGCAGATCGGCCCGCTTGGCGCGCTTGCAAATCAGGATGGCGTCGTCGTAGATGCCCACCAACTCGACCAGGCGCATGTACTGCGTCATCACGGCCCCGTCGCGGGGTGACGCATTGGCGCGCGCGCGAGCGTGGCTGCGGTCAATCAGCCACTGGATTTCGGCCAGCGCCTCGTCCAGCCGGCCCGCCTGTTGCAGGAACTTGGCCAGGCGCGTCTGGGCATAGGCATCGCCCTCGATCGCCTTGGCCTGCGCCAGCAGCTCACAGGCGCGCGCCCAGTCGCCCGCTCGCTTGGCCACCGTGGCCTCGCGATTGAGCGCCGCAACCTGGAGCGCCTCGGGGCTGTACGACACCTCGACGCGCCCGGTCAATTCAAGCGTACCCATACACAACCTTCCTTATCGAGTCGCAGTCGGACGCCCAATGCCTGGGGGGCATGAGGTGGTGTACTGCACTAGATCGATGCCTTCGCGGGTCAGCTTCAGGCGCCAAGTCTCGTGTTCTTCGGCGATGGTCAACAAGCCGCATTCCATCAAGTAGTCCAGCTCACGCCGCAGCTCTCGGGAGCCAGCATCTGGGTACACCGCTTGGATCAGCGGCAGCAGGGCGGCATCCGCCATCGGTTGCGGGCGGACGGCATCAATGTGCTGAAGGCTGGCCCATCGAACGTGCTCGCGCCGTTTGCGTTGCTGCGTGATGGTGAGCGCTGACGACTCAGCCATTGATGTGACCGTGGCGGGCAGTGTCATTGCGTCACCCCGCCTTTGCTCGCTTTGTACCGGCCGCAGCCGCGCGCGCGCCGCTTGCCGCCTTGAGGGCGGCCTGATCGGCCGGCGCGCTGTGGCGGTAGTTGTCCAGCAGGGTCTGCTCGCCGGGGTCGAGCGGTGCGGCGGACTCGAAGGCGCCGCTCAACAGGTCATTGATGTCCACTGAAAAGTGCTCATGGAGCGCCCGTAGATACAGCGCGTCAGGGAGCCGCTTTGCGCGTTCGATACGCGATTGCGTCGGCTGACTCACGCCGAGCTGGGCGGCGAACGCATCCATAGACATCCCGGCCTTCTGCCGGAGCAGAAGGATTCGAGCAGCGAGCTGCTCATCGCCGTAGTCCTTTTCGCTGGCAGGCACAAATAACCTTTCATTCCAATCGGAATAGGTTGCGCTCGATCATTCCATTTGGAATAATCCATTCCATCAACACGTAACCGACCAAAGGTTAACACCATGCACCCGGAACTCATCAAGGCCCACATCCGCATGAAGGGCACCACGCCGGCGGCGATCGCCGACGAGCTGGGCGTCACGCGCACGGCCGTCGCCCACGTCATCAACGGCCAGCCCAGCGCGCGCATTCGCGCCGTGCTGGCGCGCGTCACCGGCCTGAGCGAAGCCCAGCTGTGGCCCGCCGGCGCCAAGCCCCACGCCAGCCTGCGCCGGCGCGTGCTGCCCAAGGTGGCGCGCGACCGCTGCGGGTTTCCGCTCGATGCCGTGCCGATCGGCAGTGCGCGCCCCCACAAGGGCGGTGCGGCATGAGCGCCCCTGCCCCCGCCCTCGACCTGCTGGCCGCCGCCCGCCAGCGCCTGGCGCGCGCCCGCCACTGGCGCGCCGTGGCGCGCGCCGGCGGCGCCCCGGGCGCCAGCGTCAACCGCGCCGAATGGCGCGCCGCGCAGGCCCTGCAGTGCATCGGCGTGCTGGCGCAGGCTGCGCACGATCGCCGCCAGGGAGGCGCGGCATGAACGGCGCCAGCACCCACCTGCGCGGCCTGTTGGCCCACCCCGTGGGCGCCTGGGTGCGCCCGCATCGCCTGGCCTCTGGCGGCGTCATCGCGCTGGTGCTGCGCACCACCCGCATGTGCGTGCTGCACGGCGTGTATCGGGGCCAGCCATGAGCACCGACAAGGCCTACGCCTCCATCAAGACCGCCGCCGCCATCCTGGACGCGCTGGCCGGCGCGCTGCCCGAGGGGCTCACAAACGGCGACATCGCGCAGGCCGCCGCCTGCACGCCCTCGCAGGTGACCCGCCTGACCGCCGCGCTGGCCGACGCCGGCTGGGTCGAAAAGCTGCCCACCGGCCGCTTTCGCATCACCACCCGCTTTGGCCGCATGACGTTTCGCGTGATGGCCGGCTTTGACCGCGCGGCGCGCCAGCTGGACGACCTCAAGCGCAACTACACCCTTTCCAACGACTGACCCACCCCAAGGACACCATGAGCCGCAACAAGAAACCGGTCGAGACCGGCATCGAGATCGAGCACGACGAATCCAGCCTGGCGCGCGCCGAGGGCGCCGCCACCGAGCTGGCGCAAATCCACGGCGAGCAGCGCCAGGCCGCGCAGCAGCTGGCCCGGCAAATCGGCTACGAAGGCACGCTCACCGTCGGCGCGCTGGAGGACGAAATCCGCTTCTACCAGCGCCGCAGCGTCGAGGCCGTGCTGGAGTGCGGCAAGCGCCTGCTGGTGCTCAAGGAGCTGACGCCGCATGGCGAGTTCATGAGCCGCTGCGAGCTGCTGGGTTTCTCGGATCGCACCGCGAACCGCTTCATGCAGGCGGCGGTCAAGACTGCCAAATCCGCCAATTTGGCGAATTTGGCGGCCCAAGTGAAATCCGCCAGCGCCTTCCTGGAGCTGGTCACCCACGACGACGACGAGCTGGCCGCGCTGGAGGGCATGGACGCCATCGACCGCATGAGCGCCAGCCAGCTGCGCGCGGCGCTGCGCAAAAGCCGCCAGGAGGGCCAGCGCAAGGACGAGGCGCTGCACGAGCTGAACGCCGAGAACGTGCAGCTCAAGCTGGCCAGCAAGGTGGTGGCGCTGACCGACTGGCCGGCCGCGCTGGAGCCCGTCACCGCGCAGATCGCCGCCGCCGGGCGCAAGCTGGCCATGGCCTTGAGCGAGCTGGAAACCTGCCGCATCACCATCTTCACCAGCGGCCAGAACCTGTCCGACCACGAGCGCGCCACCTTCGAGGCCGCGCTGCAACACGTGGCAGGCGTCTACCAGGAGGCCCTGGAGCGCGCCGAGCGCCTGCTGGAGCGCGAGCGCCTGACCTACGACCAGACGCTGAGCAACTTCGAGTCCGCCTGACACCATGGCCGCCCCGCTGCCACCAGACAAGGTGCAAGAGCTGCAGGCCCTGGCCTCGCGGCTCGTGCAGCCAGGCGCGCGCCGTGGCGAGCTGATCGCGGCCTACCGCGCGGCCAACGGCGGCGAGCCGGCGTCAGACGCCACCGTTTACCGCTGGCTGCGTCAGTATGCCGGCTACGTGCCAGATCGCAAGCCGCGATCTGACAAGGGCAGCTCGCGGCTGTCCGAAGACGCGCTGGCCTTCATCGCCTCCAGCCGCCTGGCCAGCGTGCGGGCAGACGGGCGTGGCACCAAGCCAATAGCGGTGGCGATGGACATCGCGGCTCAGAGCGGCTTCACGATCAACGTGGGCGAGGGCACGGTGGCGCGCCGCCTGCGCGCTTGCCAGATGGACCTGGCCACGCAGGCCAAGGCGCGCACCCACATTCGCATGCGCAGCCTGCACCCCAACCACGTGCACCAGATCGACCCATCGCTGTGCCTGATCTTCTACATTGGCAAGAAGCAGTACATCATGGAGGAGGCGCTGTTCAACAAGAACAAGCCCGCCGCCATGGAGCGCGTCAAGCTAAAGGTGTGGCGCTACACGCGCTATGACCACGCCAGCCGCGCCATCGATGTGCGCTACTTCGAGGCCGCGGGCGAGAACCAGGCCAGCCTGTTCGAGTTCCTGATGTGGACCTGGGGCCAGCAGCCGGGCCGCCTGTCGCACGGCGTGCCCAAGATGCTGCTGTGGGATAAAGGCAGCGCCAACACCAGCGCCGGCATTCGGCGCCTGCTCGACGCGCTGGGCGTGCAGCACGAGACGCACGCCGCGCACCACGCCTGGGCCAAGGGCGGGGTCGAGAGCGCCAACTACATCGTCGAGCGCCAGTTCGAAAGCCGGTTGCGCGACGAGCCGGTGACCAGCATCGAGCAGCTCAACGCCGCCTCGCTGGCCTGGGTGCGCGACTACAACGCCAACGCCATCCAGCACGTCGATGCGCGCGTGCGCTGCGACGACGGCGAGCTGCGCGTGCGCGACGACATGTGGTCCACCATCCTGCAGATGCCGGGCGCGCTGGTGGAGATGCCCGAGCGCAAGGTGTGCGCGTGGTTCATGCACGGCAAGGACGACCAGCGCACGGTACGCGACAACCGCATCACTTTCGTGCACCCGCAGGCGGGCAAGAGCGTGCTGTACGACCTGGAGCCGTGGGCCAAGGAGGTCTACAACGGCCAGCGCCTGACGGTGGCGCCGATGCTGATTGGCACGTACGCGCTGCGCGTGTGGCTGCCGGCGGCCGATGGCAGCGACCGCCACATCGACGTGGAGCCCGTGCGCGAGTTCGACCAGTTCGGCCGCCCGCTGGGCAGCGTGGTGATCGGCCAGGAATACCGCACCGCGCCGCATTCCGCCGCGCAGCAGGTAGCCAAGCAGCTGGCCGCCACGACATGGGGCGCCGGCACCAGCCTGGACGAAGCAGAGAGGAACAAGACCGCCAACGCGCGCCCGTTCGCGCACATGAACGATGGCAAGGGCGCGGTGGCGCATAGCCACCTCGGCAAGACCGAGCTGCCGGCACGCCTGCTGCCCAAGGCCGAGCCGGTGCAGACCGCCGACCTGGTCGCCGCGCGTGCCGCGCGCGCCGTGGCGCCGGTGCTCACCCTGTTCGAGGCCGCCCGCGTCCTGTCCGGCCCGGCCTGGCTGGGCAAGCCGCTGCTGCCGGCCCAGCTCGCGCTGCTGCGCCAGCTGCACCCCGAGGGCGTGCCTGAGGACCAGCTGCCTGCCCTGCAACAACGCCTTGCCACGCGCGGCGCGCTGCGCGTGGTGGGCAGTGACTGACCACCCGCCGCCATGACCACCACCATGAAAGGAGCCCCGTCCATGCACCTGACCCTGCGCCGTCTCGGCCTGTCCCAGCGCGAGCTGGCGCGCCAAAGCGGCCTGAACCGCGCCGCCGTGGGCGAGCTGGTGGCGCACGGCCGCTGGCCGGTGCGCGCCACGCCGGCGGTGCGCGCCGACGTGCTGGCCCTGCTGCGCCAGGCCGGCGCCAGCACGGCCGAGCTGCGCGGCCTGGCCCTGCCGGCCGAGCCAGAAAAAGAAATGGCCCCGAGCGCGCCAACGCCCGGGGCCGATCCCCAGATTGCAATCAACCAAAACCCAACCGGAGAAGAGCCGATGTTACTGCAATACACCCCCATCTCAGAGGCCGCGCGCAAGCAATTCGGCCTGCCGCGCTCGCCGTTCGTGGACGACGTGCTGAGCCTGGCCGACGTCTACCAGTCGGCCAGCAGCCGCTACGCCCGCGCGGCCCTCATGGACGCGGCGCGCAACCACGGCTTCATGGCCCTGGTGGGCGAGTCGGGCGCGGGCAAGACCACCCTGGTCGAGGCGCTGGAGCAGCGCCTGCTGGACGAGGGCCAGGACGTGGCCATCATCCGCCCGTATGTGCTGGGCATGGAGGCGAGCGATGCGCGCGGCAAGACCCTGCGCGCCACCCACATTGCCGAGGCCATTGCCTACGCGCTGGATCCGCAGCTCAAGATCAAGAGCAGCCCGCAGGCGCGCTTCGAGCAGCTGCACCAGCTGCTCAAGGCCAGCGCCCGCGCGGGCCGCCGCCACCTGCTGGTGATCGACGAGGCGCACTGCCTGCCGGTGGCCACGCTCAAGCATTTGAAGCGCTTTCTGGAGCTGAAGGACGGCCTGCGCCGCGTCATCGGCGTGGTGCTGGTGGCCCAGCCCGAGCTGCGCGCCCTGCTGCACAGCCAGAACCCCGACGTGCGCGAGGTCATGCAGCGCTGCGAGATCGTCGAGCTGGAGCCGCTGGACAACGACCTGGAGGGCTACCTGGCGCACAAGTTCGCGCGCTTCGAGCTGCGCTGCGAGCAGGTGTTCGAGCCCGACGCCTTCGACGCCATCCGTGCGCGCCTGATCTACACCCCGCGCGGCGCCAAGGCCGGCATCAGCACCTGCTACCCGCTGGCGGTGCACAACTTGGTGGCGCGCGCCATGAACGCCGCCTGTGCCGCCGGCTGGCCCAAAGTCGACGCGCAGTGCGTCGCCGGTTGCTGATCGGGAGGCCGCGCCATGAACATTTATCGCATCAAGCTGCGCCTGACCGACGGCCAGCGCGTGGCCTACACCGGCCTGTTTGCCGACGGCTGCGAAGCCGTGCTGCAGGCCTTGTCTGACTGGCCCGGCGCCCGCAGCGTCACGGCCATCTGCCTGCGGAGGACCGACAAATGACCAGCGCCCTGCACCGTGAATGGGTGGCCGAGCAGGCCGCCCGCGCCGTGATCGAAGACGTGCGCATGCGCGCCGCCTCCGAATCCACCCGCCCGGCCGTGCGCACCGCCACCGGGCTGGTGATTGGCGCATCGCACCAGCCGCACCACGACGCCTGGTACGCCCAGGCCGCCAGCGGCCCGCACCGCCGCCCCGGCCTGCTGGCGCGCGCCGCCCAGGCCGCGCGCCTGCTGCTGGGGAGGGCTGCGTGATGACCGACTTTGCCTGCCCCGCCTGCGGCGCCGAATACGACCTGGCCGTGGCCTTCGCCCACGAAGGCGACCAGCGCGCGCTGGCGCGCCTGGCGGCTGTCAGCATTCCCATGGGAGCAAGGGTGTTGCAGTATCTGCAACTTTTCCAGCCCCCGCGCCAGCGCCTGACGGCGGCCAAGAAGATCAAGCTGCTGCTGCAGCTGCTGCCCGACCTGGAGCGCCGCCAGATCACCCACAAGGGGCGCGACTGGGCCGCGCCGCTGGAGGCCTGGGCGCAGGCGATCGACCAGATGCTGGACGCCCGCGCCGCCGCCCGGCTGGAGCTGCCCATGAAGGGCCACGCCTACCTGTACGCCATCCTGGCCGGCATGGCCAACCAGCACGAGGCCCGCGCCGAGGCCGCGCGCGAGACCGAGCGCCGCAGCGGCCCGCGCGCCGCGCGCACGGACGGCGCCGTCAGCGTGGCCGACGTGGTGCCTGGCCTGGTGCCGCTGCAGCGCGCGCCCGCGCCCACGCCCGCCGCCGCCAGCCCCACCGTGCGCGCCATGCGCGCGGCGCTGCGCCGCCCGCCAGCCGACCAGGAGGGCCAGCCATGACCGCCCCCGGCATCACCGCCACCGGCCGCCTGATGAGCGAGCACTGCGAGGGCGTCTTGCGCACCCTGTACGCGCTAGGCAGCGCCAGCCTGGCCGACGCGCTGACGGCCTACCGCGTCCGCCCCATGAGCGCGCCGGCCATGCGCAACGTGCTGGACGTGCTGATCGAGCGCGGCTGGCTGGCGCGCGTCAAGCGTCCCGGCAGCGACTGGATGGTGCACTACGTGGTCACCGAGCCCGCGCTGGCCCACCTGTACGAGGCCGCGCGCCTGCCCATGTACCCGGCCGCGCTGGGCGCGCCCGGCAGCGCCGCGCGCCGCGCCGCCAGCCGCGGCAGCCCGCTGCCGGCCGCCGGCCCGGTGGCGCCGCCGCCGTACCGCGTGTCGCCGCACGAGCTGTACGTGCCGCCACCGGCGCCGCCGCTGCGCCCGGGCGCCGACGACTTTCGCAAGTACCGCAGCCTGGGAGCGTTTGTATGACCGATGCCGCCACCACCCTCGCCCTCGCACCCGACGACGCGGTGCACCAGACCGTCGAGCTGGGCCAGGCGCTGATCCGCGCCGTGTACGGCTACGACATCAGCGCCGCCATGGCGCTGGACGCGCTGCTGCTGTCCTACGTCAGTCTGGTTTCGGTGCACCCGCAGCTGGCCGAGCCGGCCCAGCGCAGCCTGATCAGCGCCGCGCGCTCGCTGGTGACGGGGGGCGACAGCGCCACCCACGCCCCCGGCAGCGCCCTGCTGCAGTGAGCCACCCCATCCACAAGGAGATCATCAGTGACCACACAAGCCGACATCCAGCACCGCGCCGAGCAGCTGGCCACCACGCGCGACGCGCTGGCCGAGCTGCTGCGCACGCTGCAGGCCGAGATCGAGACCGTCAAGGCCGGCGCCATGCCCGACATCCGCCGCGCCGCGCGCAAGGTGGCCGAGCAGCACAACCGCCTGCGCGAGCTGATCGCCGCCAACCCGGCGCTGTTCGAGCGCCCGCGCAGCCACGTCATCCACGGTCTGCGCTACGGCCTGCAAAAGGCGCGCGGCAAGATGAGCTGGCCGTGCGACAGCCAGCTGATCGAGCGCATCCACAAGCTGGCGGCGGCCGGCGAGATCAGCGACGACCAGGTCGAGATGCTGATCGCCCGCACCGAGCGCCCGGTGGCCAAGGCGCTGGAAAAGCTGGACGCCAGGCTGCTCAAGCGCCTGGGCGTGACCGTGGCCGCCGACTGCGACGAGGTGCTGATCAAGAGCGTGGACGGGGAGATCGAAAAGGCCGTCAACGCCGTGATCAAGGACGTGACGCAGGACGACAACGCGCAAGTGGGGGTGGCGGCATGAGCGACGAGCTGGTGCAACTGCAAGTCAACACCCTGGGCGCCTGGCGCCAGGTGCTGACGTTTGGCGCCTTCGACAACCGCGCCGGCGCCATGGTGCGCGACGCGGCGCTGCTGCTGCACGATGCCAGCGGCGGGCGGGCCGACTTCCGGCTGGCGACGGTGGGCGACCGCGTGCCGCGCCCCTTGATGTACCTGAGCGCGCGCCACGGCGGCGGCGGGCGCTGGCGCGCCGTGCCCGAGCGCGACGGGGAGGCGCGGTGATGGCAACACAAATGGAGCGGCCGATGGCGAACGAGAGCCCGGCGTTGGACGTTTTGGACAGGGGCGCAAGCGCCGAACGGGGTGCGACGGCTACCTGCGGTAGTCCAGCGGCCAAAAATCGCGCCACGGGCCGCAAATCGGCGCCGCCCGATTTGCTGGCTTTTGTGCGCGCGCAATCGGTGAGCGCGGCGGCGCGCGAGCTGGGGCTGACGCGGCAGACGATCTACCGGCTGCGCGAGGGCTACTGGCCGCGCAACTCGGACAAGATCATGACTGCCTGGCGCGCCTGTCAATGCGAGCTGGCCGACCGCGCCTCGCGCTGGGTCGTGCGCCGCGTCTATCTCGGCGGCGTGGTGCTCCATGGCGGTCGCTCGTGGACGGCCGACGGCCTGGCTGCGCGTGAAGGCCAGTCGCTGGCGGTGGCGCGCGCCGAAGGTTTCTCTCTGCTGGCACAAACGCTGGAGCTGCCGCCCGAGCGTCTGCTGCTGCGCGAGGTGGCCTGACATGGCCCGACACATCGCCGCCATCCACGTGCTCAAGGGCAAGCTGGGCCTGAGCGACGACGACTACCGCGCGCTGCTGGTCGGCCTGACGGGCCAGCGCAGCGCCAAGGCCTGCACCGAGGCGCAGCAGCGCCAGGTGCGCGATCACCTGCAGCGCTTGGCCCAAAAGCTGGGCCTGGCCGCGTCGCGCCCGCTGCGCCCGGAGACCGAGACCAGCGCCATGGAGCGCAAGGTGTGGGCGCTGTGGCACCAGCTGCACCAGGTCGGGCTGATCAGCAACCACAGCGCGCCGGCGCTGAACGCCTACGTCTACCGCCAGGTGGGCGTGTCGGCGCTGCGCTTTGCCACGCCGGCGCAGCTGGACACGCTGATCGAGTCGCTCAAGTCGTGGGCCAAGCGCGGTCAGGAGCGGCTGCCGCAATGACCATGGAGCGCCTGCTGACCCCCGCCGAGGTGGCCGAGCTGGAGTGCCAGCTGCCCGCCGGCCTGACCGAGCCCATGCGCGAGCTGGCGCTGTGTCTTTACACGGTGCTGGTGCGGCGCGACGCGCGCTGCGGCCAGGCCGCGCCCGATGCCGACTGGCAGGCCGCGCTGCGCGCGCAGGCGCAGCTGGCGATGGAGCAGCTGCAATACCTGTCTGGCCACATGGGCGGCGGCGGCTTTTATTTGGCCAAGGGCGTGGCGGCCATGCTGGCGGCGCGTGACGAGCTGATCTGGCGCGAGTTCAACGGCCGCAACTACGCCGAGCTGGCGCGCCGCCACGGCCTGACCGAGATGCGCGTGCGCCAGATCGTGGCCGAGCAGCGGGCGCGCGATGTGCAGCAGCGCCAGGGGCGGCTGCCTGGGCTCGACGATCAATAGGTTGAGCGTTCGGCGTTGAGCGTTGAGCGTCAACGGCCGAACAACACCGCCGCAAAATCCAAAGCGCTTTATTTGTAGCGCGCCCCCGTGCCCGGCCAACATGCCGGCATGGCCCCCCCCAAGCACTTGCATCGCAGCCGCAGCGCCATCGCGCTGGCGGTGTTCGCGGCCACGCTGGCCGGAGGCACCACCGATGCCGACGCCGCCGGCCTGCTGCTGCTGCAGGTGACGCCGGCGCAGGACTTCACGCCCAGCGACGGCCGTGCGATGGACGTGCCGGCCTGGCGCATCGACGCGCGCATTGCCCAGCAGGTGATCGCCGCCTTCGACGCCACGCGCCAGCCGCTGGTGATCGACTACGAGCACCAAACCCTCAATGCCGAGGTCAACGGCCAACCCGCGCCGGCCGCCGGCTGGATGCGCGCGCTGCGCTGGGTGGATGGGCGCGGCCTGTTTGCCGAGGTCGAGCTGACGGCGCGCGCCCGCGAGCTGGTGGCGGGCGGCGAATACCGTTACTTCTCGCCGGTGCTGGAGTACAGCCGCGAGAGCGGCGCAATCAAGCGCGTGCTGATGGGCGCGCTGACCAACAACCCGGCCATTCACGGCATGGAGGCCGTCAACCTGCTGGCCGCGGCCAGCGCCCGTTTTACGTCAAACCCGGAGGACTCCGTGAATCCCTTGCTTGAAAAACTGCTGTCGGCCCTGGGCCTGCCGGCCGACGCCAGCGAAGACGCTGCCCTGCAGGCCGTGGCCAACATCAAGGCCGAGCTGCAGGCCGCGTACAAGGAGCTGGACATCGACGACCAGACCGAGGCCGGCGCCGAAGGCATTGCCGCCGCCTGCGCCAAGCTGCGCACCGCGCCCGATGCGGCGCGCTTCGTGCCGGTGACGGTGGTCGATGAGCTCAAGACCAGCCTGGCCGCGCTCACCGCCAAGCAGCACCAGCGCGAGCGCGAGGACGTGATTGCCTCCGCCCTGGCCGACGGCCGCCTGCTGCCGGCCGAGCAGGCCTGGGCGCGCGAGCTGGCGGCCACACCGGCCGGGCTGGCGAGCCTGAGCAGCCTGCTGGCCGTGCGCCAGCCGATTGCCGCGCTGGCCGGCACGCAGACCCAGGGCCAGCCGCCGGCGGGCAAGCCCGCCGCGCACGGCCTGACCGAGGCCGAGCTGGCCGTGGCCCGCGCCTGCGGCCTGACCCCCGAGGCCTACGCCAGCGGCAAGGCCTGATCGAAATCAGTTTTCATAAGGAGCAAAAAACATGGCTGCTTTGACCAAGGACCGCGCCACGCCCGAGCGTGATGGACGGCGCGTGATCGACCCGATCGGACCGACCACGGTGATTCACGCCGGCGCGATGTACATGCTCAACGAAGACGGCGACGCGGTGCCCGCCGATCCGGCGGTGGCTTCGGCGCCTGGCGTGCTGGGCATGCCGCGCGCCGTGGCGCTGCGCAGCGCCTCCGGCCCGGACGGCGACACCCATGTGGAGGGGGCGTTGGGCGTCTTCCGGGTCGACAACTCGGCCACCTTCCCGGTCTCGCGGCTGGGGGTGCATGCGCTGTGCAACGTGGTCGATGACCACACGGTGCGCGCGCTGCATGACCCCGGCGTGCTGGCTGCCGTCGTGGTGGATCTGGACGACACCGGCGTCTGGGTGCGCGTGGGCGGCATGTGAGCGGGCTCAACAATCAAAGGACAAAGACATGCTGATCAATAACGCGAACCTTCGGACCTTGTACGTCGCCTTCAATGCGGCGTTCAAGGAAGGGCTGGGCATGGCCGAGAGCCAGTACGGCCAGATCGCCACCACGGTGCCCAGCACCACCGCCGCCGAGGAGTACGGCTGGCTGGGCAACACCAGCTCGATGCGCGAGTGGCTGGGCGACCGTGTGGTGCACGCGGTGGGCAATCACGGCTACACGATCAAGAACAAGAGCTTCGAACTGACGCAGGCCGTGCCACGCACCGCGATCGAGGACGACACCTACGGCGTCTACACGCCGATGATGACCGAGATGGGCCGCGCCGCGCAGGCGCACCCGGATCAGCTGGTGTTCGGCCTGCTGAAGGACGGCTTCACGGCCAAGTGTTATGACGGCCAGGCTTTCTTTGCCGACACGCACCCGGTCATCAACGACAAGGGCAAGGAGGTCGCTGTCAGCAACAAGACCGGCAACGGCAGCGGTACCGTTTGGTGCGTGCTGGACACCAGCCGCGCGCTCAAGCCGCTCATCTACCAGAGCCGCAAGGACAACAACTTCGTCAGCCTGACGGCCGAGACGGACGACAACGTGTTCAACCGCGCCGAATACGTGTACGGGGTGGACGCGCGGCGCAACGCGGGCTTCGGCTTCTGGCAGCTCGCCCGCGCCAGCAACGCGACGCTGGACGTGGCTGGCCTGCAGGCCGAGATCACCGCCATGCGCACGCTCAAGGGCGACCATGGCCGCCCGCTGGGCATCAAGCCCACGCTGCTGGTGGTGCCGCCGGCGCTGGAGTTCCAGGCGCGCAAGCTGCTGGAGGCCGAGCTCGCGCTGGACCCGGTGAGCGGCCAGCCCGACGCCAACCCGATGCGCGGCGCCGTCAAGCTGCTGGTGGCCGACTGGCTGTGATCTGAAGGTTGAGCGTTGAGCGTTCAGCGTTCAGCGTGAACCGCCGAAACCTACGGTACGCCCAACGCTCAACGCCCAACGCTGAACCAACCACCCATGCCCTACTACACGACGCACCTGGAACTGGCCGAGCACCTCGGCGCGCTGGAGCTGTCCGAGGTGGCCAGCGACGAGCAGGCGCCGCCGGTGGCGGCCGAGCTGCTGGACGCGCTGCTGCGCGGGCAGGACGCGAGCGCCTGGGCCGCGGGCGAGGTGGCGGCGGCGCAGCGCGCGCTGGCGCGCATCGACGCGGCGGTGCGGGACGCGCAGGCGGTGATCGACGGCCACCTGGCCAAGCGCGGCTATGCGCTGCCCTTGGCGCCGGTGCCGCCGCTGGTGGCCGCCTGGTGCCGCCAGATCGCACGCTACGGCCTGCACAAGAACCGCCGCCTGGTGGAGGACAAGGACCCGATCGCGCGCGGCCATGCCGACGCCCTCAAGCTGCTGGCGCTGACGGCGGCCGGCAAGTTCAGCCTGGGCGCCGATGACGGCGTGGCCAATGACAAGCTGGACGCGCGCTTCGAAGGCGCCACGCCCGTGTTTGGCCGCAAGCAATTGCACGGGTTTCGCTGAAGGGGCGCCGTGAGCCATGAACTTCGAGCCCTTCGATACCAGCCTGATCGCCCAGCGTCTGCGCGAGCAGGTGGCCGGGTTGCACAGCGTGGGCGGCGCGGCCGACTATGCGGCGGTGAAGGAGCTGGCCGGCTTTCGCACGCCCAGCGGCTACGTGATCTTTGCCGAGGAGCGCAACACGGGCAAGGTGCCGGCGGCGCCCTGTGTGACGCTGCAAGAAAGCGTGGCGCAGTTCGGCGTGGTGCTGGCGCTGCGCCACTACAAGGAGCTGCGCGGCGAGCAGATGCAGCCCGAGGCGCGCCGATTGATCGGCGCCTGCCGCGCCGCGCTGATCGGCCACAAGCCGCCGGCGCCGGGCAGCCGCGTGGTGAGCTGGCTGTCGGGCAAGGTGCTGGACTACGACGGCGGCGTTCTGCTGTACGCCGACCTTTACGAGCTGCCCTATCTGCTGCGCAAGGACTGATGGCATGAATGTGATCAACCTGATTCCCGCCGGCGTGGGCGAAAGCGCCAGCGAGGCGCAAAGCGCGCCGTTCACGCTGAACGCCGGCTCGGTGGTGACGCTGGCGGGCGCGCCACGCGGTGCGCCGCAGACCTACTGGCGCGCGCAGATCGAGCGGCAGATGAGCGACGGCGCCTGGGACGTGATGCTGGAGCTGAGCTGGGCCGACCCGCAGGTGTCGCTGTACGGCGATGGCACCTATCGCGTGCGCCGCCTGGCCGGCGGCAACTGCATCATCGACGGGGCGTTTGCCTGATGGAGGCGCTGGCATGTTGATTCACCCAAAGCGCGCGGCGGTGCTGCGCGGGCCGGTGGCGGCAGGCAGCTTTGGGCGCGCGGGCGCCGAGCTGACGCCGGGCCCTTGCATCGCGCGCACCGGCAATTTCACGGCCAAGCTGCTGGCGGGCACAGCGATCGAGGTGGCGGGCCAGCTGGTGCGCTTTGACCAGGACAAGGCGATCGGCATGCCGGGCGCTCCGGTCGCGGGCACCGACTATGCGGTGTGGGTCAGCCAGGCTGGCGATGTGGTGGCCAGCAGCAACTTTAGCGCCGCTCCGGGCGGCGGCAACTGGCGACGTGTGGGCGGTTTTCACTACGCGCCGGGTGGCAATGCGCCGGCGGCGGCGGGCGGCGACGACACGCCGCAGATCAACCCCTATTCGATCTGGGACGTGGCCTGGCGCCCGGCCTGCCGGGATCCGCGCGGCATGACGCTGGTGGCGGGCGGCTTCTGGTCCGACATCTACCTGTGCGGCGTCGATCACCATGTGAACGGCACCTCCGTCCATGGCGTGACGATTGCCGATCATGGCAATCCGCCCAAGGTGCCGGCGATGTTCGGCGGCAACGGCACCACGACGTACGGCAATGGCAACTGGTGGAGCTTTGCCGAGTTGCTGGCCAGCCACGGCAAGCGCCTGCCGACTTACGGCGAGTTCGCGGCGCTGGCCTATGGCACGACCGAAGGGATGGCCAATGGCGTCGATCCGGTGACCACGCAACTGATCAAGAAGTTCACCTCGAAATGGGGCGTGATGCAGGCCAGCGGCTGCATGCTGGTGTGGGGCGACGAGTTCTCATACCGATCCGACGGTGGAACGGATGGCTGGGCGTTTCGCGCGTCAACGTTAGGCCGCGGCTCGCTGTATCTATACAACGCGACGGGGCTTGTCGCTGCGCTGTTCGGCGGCGCCTGGAGCCACGGCGCGGACGCGGGTTCGCGCTGCTCGGACTGGAGCCACATGCCGTGGGACACGGACACGTACATCGGTGCGCGCGGCGTCAGTGACCACCTGCAACTTGCATGAGCGAGCGAAAGCGAGCGACGGACATGGAAGTCGAAGGCGAAGGCACGCAAAGCGTGGAGCAATTGGCGATCGTGGAGCGCTACGAAACCGTGATCGCCTACCTGTACCCGATCGCGCAGAACATCGGCAGGCGCCACGGCGTGGCCAAGGCGATGTTCATTGAGGCGTTGCTCGGACAGGTGAAATTGTTTGTGGAGGCGGGCAAGTCCAACCAGGTGGCCCGGCTCTATATGGCAGATGCGGGGCTAGCACATCTGCGTTTCTGGCTACGGTTCCTGCAGGGCGCTCGGGTGCGTGGCATGACGGAGCACCAGGTGGCAACGGCGCAAGCCTTGCTGGCCGAGGTGGGCCGCATGTTGGGTGCCTGGATCGTCAGGCGGGCGCGTAGGGGGCAGCATGGGTAAAAACGCTGCGATGTTCGGCGGCAACTGGAACAACGGCGCGAACGCGGGTTCGCGCTGCTCGAACTGGAACAACATGCCGTGGAACACGGACACGAACATCGGTGCGCGCGGCGTCAGTGAGGACGATCAGTCTGGTTTTGCAGTGCTCCGCCGTGGTCACGGCCCGGCGGGCCGGCCAGCTTACTTGTGGTCAGCCGTGCTGTCCTGCTTCGGCAAATACCCTTGGGGGTCTGGTAGAGCGCCTAGTAGCCGCCGTGTTGCGGTGAACGGCGCGGCCAGCATGTGTCATGCCTAAGCGCGCGGGAAACCTGATCGAGCAGGTGGCCGGCGCGGACAACCTGCTGGCCGCGTTCGAGCGCACCGCGCGCGGCAAGCGGCGCACGCGGGGCCACCTGGAGTTTCGCGAACACCTACACGTGAACCTGGCGCGCATGCGCGAGGCCATTCTGGACGGCGCCTGGGTGCAGCAGCCCGCGCGCAGCTTCGTGATTTACGAGCCCAAGCAGCGCGAGATCGCCGCGCTGGCCTTTGCCGACCGCGTGGCGCAGCATGCGCTGGTGGGGGTAATCGGCCCGATCTTCGAGCGCGCGATGCTGCCGTGGTCGTTCGCCTGCCGGGCCGGCAAGGGAACGCACGCTGGCGTGCGTTACGTGCAGGCGGCGCTGCGCCAGAGCCAGGCCACGCATTTCATGAAGTTGGACTGGCGCGCCTACTTCGCATCGATCGACCGTGCGCGGCTGCATGCGCTGATCGAGCGGCGCATCAAGTGCCAGCGCACGCTGGATTTGATTGCCGCCATGGTGCCGCGCACCGGACGTGGACTGCCCATTGGCAGTCTGACCAGCCAGTTGTTCGCCAATGTGTATGGCGACGTGGTCGATCGTTTTCTGCATCACGAGCTGGGTGCCCGCGCCTGGGCGCGCTACATGGACGATACCGTGGCGCTGTCGCGCAATCCCTACGAACTGCGTGAATGGTTCGAGCGCGTGCGCGATCTGGGTCGGCGGCGTCTGGGGCTGGAGGTAAGCCGCTGGCAGGTTGCTCCGGTGGCGCGCGGCATCAACTTCTTGGGCTATCGCATCTGGCCGCGCCACAAGCTGCTGCGCAAGCAGTCGGTGGTGCGCGCGCGCCGCGCGATCGCGGACGCCCAGCGTCGTGGCGATGTGCAGCGCCTGGCGTTGTTCGTGGCGGCCTGGCGCGGTCACGCGCAGCATGCCGACGTGTGCAATCTGTTCAACCACATGGAGGGCCGCTATGGAGTTGCCTTGCATCATCAATAGTGCCGCCGACCTGGCCGCGCTGGCGGGCACGCCCGCCCATGCGCAGGCCATGGCCGTGCTGGCCGGGACGCTGTGGCGCGTGACGCGCGACGACCAGGCGCGCCAGTGGCGCGTGCAGCCCGACGACGCGGCGATCAGGCGCCTCGGTCTGAAGCGTGCGGACTTTGGCGCGCCCACGCCGCCGCCGGCGCCGACCTGGGAGGATGCGTCGCCGGCCCCGCCGCCGGCGATGCCGATGCGCGAGGCGCGCCTGGCGCTGCTGGAGGCGGGGCTGCTGGACCAGGTGGAGGCGGCCATCGACGCCATCAAGGACCCGACGGCGCGTCAGGCGGCACGCATCGAGTGGGAGTACGCCACGGCGCTGACGCCCGACAGCCCGGCCATGCGGTTGCTGGTCAGCGGCGCGGTCGCCACCGAAACGCAGGTGAGCGAAGTGCTGACGCGCCGCGCCGAGGCGCCCGTACTGGCCGAGGTGACACCCGCGCCCGCGCCGGTGCAGGACGGCGCCAAGTCATGGCGATGACGGTGGGCCTGATGGCGATGCACGCCTGGGCCTGCGCGCTGGCCTGGCTGTCGCTGTGGATGTTTTAAGTCAACAAGGAGAGCAACGTGAGCGACGACAAGCTGGTGGCCATCGAGCTGCTGAAACCGCACCGGCACGCCGGGCGCGACTATCCGCCGGGCGCCGTGCTGCGCCTGCAACCCGACCAGGCCGAATGGTTGTGCGCGCTGGGGCGCGCGCGCCCGGCCGATATCAAACCCGCAACCGCAACCCGCGCGAACGCCGCGTCCAAGGAGTAAGCCATGCCCGCAAGCAAATCCACCAGCATGATCTGGAACGGCCAGGGGCCGGTTCACATTGGCACCTACGATCCGGTCAAGGGCCGCCCCGAGATGGGCTATCTGACCGACATCTACAGCGTGGGCTGCGGCAACCGTACGCTGACGGCCACTCCGAGCCGCGAAACCACCAGCATCACCGAGAGCTGCTCGGGCCAGCGCCTGACGCTCAAGGAGATCGAGACCAGCAAGAGCCTACAGGTGCAGCTGTCGATGGTGCAGTTTGACAGTCGCACGCTGGCGCAGGCTTTCTACGGCGCGGCGGTGGAGGTGGCGTCCGGCACGGTGACCGGCGAGCAGCTGGCCGAGCTGATGGCGGGCGACTACTTCTTCCTGAAGTACCCGCGCGTCTCCAGCGTGGTGATCAAGGACAGCACCAGCGGCACGCCGATCATCTACACCGAGGGCACGCACTACGCGGTGGACGATGCCGACCACGGCCGCTGCCGCCTGCTGGCGCATCCCACCAGCCCGGCGCAGGTCGAGCCGTTGAAGGCCGACTATTCATACGGGGGCTTTGTCAACATCGCGGCCTTCAGCAAGAGCAATGTTGAGAAGGGCATTATCTTCAGCGGCATCAACGGCGACGGCCAGAAGGTGCGCGTGGTGATTCCGCGCGTGAGCCTGGCGATGAATGGCGACTTTGGCTGGATCAGCGACGAGGCCAGCGAACTGGCGCTGTCGGGTCAGGCGCTGTACGTGCCGGCGTTGCAGGGCGATGCGCTGTTTGGCCCGTTCATGCGTATCGACACGATGCCTGACCTGCCGGCCTGAGGCACAAGCAGAACTCCTGCAGAGAAGGTGGTTGCCGCGCCCGGCCGCACTGGCCCGGCGCGGCTTTTTAATTGGCGCAAACGATTTTCAACCGAGACAAGAGCATGGCTGACGATTTGAACGCGAAATTCACGCTCAAGGCGCAAACCGAAGGCGGCGAGCAGATCCGCGAGATCGCCGACGACGTGCGATCGGTCGGCGATGGCGCGCACGAGGCGAGTCCTCGCATGACCGAGCTGGGCGACGCGGCCACGCGAACCGGCGGCAACCTCGACACGGCCGGCCAAGCTGCGCGCGCGCTGGGCAAATACCTTGCAACCGCTTTCACCGCGCGCGAGCTGGTGCAGGCCGCCGCGGAAATGGAAAAGCTGCGCGCTGGCCTGCAGGCGGTGGCCGGCGACGCGGACAAAGCGGCCAAGGAGCTGGCTTTCGTGCGCGACATCGCGGCCCGCGCGGGCGTGGATGTGGCGGACGCAAGCAAAGCGTATCTGGGACTGGCGGCGGCCACCAAGGGCACCGCAGTTGAAGGACAAGCCACGCGCGACGTGTTCGAGGCGGTCAGCGTGGCGATGGCGCGCGCGGGCAAGTCGTCGGGCGAGACCGCCAATGCGCTGCTGGCGCTGCAGCAGATGGCCGGCAAGGGCGTGGTGAGCATGGAGGAGATGCGCCAGCAGCTGGGCGAGGCGCTGCCCGGCGCGTTTCAGGCGGCGGCCAAGGGCATGGGGGTGACCACCCAGGAGCTGATCAAGCTGATCGAGACCGGGCAGGTGACCGCGCAGGACATCTTTCCGGCGCTAACCAGGGGGCTGAACGAGTTGTATGCCGGCGCGCCGCAGGCGCAGACGCTGGCGCAGGAAATCACGAACATCAAGAACGCCTTCGTCGAGATGGCCGACAACATTGGCCAGGCCGGCGGCGGCAACGCGCTCAAGGCATTCGCCGAGGGTGCACAGACGGCGCTCACGTTCCTTGACGCGGCGCTGGTGGCGACCGGCAAGAAGATCGGCGTGCTGGTTGGCGCTTTCGCCGCCATGGACTTTTCCGGCCTGAAGACGGCGTTTGCGGAGATCGAGTCGGAGGCTCAGACCAAGCTGGCCAAGGCGGCGCAGCACAACGATGTGCTGCGCGCGTCGCTGCAGGCGGTCGGTGGCGAGGCCACGCAGGCCGCGCTGGCGATGCAGCAAGCAGGGGCGGCGGCGCAGCAGGGCGCCGCGCAGGCCGATGCGTCGGCCGTGAGCTACCAGGCGCTGGGCGCGGCCTACAAGAAGGTGCGCGACGAGCTGGCGCAGCAGATCGACCTGGCCGAGCGCGACGTGAAGGCCGCCAAGGCGCGCGGCGATGCGGCCGTGGCGCAGGCGCGGTTGCTGGGTGACGAGGCGGCATTGCGCGCGGCCATCGGCCAGGCCGCGCAGGGCGAGGCGCAGGCGCTGGCCACGCTGGCGCAGCAGCGCCAGACCGAGGTGGACGTGCTGCGCGCAGAGCTGAACAACAAGCTGGCGCTGCTGGCCGCCGGCGGCCAGGTGTCGGATGAGCGCAAGAAGGAGTTGCAGGCGCTGGAGGCGCTGATCGCGCAAAAGCAGATTGATGCCGACGCCACGGCCGCGCAGGCCGCCGCCGCGCAGGCCAGCGCGCGCGCCAAGGGTCCCGAGGCGCAGGCGGCTGAGCAGGTGCGCGTGGCCGCCCAGGCCAGCGCGGTGGCGCGCAAGTCGGAGGCGGATGCGGCGATCAACCTGCTGGCGCATCAGCGCGGGCTGGCGCAGCAAAGCGAGCAGATGGCGCGGCTGATGGGCGATGAGACGTCGGCGCGGCGCGAGCGCATTCGGCAGATGGAGATCGACGCGCAGATCACGCGCGCGAAAGCCGAGGTGCAACGCGTGGAGGCCGAGGGCAGCATTGCGGTGGCGCGCGCCACGCTGGCGGAGATGGCGGCCAAGGGCGAGGCCAATGCGGTCAAGCAGGCCGAGCTGGAGGCGTCGATCAAGCTGGCCGAGGCGCGGCTGAAGGAGGTCGACCTGCTCAAGCAGGCGGCGTCCGCCGCCGAGTTTGCTGTTGCCAGGCAGCGCGATCTGGGAGAGGCCTCGGCCCAGGCCGCGGAGAAGGCGGCGGCCGGCGCAAAGACGGCCGGCGATGCCGCCGAGGAGGCCGGCAAGAAGCACGAGCAGGTGGGCAAGACGATTCAGTTCACCTGGGTGTCGGCGGCGGCTGCTGCCAGCCGCTACAAGGACGAGGCCATCGCCCACGCCAATGCGCTGGAAGGCAAGTGGCAGTCGTTGTCGGCGTTGGGCAGCGCGCCGATGTCGTGGGGCATGTACTTCGAGGCGTGGAACAACCACTTCGACACGCTCACGCGGCTGGCCGACGAATACGTGGCCACCATGGAGGCGCTAGACCGCCAGCAGCAGGCCATCGAGCGAACGAACATCGGTGCGGCGCGGTCGGTGGACGCGCTGAAGCTGCGCCTGATCGAGCTCAACGGCACCGAGGAGCAGGTGGCTGCCGCGCGCCGAGAACGCGACGAAGCCGAGGTGCGCCGACAGATCAAGCTGGCCGAGATCGAGGCGGCCAGAGCCGCCGCTCGCAACGATGAGGGCGAGATCGCCAAGTACCGCGAGGAGATCGCCCTGCTGGGCGAGCAGCTCACCCTGCTGGGCAAGGTCTACGCCGCCGAGCAGAAGCAGCGCGCGGCCAAGGCGCGTGGCGATGAGGGTGGGAGCGGCGGCGGCGGTGGCGGCGTCAGTGCCGGACCGGCGACGATGAATGTGACGCTGAATGCCAACGGGATCAGTGACCCGGTGAAGCTGGCGCGCATGATCGAGCCCGAGCTGGCCCGGTTGCAGCGCCTGGCGCGCTAGGCCAGCGCGCGGCGCGCGTGCCCAGGCCGCCGCAAAGTAAAGCGTTTTGTTTGGCCGCCCGGGCGCGGGCGCGGCACAGTGGGCGCCTATGCCTTCGGTGCAGCGCTTTTTCTCTGGTCGCAACAACCTTGCGCGCAACGCCTTGCTGGCGGCCAGCAGCGTGCGGGCCAGCACGGCGGTGGAACGCACGGCGGTGGCGCGCGCCGGTGGCGGGCGGGTGCGGCTGGTGGGCAGCTATGTGGGGCACGAGGCCACGGACATCGATGTGCGCATTGACGCCGCCGGCGGCACCCCGCGCGCCAGCGTGCCGCAGTTCGTGGGTGTGGGCAACGGCACGCTGCAGGTGCTGGGCGTGGGCGCTGCGGCGCCGCTGCAGTCGCTCACCTTCACGCTGGCCGACCTGGGCGTGCAGACCACGCACGCCGGGCTGGATGTGCGCGAGGCGCGGCTGGTGGCCAAGGCCGCCGGCAGCGCGGGCAATGCGATCAGCGTCACGGTGGAGCCGCTGCTGACGCGCACGCCCACCGCCTGGGCGCTGCTGGCCGACTGGGCGACGGGGCAGGACGTGCAGACCGGCCCGCAGTGGGACTTCGGCGGGCTGCCGCTGTCGCCCAAGGATGAGCTGGACGCGGCCAGCCCGCGCATTGCGTTTGGCTTTGACCCCGAGGTTTATCGGCCGTGGCGGCGGTTTCGCAACGGACAGTGGGAATTTGGCCTGAGCCCGGCGCTGCAACGAGCGGTGGCCAAGGGCACGCCGGTGCACGCGGTGACGGGCGGCTACAAGGTGACCATTACCGATGGGGTGACGACCGAGGTCTACGGCGACACGGCGGCGCTGCCGGTGCCGCAGCCGGCCGTCGTCACGTTTTACGACCTGCTGACGCAGCTGGCCGCCAGCGCGCTGGTGGATGTGGCGGGCGTGGTGGCGGCCGACCGCACGGTGGGCGGGCAGGCGGCCATCGACGTGCCGCTGCGCACCAGTGCCTGGCTGCTGGCGCTGGGTGGCGCGGCGAAGCTGGCCGACGTGGGCGTGCCGCCGGCGGCGCCCACGCAGACGGTGACGGTGCGCTGCATCAATGCCGACACGGTGGGGGCCGAGCGCTGGGCGGTGACGGGCGACGTGAGCGGCGCGCTGGCGCCGGCCATCACGGGCGTGCCGTACACGCATGCGGCCATCGCCTTCACGGTGCCGGCGCTGGACCCGGCGGCGGTGGGCAGTGGCGAGACGGGGTGGAGGTTTTCTCCGGCCTCGCGCAGCGACGCCGAAGGCGTGCCCAGCGTGTGCCTGAAGCCGCTGCGCCTGGGGGTGAACGCGCGGCCAACGGCCGTGACGTTTGAGTACCGCAAGCGACCGCCTGCGGATTGCAACTGCGCGCCGCTGGCGCCGCTGCGTATCCGGGACGCCTGTCTCGGGATTGGAGGTGAGGCCGATATGGCACTGGACCCTGCACATCAATCGCGCCTGGAAGACCTGTTCGAGTGGCGGCGGGACTTCTTTGGCGACAACACGGCGCCGGGCTGGCCCATGCGGTGGGCCAAGAATGATCTTGATCTGGCTGACGCCGTTGTAAAAATCTTTTCCGACGCGCTGGCCGAGGTGCACCCGTCAAGCGCGGCGCGCACCGAGTGGGATGCCGCGCTGACAGACTTGCAGGCAGAAATGGCGTCGCTGGTCGGCCTGGTGGGATCGCACGCTGTGCCTGCGTCGTGGCGCGTCAGGCTGGGGGAGCGCTGGCGCCATGTGGGCCGCCTGTTCGAGGTCACGCAGATCAAGCGCGACGGCACAACGGTGACGGGCATCGACTTTTTCGTCAGTCCGCTGATGGCCGATGTGACCCCGGTGCCGCTGGACGCGGCGTGGCAGGTCGCCGTTGGCGCCGACGTGACGCTGACGGTGGATTGGTCGACGTACACCGGATCGCCCGAATCTGGCGCCGAATGGACGGTAACGCTTACGCGACTGGCTGACCCTGTGGCCGCCGTGCCTGAGGGCGCCGACATCGATGGCGTGCCGGCCACCGTGCTGGCCGAGCTGATGCAGACGATGCCGCGCCGCTACAGCGCGCGGATGGACTACTGCCGCGCTCTGGCCGGCATCGTCCCAAAGTCTGACCCCAGCACCACCGACGCGGGCGGGTGCTGGGTTGACCATGGTGGCACCCATTGGTGGGTGGACCAGGACGGTCTTTATTTGCCCGCATTCACGAATCAGCCTTATGTCAGCGCGCGCCGAAATGCTGATACGGGCGAGATTAAATCGACGATGGAGTTTGGATTCGGCCTTGTCGTGGCCTGCCCGGAGCGCCTGAAAATCGGCGACTCGATTACCGTGCGCATTATCACGGTGGATGGCGAGCGCCCTTATAAAGTGGGCGACGAGGCGATTATCCAGACCATTGGCGCCGGCCCGGCCTGGCTGGCCGGTGGGGTGGATGGCACGGACGTGCAGACCTGGGCCGTGCAGGGCAGCGCCAGCGGCGTGCTGCCGAGCTACGTGCTGCCCACCGACGGCGCGCCGGCGCCGACCTGGAGCCATGCGGGCATCGACGTCGAGATGGCGATGGGCGGGATCGGCTTTGCGCTGGGGGACCGCTTTGGCCTGGCGGTTGAGGCCGGGCAGTATCAGTGGCGGCGCGACGGCGGCGCCTGGAGCGCGGTGGCCGACATTCCGGCCAGCGGGCCGGCGCTGCTGGCCGATGGGCTGGAGCTGCACTTTGACGCCGGCGCGGCGCCGTCGTTCGTGCCGGGCGACAGCTGCGGCTTTCACGTGCACCAGCCGCATGCGGCCAGCCACGTCAAGGATGCGCAGGCCACGGCCTGGGCCTGGGCCGGCGCGGGCGCCACCATGCTGCTGGACCTGGGCAGCGTGCAGCCGATTGCCGCGCTGGCGCTGGCGCGCTACAGCCTGCCGGCGGGCGCGACGGTGTCGGTGGAGCTGTCGGCCGATGGCGCCACCTGGGGCGCGCCGGTGGCGCTGGACGTGTCGCGCACGGTGGCGGTGGCCTTCACCGCCGGCAGCGCGCGCTACCTGCGCCTGACGGTGGCCGCGGCCATGGGCGGCCACATCGGCTGGGTGTGGGCGGGCGTGCCGTTTGCCACCGACCACCATGCCAGCAAGTGCGAGCGGCGCCGGCGCTGGGCGGTGCAGCGCGGTGGCGGCTACAACGCGGCCAGCCTGTACGCGGGCGCGGGCGACGGCTGGCGCCTGGCCTGGGCGCCGGGCGACTGGGCGGCCAGCCGCCTGCTGGAGGCCGATGTGGCCGGCCTGCTGCCGCTGCTGGACTGGGCGCAGCAGCAGGACGAGCCGCTGCTGTTTGTGCCGCATCACCTGCACCCGCAGGACGCGGCGCTGGTGCGCTTTGCCGCCGACGCGCTGGAGGTGGCCGACCTGCACGAGTGGCAGAGCGACGATGCGGGCGCACGCCTGCTGTCGGCAAGCCTGGAGCTGGAGCCGGTGTTCGCATGATGAATGCCTGGCTGCGCATCGAGGGCGGGCCGCACGGCTGCGCCATCAACCTGATCGGCGCCGCGGGCGCCGCGCCTTCGAGCCTGCCCGATGGGCTGACGCTGCCGGTGCTGGCGGCCATCTCGGCGGTGCAGCGGCCGCTGTCGGTGCCGGGCATCGCCAGCGCGCCGGCCAGCAACCTGGACGCGCGCGTGGACAACGCCGGCGGCG
>MKTG01000071.1:71641-84108 GCA_001897615.1 Burkholderiales bacterium 68-10
ATCTTCGAGGGCATCGTGACGGGCATCGACGCCGGCGCCGAGCTGCGCCTGGCGCTGGAGGCGGGCATGGACCGGCCCTTGTCGGACAACCTGCCGCTGCGCACCAATGCGGTGTGGGGCGGCTGGCGCGAGGTGCGCGTGCTGCCCTGGGGTTGGGGGCGCATCACCGTGACGCCGATCCAGTACAGCGACGACCAGCGGGTGTTCGTCCTGCTGGATCACCCGATCGAGGGGGTGGATGAGGTCAAGCGCGACGGCGTGGCCACGCCGGCCTGGGCCTGGTACAACGGGGTGGACAGCACGGGGCGGGCGGTGAGCTTTGTCGAGCTGGCCGAGCCGCTGGCCGAGGGCGAGCGCCTGGCCGTGACGCTGCGCGGGCGCATGCACCCGGCCACGGGGCGGCGGCTGCAAACGCCGGCCGAGATTCTGCACGACGTGCTGGCCAACCTGGCGGGCGCGCCGGTGAGCTGGGGCGAGCTGGACGACTACCGCACCGAGACGGCCGAGCTGGTGCTGGGCGGCGTGCTGGACGACAACACCATCAGCGTGCGCGCGGCGGTGGACCAGATCATGCAGAGCGCGGGCGGCGCCTGGGCGGCGGCCATGCCGGGCGTGGCCATCACCTGGCCACCGCTGCCCGACGCGGCCGCGCCGGCGCTGCGGGTGGATGCGCTGGCGGCGCCCGACTTGCAGGCGGCCACCAGCGCCACGGGCATCCACACCGCGCTGCGCGTGCTGTACGACTACGACCACGCGGCCGGCCGCTTTGCCCGCGCCATTCAGCTGGAGGCGCCGGACGCGATCAAGGATTACGGCCGGCTGGAGCTGGAGTGGCCCGCGCCGTGGCTGCGCACGCCGCGCCAGGCCGAGGCGCTGGGCCAGCGCATGCTGGCCTGGCTGGCGCGCCCGCGCTGGCGCGTGAGCTGGCGCCAGTCGCTCGCTGACGTGGCCACGGGGTCATGGGTGGAGATCGACCACCCGCGCAGCCCCGTGCAGGGCCGCCACCGGCTGGTGGGTGCCGAGCTGGATCTGGACGCCGCCGTGCTGGCCTGCGCCATCGAGGCGCCGGTCGGTGCGCCGCCCGCGATCGAGACCACGCGCCTGTCGGCTGCGTTCGACCCGCTGATCCAGCCGGGCATCACGGTGGAGGTGGCGAACGGGGAGATCATTTTCACGGCGCGCAACGAGCGCGGCCAGCCGCTGCCGGGGGCGCGCATCACGCTGGACGGGGGTGCCAGGCGCATTGCCGACGCCAATGGGCGCGTGTCGTTCCCGGTAGCGCGCGGTCGGCACGTGCTGCTGATCGAGGCCGACGGCTACCCGCCCAGCGAGGCGGTGGTGGTGGTGTGATGGAACGGCGCCGCTTCTTCCCATCTCGCCCGGCGCAGCAGGTGCCGGGGCAGCGCGTGGAGCTGGAGGTGCAGCTGCGGGCGGACCGGACAGAGCCGGCGCCCGCGGTCGCGCCGCCGGCGCCAGGGCTTGTACGCGCGACCTGGATTCCGACGGTGCTGATCGGCAAATGGTTCGAGTATCCAGACGGTCGCGCGGCCGTGGAGGTGGCCGATGGGGTGTGGGAGCTGACTCATCCATATGACGGTCTCCATCTGCGGACACGCTGGGAGGGTGAGCCCTACTTGATCGACGGCATCCCGGCGCCAGTGCCGTCGCCTGCGTGGCGCTGTTCGTGGATGGAGGTGTTTGGGGGCCAGGGCCTGGTATTTGGATCCACGCTGTCGGCGGCGGCCGCCGATTGGTCCTTGTCCTGGGCCGACCCGGACCCAGCAGGCAGCCCGGACGCCACGGGCGCCTATCTCTCCGCAGCCGGCGACGCTGCCATCGGGGCCGGGTCAGGCCTGCTCGTAAAGACGGTCTTCGGCAGCGGCGGCGGTGGTTTCAATGACCTGACGGCCGCCGCATTCGTTGCCGGCGCCGATGCTGGACGGATCCAGCTCAAAGTCACTTACGGCGAGTGGTGATGGCGTATCGTTGCCGCCTGCGCAATTCCTTTGCAACCGCCACAACTCATCCGACGCTCAAATATCGCACGTTTTGAGGCTCAAATATCGCGCGCGGCTTCACCGGCAAACACCACGGCGGTGCTCCACAGCGGGTGCAGGCCATGCCGGTGCAGCGCCTTGAAGCCGATCCAGGACAGGCCCCAGACCAGCGCATTGCCCAGCAGGGCCAGCGCCGGCAGCGCGGCCGATTTTGAGTGAACGGACACGGCGCTCAGTGCCCCCGGTCGCGCCGTGCGATGTTCAGCAGGCGCTCGACCTTGCCCGGGTAGCGGCGCAGGTTGTGGCGGTGCCAGCGCTGGATCAGCAGCATGAAAGCGATCACCACGGCGCCGAACAGCGCGATGGCGCCGAACGCCGACAGCCCGACGCCGGCCGAGGCGCTGTAGAGCGCGCCCAGGCCCAGGATGCAGGCCTGTTCGTTGAAGTTCTGCACCGCGATGGAGCGCCCGGCGCCCATCAGGTTGTGGCCGCGGTGCTGTAGCAGCGCGTTCATCGGCACCACGATGTAGCCGCCCAGCGCGCCCATGAAGATCAGGAACGGCACGGCCAGCCACAGCCGGTCGACGAACACCATCAGCACCACCAGCGCCCCCATCAGCACGCCCAGCGGCATGACGCCGATGGCGCGGTCCAGCCGGACCCGCATCGAGGCCAGCACCGCCCCGACGGCGGTGCCGATGGCCACCACCCCCACCAGGCCGGCCGCCTGCGTGGTGCTGTAGTGCAGCGCGGCGGCGGCCCAGGCCAGCACGATGTAGCGCATGTTGCCCGACACGCCCCAGAACAGCGTGGTGGTGGCCAGCGAGATCTGGCCCAGCTTGTCGCGCCACAGGCGGGCGTTGCAGCGCCAGAAGTCGGGCAGCAGCGACAGCGTGCGATCGGGCAGCGGCCGCATGCGCACGCCGGTGTGGGGAATGCGCAGGTTGATGGCGGCGGCGATGGCGTACACCAGCACCAGCGAGGCGATGGCGGCCTCGGGCGGCGTGTCGATGGAGGTCTCGATGCCGGGCAGGTCGATGGCCAGCAGCCACGGCGACAGGTGCGGCCCCACCAGCTGGCCGCCCAGCAGCACGCCCAGGATGATGGAGGCGATGGTCAGCCCCTCGATCCAGCCGTTGGCGCGCACCAGCTGCGAGGCCGGCAGCAGCTCGGTCAGGATGCCGTACTTGGCCGGCGAATACGCCGCCGCCCCCAGGCCGACGATGCCGTAAGCCAGCAGCGGATGGCCGCCGAACAGCATGGCCAGGCAGCCGACGATCTTGATGGCGTTGCTGAGGAACATGACGCGCCCCTTGGGACGCGAATCGGCGAAGGCGCCCACCCAGGGCGCCAGCACCACGTAGAACAGCGCGAACATCGGCACCAGCGCGGCGCGCTGCCACTCGGCCGCGCCGCTGCCGCGCAGCAGCTCGACGGCGGCGACGAACAGGGCGTTGTCGGCCAGCGAGCTGAAGAACTGCGCCGCCATGATGGTGTAGAAGCCCCGTCTCATGGGCACGAGGCCGGGGACGCCGGGCGGTGGCTGAACCGAACCAAAAAAGTAAGCTCCTGTATCGGTGCGCGGTTATAGCACGCGCCCTGCCGGCGGTGGGCATGGCCGCGCGGTGCCAGAATCCCGGGGTTGCCACCGTGCCGACCTTGCCATGCCCCGTCCGATCCAGGCCATCATCCACACCGACGCGCTGCGCCACAACCTGCGGCGCCTGCGCGCCGCCGCGCCCGGCGCGCGCCTGTGGGCCGTCGTCAAGGCCAACGCCTACGGCCACGGCATCGAGCGCGCCTACGAGGGCCTGCGCGGCGCCGACGGCTTCGCGCTGCTCGACCTGGCCGAGGCCGAGCGCGTGCGGGCCCTGGGCTGGCGCGGCCCCATCCTGATGCTGGAGGGCGTGTTCGAGCCGCGCGACCTGGAGCTGTGCTCGCGCCTCGCGCTGTGGCACGCGGTGCACGGCGACGAGCAGATCGACTGGCTGGCCATGCACAAGACGCACGCGCCGCACCATGTGTTCCTCAAGCTCAACTCGGGCATGAACCGGCTGGGCTTCGCGCCCGAGCGCTTTCGCGCCGCCCACGCGCGCCTGTCGGCACTGCCGCAGGTGGGCGAGATCTCGCTGATGACGCACTTCAGCGACGCCGACGGCGACAAGGGCATCGCCGGGCAGTGGGCGGTGTTCCAGCGCGTCACCGACGGCCTGCCGGGCGAGCGCAGCGTGTGCAACAGCGCCGCCACCCTGCGCCACGCGCAGGACGCCGCCGTGCGCGCCGACTGGGTGCGCCCCGGCATCGCGGCCTACGGCGGCTCGCCCGACTTTCCGACGCACGACGCGGCGCACTGGGGCCTGCGGCCGACCATGACGCTTACCTCAAAATTGATAGCTTCTGGCGCGCTCCAGACGGGCGACAGCGTCGGATATGGTTCCACGTTCACGGCGGCGCAACCGATGCGCGTCGGCGTCGTGGCCTGCGGCTACGCCGACGGCTACCCGCGCCACGCCCCCACCGGCACGCCGGTGCTGGTCGACGGCGTGCGCACCCGCCTGCTGGGGCGCGTGAGCATGGACATGCTGACCGTCGACCTCGACCCGGTGCCGCAGGCCGGGCCCGGCAGCGCCGTGACGCTGTGGGGCCAGGGCCTGCCGATCGACGAGGTGGCGCACGCCGCCGGCACCATCGGCTACGAGCTGATGTGCGCGCTGGCGCCGCGCGTGCCGGTGGTGGTCGAGGCCTGACGACGCCCCCTCGAGCGCCCCGCACGGCTAGCGCAGGAAAGCGTCGTAGCCGGTCTTCAGGATCAGCGCCCCGACGACGACGATGAACACCCCGCGCACGAAGCCGGCGCCGTGCTTGAGCGCCAGGCGCGTGCCGATCAGGCTGCCGGTGACGTTGGCGGCGGCCATCACCAGGCCGATGTGCCACCACACATGGCCCTTGGCGGCGAACAGCGCGATGGCGGCGATGTTGGTGGCCACGTTCAGCAGTTTGGCGGCGGCCGAGGCGTTGAGAAAGTCGTAGCCCAGCAGGCGCACGAACAGAAAAATGAAGAAGCTGCCGGTGCCGGGGCCGAAGAAGCCGTCGTACCAGCCGATCACGGCGCCGATCAGGCAGGCCAGCAGGGTTTCGCGCCCGCGCGTGTGGCGCGGCGCATGGGTGCGGCCCAGGTCCTTGCGGGCCAGCGTGTAGAGCAGCACCGCCAGCAGGATCAGCGGCAGGGCGCGGCGCAGAAAACCGGGGTCGATCAGCGTCACCGCCCAGGCCCCGAGGAACGAGCCCACCAGCGCCGCGCCGGCCGCCGGCCCCAGCACCGCCCAGCGCATCTGCACGCGCCGGCTGTACTGCACGGTGGCGATGCTGGTGCCCCAGACCGAGGCGCTCTTGTTGGTGCCGAACAGCGTGGCCGGGGCGGCGTTCGGGTAGACCGCGAACAGCGCCGGCACCAGGATCAGGCCGCCGCCGCCGACGATCGAGTCGATGCCGCCGGCCAGCAGCGAGGCCAGCGATACGAGAAGCAGGTCCATCAGCGGGCTGGAATTCTATGGTTTTTATAGCTGGTGGCGCTTGCCTGGCAAGCGCCACGGGCCGGAATGACCACATTATCCGCCATGCGCACGGGCAAGAAAAAGGGCGCCACGTGGGCGCCCTGCAAGTCGGTGTTGACGGAAATCGTTGCGTTGTCGTTGTGCTTGGGTTTGTCTCCTCGGCCCTTCGGCGCGCCGGCACTGGGCCGCCGCGCCTGAGTGCCTGCAATGTAACCGCCGGGCCGCGCCGGGGCCATTGGGGCTTGCCCGTAGGGGATTTTCGGGGGCACGAACAACGTCAGCGATCGCTTACTTGCGCTCGGCGCCACTGTCGTGGCCCAGCTGCGGCAGCATCGAGCCTTCGCCCAGTTGCAGCAGCCCGCTGCGGCTGTAGACCGCCAGCTTGCCGCGCGTGTCGGTGATGTCCAGGTTGCGCATGGTCAGCTGGCCGATGCGGTCCAGCGGGGTGAAGGGGGCGTTCTCGACCTTCTCCATGCTCAGGCGCTCGGGCGCGTAAGTCAGGTTGGGCGACTCGGTGTTCAGCAGGCTGTAGTCGTTGCCGCGGCGCAGCTCCAGCGTCACTTCGCCGGTGATGGCGCCGGCCACCCAGCGCTGGGCGGTCTCGCGCAGCATGATGGCCTGGGGGTCGAACCAGCGACCCTGGTACAACAGGCGGCCCAGGCGCAGGCCGTTGATGCGGTACTGCTCGATGGTGTCCTCGTTGTGGATGCCGGTCAGCAGGCGCTCGTAGGCGATGTGCAGCAGGGCCATGCCGGGGGCTTCGTAGATGCCGCGGCTCTTGGCCTCGATGATGCGGTTCTCGATCTGGTCGCACATGCCCAGGCCGTGGCGGCCGCCGATGCGGTTGGCCTGCAGGAACAGCTCCACCGGATCGGCGATCTCCTGGCCGTTGAGCGCCACCGGGCGGCCTTCCTCGAAGCGCACGCGCACTTCCTCGGCCTTGACCTCGACCTCGAGCTTCCAGAAGGCCACGCCCATGATCGGGTTGACGATGCGGATGCCGCTGGACAGCTCTTCCAGGTCCTTCGCCTCGTGGGTCGCGCCCAGCATGTTGGAATCGGTCGAATAGGCCTTTTCTGCCGACATTTTGTAGTCAAAACCGGCCTTCTGCATGAATTCCGACATTTCCTTGCGGCCGCCCAGCTCGTCGATGAAGCGCTGGTCGAGCCAGGGCTTGTAGATTTTCAGCGCCGGGTTGGCCAGCAGGCCGTAGCGGTAGAAGCGTTCGATGTCATTTCCCTTGTATGTGCTGCCATCACCCCAGATATTGACGTCATCTTCCTTCATCGCGTTCACCAGCATGGTGCCGGTGACGGCCCGCCCGAGCGGCGTGGTGTTGTAGTAGGTGGCGCCGGCGGTCTGGATGTGGAAGGCCCCGCACTGCAGGGCGGCGATGCCTTCGTTGGCCAGTTGGGTGCGACAGTCCACCAGGCGCGCCTTTTCGGCGCCGTAGTCCATGGCCTTGCGCGGGATGGCGTCGTAGTCGGCCTCGTCGGGCTGGCCCAGGTTGGCGGTGTAGGCGTAGGGAATGGCGCCCTTCTGGCGCATCCACAGCAGGGCGGCGCTGGTGTCCAGGCCGCCCGAGAAGGCGATGCCGACTTTCTGGCCGGCGGGAAGCGATTGCAAGATGGTGTGAGACATGGCGTGAAGCGGCGGGCAGGCGCCCGCGCGGCGGCTGCGGGTTGGGAAAGACTGCGATTGTCCCGCCTTTTTGCCGCGCGCCGCGAGCTGCCCCGGCGCGCGGTGCGCCGCAGCCGGTCAAATTGGGTGTTGGCGCACGTCCAGCAAGCGCCAGCAGCTATCTATTCAGGAGTCTTTGGCGGCGCCCATCAGGCCCCCAGGCGCTGCCGCAGCGCGATCACCTCTTCCATCAGGTCGGCCGTCAGCGCGGCCAGCTGGGGGTCGGCGTCGAACACCCGCTCCAGCTGGGCGATGCGGCGCGCGCGGCGCAGGCTGAGGCTGGCAAAGCGCCATTCGGTGGCCACGCCGCCGTGCAGCGGCTGCAGCACGCCGGCCTCGACGCGGGCGAGCACCCATTCGGGGCTCATGGCGCAGGCGCGCGCCAGGCCGTGCAGATCGAGCGCGGCGTCGTCCAGCAACTCGACCAGATCGGCGGGAAGGGTGACGGGGCGTGAAGCCATGACGGAAGTTCTCCTGCGGGGTCAGGCACGGCGCGGATCAAAGCCGGGATAGGCGGCGGCCAGCTGGGCCCAGGCCGCCTTCTGGGCCTCGGTGACGGCGCCGGGCACGGCGATGTCGAGCTCCAGAAACAGATCGCCCGGGGCGCTGGCCGAGGGGATGCCGCGCCCCTTCAGGCGCAGCTTGCGGCCGCTGCCGGAGCCGGCGGGCACGGCGACTTCCACCGTCTTGCCGTCGGGCGTGGCGACCTGCACCGCGCCGCCCAGCGCGGCTTCCCAGGGGGTCACGCGCAGCCGCTGGGTGACGTCCCGGCCGTCGATGCGCCAGCGCGCGTCGGGGCGGAACTGCACTTCCAGGAACAGATCGCCCGCCGGTCCGCCGTGGTAGCCCGGGCTGCCCTGGCCGGCCAGCCGGATCAGCTGGCCCTCTTTGACGCCCTGCGGAATGCGGACCTGCAACGTGCGCTCCTGCGGCAGCACCTGGCCCTGCGCATCGACCTGGACGCCGTGCAGGCCGAGGGCGCGCTCGGCGCCGCGGTAGGCGTCGATCAGCTCCAGCTCGATGCGCGCGTGGTGGTCCTGGCCGCGCATCGGCGTCGGCGCAGCGCCACCGGCGCGCGCGCCGCGGGCGCCGGCGCGGGCACGGCCGAACATCTGCTCGAAGAATTCGCTGAAATCGCCCTCGCCCCCTGGGCCAAAGTCCGCGCCGCCGCCGTCGGAGAACTCGTAGCCGGTGTTCCAGCCCGGCGGCGGACGCACGTCGTCGCCCGAGCGCGCGCCGGCCGCCCAGGCCTGCGCGCCCACGCTGTCGTAGGCGGCGCGCTTTTCCGGGTCGGACAGCACGGTGTTGGCCTCGTTGAGCTCGGCCATGCGCTGGGCGGCGTCGGCCTCCTTGCTGACGTCGGGGTGGTACTTTCGCGCCAGCTTGCGGTAGGCCTTCTTGATGTCGTCCTGGCTGGCGCCCTTGGCCACGCCGAGGATCTGGTAGTAGTCCTTGAACTGCATGCGCTTGCCTGTGTGTGCCGGGACGCGCGGCGACGGTGGCGCGCCCCATGCCGGTTTATATGGGGCCCGCTGGCCAGCGCGCAAGCGCTGTGCCGATCGGCATCGACATCAGTATATTTTTGATAGCTGCTGGCGCTTGCCACAAGCGCGCCAGAGGCCGATTTGACTTGAACCCGAAAACGGCGACCCGGCGCCGCGCCGGTTCAGCGGCTCAGTCGCGCGGCCGCGCCGGCCAGCGCCGGTTGACCAGCACCATGCCCAGCGCCACCAGCGCCAGCGCCGTCACCAGCGTCGGTGTGATGGGTTCGTGCAGCCACAGCGCGCCGGCCATCAGGGCGAAGATCGGCGTCAGAAAAGAGAACGCCGACACGCGCGTGGCCGGGTAATGCGCCAGCAGCCACATCCAGGCCAGGTAGCTGGCAAAGGCGCCCACCACGGTCTGCAGCGCCAGCGAGGTGGCGGCAAACGCGCTCCAGTGCCAGTTCCAGGGCTCGCCCAGGGCCAGCGACAGCAGCGGCAGCACCGCCGTGCTCACCGCCACCTGGTAGAACAGCATCTTCTCGGGCGAGACCTGCACCAGCCGGGTGGCGCGGATGCTCACCGTCGTCAGCCCCCACAGCGCGCCGGCCGCCAGCGCCAGCAGATCGCCGCGCCAGGTCAGGCCGGCGCCGCCGTGACTGAAGCCTTCGCGCAGCGCGAACACCACCGCCGCAAAGGCGCAGGCCAGGCCCAGCCACTGCACGCGGCGCAGGCGCTCGGCCGGCACCAGCCAGGGCAGCACCAGCGCCACCCAGAACGGCGAGGTGTAGAGAAACACCGTCAGCCGCGAGGCGGTGGTGTGTTGCAGGCCCAGGTACATGGCGGCGAATTCGGCCGCGAACAGCACGCCGGCCAGCAGCCCCGCGCCCAGCGTGCCGTCGCGCTGGAATAGCGGCACGCCGCGCCAGGCGCACCACAGCCACAGCAGCGCGGTGGCGCCGGCAAAGCGCAGCGCGGCCTGGAACACCGGCGCCAGCTCGGGCAGCGTGGCCTTGACCATCACCTGCTGCACGCCCCAGAACAGGCAGCAGGCCAGCAGGATGCCGATGGCCCGGCCGTCGAGCTGCTCGCGCCGCGCGGTCATGCCCACCCCGCCTCCCGGCGACGCCGTGGCGCCTCGGTCACAGCGGGTGCTCCGTGTAGAACTGGCCGCCGTGAAACAGCAGTGGCGAGGCACCGGGGCGGTGATCGCAGTGCTCCACCTGGCCGATGAACAGCAGGTGGTCGCCCTCGTCGTGGCGGCCGCGGTTGAAGCATTCGAAATGCGCCACGGCGCCCTCGATCAGCGGCGCCCCCGCCACCCCCGGGCGCCAGGCCACGCCGGCCCAGCGATCGCCCACCGGCGCGGCAAAGCGCAGCGCCAGATCGCGCTGCTCGGCCGCCAGCACGTTGATGGCGTAGTGCGAGCCGCGGCGAAACGCGCGCAGCGACAGCGAGCGCTGGCTCAGGCTCCAGGCCACCAGCGGCGGATCGAGCGACACCGAGTTGAAGGAGTTCGCCGTCAGCCCCACCAGCTCGCCGTCCGCCGTGCGGGCGCTGACGATGGTCACGCCGGTGGCGAACATGCCCAGCGCGGCGCGGAACTCCAGCGCGGAGAAGGCGGGGTCGGCGGCGCGAGGGGTGGGGGACATGGGTGGGAGATGGCGGGCCGGCGGCGCGCGTGCACACGCAGGCGCACCGGCTGGCGGCGATGATAGCCATGCGGCCGCGCCACTGCCGGCGCGGGGACTTCGGCGCCCGCCACAAGGCGTACCATGGCCGCATGGCGCTGCTGCCCACCTTCACCACCCTGGGCCATGGCCCGCCGGTGCTGCTGCTGCACGGCTCGGGCGGCGGCTTTCGGGCCTTCGCGCCGCAGGTCGAGACCCTGGCCAGCCTGGGCTTTCGGGCCATCGCCTGGGACATGCCGGGCTATGGCCAGAGTCCGCCCATCGAGCCCTACGGCTTCAAGGGCCTGGCCGAAAGCTGCGTGGCGCTGATCGAGGCGCTGGCGCCGCTGACCGGCGGCGCGCCGGTGGCGCTGCTGGGCCAGGGGCTGGGCGGCATGGTGGCGCAGGAGGTGGTGCTGCGTCGCCCCGACCTGATCCACCAGCTGGTGCTGGTGGCCACCGCCGCGTCGGTGGCACCGGACGACGCCTACGGCCGCCACGCGGCGCAGATGCTGGCCTGGCTGGAGGCGGGCCACGACATGGCGCGGATCGCCGCCCTGCGGCTGCCGCTTCTGCTGGGGCGCGACGCCCTGCCCGCCGGCGTGCAGCTGGCCACGCACTGCCAGGCGCGGGTGCATGGCGCCACCTGGCGCCGCGCGCTGCAGGCGCTGGCCGGTTTCGAGCGCCGCGCGGCGCTACCGCAGCTGGCCGTGCCGACGCTGCTGGTGGCCGGCGGGCAGGACCGGCTGACCCCGCCGGCCGTGCTGCGCGAGATGGCCGCGCAGATCAGCGGCGCGCGCCACGAGGTGCTGGCCGACGCCGGCCACCTGCCGCCGCTGGAGCGGCCCGACGAGTTCGATCAGCTGCTGCTGCCATTCCTGCGCCACGCGCGAGCCTGGCGGCACTGAGAACGCTATTTGTTTAGTAGCTGCTGGCGCTCGCCAGGCAAGCGTCGCAGCCTGACGCGGTGAAGGTCAGCGCACCAGCAGCACCGGCGTGCCGCAGCTGGCCAGCACCTTGGTCGCCACCGAACCCATGACCAGGCTGCCCAGCGCGCCGTGGCCGCGCGAACCCATGATGACCAGGTCGAACTTGCCGCTCTCGGCGGTCTTGGCGATCAGCTCGCCGGCATTGCCGACCTTGGACAGCGTCGTCACGTTGAGCTTGTGGCGGGTCAGGAACTTGACCACCGGGTCCAGCACCTTGGCCGATTCCTCGGCGTAGTAGGCATCCACCACCTCGCGCCCGACGGCGGCGCGCGCCCGCGGCGGCAGCGCGCCCTGCACGGTCAGCGCGGTGTACTCGATGTCACCGGAAAACAGATCCAGGTGCGTCGTCACGTAGGCCAGCATCTTCTTGGTGAATGCGCTGCCATCGACAGCCAGCAGAATCTTCATCGCGCGGATCCTCTCAAGACGGGGTGGACAAGGACCACAGTGTAAGCGCGGGCATGGCGGCGGCGTCAATCGGCGGCCGGCGCCAGCGTGGCGACGGCGGCGGGATCGAAGGCGCCCTGCTCGCCCTTGGCGGCGTAGCCCAGCGGATTGGCCCACACCCGGCAGCGCCCGACGCGGTAGTCGACCGCGCAGTGCAGGTGGCCGTGCAGCCACAGGTCGGCCAGGGGCAGCAGCTCGTCCAGCGCATTGCAAAAGCCCGCCGTGCCCGGCGTCAGGCCGTAGCGCGGGTCGTGGCTGCGCAGGCTGGGCGCGAAGTGCGTGACCACCACCGTCGGCCCGGCAAACGGCTCGGCCAGCGCCGCGCGCAGCCACTGCTGGCAAATCAGGGCCTGGGCGCGCGGCTGTTCGGCCAGGAACGGCGCGCCGTCGCGCGTGGTGGCGGCGATGCGCAGGTGGTAATTGGCGGCGCGCATGGCCTTGTCGCGCGCGGTGCGCTGGGCCGCCGCCGACACGCCCGGCCCGCCCGGCACCAGGGCCTCGAAGTCGGTCCACAGCGTGGTGCCGATGAAGCGCACGCCGCCCAGCACGCGTGCCTCGCGCTCCAGCCACAGCAGGCCCAGGCGCTCGCAGCAGGCGCGCAGGCGCGCGTGCGTGGCGTCGAAGTCCAGCGCGTCGTACTCGTGGTTGC
>MKTG01000071.1:84145-90153 GCA_001897615.1 Burkholderiales bacterium 68-10
GTCGCCCGCCAGCACCAGCACGTCCGCCCCGGGCGCGGGCCGGGGCGCGAAGTCGGGCTGGCGCTCCAGATGCAGGTCGGACAGCAGTTGTATGCGCATGGTGTGGGGGCAGGCGGACTCGGGCAAGCGGGGCGATCCGGCGCAATGGCCGCGCCAGTGTGGCATGAAACCCCAGGCCATCCTGGGGTTTAGAAGGTATCACCTAGGGTTAACCCTAGGTGATACCTATAATCCACGCATCGGCCAAAAGCCTTGCTGGAGAACGTTCGACGCAACCCGTAGGGCGTGTGATGACGATGTGGAATGCCTGGTTTGAATTTTTCATGACGCTGTTCGCCTCGCCAGCCCATGCCGTTCGCCAAGGGCGCGGCCCGGCCGGCAAGCTGCTGGAGGGCGCCGACGCCTGCGCCGGCCGAGACCCCCGGCGCGCCGCCGATCTGCGCGCCGCGGCCGTGACTTACCTGGGCGTGGTGCGCTGAGCAAGCGCACACCGTCCGCAATGACATCGACAAGGAACCGAACATGAACACCACGACCCTGACCCTGGACACCGCCCGCCTCGACCACTGGCAGCCACGCCCGCACGCCGGCCAGCCGCGCCTGGGTCAGCAGTTGCGTGTACGCTGGGTGCAGCTGCGCCAGCGCCTGGCGCAGGCCCGCATCGAGCGCGAGATCCAAGCCCTCGCCGAGCTGGACCACCGCGTGCAGCGTGACCTGCAGACGGCGCGCGACTTGGCCGAGTGGAAGGTGCCGCACCGCCCGTTCGTCTGAGCCGGCACCCTTCCAGGCTGCGCCGACCTGGCTTGGCCTGCCCATGGAAAAAGCCGCCCTCGGGCGGCTTTTTTTGTGCTGCACCGGGCTCAGTCCGCTGCCAGGCTCTGCTCCAGCGCCTGCCGGGTGGCCAGTAGCGCGGACGGCAAGCCCTGGGCCAGCTGGGCGAACAGCTCGTCGTGCAGGGCGAATTCCTGCATCCACGCATCGCGGTCGATGCGGGTGACGGTGTCGAACTGCGCGGGGCTGAAGTTAAGGCCGCTCCAGTTGATCTCGGCGTACCGCGGCGCGATGCCGAACATGGTCGACTGGCCGGCGGCGCGGCCCTCGACGCGGTCGATCATCCACTTGAGCACGCGCATGTTCTCGCCGTAGCCGGGCCAGACGAACTTGCCGGCCTCGTCCTTGCGGAACCAGTTGACGCAGTAGATGGCCGGCAGCCGGGCGCCCTGGCCTTGCAGCTTCTCGCCCATCTTCAGCCAATGGCCAAAGTAGTCGGCCATGTTGTAGCCGCAGAACGGCAGCATGGCGAAGGGGTCGCGGCGCACCACACCCTGCGCGCCGAAGGCGGCGGCGGTGGTCTCGCTGCCCATGGTGGCGGCCATGTAGACGCCCTCGGTCCAGTTGCGCGCCTCGGTCACCAGTGGCACGGTGGTAGAGCGGCGGCCGCCGAAAATGAAGGCGTCGATGGGCACGCCGGCCGGGTCGTCCCAGGCGGGGTCGAGCACGGGGTTGTTGGTGGCGGCCACGGTGAAGCGCGCGTTGGGGTGCGCCGCCTTGCGGCCGGCCTGGCCGTCGGCGGGGGTCCAGTCCTTGCCCTGCCAGTCGATCAGGTGGGCGGGAGTGGTGCCGGTGTCCTTTTCCATGCCTTCCCACCAGACGGCGCCGTCATCCGTCAGCGCGACGTTGGTGAAGATCACCTCCCGATCCAGGCTGTGCATGCAGTTGGGGTTGGTGTGCAGGTTGGTGCCGGGCGCCACGCCGAAGTAGCCGGCCTCGGGATTGATGGCGTACAGGCGGCCGTCGGCACCGGGCTTGATCCAGGCGATGTCGTCGCCAATGGTGGTGACCTTCCAGCCGTCAAAGCCGGCCGGCGGCACCAGCATCGAGAAATTGGTCTTGCCGCAGGCGCTGGGGAAGGCGGCGGCGACGTGATACTTCTTACCCTGCGGGTTCTCGACGCCCAGGATCAGCATGTGCTCGGCCAGCCAGCCCTGGTCGCGCCCCATGGTGGAGGCGATGCGCAGCGCGAAGCACTTCTTGCCCAGCAGGGCGTTGCCGCCGTAGCCCGAGCCGTAGGACCAGATCTCGCGCGTCTCGGGGTAGTGGACGATGTACTTGAGCTTCGGATTGCAGGGCCAGGCGGTCTGGTCCTTCTGGCCCGGCGACAGCGGCGCGCCCACGGTGTGCACGCAGGGCACGAACTCGCCGGCCTCGCCCAGCACCTCGATGGCACCCTTGCCCATGCGGGTCATCAGCTTCATGTTGACGGCCACATAGGCGCTGTCGGACAGCTCGACGCCGATGTGGGCGATCGGGCTGCCCAGCGGGCCCATGGAGAACGGGATCACGTACATGGTGCGCCCGCGCATGCAGCCGTCGAACAGCGGCTGCAGCTTGGCGCGCATCTCGGCCGGCGGCTCCCAGTTGTTGGTGGGGCCGGCGTCCTGCTGGCGCTCGGAGCAGATGAAGGTGCGGTCCTCGACCCGCGCCACGTCGGACGGGTCGGAGCAGGCCAGGAAGGAGCCCGGGCGCTTGGCCGGGTTGAGCTTCTTCAGGGTGCCGGCGTCCACCAGTTGCTGGCACAGCGCGTCGTACTCGGCCGGGCTGCCGTCGCACCAGTGCACGCGGTCGGGCTTGCACAGGGCCACCATCTCGCCCACCCAGGCGATCAGGCGGGCATGCTGGACGTAGGGCGGGACGTTGAGATCTTGGATCATCCCGGGGGTCAGGGGTGCGTTCATGGACAAAGCTCCTGAATTGAAAATCGCTCTTTCCGAAGGCGATGGCCTTGGGAAAGCCGACTCGAACCCTGTCTCCACGCTGTGGCGCCTCAGCGCCTGGGCCTCGCCGCGGCTAGGCGGCGGCAAAGCGGTGATTTTATGAAATCTGCCCGTCGCCAGCCTGACCGCCCAGGCAAAGCCTCGGCCCGGCTGGCGGACGTCGCAATAACTATGATTTCAGGAGCTGCTGGCGCTTGCCTGGCGGGCGCTGGAGCCCGATTTGATTGCCAACTGCCGAGGCTCAGGCCACGGTCACGGCAATGAAGGCCAGCAGGAAGATCAGCACCGCGCCGGCCAGCGGGATGACCACCGGGATGCTCTTGGTCACGGCTTCGGTCGGGTCTTCGGCGTGCAGGTGCTCGGTGCTGGCGGACATGTGGGTGGCCTTGTTGCTCATATAGGGGAAAGTCGGGGCATTCTATTAGAGGGCCCCCGGCCGTGCATGGGGTCAAACCCGGCGCGCGGCCACCGCGACGCTGTGTCAGGGGCCGCCTTCGCCCGGCGGCGGGGGCGGCTGGCGCTCGGGCGGCGGTGGCGCCGCCTCCTGGTGCAGCCGGTCTACCCAGCGCGAGGCCAGGCGGGCGGCGGCTTCACGCCCGCCCAGGCCGAAGGCCAGCGCCACGGCCACGGCGATGGCGCCCAGCGTCAGGCCGAAGGCCAGGTTCACGATGTCGTCGGCGATGCCCATGGCGCGCAGCCCCATGGCCAGCACGATGCCCAGAATGGCAAAGCGCGCCACCCTGGCCAGCGGCGTGGGGCTGCCGCTGGCGCGCGAGATCGCCTCGTACGCGGCATTGGCCAGCATGAAGCCGATGATCAGGATCACCGAGCCCAGCAGCACGTCGCCGGCAAACTCGATGAAGGTCATGATGAGGTCGGAAAAGCGCTGAAAGCCCAGCTGGTTGCCGGCCTCCACCACCGCGAACAGCATGGCGAACAGCAGGGCCACGCGGCCGGCAAGCCCCGACGGCGGCGTGCGCGCGAAGGCCTGCTGCATGCCCAGCCGCTGGGGCAGGCTGTCGAAGCCCACGTTGGCCAGCAGGCTGGTGAGCAGCCGGGCGGCGAACGAGGCCACCAGCCACGTGACCAGCAGGATCAGCCCGGCGGCGATGATGCGCGGCACCGCGTCCAGCAGCAGGGTCAGCATCTCGGTGGCGGGGCGCGAGATGGCCTCGATGCGCAGCGCGTCCAGCGCGGCGATCAGCGCCGGCACGAACACCACGATGAACACCACCAGCCCGGCCAGCGCCGACAGCTGCACCGTGCCGGCCAGCCCGGCCTTGCTGCCGATCTGGTCGAAGCCGGCCGAGCGCAGCAGGTTGGTGACCAGGTTGCGCAGCACGGTGGCCAGCACCCAGCCGACGCCGCCGATCACCAGCGCCGCCACGATGTCGGGCAGGATGTCGACCGCCCGCGTCGTCATGTCGCGCAGCGGCGACAGCAGGCCGTCCATCTGCAGGGCGCCCAGGATGGCCGGCAAGAACAGCAGCACCACCAGCCAGAACAGAGCGCTGGCCAGGCTGTCGCTGATGGGCGAGATGTTGGCGTGTTCGGACAGCTTTTCGTCCAGCGTGGTGCGGTCCAGCAGCTTGCGCGCCAGCCCCCGCACCAGCGCCGCCACCAGCCAGGCCAGCAGCGCCAGCAGCACCGCCCCCAGCACGCGCGGCGCGTATTCGAACAACTGGGTGTTGAGCGCGGCGAACGAACCCGACACCAGCGACAGGTCGAGCGCGTTGAACATCGCCCCGAGCGTGAGCAGCAGCACCAGCCAGAACAGGGCGAGCCCGACCACGCCCTCCAGATCGACCCGCTGGCCGGTGGTGGCCGCGAACCGCTGGTTGAGCCCCAGCAGGCCCAGGGCCTTGCGCGCGCCCGCCTTGACCAGCGCCGCCACGAACCAGCCAACGACGAGGATCAGCAGGGCCCCCAGCACCCGCGGCACCTGCGCCCCCAGCGCGCCCCGCAGGCTGTCCCACATGGTGTTCCAGTCGCTCATGCCCACACTCCTTTGCCGCCCATTGTGCCGGTGGCCGCCGCATCATCGCTGGCGCCGCCGGCCCGGTCAACCGCGCCGGCGGTCGCCGCGTGCCAGTGGTCGCCACCGTGAAACAGTTGCGCAACGGGCGTCCCGGGGGGCCGCGCCGCTGTCTTCCGCGCCCGCCTGGATTGCGTTATGGTGACGCTTGTGCAGGCCCTCAACCCTCAGGGAGGTCGCGGATGACGAAACGGACGACGACGGCGCGTGAAACGGCGGGCATGCTGGCCACGCCCGGCTTGGCGACTGCGCCCGTGATGGATCTGATGTGCTCGCACTTCGTGCTGACGCTGGCCGCCCAGCAGGGCAGCAAGTTCAACGTGCGGCGCGACATCAACGGCCTGATGGCGCTGGCCGGGCGCCACCTGATCTGGCCGCAGGCGGTGCTGGCGCGGCTGCGCGAGTTCCTGGCGCGGCGCTGCAAGGACAACGAGTTCTGGCGCGCGCACGAGCGCCTGTCCGACGCCGAGTTCCTGGAGCGCCACGGCGTCTGGCGCGGCCCCTATGAAGAGGGCACGCTGTTCTTCTATCTCGACGAATACGCCAAAGACGCTCCCAAGGACCTGCTGGCGCTGCTGGCCGCCACCGGCCAGTGGCTGCGCCATGCGCTCAAGAAGCAGTCCACCCTGGTCGAGAAGAACATCGACGCGCTGGCCAATCTGCTGCAGCTGAACAAGGCCGAGCGCGCGCTGCTGCTGTACGGCACGCTGGCGCGCTACCAGCGCGATTTGCGCAGCCTGCTGGTCGAGTTCAAGGTCAACAACGCGCCCGAGGCCTATGCCGCCATCGGCGATCTGGCCGGCGTGAGCGCCGCCGACGTCGGCGAGGCGCTGCGCGCCGGCGGGCGGCTGGAGCGCATCGGGCTGGTCGAGAACCTGATCTCCGAGCACAGCATCACCGACCTGGCCGACCTGATGAAGGTCAGCGAAAAGCTGCCGCCGGTGCTGATGCGCGAGTACCGCGACCGCGCCGAGCTGATGGCGGTGTTCACCCGTCCGGCCAGCAAGAGCGGGCTCCGCTCGGGCGACTTCGGCTTTGTCGGCGACGACGTGCAGGTGCTGGTCCAGCTGCTGCGCAAGGCGCAGCAGACGCAGGCGGTGGGCGTCAACGTGCTGCTGTACGGCCCACCCGGCACCGGCAAGACCGAGCTGGCCAAGGTGGTGGCGCGCGAGGCCGGCCTCAGCCTGTTCGAGGTCGAA